>NZ_FNJI01000065.1 GCF_900104445.1 Desulforhopalus singaporensis | reverse complement strand
ACCGTTATTCCGAAGATAATGATAGAGTCCGAATCCTGTGGGGCCTGCTTCGTAAGCACATCGCAACTCAACTCCCTGAGACAACTGTTTCCGTAGAAATTTCTCCAGTGCATCTATCGTATGCGGAATCGCCCCGTAGTTCCTGGTTTCTCCTGAGCGCTCCTCATCGGCTATGGCGATAACTATAGTGTCCTTATGAACATCCAATCCTACGTATTTTATGGTATGCTTTCTCATGACCTGCCTCCTTGGTTATGGCTCTGGGGTGAATGTTGCACACTTTCATTCTAACCCACGTTGGCAAGGTAGGCAGGTCTCCTTCTGTCAAACATTATGTCTAATAATATAAACGCATTGGAGAAAGGCTTATGTCTTCTGAGCAGGAAAAACGGTTTTTCTGGAAGCAGTTCCTCGATGTCGCTAAGCAAACAACAGACCTTTATCAGAATTCGGCAATCAGGAAGAACAAGCATTATATCCATATCAGCACCGGTATGGCTGGTCTTTACTATTCTACAACGTGTAAACTTAACGAGTCATGGGTGGAGGTCTGTATCCAGAGGAAAGACGACAGTGAAGAGCTTTATGACGATATTAAGAGACACCAACAGATCATAGAACATAAATTCGGTGAACCGTTGAGATGGGTCAACGAGGGGGCCAAACAGCGATGCAAGATTATGACCTGCTCAGTGCCACGAGGGCGTGCTGATCACGATATTACCGGCTTGAGTAGGATTCTTGCCGAGCGGACAATGCGTTTTTATGATGCAATTCACCAATACCTGCCTGCGCAGAATCGGGTGGAAGCCAATGCTGAAAAACAACCGACCGCAGCTAAAACCAACATAAGGTCGAAGGCACATAAAGTTGTACCCGAAAAGAAAGTTCAGTTACAAAGTGAGTACATTTATACAGCAAAAAATATTTCTGCCGTGGAGGCCCTCTTCAAGAAATCAATGGAGTGCCGGAGTTGTTTTGAAAGGGGGATGGCGGTTCAAGCGAATATCGACATCGCCCAGCCCCGTCTCATAGGCAAAAACTATTTTTCTTCGATTCACAGAATCATGATTATTGCCCTTAATCCAGGTGCAGGAAATAGTCCTGAAAAAAGGAAGTCAAATAAAAATTTCAGTCAATGGCTTCATGATTACAGAGATGGAAAGAAGAGTTTGGATGAACTCTTCGCTTTCCAAACCGAATATATGCAGTGTTGGGGGACTCCACCAGGAAGGTATCTTCATTATTATTGTGATGGTTTAGGCCTATTATTGGCTAACATCGCCATGGCGAATATTGCCTGGTGCGCCGATGCAAATAATCGCTACCCAGCAGGTATGCTCAATGAATGTTTTAGTCGACATACTGAGCCATTAATTAAGTTACTGGCCCCTTCAATAGTCATTCTGTCAGGTGGGCCAGCACACAAATTTACGGAAAAGATCAAACAAGTGTTGCCTGGTTGTTCTGTGATTAAGACCCTCCACTATGCTCATCGTGAAGGTAGGCATATTGAAGAGCAGCATCTTCGATCTGTGCGAGAACAAATAGCACAATACTCAGGATAACTATAACTTAAGCCAAAGAAATGGATTTAGACGAAGACCCCTTGGATCTACTTGATGACGATGGTGATGGCGTTATTGAAACGTGTTTGTTTTTTGACGAGAAGCAAAACAAAAACCAAGGAGGCCAACAACCTCCTGGTAATAGTGGTTGCTGTATTGTGCTCGCGGTAATTGGCACGTCTTTGTTGGTTGCAAGATGGGGTGTATCTCTGATAATTTAACTTGCATTTTTAACATTAAGCATTGCCTTGCTGCTGATACCTAAACTTAGCCCCAATATTAACAACAACCAACCCCTGTCCGGCGGGAGAAGATCGCCTATGATCCCGTATCACAGTGCTGCGCTCGATGTAATCCTGCACTATTCTCCTGAATTTCATGCTATAATTTATCTCCTGAGATTCATTCTCAACCTATCTGCGATCTCGAGGCCTTCCAGTAGCACCGAGCGTTAATTTTATCAAATTTCAAAAAAATATTATCTTAACTACCTAACAATTTCGGCAAGCTACAAAAGCTACCACGTTGTGGTGTTGTGTTTCACGAAAATTACAATGTAAAATGAAGAATCAATATATGGTTTAACATTAAAAGATAAAGCCAAACCTGTCGCAAGACAGGGACGGAAAGCTACGGATCTTTAGAGAAAGCCGGGTTGCCTTTTTACAAGGTAGCTCGGCTTTTTATTTGGTCAGATCGGGAAGGGACGCCGTAAAAACGCTATTTGTTTAACGGAGGGTAAAATGATGAGAAATTTCTTGTTGATCTTTTTGAGTATTCTTTTAGCAAGTTGTGCCCCTAGCAAAATCTCAGTTCAAAATAACACATTGTTATCAGAGAGAATGCCAGAATTGAAGATTATTATAAACGATCCCGAGTTGACATTTTGTTGTGAAAATACAAGTACCAGGTTTCTGAAATATGAAGATGCGGCTGGTGGTACCTCTATTGAAAACCAAGTGTTTGTTTTTGCACATATTAAAAATAAATATGTAAAACGTGCTGTTTATGTTTGGATTTCTAAAAGTTCCAAAGGGGCATGGTTGTCAGATATTTATAGCAACGTTAAATTTAAAATAGATCATGGTGTAAAGAGAATTGGCAACACAATCTATCAATATTGCACTTTTTTTTACGATAACCCATTGCGGGATCTAAAAGACGCCGTTTATGCTAATGGGTATTTGTTGGATGGCGTTTATTTAAATCAAAGCGTAGGTTTACTTTTTGGGCCTAATAATAATGGGAAATACCATGTTGATTACATTGAATCAGTCTCAGAGATGCATGAACAATGGGATAAGCCTGATTTGTATAATCAAGCCCAAAGGGAGAAAATCAAGAAGTTTAAAGAAACTGCAAATTCAGTATTTATTATTAATTATTAAAAAGGCTGTTTGTCGACAAAAAAAATCGTTTGTTTAAAAAAAACACCGCATTTGTGACTTTGTATCTCTCTATGAATTCTAAATAATTCGCTAATCATGGTTCGCCTTAGCAACCTAATAGCATATTTTTTTATGTAATTTTACAAGGAGTTTATAATGTATATTTTGAAAAGATTAATTTTGATTTTATCTATTTTAGTTTTTTCTAGTTGCGCTATGCCAAAGAGAGGCTTGATTAATGAGAATACTTATTATTCATCTGACAGTCCCAGTATTAAAGTTGAAATGGTAGGATACCATAAATATATTGCTGATAAAAAAAATAGCTCAAGATATATATTTGCAAATAACGAAAACAGATTTGTTTATATTGACCATTTTAATCACATACCATATGAAAACAAGGTTGATTATTATTATGAACCATCTACATGGATATTTTCACATATCCCTAGCGATAGTAAAATTTCAACAGGAACAACTGAGATTTTGGGCAAAACTTGGTATTATTGCGATAGTGCTAATCTAAAAGACAACGGATGCGCATTAATACATAATATTGCTAGATTTACTTATCGACATGATATTTATTATTTGCAATATGTTCAAGTATTGCCAGTGTATGATTGTTGGGAATGGCGTAACACGACACAGTTATCAAAAAAACAAAAACAAACACTTTCTATTTTACACACAAACTTTGAAAACGAAATTAAATTTACATCTTATCTGTCAGATAAACAAGTAGATGTGTCAGTTGATTTGAAACTTTCTCCAGCACAGCAAAAATCATTCAACAAATATTCCGATCCAATATTGTATCCTCACTTAAAAGCTTTTGCAATTCAAGTTGATGGAAATAAATCAGGATGGAGTTATGGGTACAGGAAATCAGAACAAGCTGTCGAAACTGCAATACAATCCTGCAGAAAAAAGGCAGCCAACTGCCGTTTATATGCTGTTGGAGATCGCATTGTTATTAACGATGATGAAAAAAAACTAAATAATTATTTATCAGAATATTACAAAGAAATATTTCCAACATACAATTTAAATAAAATTAAAACACAGGCTTTAAAAGGAAATGAAATTAGAGACTTTTTGTTTGGCCGTGTTGGTGAAGGTGTTGAAAGCAGAACAAGCAATAGTTTTGTTTTACATTTTATGGATAAAGATCGATTGATTGTTGAAATAACTAAAGCAAAAACATATAAAATTTCAGGACATTACGAAGGCAAGTGGTGGGTGGATAATGATCGATGGTGTCGAAAGATACCAGCCTTGTTTAACGGAACAACAGAATGTCATTATGTTATAAAAGAATCCAATGGTGCGGTTTTTTATAATGAAGACGGTGCGTTAATTAATAGGATTAAATTTAAACCATGAGATTTCAAGGCGAACTTTGAATAGTCGATATCGCTTTTAAGAGTTATGTTACAAATGCAGCAGTTTGAAAAGAATCATTTGAGGGTAGAGGTGAGGAAATTCTGTCTATCGATATCGTTTGCAAAAATTTTTTCTATTTGCCCACCGGATTAATAGCCTGAGTCCTGACTCTCAATATAGACAAAACTATAGGTGACCATTCAGCATATTAATACGGCAAGAAAATAAGATCGATTCCAAGGATAGAACCTTGTTGATTTTTTTTTGATATTTGTAAAATTTAGAGTAGTTATTGGATTAAAATACTAACTGGGTTAATAGCTTGAATTTGCTGAATCTCGTCGCTCACTTGACAGCTTGGTTATTACATTTGAGAAGATTTTAATTTTATTTATCGGGCGGTCTAGTTAGAACGTGAGGTAAAGTAGGAATAACCGGATTACAATATAATCCAGTCTAGCCCTTAACAGGAATATCTTGTTATCTTCTGAGAGATTTATTTTGTTTTATTACAGATGTTCAATTATGTTTGTTCTTCACCAGTTAAGTAAAATGTAGAACATGATTCTTCCAGCTTCTTCACCCCTTCGGAAATACCTTTAATATTGAATTTTATCGGAGCGTAATCGTCATTTAAATATACGTCGATTCTCTCTGCTTTTTTAAGTTTATCAATAAAATAATGTACAGCCTTACCTGCCTTTGCAATTTCACTTGTACCTTCTTTAAATTTCCATAAAGATCTATGATCTAACATAGGAAATTGACCATCATATATAACTTTAGCAAAAACGTTATAAAGGCTCGAATCTTTATCTTTATCAATATAATTCCAGCCTATCTCCTTGTCGAAACTTATATATATAAAAGGGATGTAAGCATAACCTGATGAGGGATCAGGAACATTGCAAAAAATTGTCAATTTATTATATGAATTAGTTGAATTAGTACAAAGCTGATATACTTTATTATCTTTTTGATCAGCTTCAAGATAAAGCCAATCACCAATGTGATATTGAGAAACAATCCCTTCTTTCTCGATTGATTCTCTTTCATATGATATACGTGACAAAGCATATTTTCGACATTTCTCAACCGAGTTTTTTGTTGTAAAAACATTATTTTTATTAATGGCATCAGCCTTACCATAGGACAAACATTGTTGTTGACATTTATTTAATACAGATTCCGTGAGGTTAGCGGGATCACTAGCACCATCATCTAATTCAATTACTTCGTAATTTATACAATTTATAGCGCGAAACATTAACTGATTGATATATTCTATTTCAGCTTTTTCGGTAGGTGACAAAGGCGCACATCCACTTGTCACTAATATAAATAAAAACAGTACACTAATCTTTTTTGTAATTTTGTTATATTTCATAAAAACTCTATTTAAAAGTTGTTTTTAAGATGTTTTCTCAACGTTATGTATGAAATAATTCATGTACAATGATGACGCATCAAGTGTTAATTTCCAGATATTAAAATATTAGGTATTTTAAAAAAACAAAAAATAACTTTTATTAAAACAAACATTTGCTGTGATTCAAACGTAGTCCAATGGAAATACATCATAATTATTAGAATGTTCAATAGTGTTTTTTAATAATAATATGAATCATCTGACAAGTTACATTCGTCTGCTACTTCATTCATTATACGATAGAATGAAGGTTTACTGTTTGGGGGTACTTCCTGCAATCCACTTATTTGTTTGCCTTGTACTTTATATCCATTTTCTGATTTAATACAATCTCCGTTTTCATATGAAAAATTACCTTGATAGGATTTGCAAAAGTCAAAATTTCCATCAAAATCACTATCTCGCGCATCCATTAGACCATCAATCAATCCATTATCGATATTTCGCAATGAAACTATAACTCTATCTGGAAAGCCATCGAAGTTATCGTCAACCATATGCCAAAACACTAATCTCATATTAGCCATAATAAATTTGAGCTCTTCTGCAGTAATGGCCTTGTTGAGATTGGGTAGATCTCCTTGCCAACCGTCAGGCACTACCACGTTCCCACCGTCAAGAAACGATAAATAGTCGACTTTTCCATCATGATTCCGATCAAACACGTATCCCCAATTAAGAGTGGCTCCTGGCGGCAAACCACCGCTCGTCGTTCCTGCGTAGATGTTTTTCCTTGGTTCTTTAAATTTTTCATGGGTAAAAACAACTAATAATATTTTTCCTTTTTCATCTCCAATGTATGAAACATAAACCGAATCTTTTTGTTTTTGGCATACAATTTTCAATTCAATATCCGGTAATAAGAGCTCTGATATCACCTCTGTTTTTGGGAACAATTCATTGTTAATTGTATGTTGTTGAGCGCATCCAACTAGTAAAAATAGTAAAAAAACGAGAACTGCTAAGTTTTTGGAAGCATTCATAATTTTTTCCCTCTGAACTATGTTTTTCTTGCAAAAAAAATAAATATTTCAAAACTCTTTCTCTTTTATTTTATCATAGACATTTTTTAAAGGTGTAAATTTCTCTTCCAAAATTGAATGATTTTTTTCTTTGTTTTATGGCAATGATTGTCGGCAAAATAATAATATTTCTCAATATTAGGTTTGATTAGATGTTCATATGCGACATATTTTCTTTACATTGACAGCCCCATACAGCAGGTGTAGCCTATATACTTGACAATGTTCCGAACAATTGAAGGATAGCTTTTGTTTGAGTTACGCGTGATAGCACACAATGACTCCAGAGCAACTAGAAGACCTCTTTGAAGCATGGAGCCTGTATGGGCCAAAACAACAGAGAGCTATCTTAGCTGAATTTCTAGAACTGGAAGATGAGGATCCTGACCTGCTTGAGTTTCTTAAGCACAAACTGCAGATCGATCGATACTGGTGAAAAATAGTATTGTTATAAATAAAATCGTTTACCTTTTAACACTCATAATTATCCTCGTTCTTCCTTTGCAGATTAGCGCTCAGACTATCACAGGTAAAGTTGTCGGTATCGCCGACGGTGACACAATTACCATTCTGGATGCAGAGAAAAATCAGCACAAAATCAGATTTTACGGGATAGATTGTCCGGAAAGTAAGCAGGCTTTCGGTCGGGCTGCCAAAAGA
The DNA here is from genome assembly GCF_900104445.1 of Desulforhopalus singaporensis. GTDB lineage: Bacteria > Desulfobacterota > Desulfobulbia > Desulfobulbales > Desulfocapsaceae > Desulforhopalus_A > Desulforhopalus_A singaporensis. The sequence goes on along the minus strand of NZ_FNJI01000065.1, from coordinate 2,047 downwards.
CATACATCAAATATAACTGCTCGTAAAACTGCACAGGTGGAGGTCTACGATACAGACAGATACGGTCGGGCCGTAGGTGTCGTTACAGTCGACGGCGTCAATGTAAACCAAAGCCTTATTGAAAACGGTCTTGCCTGGCAATACCTTAGATACTGCAGAGCATCATTTTGTGGAAAATGGAAGGATATAGAGGGCCGCGCCCGGGCCAAACAATTGGGGCTATGGAAAGACGCAGATCCGATACCTCCCTGGCAGTGGCGAAAAGGATCGAAAAACAGCAGTTACGTTCAGAAATCAGCAGGAAATTATGTCTCCGGCTCCAGTGCCTACCATGGGAACGTGAAGTCACACAATTTTCATTCGCCGAACTGCCGGAATTACAACTGCAAGAACTGTATTCAGTCCTTCAATCGCAGGGAAGATGCTATCAAATCAGGATATAGTGCTTGCGGGATGTGTCGACCATAAAGGAGTATGAATGTCAGTCCGCCCTCACAAAACAAAGTATAAAAGCTATCCAGGGAAAACCTATTGGACCATTGATATCGGCTATGGGAGGAACCGTGAGCATATAACGTTCGAAGGGACCTACGAGGCCGCTTGCCAATACGAAAAGGAAATCCGCAGCACTCCTAAAAAAGAAAAAGTCTATAATGAGCGAATCAAAGATCTGATTCTGCCGTTTCTTGAAGCATATAAGCAGGATGTATCGGCAAGAACGTATGAAGACTGCAATACCACTATTGACAATCATCTGGTTCCACGGTGGGGCCTGTTACGGCCGGACCAGCTTACCATGCAGCATTTTACTGATTTTAAAACAGAGCTCGAAGCTGAAGGAATCTCACCATCAACAATAAACAAACACCTGTCATACATCTCTAAAATCCTTAAATGGGCGGCTGCAAATGTGAGATCCGAGGAATTGCCCTTTCGGGTGCCTCGATACAGCCGGAAGAAAACAACTCCTGATCCAGTAAAGCCGCTCACAAGGCGCCAGGTAAACGAAATTTACAAGCACATACAACCGCCCTACCAGTTTATCTTCCTTCTAATGGCAGACATGGGCCTTCGTCGGCAAGAGGCAATGACGGTTAAAATTCAGGATATAGACGAGCGGTTTAAAGCAATCAATATCCGCGGCAAAGGCAGCAAGATACGCCGAATACCATTCATGACAGATCGGTTTGAACAAGCTGCTCTGTCCGTTCTTGAATTGAAAATAGACGGATACGCCACAGTAAACCCGGAAACTGAAAAACCGTACCTTAATATCAGAAAAGAATTGATTAGGGCCGGAAAAGCTGCCGGCATCAAAAGAAAGGTGGGCCACCATCTTCTGAGACACAGTTTTGCAACCTGGTGCGCCGAGGAAGGAATGAACCCGCATGCCCTGCAACGGATAATGGGCCACTCATCAATCGAGACGACGAACAAAATTTACACCCACGTTGGAAGTGATTTTATCGGAAAAGAAGTGATGCGAATGCGAGAAAAAAAGAACGAGAAAAAGATCAAAAAACCTCATCTTTATGTTGTAAAAAATTAGCCCAACGGAGAATTAATCTACAACATGTAGATTCGCGCATAGCTAGTAATCTGATTTCAAAGACAATTCAGAACGAAAACACCTCTTCGAATCCGGGTGTCGGGGGTTCGAATCCCTCCGGGTGTACCAATAATATCTGCTAGTTAGCGAATTTCTTAAAATGGGCGCTTTCGTTCGAAGGCACTTTTATCGGGTCTCCACTAAAGAAAGGGTGTCAATCAGCATTCAAAATTGACCCCCTGTCAGCGTCCAAAAATGACCCCCAAAAAGTAAAAAGGGGGTTCCATTAATCCTGTTATTTTAAAGCTTTCATCTCAAGGTAGCCCCAATTGAGTTCTGGCGCGAGAATGGGCCCACCAAAATGCTCGTCGGAGCGGCAGAACTCAACTGGGGCGGATAGTAAATGATGAACTTATTTTCTATTTTTCAGCCGATAACTCTCATTGCCGGTTTCTACGATGTCGCAATGATGTGTCAAACGATCAAGTAGTGCAGTCG
>NZ_FNJI01000057.1 GCF_900104445.1 Desulforhopalus singaporensis | reverse complement strand
AATTGCTCAGAAAGAGCCAGATGAAAAGCAGTATGAGTCGCAAGGGTGATTGTTGGGATAATTCAGTTGCAGAGAGCTTCTTTGGAAGTCTGAAGACTGAACGAGTATTTGGCTCTTCCTACCTCACCCGGGAAGAAGCCAAGCGAGACGTCATTGATTATATCGAAATGTTTTACAACAGCAGAAGGCGCCACTCCTATTTGGGATATCTCAGCCCAAATGAATTTGAAAAAGAGATGGAGCTGAAAATAGCAGCCTAAGGAAAGTGTCCGATTTTATTTGACCACCTCAAAATTTTACGATAGCTAAAACGTGGACACTTCTGAGATAATTTAGGATTTCAGATAGCAATTCAAAATCACGGCTGTTCTTTGACGTATTCCTTTTAGTGCTTCTATGCAAACTCAACAGCCGACAAGAATGTCTTTCGCTAACCTGATACGTTTTCTGCAGGTATTCAGCTACAGTTCGACAACTGGCAAGGCTTACCTCTTTTTTGAAACCACATCCTTAAGCATCCGGTTGTCCAAGGTAAGCTCTGCTACCAGTTATTTTTAACTCTGCATTTTCTTTTTCTAGGCCTTTCAGTTTCTTGGCATCGGAGACTTTTATTCCCCCTTATTTGTTTCGCCATCTATAAAAAGTTTGTTCGCTCACATTATGCTGTCTGCACACTTCCCTGGCATTCCCTAAAGCTTCCGCCTCTTTCAGGATCCGGATAAATTGTTCTTCTGAAAACCTTTTCCTCTTCATCAGATTCTCCAGTTGATTTGATGCTAAGTCTGACATATCAACTGGTACAATTTCCAAGGGGCAGGTCTCAGGGGCTGGTGGAAGGGGGACGGATGACAATGGAGACATGGCGGCTCTTGTGGAGGAATTAGCGCGGCGGGTGCGGAGGTGAAAGGAGGGCGCGTTTATTTTGCCTGGCACCCTTGAGTATTCTCCGAGTTTAAGCCAGAGGACAAAGATACAGGAAATCTATCAATTAAAAGTAGGCACACGCTTGAATAAATGATATACAGATACGGTCAACTGCCCTTGGCAACCAAGATTGCTAATTTTCGGAAATTTTAATGGAAGTCCCTGGTTCGTAGGATCAGGAAGAAAGTAAAGTTACCTATATTGCTGCAGACAGAATATTAGCAAGGGGCATTTTCCCCTGCTCTGAAATACTTTATGAGCAAAAACAACCGTGATAAATATAAACAGGACTTAGCTGTTTTCTGCATCAGAGAGCTCAACGCTCCCTGGCGAGAAATTATGCATCTTGGTAAGCGAAAAACGTTTCCCCAAAACAGTGAAATCCACACCCCCAGCGAGAACGTATTCTATTTTCTCGACAAAGGGCGTATTCGCCTTACCGGTCTTGCTGAAAATGGTAAAGAGCGGGTGATATTAATGCTGGAGCATGGAGTCATCCTGGGAGAGATCCCTCATATTCACAAGTCGTTCGATCATTTTTATATCTTGCAGACTCTTTCTGAATGTGAACTAATCGCCTTCCCAAAAACTCTCCTTAAGGATGTCGATTTCTGTCGTAAACATCCCCACCTGATTCTCAATCTCATCAAATCCGTTGCTATCAAGGCCGGAGCCTTCTTTGGCCAGCTATACGACTCCAACCTCTTCGATTGCCGTTGCATGATCTGCCGAATGCTCGCGCAAATCTGGCGCGAACATGGTGAACCCGCCACCCTCAGCCCTAACCTCAGCCAGACGGATATAGCTAACATTTTAGGTATTCACAGAAGCAGTGTCTGCCGTGTTATAAGGCAACTGCGTGATGAAAAAATTATCGGCCAATTTTCCAAGAATCGCCTGGATATCCTTAATACGGATGCTCTTTTGAGGTGTGGAAAGTTGCTTTGAGAGTTATAGTCAAGTCTGGTGTTCAAAGAATAATTCTCAAACATTGACTATCCTGTCGAGTCCGCTTTCTTCTATTGGATTAACCCTCTCACCGTCTTTGAACGGCACTCCTCGTATTACTTCAGCAAGCATCTTGAACCCTCTCAAGCGACGCCATCTCTTCTGAGCACTCTGGCCGAGTTTATACACCATGGATAAGATGGTATGCCTGGCAACGCAGCCTCTTGTTTTCGCTGTTCTCAGACGTAAGGTGCCAACAGCGCTGAGTTGAATTTGATCCCTTGACCGCTCTTATCCCTTATCTTCGGGACCTTCACTTTGACCGGACCGATTCCTGTTTGGATTTCTCGCTCCTGCAGGTAGCCGTTTCGTACTATCTGTCGGTGTCCCTGATCATTTTTCAGCTCAGCATATTGCTGGAGAAGATCCCGAAACTCTGCCTCGACTGCCTCTGCAATGAGTTGCCGGGCACCGTTGCGGAACAGCTCAGTCAGCGTATCCTCGGAAAACTCTCCTGGCTTTTTCAGGGCAATAATTTTATTCTTGCTCATGACGTATCCTCTTTGTGTTGGAATTTTGTCTTGGCGAACTGATTCCGACAGGATGCGTCATTTCTTCTTTAAGTCTCCCCCCAAACACCACTTTTGATCATAGCTCTCCCTTAATAATCGAAAGCTTTAGGGCGGCTTTTGATTATTAGTTCTGCCCGCATAAGCACTTAAAAAAATCCTAGAGTGTGATCCTCTAGCTTGGGTTTGTGGACGGTAGGTAAATGAATTTGCGCAAATGTAGACAAGCACAAGGATTGCGCTAGTTCAAGGTTTCAGCCGTGTGCCTAGGTTTTCCTGAGGTTTTCGGTCAATTCCACTACCTGCTTTGGAGGTGTTATCTTTTATGATTTAAGAATCTTAGGGGTGCCGTCACAGAACATCTCCTCAAGAATAGATAATTCGCTCTTTAAAATGTGTCTATTTTTTCTATACAACTTCATTTTCAAAGAATGTCTCATTTGAGACAGAATCCTCTTTCAGAACAATGTAGGTTTCACAGAATTTATGGTGGAATTGGCCGGAGTATGATCCCTAGACAACTGCCTAGCGGTGATTAACTGCCCGGAAATATAAACCCTTTAATTGTAGAGAGAACTGACCCAATGGCTTTCAACCGCAAAAAAGTAAAAAACGTCGTTTTCATCATGCTGGATACCCTGCAGTTCAATTATCTAGGGTGTTACGGCAACAAGAAGATTAAAACCCCCAACATCGACCGATTTGCCAGGCAGTCCGTGCTTTTCGAAAACGCCTACAGCGAAGGGCTTCCCACTATTCCAGTGCGACGCGCCCTTATGACAGGCCGTTTCACCCTGCCCTACGGCGGCTGGCAACCTCTCACAACCGACGATACCACCATCACCGACATCATGTGGGGTAAGAACATGCAAACAGCACTCATCTACGATACAGCCCCTATGCGACTGGCCAAGTTTGGCTACGCCCGCGGCTTCGATTTCGTGGATTTCTGCCCAGGTCAGGAGTTGGACCACACCTCTTTTGCAGATGTGCCGTTGGACCCATCACTCAAACCTGAGGACTTCACCTCACCCACAATGGTATGGGACAAAGAGGGCAACTTCATCGACGACGACAGCAAGCAACTACTAGACGAAATAGGCTGTTTTCTCAGACAACAGCAACACCGCCGATCCGACGCTGACAGTTACGTAGCCAAGGTGGTAAATCGTACCCAGGCGTGGCTGAACGAGCGCCGCGACAAATCCCGACCGTTCTTTCTCTGGGTAGACTCATTCGATCCCCACGAGCCTTGGGATCCGCCTTCTGTCTGGAATGGTGAGCCTTGTCCCTATGACCCCAACTACGAAGGCAATCCAATTCTGCTCGCCCCCTGGACCCCTGTTGAAAATCGCATCAGCGAACGAGAATGCGAACATATTCGCGCCCTTTACATGGAGAAGATCACTCTGGTTGACGAGTGGATCGGCAAGATTATCGACTCGATCCGCGAGCAGGGCCTATGGGACGAAACCATGGTAGTGCTCATGTCCGATCACGGCCAGCCCATGGGCGAAGGTGAGCACGGTCATGGCATAATGCGCAAATCCCGCCCATGGCCTTACGAAGAGTTGGTGCATGTCCCCCTGATGATGCATGTCCCTGGCGTCGAAGGCGGCCAACGTATCCAGAGCTTTGTTCAAAATGTGGATGTCACGGCCACCATTATGGATATTATGGGCCAACTTGATACTGAAAGCGGTGTAAGTGACCACGGAATGAACACCTATGGCGCCGATGAATTCCAGGGTGAAAGCCTACTCCCCCTCATGCAGGGAGAGGTGGATAAGGTCCGTGACTTCGCCATCGCCGGGTACTATGGCATGTCCTGGTCCATTATCACCGACGACTACAGCTATATTCACTGGCTGGTAGACGAGGAAGAGAAGAACAGCGTCGACTGTGTAGCCGGATCAGAGAAAACCATGAGCGAGGAAATGTGGACCTGCACTGCTGGCGCCAAGGTGGAGATGCCGAGCCATAATGAACTGTACGACCGTAACTCCGATCCTTTCCAGCTCAAAAACATCGCCGCCGAAAAGCCGGAAGTCGCCAAAGAGCTGCTCGAAAAACTAAAACTTTATATTGGCGAACTACGCACCACATAAGGTAACAAGGAGAAACCCATGTTTACAACCATAGACGACAGCACTTACAAAAACACCATCGCTGATACCAAAGACGGCATCCTCATCTGTTTCAAAAAGCAGTGCCCCCACTGTAAGAATATGGAAAAGGTGCTGGAAAAATTTGCCAAGAAGAACGACGGCGTCACTTTCTACAAACTCGATTCGGAAGAAAACCCGGAAGCGCGTGACGAGTTGAGCGCCGAGCGGGCTCCCACCCTTGTCTTCATAAAAGAAGGGGCAATAAGCGCCACCAAAGCGGGCCTTATGAACCCAAAAGAGATGACCGCCTATTACAGAAGCGTACAATAACGACGGGGTACATGATGGAGAGATACTTATGAAACCTGAAAAACAGGTCGACCTGGTCATCATCGGCGGTGGTCCAGCTGGTATGACAGCCGCCATCTACGCGGCCCAGGCTAACCTTGACACCCTGATACTGGAAGAAAGTGTGACAGGAGGACTGGTGAATTCGACCCATACCGTTCAAAACTTCCCCTCCTACCCAAAGATTCACGGTATGGAACTGATGGAGAAAATGAAAGAGCATGTGGACCACCTGTCCATACCCGTTGAAGAGGTATGCGAAGTAGAGTCCCTTTCTCTTGAAAGAGAATTTAAAACCATCGAAACCGACGAGGCCGTTTTTCACAGTAAAGCGGTAATCCTTGCCACCGGACGCAAGCCCATTCCCCTTGACCTCCAGACCGAATGCGAAGAAGTTCACTACTGCGCCATTTGCGACGGCGGGGCCTATAAGGGCAAGCGGGTCCTCGTTGTCGGAGGAGGTAATAGTGGTTTTGATGAAAGTCTCTACCTGCTGCAGATCGACATCTCCCACCTCACCCTGATTGAAGTTGAAGACCGCTTTTTCGCAGCCGAGTCCACCCAGGAACAGCTTCTGGCCGATAAGCGTGTGGAGGCCCGCACAGGGGCGAAGCTGGTGGACTTGTGCCTTGAGGATGGTCACCTTGCCGGGGCGGTAATCAAAGATCTGTCTACGGGAAATCATGAAACGATTCCGGTGGATGGGATCTTCGTCTTTCTAGGGCAAACCCCCAACAATGAGCTGTTTAAGAACCAGGTCGCCTTAAGCGATAACGGCTATATCAAAGCCGGCCCCAATATGGAAACCAACTTGCCTGGCGTCTACAGTGCAGGCGACATCAATGACAAGATTTTCCGCCAGATCACCACAGCCATGGGTGACGCTACGATTGCAGCACTCTCGGCAGAACGTTATATTCGTAATCTGAAAAGGAGCATGCTATGAAAACGAGTGTATTATCGCAACCGACAGCGAAAACTTTCCTTCCATCAGCAAGAATCAGGGGGTGGATCTACAGTCTACTCTTTGCCGCCGTCGGCGCTTATCTGCTCCAAAATCCGGAAAACCTGAAGCTTACTACCTACTGGTTCCTCACTATCTTTGCTATCTCCGCCTTTGCTTTTGAGATTATGCCTCTTTTCGGCACAGCTATCCTACTGCTGATGCTCTATATTGTCACCGGCATCGCTTCTCCAGATTTAGCTTTCGTGGGCTGGACTACCCCCATCCCCTGGGTGTGTCTCTGCGGTATGCTCATCGGCGCGCTTATGGAACGTACCAAGCTGTCAGACCGTATTGCCCTCCTCACCATTTCGCATATCGCATCCACCCCATTGCGGCTCTATGGCGCCTTTATCGTCGCAGGTTACCTGATTGGTGCCATTATCCCCGACGTCATCACTACAACAATAATCTTCATGACCATCGCTTCAGGCATGTGCCACAAAATGGGTATGGAGAAAGGCTCTAAAGCCGCCACCATCTTGGTAATGGCAGGTTTTTTCGGCGCCACCGTACCTGCTACAAACTATTTGCCCAACAATATAGGCATCGTTGGCCTGCTCATGGTCAAAGACATTGGTGTTCCCATCGAATGGGTCAGCTTCTTCATCGACAACCTGGGCTACAGCCTCATCAACGCTGCTTTCTGCATTACTATCCTGCACTTTTTTGGAAGCCGCGAGTTGGGTAAATATATAGACCAGTGCCGCAGCCACGCCGGTGAACAAATCAAGGCCATGGGCACCATGAGCCTTGACGAGAAAAAGACCCTAGCCCTTACAATCCTGGCGGTTGTGGCCTTCGCCACGGAGAAATTCCACGGTATCCCCGGCTACTATGCTTTCTGCGGCATAGTCCTTCTTGGGTTCACCCCTATATTCAGTCTCCTCAAGGCTGATGACGTCAAGGAAGTGCAGTTCGACATTCTCTTTTTCATCACCGCCTGTATGGCCATCGGCATCGTTGCCGGAAGCCTTGGCATCCCGGAATGGATAGCAGCCATGGTCGTGCCCTGGCTGGAAAGCATGAACAGTCTCGCCAGCACCTCCATTATCTCTTACGGGGTCGGTATCCTGTCAAACTTCGCGCTCACCCCCGTAGCTGCAGCCAGTTCTCTCAGTATTCCCCTGGCCGAGATTGCGAGTACCCTCGGATTATCCACCCAACCGCTGCTTTACAGTTTTTTCTACGGTCTCGATCAATTCCTCTTCCCCTACGAATTAGCTGCTGGTTTGCTTATGTACGCCACCGGCTATGTACGTTTGAAGCACCTTATGCTGATAATGGCCTGCCGCATGGTCCTTTCCGGCGTTGCCGTCCTTATTGTCTCCTCAACCTACTGGCAATGGCTTGGATATTGATTTCTTCTGGCGTAGCTTATCCCAGACCATTGAAACCACCTTTGGGACAGAAAGAGGAAGTGTTGATCCGGCATACTATGTTTGATCACTAAATTTTACCAACTTCAAGGTACTCTCCGATAGGTTGAGCACCTTGAAGTTATAATTAATGCTTGGGTGTTGGAGTAATTCTTATACAAAGAATAGGGCCTCTTCTACCTTGCTCCAACATTCGATTTAGTCGAGAAAAAAAGCGATTTCTTGTTGCTCGTTCTGCACAGGCTTCCACCTTCTCTTAAAATTTTAAAACCCTAAAACAAATTTAAATTACTGAAAGATGAATTTTGTCGAAGAATTAACATGGCGCGGTATGATCCACGACATCATGCCCGGAACTGAAGAGCAGCTCCAAAAAGAAATGACATCTGCTTACATTGGAATTGACCCAACTGCTGATTCATTACATATAGGCCACTTGGTGAGCGTGATGATGCTCAAACATTTCCAAATCGCCGGACATAAACCGTTTGCGCTTGTCGGAGGCGCCACCGGGATGATCGGCGACCCGTCGATGAAATCATCAGAGCGCAACCTGCTCGACGAGAAAACCCTCCACCATAACGAGAAATGCCTGAAGAAACAACTCTCCAAATTTCTTGATTTTGACTCAGATGCAGCCAATGCTGCCGAGCTGGTAAATAACTACGACTGGATGAAAAACTTCAGTTTTTTGGATTTCATCCGCGACATTGGCAAGCATATTACGGTGAATTATATGATGGCCAAGGACAGCGTAAAAAAACGTTTGGGGGAAGAAGCCAAGACAGGGATGTCCTTTACCGAATTTTCTTATCAGCTGGTACAGGGAACCGATTTTTTGCACCTGTTCAGGGAGAAAAACTGCAAATTGCAGATGGGTGGATCTGACCAATGGGGGAACATAATTACGGGGACAGAGCTTATCCGCCGGAAAGAAAGCAGTGAGGCATTTGCTCTTACATGCCCGCTCATAACCAAAGCTGATGGGAGTAAATTTGGAAAAACAGAAAGCGGTAATATTTGGCTAGATCCGAAACTGACCACACCATACAAATTCTACCAGTTTTGGCTTAATGTCTCTGATGTCGACGCTGAGAAGTACATCAAAATATTCACACTCCTCAGCAGAGTAGAAGTGGATGAGCTGGTAAAAGAACAGGAAGCTGCGCCGCACCTTCGATCATTACAGAAACGGTTGGCGAAAGAGGTGACCTGCATGGTTCATGACGAAGAAGAGTACAACAAGGCTGTGGAGGCCTCACAGATTCTATTTGGAAAATCAACGTCTGAAAGCCTGGCAAAGCTGGATAAAGAAACCTTCCTTTCAGTATTCGAAGGGGTGCCGACCTATGAAATCGACAGAGCTAAGTTTGATACCGGGGTGCCAATCATAGAATTACTCGCAGCTGAAACGGCAACATTCCCTAATAAAAGTGAAGTGCGTCGTACTATAAAAGGCAACGGACTTAGTCTGAACAAAGCAAGGATAACTGATCAGGAGTACTCTGTCACTGCGCCAGATTTGATCAATGAAACATACTTACTTATCCAGAAAGGCAAGAAAAATTACTATATCATCGAAGCTGTGTAATCGATTTGGTAATTTCCTAAGAACATTGCTCGATTGCGCAGGTTTTTTGTTTTCATCAATTCACCGCGCACCACCGATCCTTGGTCGAGCAAGATGGACGATTCTCTAACTTTTTATATAATTATAATTGGCAGGGAAAATTTCTACATACATTATTGAATCAATAACTTGAGCATAACTACTTTTAATATGCGAACCAGCTTTTTAATTGAGCAATTAACCTTGCCATTAGAAAATTAGGAATTTAACTTTATTCCCTTAGCGTACATGAGCGCACAAATCGGGGTGACACCCTAAATAGCTATCATATGAACTCAACTACCCATTTAACAATTACTATTTCTCGAGGATGGCTGACAACATTTGCCACTTCAACTATCGGAGTGGCGCTTGGCATACTTTATGTCTGGAGTGTTATAAAATCAGGTATTCCTGATGCTTGGGGCTGGTCCAATGCCGACAAAGCCTTGCCATATTCAATCATGACCATTGCCTTTTCATTCACCATGGTGCCGGCTGGCCGGTTGCAGGACATTATTGGTCCTCGCCGGGTAATTCTGCTCGGTGGTTTCCTGACGGGCCTTGGCTGCATTATTTCAGGACTGGGTGGGGATTCAAAACTTGCCTATGTGGTCGGCTTCGGTCTGGTTACCGGTATTGGTGTTGGTTGTGGATATTGTGCTCTGGCACCATCTGCGATGAGATGGTTTCCCCCTCAGAAAACTGGGTTTATCGTCGGCATTGTGGTGGCGGGTATAGGTCTGTCTCCAGTATTTCTTGCACCACTTTCGGCGTGGTCTCTCAACTTCTTCCAGTTTGTTAACGATGTCGGTGTTGTTGAAAAGGGCATATCCAACACTATTATTTCTCTCGGGTTTGGAATCTGGGCTGTAGTGGCACTATGTGTCGGATTAATTCAGATACCTCCTGTTGGATATACACCTGGACTTTATAGTATGGCATCAACAGCCAGACATACCAGTGATACCAGCATGACCTGGCGACAGATGGTCTCCACCAGCCAGTTCTGGTTGATGTTTTTCATGTTCTTTGCAGGTTCTGCAACCGGCCTGATTTTTATCAGTGTGGCAACTGATCTTGGCAAAAACGCCTTGGGTTCATGGGCATTTCTGGCAGTTATTGTGCTTTCACTCGGGAATAGCGGGGGGCGCATTCTTGCGGGCATTCTTTCAGATAAAATTGGCCGCCAACTGACAATGTTCTGTGAGTTTGCCTGTCAAGGGCTGGTGGTTTGTTTGCTGTTTTGGCTGTCAAAACATGGTGGGGGATCATGGTTTGTCGTTCTTTTTGTGGTTTTTATGATTGGTCTGAACTATGGCTCTAACCATGCGCTTTTTCCTGCTACGTGCAAGGATTTTTACGGACTGGAACATTTCGGTGTTAATTTTGGCCTGTTGTTTTGCGCATTCGGGACGGCCGGGTTGGTAATGCCATGGCTCAACGGTTTTCTGCAGGATGTTACCGGTAAACCCGATACCTCGTATATATTGATCATCGCTATGATGGCAGTAGCTTCGGTGTTGGCGTTAGTCAGCCGGAAACTCGGGCCACCGGAATTGAACAAATCATAAATTAGGGAGAACATTGTGGCTATTGTAACCATTTCAAGGGGTACTTTCAGTGGCGGCAAAGAGGTAGCAGAAAAACTGGCCAATCGTCTCAATTATTCATGTGTGAGCCGAGAGATGGTGATAACGGAAGCTGCCCAATATTTCTCTATTGACGAAAGTCAATTGAGTGATGCAATGGCTGAGGCTCCCAGTATCTTAAGTTCTGATCGTCCTATTTCTGCTTCAAATGTTAATTTTGTCCGCTTTGTACTGCTTAAAAGAATACGGAATATGGACCTCGTTTATCACGGTCTGGCAGGTGACATGCTACTCAGAGGAGTAAAAAAAATACTTCGAGTTCGCATCTTCGCTGGGACAGATTACCGGGTCGATGCAGCGATGGCGGCCCATGGCATCGATCATGAAAAAGCTGTAGAAATGATCCAGGAACTGGACACTAAAAGAAATAAATGGGCTCAAGTAGTCCTGGGTGTTGAGTGGAACGACCCCTCACTGTATGATATTTCCTTTAACCTCAAATACATGAACATTGACAGCGTAGTGAATGTTCTGGAAAAATTGACCAGGTGTGAAGAATTTACTCCAGATGAAACCACTACAAAGAGCTTGGAGGATTTAATTCTCAGTTCCAATGTCTGGGCAGCAATTACTCAACACAAACAGAGCTGGTCGCATCTTGTGCATGTTATGGCAGAGGATGGTCGGGTGACAGTCTATGGTGATGTGGTATCGAGAAAACTGGCTGACGCGATTTGTACCATTGCGGGAGGGGCTGATGGGGTCAAGGAGGTAGTCAATAACATCAATGTAGGCACTAAATGGCTTTTATAACCCTGGCGCACATGAAGAAAATATTCTGTAAGCTTTAAAACTGGCAAGAGGTTGGTTGCTTTACCAGACAATAAATATCCGACCTCAGAGGGGCCGATATTGTTTACCCCTTGAAGGGGATACTTTGCCGTTTGCCCCTTCAAGGGGCACGGTAAGGTGTAGTAGTCACGATTTGATCTGACAAATACCAATTTTGACAGGTTTTTGTCAGGTCAAATTCAGTTCAGCTGTTTATCCTTCCACAATTTTTTTCCATCTTCAAGAGTTTCTATTGGCGTTCTTCCACAGCACATCTTTCCCTGGTGTGTCCTCTCCCAATTATAGAGTAATAACCAGTCATCCAGGTCTACTTGAAGATCTTCAAGATCCTGGTAAATTTTCTTGCGAAAGGTAACTTGGTAAAATTCCTGAAGAACAGTTTTATGGAAGCGTTCACATATTCCATTCGTTTGCGGTGATCGAGCCTTGGTCTTGGTATGCTCTATGTCATTGAGAGCCAAATATAGCTGATAATCATGTGAATCGGCCTTTCCGCAATACTCAGTGCCCCTATCAGTGTCAATCAGCATTCAAAATTGACCCCCTGTCAGCGTCCAAAAATGACCCCCAAAAAGTAAAAAGGGGGTTCCATTAATCCTGTTATTTTAAAGCTTTCATCTCAAGGTAGCCCCAATTGAGTTCTGGCGCGAGAATGGGCCCACCAAAATGCTCGTCGGAGCGGCAGAACTCAACTGGGGCGGATAGTAAATGATGAACTTATTTTCTATTTTTCAGCCGATAACTCTCATTGCCGGTTTCTACGATGTCGCAATGATGTGTCAAACGATCAAGTAGTGCAGTCGTCATCTTCGCATCCCCAAAAACCTGTGACCACTCTCTAAAGCTGAGATTTGTGGTCACGATGATCGAG
>NZ_FNJI01000058.1 GCF_900104445.1 Desulforhopalus singaporensis | reverse complement strand
TGGAAACCGGCTATGAACCGTTTTCTCATTGAATATGAAGACCGGTTTTCTGAGATATGAGAAATGGCAGTTACACAGAATTATTTACAGAGTCTGATTTTCTGGGAATTGAAACATTTGCGAGTTGTACAGGCTACACCGAAAAGGAAATCCTCGTTTTTTTTGAATTTATGTTTGATGGGATTTGGCAATGATCGCAGGTAAATGTCTGAAAAGCAAACGGTGAGCCAACCGTTTCGAAAACAATCAGGATAGCTTGTCAATAGCTCTAAAGCAGTGTAGGTACCTTGGCGTTTCGGTCATTCATTGCTTTAACATCGCACAAAGCTTCCCCCTGCTGATGCTTTGTGCGATGTTTTTTAGTAAGAGATAAACGTACAAAATGGTTTAACGGTACCACCTTTACCGGTGGCAACTTTCAAGTAGGGATTATATTATAAATTATTGGCTGACATCCACTTAGCCATGGTCAGGAACATTTCGTCGGGCTCGATTGGTTTGGCGATATGATCATTCATCCCTGCAGCAAGCGCTTTCTCTTTATCACCAATCATCGCGTTGGCCGTCATGGCAATGATCGGCAGATCCCGGAATTTCTGTTGCCGGCGCAACAGGCGGGTTGTTTCATAGCCATCAAGAACCGGCATCTGACAATCCATCAAGACCCCGTCAAACGATTGGCTGGTTAGAAGATCAAGCGCCTCCTGACCGTTAGAGGCCGTTGTAACAATAATTTTTTCAATACCTAGCAGATCCTGCATCAACTCCTGGTTAAGTTCGTTATCCTCAACTAGGAGTATTTTAGTGCCCCGAAGCTTTGTCAACGCCTTGTAGACCAATTTTTTTTCAGGAATCCCGGGTGAAGAAATCGGAGCCGGAGCCTCCTTTTCTTTACGCAGTAAAACGGTAAAGTGGAAAATACTGCCTGCACCAAGCTCGCTCTCTACCCATATTTCACCATTCATCATCTGGACGATCTTCTTGGAAATAACCAAGCCCAACCCGGATCCTCCATATTTCCTGGTTGTTGATGAGTCTGCCTGGCTGAAACTCTTAAATATTTTCTTTTGCTGACCATGGGACATACCTATCCCCTGATCTTTCACCGCAAAATGCAGCATCACCTTTTTTTTCCGCTCTTTCAGCAGGGTGACACTGAGTGATATGGAGCTTCCTGCTTTACTGAACTTGATGGCGTTGTTGGTTAAATTAATTAAGACCTGGCCAAGGCGTAAAGGGTCTCCCTTGACTCTGGGGGGGATGTGCGGGTCTATGGTGATTGATAGGGTTATGTTTTTTTCCTGAGTTCTAAGTTCGGTAGTGCTTTTCAGGCTGTCAATTATATCGACAAAGCGAAACCCTACTGATTCAATCTCAAGTTTTCCTGCCTCAATCTTGGAAAAATCGAGTATGTCGTTGATAATGTTCAGTAGATCTTTAGCTGAATTGTGGACCGTTGTTAGATATTTCCGTTGTTTGTTGCTTAACTCGGTCTGCAGGGCCAGAAAAGTCATCCCGATGATACTGTTCATCGGCGTGCGAATCTCATGGCTCATGTTTGCCAGAAACTCACTCTTTGCCTCATTAGCCTTGACAGCCTCTTTGCGGGCGGTAACCAGCCGTGAAGCCGTTTTTTTTCTCTCTTTCACTTCTGTAGCCAGCGAGGAGTTCAGCTGTTCCGTTATTGATTTTTCAGCCTTCAGCTGCTTGGCGAGATACTCATTGTTAAAGCGTAAAAATAGAGATGATTTCAGCAGGGAGCGAAGCCGGGAAGAAGCTGTTGTAACGAAAATGACAAAAACAATCAGCATCAATCCCAGGGAGAGTCCGATTTTCCCCCCCATATCAAATAATCTGAAAATCAGGGGAATAGAGGCGGGAAAAAAGAAAAAGGAAAAGGTGGATACGAACGGGAAGAGGGTGGTTAAACCGCCAGCCAAGTATGAAGTGATAATCAATGTTACAATGCAACTCTCGACGATCGAGAGAAAGGGAAAAAAGAAAAAAGCGCAGCTTCCCCATCCAAGCCCGGTCATGGCCGCGACAAGGATATTGCACCTGATGTAGACCATGTCTTCATATTGGTTTTTTTTTATTAAGTAGACACTATAGAGAACTAATCGAAAAAGAGCAGTGAAAACCATGAACATTCCCCAAACGGTGATGAGCCCGGGTGGAAGGGAATCTTTCACAAGATAGATTAGGAAAATAACGGCAACGACAAAGGCGATAATAGCCATTAGTGTCGATTTGTACACCAGGCGAATACGTTCAGACTGGATTCGGCTGTATATGCGCTGTTGCATTGTTTTGTCTTTTTCCAGCTTCATATGATCTCGTAGCTGATGTATACCTTAATTGTATGATATTACGGTTATGGTTATTAAGAGATACAAGATAATTCCGTAAAGGCTCATCGGGGAGACAGGTTTGGGCCATGGAAAGGATGGGGTGGAACTCTGTCTCCCTTTTGTGCTTTTATAATGCAAAGTGTTTTGGGTAAGTATTTGAAAACAGGATGTTTTATGTTAGCAGGAAACATGGTTCACGCATATTCTGGCGGGCAACGAAATTTTTGTGATGCGGTCGATACGTCTTTAATTTTTTTGCAATTTTACGGCCATAATTTTATCGAAATTTCTTACAAAGGCGTCGACGAGTCGTGGGTCGAAATGGGACCCTCTCCCCTCCTTTATTATTTCAAGGGCCTTGTTTGCGCAGAATGCGTCCTTGTAAGGACGGGAGTCTGTGAGCGCATCGAAGACGTCGGCAATGGCACATATTCTGCCCAGGATAGGAATATCTTCATTCTCAAGTCCATACGGATAACCGCTGCCATCCCATTTTTCATGGTGAGTGGCAGCAATGACGGCGCCGGCTACCAGCAGCGGCGAATCTGAGTGTTTGAGAATCTGTTCGCCGATCAGGGTATGTTTTTTCATTATTTCCCACTCTTCGTTGGTGAGTGGGCCCTGTTTTAACAAGATGGAATCGGGAATGCCTATTTTTCCGACATCGTGCATGGGGCTTGCCGCAGTAATTACTTCAATTTCGGTCTCCGGCAGACCGATGCTTTCAGCAACTATTCTGCAAAAATAACTTACCCGGTTAATATGGTCGGCAGTGCATTTATCTTTGTATTCGGCAGCGACCCCTAATCGGTGGATTGTGTCCAGATGGGCCCTTTGCGTTTTGTGTCTGGCACGCTCTGCTTCACTCAATGCCAGTTTCAGGTTAACTGTACGTTCCTGGACCAGCTCCTCGAGATGGTGCTGATGCCTTATTAACTCATCGTGCAGATTTTTTATTTTCAGCTGTGAGGAGATTCGCACATTCAGCTCTGTTTTATCCACCGGTTTAACAATAAAGTCGTTGGCACCCGCCTCAACAGCTTTCAGCCGATCGTCCCGGCCGGAAAGGGCGGTCACCATGATAATCGGCAGGTCGACGGGATTGTAGTCTTCCCTGATTTTCCTGGTGGTTTCGATACCATTGAATCCGGGCATCATGACATCCAGCAAAACCATGTCGTACTTCTGGGTGCGAATCTTTTGCAGTGCCTGTTCTCCACCGGCAACACTTTCTCCCTCATACCCGAGGAGTTCCACATAATCCTCAAGCAGTTCCCGGTTTAGCAGCTCATCGTCGACAATCAGCACTTTCGCTTTTGATTCTTTCATTTATCTTTATAGAAAAGATGGAGATTTTATCGAGTTATCATGTCAGTTGTTCTGGCAGTAGGGAATAGTGAAAATAAAAGCTATTTCCGCGTTGTCATCACTATGTTCCATCGTGATGATGCCTCCATGTAATTCGATGTAGAATTTTGTCAAGGAAAATCCCATGCCAAAGGTTTCGTCAAAATTGTCGAAACTATCGTCGGTTCCATCAAAAATCGCAGCCATCCGTTTTCGGTCCGATGGACTAATTTTGCATCGCTTGGTTTTGATAGATACTTTCAAGCAATTACTATCAGGTGTGGCTATATTATAGATCGGTTGCAAAGTGTCACAGTCGACACTTTCAGCCACCATCAACACAAGTCCTCCTTTCTCAGAGAAATTTACTGCAGTCAACAGAATGGTGTACAGGATTTTTTTGAGCTTGATTTCATCAGCGTTGATACTGACAGGAACAGCCTCAACATGAAGCTGGAGAACAATATCTTTCTTGTTCGCTTTCTCGCCTACCATGACCATGCTGTGTTCAAGGTGGGGGTGCAGGGTAAAGATGGAATGTTCCAGTTCTTGTTCACCTCTCGCAGCACCGGCCATGTCGAGTACATCGTTGATCAGTGATAACAATCTCTTGCTGCTCGTCAGGACGTTGGATGAATATTTTTTCTGCCGGGTGTTGAGTTCACCGAAACTTTGATCAAGGAGCAGTTCACTGAAACCGATTATGTGATTAAGCGGGGTTCTTAATTCGTGGCTCATGTTCGATAAAAAGGCACTCTTGGTCCTGCTGGCCGACTCCGCTCTGTCTTTGGCCACCCGCAGCCTCTGTTCACTGCTGCGAAGCGCCTGTTCCGCCAGTTTGCGCACCTCGATCTCTTTGTTGGCCTTGCGGATTTTTTCCCGCAGCTCACCGTTGAGTTTATTGATCTCTCCGGCCATGACACTATAGTTGTTATTCAGAATGACAAGCTCTTTTATGTTCGACTTTATAGGGGCAGCATCGTAATTGCCTTTGGCAATATGCATACTCCTCTGGGCAATGTCCACCACTGGCAGTGAGATCTGGCTGGCAATTTTCCGTGCATTGTAAAGAAGATAGCAAAGGAACAAAATATAAAACCCTGCCATGCCGGCTATCGCCAGGTAACCTATGGTTTTTACCTTGTGTTTCATTCTTGTTATGGGTTCCAGAATACGCGATTTATCGGCAAGCACTATGAGCTTCCATCCGCTTTGCGGTTCGGTCGCATGGGCCAGCAGGTATTTTTGGCCATTCAGACTCAATTCCTCAACCGACTGATCCTTGGTGAGAATAGTTTCAATTGCATTGGCGACGCCGGAAATAGGGGTTTTAGCGAGGTTGAATTCTTGCGGTTTAAAGGTATCCTGCTCAACCTGTGCCTTATAAATATGCGTCCGTAGCTCGGTAAGGCCGAAGAGTTTTTCCACTTCCGCAGGCATTGCCATGATGGTACCTTTGGCATCGATCAGGAAGGCTTGCGCCCCCCATGGGAGCTCCATATTAAGAATATTTTGTAAAAATTTATCAATAGTAACGTCTAAGCCGACGACACCTTCAAGAAAATCCCCGGTGTAGATCGGTACAATGCAGGACATCATCCATCCCATTCCGGCCGGATCCAGATAGGCGTCTGTCCATACGACTCCCCGTGAGGGATTATGCTTACCATCAGCCAGATAGTAAAAATTGAATTTCGGGATATCCATGTTCGGCATGTATTGGTTATATACCTCTTCTATGAACGGATAGTATCTGTTCATGGAGTCAAATGTATTGATGTAAATTGCCGCAATATTCTCATTTGCCTCGGAGGTATGCTTATAAATCCCGTCGAGTTGTTCACTGGCAACCGCCTTCTTTTTTTCATAATCGCTGAGTTTCACCAGGTTTGAGTAATAAAGACTTGCTCCGCCGTCATTGACGGTTTTGTAAAAAACCCCGTTATCGGCGAACAGGTAATTGTCATATTGAGATTTTTGGGGAGACAATTCTTCAAGGCGGTTAAAAAAAACGGTAGTCTCCTTTTGGACCAGCACCCCGAGTTCGGATATACTTTTCAGTTCCTGACTGAAAATATCCGCCTGGGTCCCGACAAGTTCGTCGAGGTGTGAAATACTCTCAGTTTCCAGGGTTGCAACAGCGCTATTGTGATTGTACGAATTGATAATGAAGTAGAGCAGTACCAGCGCCAATTCAATAAAAAAAAGCGGCATCAGTGCAGCCTTACAAAATTCCAGAAAGACGATTCTTTTCAATGGAAATTCTACTTCTTTACTCATGCTTCACCTCAGATTCGATTATATGTGTTTTTCCCAGCGGTTTTTATTTGTCTCGCTGGTCACTGCAATCAATCCACCTGGCCAGGGTGATAAAAAGCTGTTTCATCTTGAACGGCTTAAGGATAAAATCGTTCATGCCGACGTGAAATATTTTTTTTCTTGCCTCGTCGGTTACATCGGCTGTCAGAGCAATAATAGGTAACTCATCATAATCTCCCAGCCTGCGTATTGCTCTGGTCGTGTCGTATCCGTCCATAACCGGCATTTGACAATCCATCAAGATGCCGTCTACAGCAATTTTATCTAACTTATCCAGACACTGTCGGCCGTTTTCAGCCAACTCGACATGAATCCCCTTCTGCGTCAACATGTCACTGGCGAGCTCTTGGTTAAGGGGGTTATCTTCCACAAGCAGTATTCGTGCACCTCTCAGGTGCGGGACCAGATCTTCGGTGGTGTTGATGATGTCCTTGGAAATCTCTCCGGCTGCAGTCTGCTCAAACCCCATAACATCGGCTATAGTTTTCGCCAGCCTGGACGGAATAACTGGTTTTGGCACCACTGTATTTGCGGAGCAGGAAGACGCAATCTGGATGGATGTATCGAACTCAGATGTAGACAAAAAGATAACAGCCGGGGCTTTCTGTCCCATTTCCGGTAATGTTTTTTCGAAAAAGTGTTGGGCAGAAGAGGTCTGGTGTTCCTCGTTTAATGTCTTTTTATCAAGCAGCAGAAGATTAAAGGCGGGAGTCGTCTTGTTGTGTTCAATTGTATTTCTTGCTTCGTCAAGAGACTGGGCAAGGGCCGTAGAGCAGCCAAATTCTCGCATCATTTTCAGGAGAATGGAGGAGGAGGTAGAAGAGGCGTCGACCACAAGGGCATTGATTCCGGCCATCTGTTCGGTGATGGTTGTTTGGTAACTGTCCTCTTTTTCCTGTTTTTTTAGTCGTACGGTGAAATGGAAAGTGCTGCCCAGTCCCGGTGTACTCCGCACCCAGATCGTGCCGCCCATCATTTCGACTATTGTCTTGCTTATAGCCAGTCCAAGCCCTGTTCCACCGAACAGCCGGGTAGTGCTCGAATCAGCTTGAGTGAACGGCTGGAATAACATCTGCTGCTGCTGAATAGTCATGCCGATGCCGGTATCGCTTAAAGAAAAGTGCAGCACAACCTCCTTGTCTGTTTCCTTCTCAACACCTGCCTGTATAAAAATTTCACCACGTTCGGTAAATTTTACACTGTTATTAGCCAGATTGACTAAAACCTGCTTCAGCCGTATTTCATCGCCCACCAGAGATAGCGGAAGGCTCTGTTCAATGTCAAAATATAACGATATTCCTTTTTCTTCGGCGTTAACCCCGACGACACTGGCTATGTATTCAAAAATAATCTCCAGATTGAAAGGTTTGTCTTCCAGCTCGAGCTTGTTCGCCTCAATTTTTGAAAAATCGAGAATATCGCCTAAAATATCCAGAAGATTCTCGGCCGAGTGATACACTTTGCTTATGTAGTAGCGCTGCCTCTCATCAAGGTCAGTATTCAAGGCCAGATGGGAAAGCCCCATTATCGCGTTCATGGGGGTTCGTATTTCGTGGGACATGTTGGCAAGAAAATCCCTCTTGGCTCGATTTGCCGTCTCGGCAATATCCCTTGCCGCCACCAATTCGTCCTGGAGCCGGTGCAACTCCGTTATGTCCACATGGATACCGACCATTCTGGAGGGTAGTCCGTCATGGTTTGTCTCAGTTATTTTGCCAATATCGAGAATCCATTTATAGCTGCCGTCTTTACAGCGTAGCCTGTGTTCGCTGCGGTACCCTTCGGTTTTGCCGTCGAGGTGGGCGCGTAATATTGTCAATGTCTCTTCTTTGTCACCCGGGTGGATCCTGGAACTCCATTTTTCGACCGAATTTCCTAAATCTTCATCCGCGTCATAACCGAGCATGATCTGCCAGATATCGTTGGTATAGACGGCATTTGTGTCCGGTTGCCAGTCCCAAAGACCGAGTTGGGCCGAATTCAACGCAAGTTCCAGCCGCTCTTCGCTTTCTAAAAGCGCTTGTTCTACTTTTTTGCGTTGGGTGATATCTTCCTTGGTGGCAACATAATGCGTCGTTGTACCCGATTTGTCCCTTATTGGCGCAATAGCAGCCTGTTCCCAAAACAGTTCCCCGTTTTTTTTGCGATTGCAGAGCTGACCTCGCCATTCTTTTCCCTGCAGCAGGGTATCCCACATGGTTTTATAGAATTTCTTCGAATGGACTCCGCTTTGCAGTATCCTGGGATTCTGTCCGATAGCTTCTTCTGCGCTATAACCGACTACCTCGATAAATTTAGGGTTAACGTATTCAATGGTAGCCTCACTATCCGTAATAACAACTGTTGCAGGACTCTGTTCCACTGCGCAGATTAATCGCCGGATTTCTTTTTCTTTCTCTATCCTTGTTGAAATATCGTGAAAAGTGACCACGGATTCACGATGTCCGTCACTATTGACAAATGATCTGCAACTATATTCAATAGTCATTACGGTACCATTATTACACAGGAAGGCCCCTTCACCGTTATCAACCCGGATGCCTTCGGTTACGGCCCGCAAAAATTGACAATGATGGTTACCGGATGGTGACAGATTGGTTGAGTTTGGTTCGTGAACAAGCTTAGGGAAATCACTGTTAAGCAGGTTGTCTCTTGAAAATTGCAGCATTGACAGGGCGGCAGAGTTCAAAAAGGTAATCTTTCCATCGGTGTTGACTGCCACTATTCCTTCTCCAGCCGATTCCAGCAGCAACTCCCTCTGTTTTGTTACTGCCTGCCACTCGCTGTGCACCTTTTCGATGGCTTTTCTTTTGGCAATGGTATTCCAGGTGAGGGATATAAAAAAAATAAGAGCAAAGAGCAGGATAACCCAGATGACATGGTATGTAATGAATAGATGAAAAAACAGAGGGTCAGTGGTCTGACCAGGGGGGGGCGGGAGCAACAAGAGACATAGCATAAACAGAATTACCCCTCCCGGAAACAGTAAGGTATAAACAATTTTTTTTATATTAGAGGTTATCTTCATTGCTGTTATCTGTGGTAACTATCAGGGTTGGCAATTCGTCATGTTCTCGGCAAATGTTTGTCTGCGGATATTGCCAATTAACCTGCTATTGGTATGGAAAAAACCATTTATTAATCCGGTAACCAAACAGGACGGTTTTTTCGATATTAAGTCCAATGTAAATAGTTTATTGAAATATTAATAAAAATCGACAAAATAGCGTCTACTGTCAACGTACGTTTTATTGTGGCATAAAGTGTGTAGGCATTATCCGGAATTACGTATAGAGTCTGAACCAGACCTCAATTTTTGACCAGTCTTACTTTCAGGTTGTATTTTTTTATTTTCCTGTACAGTGTTGCTTCCGAAATACCTAGTATTTTAACGGTTTTTGTCCGGTCATGGTGGGCGAGCTCAATCGCTCTCTCGATTGCTTCTCTCTCCATATCGATCAGGGATTTTACGTTGTCGCTCACATTGTCGCTGCTGCCTTCAGGGTTGTCTTCGCAGTCCGGGTTAAGCTGCAGAGACGTTTCGTCGATAACGCCACTTTCACATAAGATAGCCGCTCCTTTCAGGGTATTGTCCAATTCGCGGACATTTCCGGGCCATGTATGGTTGACCAGTTTTTGCAGGGCATTTTCGGTAATGGTTATCGGTCGGCCCAGATCAGCAGAATATTGCTCAAGAATATATTCGGTAAGCAGCTCTATATCGCCGTCCCTTTTCTTCAGAGGCGGAGCTGTCAAGGTAATCGTATTGAGACGATAATAGAGATCCTGCCTGAATGTTTTAGCGTTCACTTCATTGAGCAGGTTCCTGTTGGTAGCGGCAATAATCCTGACGTCGATGTCGTGAAATTTTGTGGAACCGACCGGTCGTATCTGTCGCTCCTGAAGTGTACGTAAAAGTTTGGCCTGCACTGACAAGGGCATTTCTCCGATCTCATCAAGAAACAGCGTGCCGGTGTCGGCGGATCTGATCATACCTTGAAATTCCTTATTGGCACCGGTAAAAGAACCTTTTCTATGGCCGAAAAACTCGGATTCGAAAATCGATTCGCTTATGGAAGCACAATCAACAGGAATAAAAGGTTTATCCCTCCTGTCCGATTGACAGTGCAGAGCTCTGGCAATCAACTCCTTGCCGGTTCCACTTTCTCCCTGAATTAAAACTGTAGAGTTTGTCAAGGCGACCCTTACAATCATTTTTTTCAGGTTCTGCATAACGAATGATTCGCCAATAAGTCCTTCGAATTCAAAATTCTTTTCGTTAATCTCTCTTAATTTATTGTTTTCCTGTCTTAGCACCCAATGTTCATATACTTGGGCTACCCTGTTTTTTAATATCTCGGGAGAATCTCCCTTGACAAGAAAATCGATAGCTCCTTTTTGAACCGCTTTGACAGCTTCCGGCACTCCACCGTGGGCAGTCTGAATAATAATCGGCAGATCGGGCCTGGAATGTTTTACCTTTTCAAGGACTTCAAAACCATCCATTCCCGGCATTTTCAAGTCGAGCAATATTAAATCGACCCTCTCTTGCTCCAACAGGGAAATACCTGTTTGACCATTCTCTGACAGCAATACATCATACCCTTGTCGCCCCAGGTAACGCTGCAAGGAGTTCAGAATGGAAATCTCATCGTCTATGACCAGAATGGTAAATTTGTTTTCAGCATCAGGCATATTGCCATTACTCGCAATTTTTAAACAAAATTAAAGGCGTTGCCGCCAACCGCTATAAAGTTGGATGTCCGTCCTAAGATGGCTCGATTATGGAGGGCACCAGACCAGTGAAATATTCAGTACGGTTTATGATATTTCATATATCGTATTATGACAAAAAGAGATGGTATTCGCATTTTGCGAATAAGCATAATCGAAAATGGTGAAAACTAAAATACCTTACCGTAGTTTATCTAAAAACAGGGTGAAAAATCTTAATATTCCGGATGCAGATATTAACCGGCGGATACTTAAATAAGCTCCTTGACCGCACTATTATTGGGATCTTTACGTAGGGACATATTTTCAGAATGATAACAAGGGGGGGGAATGTTGTAACGAGGTTTTTGTGTTCCAGTTGTTATGCCTGGTTGATGCCACAATGTATTATTAATGCGAACGTTAATCAGTAGACACGAGCGAGTATTTCGTCCATGGATGCTGGAAGAACGACTTTACTATCTCGGGACTGCGCTGAAGTGAGCGCATCACCTTCATAATTCTTTTATACAGATCCCACGCACTGGTGGTGGTCTGACGACCAATATTATGATTTTTCAGGTAATTCCATACATGCTCATCAGGATTTAGCTCTGGTGCGTATGGTGGAAGAAAGAAAATTCTCAACTTCCCGTTGGTGCTTTCCACATATTGACGAACTTCATTCGAACGATGGACAGAGCAGTTGTCGAGAATCAGGAAAACAGGCCTGTCGGTATTGGCAATAAGGCGCTTGAGGAATTTTAT
>NZ_FNJI01000074.1 GCF_900104445.1 Desulforhopalus singaporensis | reverse complement strand
ACGATAAACTGTCCGACATCGATCTTGTTGGCGAGCAGCTCGTCATCGGTGCCGGCGGACCCGAACGAGTGGTCGACCTGGTCGTCGAGATCGAAGATCAGGTCGCCGTTGCTGTCGAACCTGAGCTCGAATACGGTATCGCCGGAGGTTGCGGTAACACCGGTGATGGTGGTGCCGTCACTGGACCAGTTGATCGCCTCGTTGTTTGAGGTGATGCCTGCGAGGGTGCCAGAGGAGCCGCTTGCGACGAAGCTGAAGGTGACCTCCTCGTCGGCGCCGTCATCGACCGCGGACTTGAGATCAGCGGCGGTGAAGGTGGCGGTATCGGAGTCGGAGGAATCGTCGAGGTTGCCAAGCGAGCTGTCGGGGTCGCCGAGTTCAGCCCCTTCGTCGTTACCCAGAGCGTCTTCTTCAACGACTTTGGATATGGAAATATCTTCTGTAATAGGACCGTCATCAAGAATGTTGGCGGTAAATGAACCGGCCGCGGTATCACCATTGCTGTCGCTTATCGTGAAGTTGAAGATATCCTGCAGTGAGTCGCTAGGACCGGTGGTTGCAGGTCCTGATTGACCGGTGACGGGGTGATCGAGATTGGGACTGCCGTCGGCCTGATCGAAAACCTGGTATTTCCAGGTTCCATCGTCGTAGACTGTCAGCGTGCCGTAAGAACCGCTGACAGTGATTGAATCTCCCCCGGTGTTGTCAATAGCCAGAAACTGGGTGCCGAAGCTGATTCCGCCAGGGCCGTCTCCGCCAAAGTTTACGCCGAGATCTTCCAGGGTTCCTTCGTAAAAGAGTCGTCCATCTTCATCGAACTGAGGAGCGCCTGTGCCGTCAGGAAGGTTTTCTTCGTCAAGGGTGATTTCAAGAGAACCAGCTTCAGGAAAATAGTTCGGTGGCTCTTCCTCCGAACCGCCGGATTCAATCACAGGCTCTGCCAGCACGACGACCGGCTCTTCATAGGTATGTCCGGGGCGGGAAATAAAGTCAAAGGGAGGACCTGTCGTTTCAGCACCGGCCTCAGGCGTTATTTGATCGCCTGTCAGGTCAAACTGAACATTGTAGATACCTCCGCCGGCGTTATCCGGACCAGCGGGTCCGGCGGCAGGCGGTGCAAGCTCAGTAGTCGGGTCGAACGTTCCCTCCGCCAGTGCCTGTTGAATCTGTTCAACTTCTGCAGTTGACTCTGCGACCTGCTCCGGACCGGCCTCTTTAAACACGTCCTCGTCTATGACCACTTCGCTGTTGCGCCCAAGATCGAGGCGGTCTACCGCCGCGTCACCGAATACGATTGAAATCATCCCGTTGGAATCGGTAATTATACGGTCGTTTTCGTATATCGGACTGTTGATTTCAAGGACACGAACGGTTCCATCCTGCCCCTGGGCATGGACGTTGCCTTTGACTATGATCGCCTTTCCAACCGGCTGGTTGGCTTCACTGGATGTATTTATATTTGTTTCAGTTGCCATATTGACCTCCAAGTTTTCTATAAGGGATACGACTATAATATCAATGATATGTTAGGAGAATGCATTGTTCCATAGTACCTTGGTACTAATATGTGAAATTGTTGTAAGATTTCGGATGGTGGTAGACAGGTGTCCGGCGGAAACATTGAAAAAATGGTTAAAATAGTGGTCGCCAGAGAGCAGGACGGGGGGAGTTGGCTGGCCCTGCGGTCCACTGAAAAAGAAAAATATACGGGGTAATTGAAGGCCGCCTGATATAGACAGTCCATATCAGGCGGTAAAATGGTGGGAGCCTTACAGCTAATTAACAGATTTCGGAACGCCGAGGAAAAAACCCTGGGCGCCGTCGAGATGGAGTTTGTTTAATGATTCCAACTGGGTAGCATCTTCAATACCTTCGGCGATCACCTTGATGTCCAGGCTGTGAGCTACATTTACAAGAGAACTGATAAAAAACCAGCTGTCGGTATTTTGATCCGTCAACTCGCCGGTAAACACTTTGTCAATCTTGACATACTGGGGCTGCAGAGATTGCAGGTAACCAAAATGAGAAAAACTTTTGCCGAAACGATCAATACCTATGGTGTGCCCGTATCCTTTTACTACCGCTGAAAACTGCAGGAGTCTCTGCAGGTCCTGGGTGGCGGTGTATTCCGTAATCTCAAATGCAACTTTTGGTGCCGTTTCAGGCCAGTTGGAGAGTATTGTATCCAGCTCTGTCAGGAAAGTATCGTTTTTAAGCGAGGAAGCCGAAATATTAATAGCCACTGTCTCTATGTTGATCGAGTCCCGTTTGAGGTGACTGACTTTCTCGATTATTATCTGGTCCACCGCCACTATTTTATCGAGTTGTTCGGCAAACGGAATAAAGAGGCCGGCATGAATCTCTTTTCCATCCTCGGCTCGTAGTTTGGAAAATATTTCATGATGGAGGACCGTGTGCTCCTTACCAAAGTGTACCACCGGTTGTGAAGCCAGGACGAAATCTCTATCTATTATGGCTTTTTCAATTATTTGCAGCCAGTCCATTTTTCCTTTGATTGGCTCAGCGTGTTCAAGGGATGAAAGTGATACTATTACAAAGCTATTCGGTCCTTTTTGTTCCGCCTTGCGAACAGTACGGTCCGCACCGGCAAGGATCTTCTCGACGGATATGGGGCTTTCATAGGTCAGTCCGCCAACCTGAACGAGATTTTCCGGAAGAGCGGGGTCTTCCGAAGAAATGGCATAAATGGCGGCGATGAAGTCTTCGATGATAAGCTGCGAGTTCTCAACAGTTGTGCTGGGAAGTTGCAGGCAGAAAGATCCTCCTGACAATCTGGAGAGGATTCTGTCCTCGGTTTTTGCCGATGACGTGTCAAGACAACCAGCTATCTTCTGCATGAGGCTGTCAACGTACTGGTATCCGTGGTCGCGATTAAGACGTGGGAGATTCTGAATCTCGATGAGAAAAAACGTGCCGTAAACCGGTTCATCCTTTTTGCTCATTTCGACAGTGAACTGGCTGTCAAAAAAGCGTCTGTTGCCAAGTCCGGTCAACGGATCGAGGTATGCATTTTTCCTGAAACTATCGGCAATATCGGATTGCTCTTCAAACATCTGCTTGATTTTTTTGGTCATACCGTTCATCGCCACCACTACCTGCCGCAGTTCCCGGGTGCGGGGTATCTTCTCCTGGAAGATATAATTTTTTTGGCAGAGCCTGTTTGCCTGTTGTTCCACAAGCCTTAAAGGACGGAGGAGATATTGGAGAACCGCAGCTCCCAGCGAAAGCACCACTACCCCCACGACAACAAATGCCTGGGTTATGTTTACGCTGGCCTGCCAGAGGGAATTGTATGCATATCCCGGATGGCTCTCCACATACAGAAATCCCTTGTGTATCCATCCTGAGGAGACAAGGGTTTTGGCAGGAGGACTCCTGAGTTCGACGAAATCTATAAACCATTGCGGGACATTGGTTATAACGAGAGGGTTTTCTTTATCGATGATCGTCTTTTCCTCCAGGTCTGTCAGCCTGATCATGCGGTAATACCCCCTATCGAAAACGGCGCTGATCATCGCATCTATGGTGGCGAGATCGTCCTTTACGAGATAAGGATTGATGGACAAGGCCAGGGAGGTGGCGGTGTCCTGGGCGTGGGAGACCAGCTGGTTCTCAAGGAAGGTCCGGGTGGAGTTGAGTTTAGCGACCCACGTACAGGTGAAAAGAATCAGAAACAGGATGGATGTGGCAACGAGGAGCTGTCGGTATAGTGTCATATTGTAACCTAAAGTTATTTTAAGCTGTCAGGCATTCTCTCCAGCAGGTCAGTCCATAGTTTCAGTCTTTTGCTCTCTCCAACAAGATTGCCGCGACCGCGTTCTTTGGCAATCCAGAGGCTCGAGGCGTTAAAACTGAATACCGGCAGGAGGTCGTCCCGTTGTGATGCCGGCTTGATGTCAGGTATAAGGTTATCGAGAACCAGCGGTTCTGAACCTGGGGTTTCATAATAGGTGAGAACCATGTGTGCCTGGTTGAGTTTCCAGGCTTTTACATAGGTCATATTGATCTTTTTTTCCTCAACTCCAAGTCTTTTGAGAGTGAAATACTTGGCCATGGCAAAGTCTTCACAATCTCCGCCGTCGCTTGCGAGAAATTCTATTGGGGTCGCCCAGTAATCTTTTTTCTGCCAGTGCAGGGCATCGCTTACAAACTCAAAACGGTTAAAGAAATTGTTTACTTTCTGCAGTTTTTCAAGGTCGTTTTCCGATTGGTCCTGGCGAATAAATTGTTGCCAGTCAAGCAATCTGGCCACTGCCTCGGCGCCATATATTTTATCGGCATTTTTAAGTATCTTGGTACTGATGGTGAATGTCCTGTTTTCTGCGAAAAGAACGGTTGCAAGGAGCAACAGCAACAGAGGGAAGAATCTTTTTCCCAGGTAATATGTACGTGGGCCGGAGATAAAAAAAAGCGTATAGAGACGATTCTTTGAGTTCACTTTATTAATTGACAGCTCTCGTTAACTCCCTAAAAAACACTCTTCTTTTCGTGGCGCAGCTCATGACTGGCTTGACCATCATAAATCTGCATCGCAGTGGTGAGTATATGGCAAAGGTGGTAAAAAAAACAGCATGTTGCCGCAGACAAGATAACACCAATAAATACCAAGTGCAAATCCGTAGATAGTTTTGAATTTGGAATTGGTCAGAAAAATCTTTCTGTAAAAGTCTGCGCAAAATATACAGTGTCAGACCAGGGACCAATAGGAAGAGGTATTGATACCCCAAGGTCCCGCGATTACGACTGGGTACACAGTAACAGAAAATTAATCACCTGCCCCCGGCACCTCGATATCCTGCCGGGTCAGGAGCCGGAAAGCAAAAAAAATACGGAGGATACATAATGTTCCTCCGTATAGATTGTCGACTCTTTTAATAGCGGATATGTAACGCTATTTTTTTAAATTATCCTTTGGAGTCAGGCATGGGACGTTCAAAAACCCCTTTATTGAAGGTTTCGATTGTTTCTATATCATTGTGAAGAAGAATCTCTTGATCCCTGGCACTGCCTTCTTCAGATACGGTACTCTCCTCCGGCCACTGCTTCTCGAAGGCACCAACCAGCTGACCCATGCCGGCGAGGATACGGTATTGATTGTAAATACTGTTGTATTGAGCGTTGACGAGATCTCTCTTGGCATCGATAACTTCTGCCTCTGTATCAAGTACGTCGAGCAGTGTGCGTTTTCCAAGGTTAAACTGGTTGACATATGATTTGGCGGTTGCCTTGGTTGAGGCGACACGCTTTTCAAGGTAATTAATCCTGCCAAGCTCGGCCTGATAAGCCATCCATGATAACCGGATAGATTCCACCACCTGCCTGTAGGTGCTGTTGCGGATCTCACGGGCCTCATTCACCAGATGCTTGGTCTCCACCCGTCGTGCTTCATCGCTGAAACCGTTAAACAGGTTGTAACGCAACCTGGCCATCGCCAGGAACTGATGATCCTGTCCTTCTTGATCAAAATCCTCATCCCAGTGCTGTTCAAGTTCAACATCGAGGATCGGATGAAAAGGTGCTTTGGCAACTTCAGCCTGTTCCTTCCTTGCATCGAGATCGGCTAAGGCGATTTTCAGTGTGGGATGATTCTGCAAGGCGCGATTTTCTGCATCCTCAAGCGATTCCGGCAACATCTTTTCCTGGAATGCAGGCCTGCTGAGTTCAGCAGGCATATGTCCTACCACGGAGAGGTAATTGGATTTGGCGTCAATGAGGTTGGTCTTGGTGACGACGATATTGGATTCAGCAAGAGATACGCGTCCGGCAACCTGGTCACTGTCGGCCTTGCTGGCAACCCCTGATTCGCTACGCAGGTTGATCTGATCGGAAATGCGGAGATGGTTGTCGAGATTTTCCTGCGCCAGAGCGGCAAGTTCAGTTCTGCGAAGAACATTGAGATAAACTTCAGAGCCCCGTAAGGCAACCTCCTCAGCGGTGGATTGTATACGGTATGCTTGGGAACGGACCCTGGCCTCCTGTCGATCGACTTCGTTCATGGTGGCAAGCCCTCGATAAAGGTTCTGGCGAAGCCTTACCCTCATCTGGGTTGGATTTAATTCATCGTCAATTGGTTCCTGAATATCCTGGTAACCAACCCCTCCGTCAACATCGAGAATCGGATAGTATCCGGCCTTTGCCTGCCTGACTTCCTGATCGCGTCCAAGGCGGTTATAGGCCGCTGCCCTGATTGCCGGGTTGGTCATGAGCATATGCTCAACCGCCTGTCCGATTGTCTCTGCCTGGGCGCTGCAAACATGAGACAGCAACGTCCCTCCTACTACAGTGCAGCAACACAACGCTTTTAGATTCATGGTCTTCTCCCTTCGGTTTGTTTTTGTACATAGATATGTTAAGCGAATCCACGTTTAACATATCTAAATAAGATGCCCGGGTTGATGACTGGGTCACAGCGAACAAGAAACATCCGCTTTGATTGATTCCCTGGCTGATATTATAGCACAGCTATAACAGAACATGAGCTTTAATAGGTTAGGTTTTATTTAATTTTTTCTCCTAACTGTTTAAAGTGTACGTGTTGTAGCCTGAAATTCAAGTATAAAAAATCGGCTGTGCGTCCGTTAAGGTAATTTTGCGGTGTCGCCAGGAAGGGATGTTAAAAACAAGCGTTAAGGGAATGGGAATGATTGAGAGGGAGCACCAGGGAGATGAAAGGGTGCCACCGTTCAGTGGTTGCCAGGCCAAAAAAAAAGCCCCGTAATGCGTTTGCATTACGGGGCTTTATATATAAAACCGGCGGCGACCTACTCTCCCACACAGTCGCCCGTGCAGTACCATCGGCGCAGAAGAGCTTAACTTCCGTGTTCGGAATGGGAACGGGTGGAGCCTCTTCGCTATGACCGCCGGAAAAATCTGTTTGTTTCCTTTAGCAGGGAAGGGGGGTGGGATTGCGACCCGCCTTCCTATAGTAACTCAGATAATCGAATAGTAGAGCAATCAGTAGAGTATTAATCAAAAAATATGGATAAGCCGCACGGCTTATTAGTATCGGTAAGCTCCACGTGTTGCCA
>NZ_FNJI01000034.1 GCF_900104445.1 Desulforhopalus singaporensis | reverse complement strand
AGCTACCTGTTGACCTCTGGCACGAACAGATCGGCGATCCGACCCTTGCAGACGCCATCCTGGACAGGCTGGTGCACTGTGCACACAGAGTAAAACTCAAAGGAGAATCCATGAGAAAAATGAAAGCAAACTTGACGTCAATGCAACCAACGAGGTAATGGACAAATAACAGCGTCGCTTCGCTCCGACTACCCGGCCGCGATCATCTGGAATGGGTGGCCGGAATCACGTGGAATGAGTGGCCGGGATCGTCTGGAATCACCGGCCGGGATCAGTGGAATACGCATTGGTTACAAGATAATGTAATCAAACCCGAACGTTGCCCTAAAAAACCAAATAGGGAGTAAGGTTATGAAATTTTGGTTACCTGATTCATTGTATCGCCTCAAGCCCCTCCTCATAGGATTTGCAGGAGCAAGCCTTTTGTACCTGTCCAAGAATTTATTTATCTCAGTTCTTGGTGTGTTATGCGTGGCGTACGCATTCTGGATTCTTGTAATGCGGTTACTGTGGTCGTCCGCAGTAACGATAAAGGCGCGCAGAAGTTCTGCTCGGGCAGGTCAACGCAAAATTCACCGTGTAAATTTTCCTTCCAAGTAGGAAGCATGATCCTTACGGTGAAAGCTCTCTAAGTACTTGTATAAAACCAAGCGAATTTGCGTTCCGGCAGTTTGGCGATTTACCCTTTATTCCGGCTACAGCTTCGGCCCATCTCAAAGTATCAGAGCCCAGATAAGAGCGCTTGAGAGGGAAAAGCAACAGATGGAGCTGGGGGCAGTCACAAAGAATGTGGGGAACAAAAAAGGCACTTAACAACTATTGCGTCAAGTGCCTGATATCACTGGTGGGCGAGATGGGATTCGAACCCATGACCTTCGGCTTCGGAGGCCGACACTCTATCCAGCTGAGCTACCCGCCCATATTGATAACGATGTGTTCAGAGCAATGCAATATACATCAATCCCTTACCAATGCAAGGTTTTAATAGTATTTTGCGCCCCCTGTTTTTATCTGCCTCAAAAACGCGTCAACTTTCAGTCAGGGTTTCTCGCGAGCTTTTCGTTGTGCTTCAAGCTTAACTGGGGAGTACAACACCATGTTCAAGCATGGTTCGGTACAAAAATCAAACGACTCACCTTTTACAGGTCACCTGGGTATTTACAGAAATCACGTTGCAAGCCATTTGCACCTTGCTGTCTACGGCCACGCCGCTTTTTCTTTATCTGCAAAAATTTTATGGCTAAACCTCTAGGAAAGGGAAAATGTATCACCCTGGCTGTTTCGTTGCCGATCATGGAATACAGAGATGATGCTACTGCGTGACCGCCTGCCTTGAAATCTATGCTATTAAAGTGATATCGTTTAGTAACCAGTGAAAATCGACGGCAATTGTCACACGACTGAGTCGTTTGCTAAAACCATCACTGTTATTCCGGGCTATTCGTTTTTGATTATCAGTGTCACCTTTCCAAACCATGGCCCCGAGAGCTGTTTTCTGCAGCAACAGCGCAGAATTCGGTAAGATTATCCCAGGAAGATGATCAAGTAAAGATTATGGTAAACTGGAGCGCCTTTCCCGAACATATCCTGCCGCGGATGAAGCAGCATCCGGCATTACGCTCTTTGCGGCATCAGCCTAAACTTTTCAGCGACACCAGCGATTTCGGCAATATTGATTACGGTGATGTGATACATGTGGACAACCGATATTTTCTGGTCGTCGGACACACAAAGGAGGGACGTTTCGGCATAGACGAACAGCCGAAGCAGTGGGTTCCCAAGGTGCTTGACCTGGAAAGCGGACAGCGTCAGATTGTCAAACTCGTTTTTCACGAAACGTACAAGATAAGGCTCGGGCCGATAGAGATTACGTGTTACCGCAATCCGGAAAAGGAAGCGCAGGTTATCGAACTTACCCGCGGAAACGATGCATTCATGCAGGGATACGCTACCCTTGATGAAGCGGACAATCTTGTACGCATTTTAGATATCGTCAACGGGACAAGACTCGACAAATACATCTATAAGTTAGGCGAAGATCACCGGGATTACCTTGAAAATCATCTTTACAATGTTCTCCAGAGGTATCTCCTCAGTATCGACGCAATAATACATTTACACCAGAACGGGCTCAAGCATGGAGACATCAGGCGTGATCATATTTTTGTCGACCGGAAGAAGCAGCATTTTGTGTGGATTGATTTCGATTATGATTTCTACCTGCCGGAAAGGCCTTTTGCGCTCGACCTTTTGGGACTTGGCAGCGTACTTTTATTTCTTGTGGGCCAGGATACTTTTCGTACCAAATCTATCCTGCAAAACCCCCAATTCGGCGAGAAGGTTTTCAATAGTCTTGAGCCCCAGGATATGGCCCTTCTCTCCCAGGACAGGATTTTCAACCTAAAAAAAATATATCCCTACATACCGGATCCCCTCAATGAACTTCTTCTGCATTTTTCCATGGGGACCACGGTAATGTATGATGAGGTAAAGGAATTTTACGACGATCTTTGCAGGGTAATGGATATGATCTGGTAACAATTCCATGTGCTACGGCAGGTCATGCAATCTAAGCAGCCTGGAGACAGTGTTGGAGGCGTGCTATAATAACAGGAGAAAACCATAAACAAGCTGCATATTGAGATTATTTCAAACTGAAATCGACCATTCCGGGTCGGCTGCAAGACTTTTAAGTGTCAACAAGATAACAGAGGTACAAGGGGGACATGATGAAAATAGTAATCGTCGGCGGCGGCGCAATCGGAAGACTGTTCGGAGCATCGTTGGTCAAAGGTAAAAACGATGTCACCGTGATAGACAAAAATCCGGCAGTGGTGGATGAGATGCAGCGCAACGGGATAGGGGTGATGGCCAACAAGTCGGATTCTCTTGAATCCATCGAGAGCGTACCCGTCACAGCTCTTGCCGATGCCGCCACAATAAAAAAATGCGACCTGGTGCTCCTCACCGTGAAGTCTTTTGCCACCAGAGCCGCCGCCGAATCCGTTGCCCACCTGGTGACGGAAAACAGCCCCATCGTGTTCATGCAGACCGGTCTTGGCAATCAGGCCATTTTGCGGGAGATGTTTCCGGTTAAAGCGATAATCGCAGGACTCACGTTCATGTCCGGCACGGCACTGGGCAACTCACGTGTCCGCAGGGGACGGCGTGGCCTTACCTTTATCGGCGAACTGGGTGAAGTTGGTGAGCTTACAGGGGATGTCACCCCCCGGCTGAAAAATATCTGCCAGATTTTCAACGACAGCGATATCCCGACCAAATGGTCGCACAAAATTATCGGCAGACTGTGGGCGAAAGTCATCACCTACGCAACGCTCAACACTTTAACGTCAGTCTTCAAGGTACCAAACGGCCAGCTTTTGCAGCATGAAGAATCGATACGTCTGGTCAAGTTATTGCTTGCCGAGGGGGAGATGGTAGCCAAGGCACGAGGAGTGGAACCCATCGTTGACGATCTCTACGAACTATTTGTGGAAGTAGTGCAGGAAAGCGCCAACAATCTCTCGTCAATGCTCCAGGATATTCTCAACGGCCGGCCGACAGAAATCGAGGCCCAGAGCGGTGCCATAGCCAACTATGCCGAAAAATTCGGACTAGAGGTGCCAAGACACCAGATGATGACCTCTATCCTCAAATTAATGGAGGCGTGGCCGATGGAGCGATAAGCTGTACCAAAGCTTCTCATAAAGGCTGGAGCAGGTTCCCGGAGGAACGCGACATATCGAGTCCTTATTGCCGTAACCGATTTGTTTTATGGGATAAAACCATTGTAAATGAGACAATGAAGGCAGGAGGTACCCTCAATGCACGATTGGCATAAGATACTTGTAGCTGTTAACGACTCGGACGACGCATTACGCGCCATCCGATATGTCGGTCAGGTAGCGTCAGCGTCAAATACAGTATCGATACATCTGCTGTACGTTTATCCTGACCCCCCGCCCGACTATTACACCAAAGGCGGCACTCTCGATGCCTACAGGGAGATAATGGTGGACCAGGCAGGAACAGCCCTCAGGCTGGCGATATCGAACCTGACGAAACTAGGGATAAGCGAGGAGGCGATAACCACCAGTGTCCAGCTGGCGGACGGCTTAACCATCAGCCAGGCGATTTTAAATGCCATGGACAAGCATCAGTGCAACACCCTGGTGGTCGGGAAACGGGGTATCAGCAAGAACGAGGAATTTCTCTTTGGTTCGATATCAAACACTCTTGCCCGAAAAACCAAGGGATTCACCACATGGATAGTCGGGTAAGAACTGTTGGCATGACTTTTTTCCTGAGTTGCAGGCAGCTGGTCGTGACTTGGCAGCAAAGCGCGAACCCAAAACCGACTGTACCCTGGCAGCCCTGGTGAACCACACGCCCTTACCCCACAGATATGCCGCTATTTTTTCATCTTTTCCATATATTCTTCCCATTCAAGCGGCATCATCGATTTTTTTAAATTATTGCAGGTCTTGCAGCACGGGACAAGGTTGTCCTTGGTGGAACGCCCGCCCCGTGCAAGAGGAACAAGATGGTCCATGGTAATCTGGCGGTACAGCACTTTTTTCCTGCAATAATAACAAATCCCCGGACCGGTTTTCTGTTGCCACCACCGCGTTTTTCTCAGCGCTTTCGCCTTTTCTTTCTCCCGTCTGATTTCCGTCTCGTCAGGAGCATCAAAATCGAGAAAATCGTGTGCCATCAGGCAAGCTCTCCGCGCAACAGACGGCGAACCGCCCCGATAAGGTAAAGGGAACCACCGACAACGATAAGATCTTTTTCTCCGGCCTTTTTTTGCGCCGTTTGCAGCGCCTCTGCCACATCGGCAACGCACTCGGCCTTTTGTTGCTGCTCCGGAGTCAGCAACCCGTATATCTGTTCCGGCGAAGCGGATCGCTCGCCTTCCGGCCTGGTTATGACAAGAGTATCGAACAGAGGCGCGATAGACTTCAAGGTGGCGTTCAGATCCTTGTCAAACATCGCCCCCCAGATACCGATCAGCCCTCTGCCGCCAAAGGCCTTTTTCAGAGTGTCGGACAGATTGTCGACTCCGGCGGGATTATGAGCCCCGTCGAGAAGATAGTGCAGCTCTGCAGCCCCCTCCTGCAGCTGTTCTCCCTCCGGACCAAAAGGGGAAGGCAGGCTGAAATATTCCATTCTTCCGGGCCACCTCATCTCGCGGATGCCGCTGTAAATGTCGCCCTGTGAAGATGAGAACCCGTGCTGTTCAAGCAGCGCCAAAACCACAAGCGCTACCGATTCGTTTTCCTGCTGCACCAGGCTGGGACTGCCGGACCGGAGATGGTCCAGCCTGATTGAGCCCAAGCGCTCCCTGCCGCTCCAGCACCAGCTCCCGTCTTCGTTGCAGCTGTAGTCGAAATCTTCTTTCAGCATGTACAGGGGGGCATTTTTTTCGCCGCAGACGGTCTTTATAACCGACACCGCCCTGCTGTCTGTTGCTGAAGAGACCACCGGAACTCCAGGTTTTATTATGCCCGCCTTCTCTCCGGCTATCTCTTCCAGACTATTACCGAGATACGCCTCATGGTCCATACTTATACTGGTAATTACCGAAACAAGCGGAGTGACAACATTTGTTGCGTCAAGCCTCCCCCCCATCCCCGTCTCAAGCAGCACCAGGTCGACATCGGACTCGGCAAACCAGAGAAAACCAAGCGCGGTGGTAAATTCAAAATAGGTTATCTGCTCGTCTCCCAGGACCTCGCAGATTTTTGTTCCCAGCCCGCCAAACTCTTCCTCGCTGATATAGCGGGAGCCTATACGAAACCTTTCCCGGACACTGGAGAGGTGAGGAGAGGTGTAGACACCGACCCGATAGCCGCTTCGGGTCAGAATCTCTGCA
The DNA here is from genome assembly GCF_900104445.1 of Desulforhopalus singaporensis. Classification (GTDB taxonomy): domain Bacteria; phylum Desulfobacterota; class Desulfobulbia; order Desulfobulbales; family Desulfocapsaceae; genus Desulforhopalus_A; species Desulforhopalus_A singaporensis. The sequence goes on along the minus strand of NZ_FNJI01000034.1, from coordinate 40,039 downwards.
AGAGCCGCGCACACCGATCCCTTGCCGTTAGTGCCGGCGAGGTGAACAGTCTTTATCCGGGTTTCGGGCCGGCCGACTTTGGCCAGAAACGACTGCATGGCACCAAGACCAAGCTTGATTTTGTGCATCTGCAACGCGTTGAGATGCGTTAACACTTCATTATATGTCATGGTTATCGGGGAAATTATCTCTGGATCTCGGTCCAGGTTAAAAGTTGCAGGGAATCACACTATAAAATTGTCAGTTTTGCATAATCAAGGTGCAGGGTCTTCAGGCCGTGCCTGTCAAAATAAATATCAAGCGATCGCCCTTTGGAAGTTTTTTTCACCGTACCTGTTCCAAAAAACGGATGTCGAACCTTGCATCCGACAGAAAAATCCTCCATCTGCAGTTTTTTTGTTTTCTTTTTCCGTACCGGCAAAGCTTCTTCCAGGGAAATTTGCTCACGTTGTCCATAGCCCCCGGCGCCGGTGCCGTTTATCCGCTCAAACAATCCACCGCTCATTTCACTGAGAAAAGGTGACATTCCGGTACGCCGGAACTGCCGGTCCGGAGTCATAAGCTGTCTAGGATATGTCAGATACAGATATTTTCTGGCCCTGGTTGCCGCAACATAGAGCAGCCTTCTTTCCTCCTCCCACTGCTCCCCATACGAAGCCGATGCGTGGGGGAAACGGCCGTCGGCCAGCCCCATGACGAAAACCGCGTCAAACTCAAGCCCCTTGGCTGAGTGTATGGTGGAAAGAACAAGCCGGTCCATGCAGCTTTCTTCCGCATTAACCTGCTCGGGGGGATCAAGGGCGGTATCGTCAATAAAACTCTGCAGCTCCTCGTAGCCCTCCATAATGCCTTTGAGCTGATCGAGATCTTTTTGTCTTTTCGGGTAATCATCGCTGTACAACCGCTCGAAAATGGGCTGATAGTAGTGGAGCGCTATCTCGAAAAGCATTCCTGGTTTCTGTTCTGCACCAAGGAGTTTTTCATACAGCAGCACCAGCCTGTCAAAAGCTTCTTTCCAGGTAGTTTTCGCCCGATAGTTCTGCAGCGTGTAGAGCACATCATCTGCCCCCGCGATGGTGTTCGATATCTTCTGCGCCGTCGCCGGTCCTACTTTTTCAAGTTGCAAGAGAATTCTGTTCCACGACAACGTGTCCTGAGGATTTGTGAGCACTCGGAAAAAAGCGATCATATCCTTCATGTGAGCGGACTCGGTCAGTTTCAGTCCCCCTCTTTTTTCATACTCGATGCGGTCTGCGGTCAACTCGATTTCAAGCTTGTAGGAATGAAAGCTGGAGCGAAACAACACTGCGATATTTGCTGGTTCCACTCCCTGCTGTATGAGTTTTTTTATGGTTTGGACAATAAAGGAGGCCTCCTCCAGCTCATCCCGGCCGCCAAACAGCTTCGGCAGCCAATCCCCTTCTATTGAGGTAAAAAGGGTCTTGGTATATTTTTCAGCGGCGTTTTCTATAATATTATTGGTCAGGGACAGGATCGGCTGGGTCGACCGGTAGTTCTCTTCCAGCTTGATGACTCTGGTGTCGCCGAAGTCTTTCGGGAATCGCATGATATTGTAGAAATCGGCTCCCCTGAACGAATAGATCGACTGGGAGTCGTCGCCCACCACCATGACGTTTTTGCTCTCATTGGCCGCCAGCCTGACGATATCTGCCTGGATCAGGTTGGTGTCCTGATACTCATCGACCATTATATACGAAAATCTGCCCGCAATCGTCTGTTGCACCTCCGGCGACTCTTCCAGCAGCCGCCGCAGATTCACCAGCAGGTCGTCGTAATCCATCAGTCCGTGGTCAAGCTTGAAGTCATGATAGTGCCGGCGCAGCTTTTCAATATCTTCAAGATGATCGAGCAGGTGTCCGTACTGCTCCTGCACCAGAGTTTCAAGATTCATCGACTTGTTGACGGCCCCGCTTATCATATTGACAACCACTCTCTTGGAGGGAAACCTCTTCTCTTTTTTCCCAAGCCCAAGCGACGATTTCAATAAGTTGACAATCCCCTCCGCATCAGCCCTATCGATTATGGAAAAGGACGAGTCAAACCCGAGGTGGGAGCCGTAGCGCCGCAGCAGCAGGTTGGCGATGCCGTGGAACGTGCCGCCGACCACCCTGCTGCAGGTCTCATTGAGAAGTCTGCCGGCCCTCCACAACATCTCCTGACTCGCCTTCCGGGTAAACGTCAACAACAGGATCGATTCAGGCGCTACCCCCTTGTCGACAAGGTGGGCCACACGGTACACCAGGGTGCGGGTTTTGCCGCTGCCCGCGCCGGCGATCACCAGCACTGGTCCCTCCGTGGTCGTCACCGCCTCATACTGCGGCTTGTTCAAACCTTGCAAATCTACGAATTCACTATGTTTATCTGCTACAGCAGAAAAAGGATCTCCATTCATGGGCGCTACTTTAACACAGGGTTTTTCCGCTCGCAACGTTGGTTGACAAAATTGCCCCCCTTGTTATATTAGCCGACAACAAATGTTCGTAGCGGGCTCGTGATAAACAGCCCTTATTTCTTCTATATCTGGACAGGGCGTTATGAATACTACTGATACTTTTTCGACAATCTTCAACAAGGCAAAACTTGCGGAACTTTTTCCGCCGGAAAGAACCAACGCTTTTTTTGATGCATTATTTGGAGATGCAGATGAAGGATCTTACGATATCGAACTCGGCTACCGGGGCAGCAACGGCAATCAACTTACCATGGAACTGATTCTCCATGAAAGACCCAACTGCTGTCTTGCCTGCAATTTGACCCAGGGACTTCCGCAGGTTTTTTCACGGCACCCTATTATCAACATTGAAGGCATTGTACAAAATATCGGTGCGCTATTAGGGGAAGCGTATTCCTGCAAAGGCTGGTCACTGGGATATACGGAACAGAAAACCAGAAGCCTCCATGTCATTCCCCTGAAAATAGAGCTGGAAAAAATCTGAGACCACCCATCTTGCCAATATTGAGTCTGCATGGTTAACCTGCCCCCCCTGAAAGAGCGGATCGGCCAGCTGTTTATTTTAGGATTTCAGGGGGAGACGCTATCCGGCGACCACCCGATTGTCCGTAACCTCCGGGAAGATTTTCTCGGAGGTGTTATTCTTTTCGACCGTCACCTTGCCAGTCGAAGCAAGTACAACAACATTACGGGACCAACCCAGATAAAACAGCTGACGGCAGCGCTTCGCGCCAATTCCCCGGCACCGCTGATCATAGCGGTTGACCAGGAGGGGGGCAGAGTCGGCCGCTTTCGGCCCGAGCTGGGGTTTGTGCAGACCACATCGGCTGCAACCATGGGGAGCACACCAGAAGTCGATACCACCGCCAATAACGCACGTATCACGGCACGGCTGCTTAAAGAAGCCGGGATAAACTTCAACCTCGCCCCGGTGGTGGACCTCAACGTCAACCCGGAAAACCCGGTAATAGGACGATACAAAAGAAGTTTTTCCAGGGATGCCGACCGGGTCATCAGCCACAGCCGGGCCTGGATCAAGGAACATCGCCGCCTGGACATATGCTCGTGCATCAAACATTTTCCAGGACATGGCAGCTCGGTTGCGGACTCCCACCTGGGCTTCGTCGATATCTCGACAACCTGGCAGAAACAGGAGCTTCAACCCTATCAAACGCTTATAGATGAAGGCGAAATCGAAGCCGTGATGATCGGTCACCTGTACAACGCCGCCATCGACCCCCTGTATCCGGCGACCCTGTCATACAGGACCGTGACCGGACTGCTCAGGCGGCAGCTGAATTTTTCCGGTCTTATCGTCTCTGACGATATGCAGATGAAGGCCATTACCGACAGATACGGACTTGAAGAGGCCTGCTGCCTCTGCCTCAAGGCGGGAATCGACATGATTATCATCGGCAACAACCTCAGCCATGACAAAGATATTCTGCCCAAGGTGCAAAATCATATTATGCAAGACATTGACCGGGGGAAGCTGGATGAAAAAATTGTAAATGCCGCCTGGGCCAATGTTCAAAAAGTTAAAAAAATACTGGAGGCACCCCATGTCAGCCAATAACAGCACCACCACCCACACCATCTTTATCGGATACGCACTCTGGATCTTCGGTTTTCTCGGAGCGCATAGGTTCTACTATGGAAAGCAGATATCCGGTACCGTCTATTTTTTTACCCTGGGGCTGTTTTTGATCGGCTGGATAGTGGACCTCTTCCTGATCCCGGCAATGAACAGAGACGCGGATATCCGCTACCACGAGGGAGAGATCGATTTCAACCTCGCCTGGGTCCTGCTGACATTTCTCGGACTGCTTGGCATTCACAGGATGTATATGGGGAAATGGGTGAGCGGTATACTCTATCTGTTCACCGGCGGCCTTGTTGGACTGGGCTATATTTACGACCTGTGGACCCTCAACGACCAGATCAGCCTGATAAACGGCAGAGGGCTTCAATCCGCCGGGTAACACGCTCCAGGTATCCACCCTGCCTGCGCGCATATTGATGACAATGCGCGCGCAGGGACTATTTCCGGGTTACGGTATCACCCGCCAGGAAACGGGCAACCACCGACGAAAGCTCCCGCATTGAAATCGGCTTGGTACAAAACTCGTCGATCCCGGCCTCAAGAGCCTCATCCCTGTTCACCTTATCCGAATAACCGGTTAACAGGATGATGTTCACATCATCCCTGATCCGCCTGAGTTGCGTACTGAGCTCGATACCGGTCAACCCCGGCATCACCAGATCGGTCATCACCAGATCATATATCTCGGGTGTAGCCTCAAACAGTTCCAGTGCCGCCGGAGCCGACGTCCTGCCGACGACGCTGTAGCCGAGCCCCCTGAGAATTTCACCTGTCACCTTGACCACCTGCGGTTCGTCGTCCACCAGCAGGATCGTTCCGGAACCTCCCTTAAGCTCTTTGAGTGCCAGGTTGTCTTCAATGGAACCTTTTTCATCCTGGACCGGGAGGTATATACTGAACACCGTGCCTTTGCCGAGTTCATCGTGAATCTCGGTTTCTCCTCCCATCGAATCGATTATGTCTTTTACCACCGACAGTCGCATTTCCGAACCGGCATCATAGTCATCAGACGACAGGCTGCAGTCCCCATCTTTTGCCAGCACCATTTTCCTGCCGCCTAGACCGTTGTCCCAGACGCTCAATTCAATCCATTTTCTGCCATCTTTCTTATACTGCGTCGGGGCAAGACGAATCAGCAGTTCCCCATGACCGTCACCGATCGACCGGGAGCCGTTGACACAAAGATTCATCAATACCTGGTACATCTGGACAGGATCGACGGCAACCCTGCCGCAGTCCTCGAAAATCTCCTGCCGGATAACGGTTGTCCCGGGCAACGTTACCCGCATCAGCTTCACCACTTCCTTGACAATCGGATGCAGATACTGGACCACCGCCGCCTTCTCCGTTCCCCTTGCAAAACCGAGGATCTGTTCAGCAAGATATTTCGCCCGCCCGGCTGCCTTCAATATCTCGTCGATATAGTCGAGGATCGACTCATCTTCATAGTTGCTCTGTTTAAGTCTTAAGCGAATTATTTCAGAGTATCCCATGATAGGTGTCAACACGTTGTTGAAATCATGCGCGACCCCTCCGGCAATGGCGCCAATGGCCTCTATTTTCTGTGCATGTCTCAACCGCTGCTGCAGCTCGTGTTTTTCCGTCATATCGTAAGCCATGACGATGACGCCGGTTATCCGCTGGTTTTCTGCTGTCACAGGGGAGGCGACGAGATCATAAACGACCCGCTGTTTTTTCGCCCTGTTCTCCACCATTCTGGTGGTCGATTCAACAACACCCGACTGCAAACATCGGCGAACGGCGCAGTTACCGCACTCCTCCGACTTTTGACAAAAAATTTCGCTGCAGCTTTGTCCAAGAGCCCGGGGATATTTCCTGCCGGTCCAGCTGTTCACCCACCGGGCTCGCAACGCTGTATCAAATCGTATGATAATGGCAGGAATTCCTTCGGCCAGGGCTTTTCTTTCAGCCTCACACTCAGCCAGGCTGTATTCGGTAAAATCAAGGCGATCGGATTCCAATGCAATCTCTCTTTGTATATAGCGGGGTATCGACCCCATTTTTTCTCCTGGAACAACGCGCTATTCTCTTTGCCCTATCTGCTTGCACCATCCAACCACCAATATATACAAAAGTTATCGGATTGTTGCGAGAAAACTCCTCCTTCTCCCGGGCTTTCACCGAATATTCAGGAAAATCCTTCCTCTTGACTCTTGGAGCAGGACTCATTATTACTTCACCACCAGGAAAAAATATAACCCGGCCCGAATATTTCACAAACTACCAACCGTGCTCAACAGATCTTGCCCGCTCACTGTTCATGATCATGTTTTGCTGGGTTCAATCCGGTTGTGCACGAAATATTCGGGTCGGTCAAACCGCTCAACCAACAGATAAATATCGTCAGGCATGATTTTAGAAAAAAAAGGAATTTTCTCCGACAAGGAAAAACCGGAAATTAATTATCCATGCGTATGGGTTTACAAGGTTATCGGCGAAGACTGCAGCCTGCTCAAGGAAGAGATCGTGCGGGCATGTGCTCCCCATGACGTGACCATCACCCATTCCCATTCAAGTTCCAAGGGAAAATACCACAGCCTCAACGCCGAACTGACTGTCCCTGATGAACAGGTTCGTCTCGGCATTTATAAACAGCTAAAAAGTGCTGACGCCGTAAAGTTCGTGCTTTGACAGGCAAAACTGCCGCTGATTGGAAAAAAATCAAATGACCGAAGAAAAAAAGAAAAAAGACTCGCAGCTCATTCTCTCTTTACGCGAAGGCGTCGGACTCGTCCAGATGATTGTATTCAAACAGATAAGAGAGTCGCTGCTGAAGAAAAACTGCGGGGGCGACCAACAGGAAACTCCGATGCTCGCCGGCGCAATCACCAACGAGATATTCGGCACCCGGAACCCGGACCCCCGGTTTGCCCTGTTCAGAAAAGAACATCGGGGTGAGATAGAACAGCAACTGCTCGGGCTGAAAGACGATCACGAATTTCTGTGCAGGCATATCACCGACGCACTCAGAATCCAGACCCTGTGCGACGACCAGGAGGGCGGAGACAGTACCGACACACTGGTCCGGGCAAAAAATTACGGTTATCTCCTGGAAGACAGGGAGATTCCCCTGCCATCCACCTTCATGACCGTGGTCAGGGAACTGGGCAGACAGCACAACCTTATCGTCCCCCCGGTGCAGATAACCCCCGACCAGGACGAGTCGATGGTACACTAATCATAGGACCGAGCCGAAGTAAGGCAGACATTACGGCCAGCCGCCCTGCTTGGCCGTCCGCCCCGGCTGCTATCTATCCTCTTAGCCTGACGCGAACGACCCCGCGAACCGAATTGCAGACATAGACTGCTTCAGCGTTTCTGAGCATTTCCGGCGTTATTTTTTGTTCAATGACAGGGACCTTGCTGCCGGCCAACAGCTTGCCGCGCATAACCCCTGCCAGGAGACCGCATTCGACCGGCGGGGTCTTGTATCTGCCGTTGTGGTATATGATCACATTGGTAATACACCCCTCGGTCAACTCGTTATGGCTGTTGAAGAATATGTAGTCAAACAGCCCCCGTTCACACGCTTTCCGATATTGGTCGTTATAGAGAGACCGCCTTGTGGTCTTGTAAAACAGCCACTGATTGCCGCAATCGACGATATGGTCTGAGACAGCGACCTCGGGAAGATCGGCAACGCTGCCGGCGGGAAACTCCTCCAGTTCAAGGATCTGCGGCAGGTCGCAGGGTGCGGCGACACATTTCACCCTGCCGTCCTTGTACAGCTCGAGCCTGACCCTCATCGGGCTGGTAAAGTCTGCCCCCTTATCAGCCAGTGTTGCCAGAGCCAGGGCAGAATCAAAGGAGAAGTTGAAAAAAGAGGCCGCTTCTTTGAGCCGAAACAGATGTTCATCAAGAAGATAATACCCTTGACCGGGAGTGTGCAGGATCGTCTCAAAAAGCTGGAACTGCGGTTTGCAGTGGGTCAGAAAACGCCCTTTCAGAAGCGACTCATCCCACTCTTGTTCGGCGACGCTGTCATGGGTTATCCCGGCGCCGATACCCATTTCCCCGCGGCCGCCCGACAAGCGAATTGTTCTGATGGGAACGTTAAAAGCAGCCGACCCGTCGGGACTGAAATAACCAATTGCCCCGGTATAAACGCCTCGCCGGTCTTTTTCCAGCTCGTCAATTATCTGCATGGTGCGAATCTTCGGCGCGCCGGTAATCGACCCGCACGGGAACAGGGCACGAAACAGTTGTGTGAGCGGCAATGAACGCATGGCAGTCTCAGCGATGGTCGCCTTCACTGTGGACGTCATCTGCAGCAACGACTCGTAGGCTTCCACATCAAACAGAGACTGGACAAAAACCCTGCTTTTGCCGTGCCCGTGAACAAGTCTTGCAAGATCGTTTCGCAACAGGTCGACAATCATGACATTCTCGCTCCTGTTCTTGATATCGTTTTGCAGAAAATGACTGTTGGCTTCCTCCTCTTTTTTAAACCTCCCCTTGGCGACCGTACCCTTCATCGGCCTGACCGTAATTTCGGGTCCCTGTTTTTTAAAAAAGAGTTCCGGGGAAAAAGAGAGAATCTGCTCCCCGCGGCTTTTGATAAAGGCGCCATACCCCACCGACTGGTTCTTCCTGAGAAAGGCGTAAAACTGTTCCGGCGACCCGTCAAAATCGAACAGCAGTTTCATGGTGTAATTGACCTGGTAGGTATCGCCCGCCTCAATGTAATCCCGGATGGTGCCAAGGGCCGCGACAAACTCTTTCTTTTCCATATTCGGCCTGAGGCTTGACACCTTGTGACAGTCCTTCTGGCAACCTTCCGGCCTCTGTCCTCGTTTCGGATAGTTATTCTGTCCCGTATGATGGTTAAATGTATATGGTTTTAAAAAAACCCCGAGATCGGCCAGCACCATCTCTGTCGCCAAAAACTGTTCAATATTTTTGGTAATCCCTCCTTCGAGCAGGGCGCCGAATTCATAGCCGATCCACCCGGCCAGGTGATACCCCTGCCCCAGAGCGGACTGCAGCTTCTGAAGATACCCTTCGAGGTTATCCCCTGCCCTGCAGACAAATCTGTCTATTGGATCAACAAATAAATATGACATACAATTTTCTTCATCCGGCCGCGACGTATCGAGGAAAACACACTCATCTTCATGACGTAAAAAGTGCAGCAGACAATCCAGCTCATTGTCGTCAATACCCAACATGAAACTATCCTTTTACCGTTTGAAAAAATTTTTATAACTCAGGGCAAAACATACCCTGGCGCGGGGCATTTACCCAGCTGCTTATTGTTTTTGTTTATAGAACCAATCAACGTTTTAGATTTGTTGCAGGTCACGACCAAATATCCTATAGTGGTCTGTTGACTTACAGTCTGCCGAATTTCATCCGTACATGTTGTAATTCGGTAAGTATTAGACTAATATCACCACGCATTTTTAGCACCACAGACCGATTCCCCATGACATTTAATACTATTTTTCTGTTTTCGCTACGTTGTAGAAACAACTTAATAGTAAAACAAAGGAGAACAAATCATGTCGCGAAAGATGGTAACAATTGACGGCAACCAGGCGTGTACCCATGTCGCTTATGCCACGAGTGAGGTTATCACTCTTTACCCCATCACCCCATCTACTCCACTGGCCGCTGAAGCAGATACGAAGTCTGCAACACTCCAGGAAAATATCTGGGGCACCGTTCCCACAGTGAATCAGATGCAGTCTGAAGCAGGTGTGGCCGGTTCCATTCACGGATCGCTAACCTCCGGTGCGCTCTGCACCACTTTTACCGCCTCGCAGGGTCTTTTGCTGATGATCCCCAATATGTACAAAATCGCCGGAGAACTGACCCCAACGGTATTTCACGTAACCGCCAGGGCGATTGCCTGTCAAGGTCTTTCCATCTTCGGCGACCACAGCGACATCTATGCGGCGCGACAAACAGGGTGGGCGATGCTCTGCTCACAAAATGTGCAGGAAGCCATGGATATGGCGCTCATCTCATTTCAGGCCACCCTCGCCTCCCGCATCCCCTTTATCCACTTCTACGACGGATTCAGGACTTCGCACGAAATCCAGAAGATAGAAGAGGTGAGCTACGATCAGATGCGAGAGATGATCGACGAGGATCTCATCTTTGACCACCGCAAGAGAGCGCTCTCCCCGGATCATCCGACCATTCGCGGCACAGCCCAGAACCCCGATGTATACTTCACCGGACGTGAAACAGTAAACAAATATTATGAGGCGGTTCCGGCTATCGTTCAGGAGACCATGAACAAGTTCGCTGCAATCAGCGGCCGTCAATACAATCTCTTCGACTACTATGGTGCTCCCGACGCCGAACACGTCATCGTAATGATGGCGTCAGGTTGCGAGACCGCCGCCGCCACCATCGACTACCTTGTGGCCAAGGGAGAAAAAGTGGGCATGGTCATAGTTCGCCTCTACCGTCCTTTCGATTGCAAGGCGATGGTCAATGCCCTGCCGCAGACGGTTGAAAAAATCACCGTGCTCGACCGGACCAAAGAACCGGGCGCTCCCGGCGATCCGCTTTATCTCGATGTCCGGGCTGCAGTCGGTGAAGCCGTCGAAGCAAACAGCTCCGTCTACCCGCCGATAATCCTCTCCGGCCGCTATGGCCTGGGGTCCGCCGAGTTCACCCCGGCAATGGTCAAGGCAGTTTTCGACAACATGAAAGTCATGGCTCCGAAACAGAAATTCTGCGTCGGACCATATGACGACGTGACCAAGACCAGCCTCGATTACGACGAGAGCTTCAACATCGAAGGCGACGATGTTTACCGTGCGATGTTCTACGGCCTGGGTTCTGACGGAACCGTCGGCGCCAACAAGAACACCATCAAAATCATCGGCACCGAAACAGACAACTCGGCCCAGGGCTATTTCGTATACGACTCGAAAAAATCCGGTTCGATCACCACCAGCCACCTCCGTTTCGGCAAGAATCCGGTGGTAGCGCCATATTTGATCAATAAGGCGAACTTTATTGCCTGCCACAATTTCACCTTTCTCAACCAGGTAGACATGCTCTGCAACCTCGAAGACGGTGGAACCTTCCTGCTCACGACCGCGTTTGACAAAGACACGGTATGGGGGCACCTGCCCAGGAAGGTACAGCAGGACCTGATCTCCAAAAAAACCAAGTTCTACATTATCGATGCGGTCTCCCTGGGCCTTGCCCTTGGTCTCGGCGCCCGTATCAACATGATAATGCAGACCGCCTTCTTCATGATCTCCGGCATCCTCACCCAGGAGGAGGCGATCAAGGCGATCAAGGACGCCATCAAGAAGACCTACGGCAAAAAAGGTGACAAGGTCGTTCAGATGAATTACGACGCCGTTGACGGCGCGATCAAGAACATCGTCGAGGTACCTGTCGGCGACGCTGTGAACGGTGGCGAAATGCCGCCGGTGGTTCCCGATCATGCACCGAAATTCGTCAAAGAGGTTACGGCAAAAATAATCGAAGGGAAAGGTCACAAGCTGAAAACCTCCCAGATTCCTGCTGACGGAACCTGGCCGACCGGCACCACCCAGTACGAAAAGAGGAACATTGCCGTTGCCGTACCTCAATGGATCCCTGACAACTGCATCCAGTGCGGACAGTGTGCACTGGTATGTCCGCACGCAGCCTGCCGGATCAAGATCGTTCCAGAAACCAATAACGCTCCGGAAACATTTGTGTCCAAGGATGCCGTCGGCAAGGCATTTAAGGGACAGCAATTCGCACTGCAGGTTTTCACCCAGGACTGCTGCGGCTGTACGCTTTGTGTCAGCGTTTGCCCGGCCAAGACCAAAGCCCTGGAGATGGTTTCCAACAACGAAGAGGTCAAGACTGTACAGGCGGCCAATACCGACTACTTCCTGAATCTGCCGGAGATCAACCCGGCCGACATAAGCCTGGCCACCATCAAGGGAAGCCAGCTCATGCGTCCGCTTTTCGAGTTCTCCGGAGCTTGTGCCGGCTGCGGAGAGACCCCGTATATAAAGCTTGTCTCGCAGATGTTCGGCGACAGGATGTATATAGGCAACGCCACAGGGTGTTCATCAATCTACGGCGGCAACCTGCCGACCACCCCTTACTGTTCAAGGGAGGACGGCAGAGGACCTACCTGGGCCAATTCACTGTTTGAAGACTGTGCCGAATTCAGCGCCGGTATGCGCACCACGGCGAACAAGCTCAACCAGCAGGCATGCGAGCTGCTGAAAAAATGTGCCGACGGTGGTGTCGTCAGCCAGGAATTTTGCGCGGCACTGCTTGAAGCCGATCAGTCCACCCAAACCGACATAGAGACCCAGCGCGGCCGGGTCGCCGAGCTCAAGGATACCCTGGGCAAGAGCAACGTCGATATCGCCCGGAGACTGCTGCATATCTCCGATCACCTTGTGAAGAAATCGGTGTGGGCTTTCGGTGGTGACGGCTGGGCCTACGACATCGGCTACGGCGGCGTTGACCATGTTCTCGCCTCGGGTGAAAACATCAACCTCCTGGTTCTTGATACGGAAGTCTATTCCAACACCGGCGGCCAGATGTCAAAGTCGACCCCCCGCGGGGCAACGGCACAATTTGCCGCCAGCGGTAAAAAAATGCCGAAGAAAAATATGGGGATGATTTTCGCCACCTACGGCAACGTCTACGTGGCCCAGATCAGCCTCGGAGCAAATCCGGCCCACGCCATCAAGGCAATCGCCGAAGCGGAAGCGTATGACGGACCGTCCCTGATTATCGCTTACGCCCACTGCATCAACCACGGCATCAACATGGCGCTTGGTCTTGAGCAGCAGAAGAAAGCGGTTGCCTGCGGCCACTGGCCGCTCTATCGCTTCAATCCACAGCTGGAAACCGAAGGTAAAAATCCGCTTTCCGTGGACAGCAAGGAACCTTCAATCAGCTTTGAAGAGTATGCTCTTGGTGAAAACCGCTATCGTACCTTGAAGCGGGTGAACCCCGACAAAGCTGACGCACTGATCGCTGAGTCGCAAAAAGACGTGCTGAAAGGATGGAAATTCCTCAACAGCCTTGCAGCTGCGCTGGAGCCCGAGGTCAAAGAAGGCTGAGTCGGCTGGTAACTGCCGAATCCAAGTGGTTCGCCAGCCGAACCACTTGACATCAAACAGCAAAGGGGTCGAGCTGAAAGATCAGCTCGACCCCTTTGTGTTAGCTTTTGGGTAAAAGCTCGATTATTCGGCGTCGCTCTTGGTTTTTGCCTTTTCCATGGAAGTTTTCAGCTCTTCGTACTCCTTAACCGAACGCAGCACATTTTCATCCTGCCGTTTCTTCATCTGCGCCGTCTTTTCCTTTATCTTATCATCCCTGATCTTCAAAAACTGAGCACCGAACAGGGTGGCGGCAAGATACTTGAAGGAAAAGAGCATAAGCTCGACATCGTCTTCCTTGATTTTTTCAAGAACTTCCTCTTCTATTTCATAGGTCTCAAGGAACGAACTCTCAAAAATGAAACGCCTGAAAGTGTTCAAATCGGTGGACGCCATAAAAAACATCCGTTTGGCCTGTTCCGACAGGGTCGCCTGGTGGCCAAAGGATTTTCGCCTCATCACCAGCCGCAACCACTCCTTGTTCATCTCATCGCGCACGTCCACTCCCTGATCGGCGCGCCATTCCCTGACGGTCCACTCCTTGTCTTCCTCAAACCCCTTGCAGTGGTCCTCTTTTACCAGGAAAAAGAACTTCTCCTCCTCGGGAGTATTCTCTTTGCCGCTGGCGTCCCGGCTTCCCCCTTCATGGAAATCGGCCATCCCCACCGGGTAGTATCTGCATGCGGTAGGCCGATCGCTGTATACGGTACATCCTTCGGGGGTGACAAACGGACACTTATTATCTTCTTCACGAAGCTTGATCGCAACCCCGGGCATATCGGTTTTTTCCAGGTAAACCGGTGTTGTGTATTGATGCAGAAATTCATGGGCTGGCATTCCCAGTCTTCTGGTCAACTGCAGGATATCATAGGGCGTGAGAATAATTTTTATGCCGCCGCAGCATGCAGTAAAACACTTCACGCCCGGATGGCACCTGAACTTGATACGGCTGTCCAGAGTAAGTTTTTTCGGCTCGATCGATGACGGATTCTTATCCATCCCAAAAAGAGTCTTCTCCTTGATGTTGCTGTTTTCTTTGTTCATACACATCACCTGACTGTCTAAAATTTATATAAACTCCCTGGGGAGCAGTGTTTCGTCATTCCACAAACAGTACATAATACCACCTGCTCATACTAAGTAAACTCAATTCCGCAGATTTATCGCAGCTTCTGATCGAACCGTAATTCTGTTTTCCCCATCCATCCCCGGGGTCATAAATATATCCCCGCAATGTTGATACTCCTTGCAGTTTTTCTTATTTCATCGTATATGTCACATTTTGTTGGCTGTTATTTTTATTACTGCGCCTCTGGCGCATACAGGATTTATTGAGCATGAAACTTTTTTATCGACCGGTCGATCTCACTGATGTCGACACTGTAATTTATCACCTCCCCGATGGCCCTGCTCTCACCGTCAAAGTCGACGGCATAGAGGAGTATCTCGATTTCGAACTGGACCAGGGACACTTCTGCGACACTTCCGATATTGACGGAGTGCTCCACTTCTTTCCCAAAGGAAACGCGTAATCTGTCTTTTTGCAGTACCTCCTCCGGCTGTGGCAACTTCATCGCATACCTCCTCCCTGCTGTACCACGACAACCACGTACACACCAGTCTCAGCAATCACGGGATCGGGGAGATGGAGGAGTACGTGCAGGCAGCGATTGCCAAAGAGCTAAAGTCGCTGACCTTCCTCGAGCATATGGAGGAGGGTATAGTATGGAAGAAACGGACCTGGCTCGAGAAAGATCACTTCAGGTACTTCCTGGATGAAGGCAGACGGCTAAAAGAACTCTACCGCAACCGGATCGATATCGGGCTTGGAGTTGAATGCGGCTACAACCCAGACTATCGGGAAAAGCTTTGCAACAGGCTGAATGAAGAACAGTGGGACCAGGTAGGAATCTCCTGCCATTTCCTGAAATTTCCGGAAATGAAAAATCATCTCAACCTCTTCACCAAATCGGATCAGGATATCGAGCTTGCGCGCAGAATAGGACCGGCGAAAATTCTCACCCGATATTTTGATCATCTCCTGGAAGCGGCAACCTCTCTTCCGGGAACAGTTCTCTGTCACCTCGACGGCCCCCTGCGCCATCTGTCTGAACTGCAGCTGCAAAAGTCCCATTACCGGCAGATTGAGAAACTGCTGGTTGTTATCAAAGACAACGACATGGCCCTTGAAATTAACACCTCAGGGTTCCGTATCAGGGGAGAGCAGTTTCCAGCCGGCAAAATCCTCGACATGGCAGCCACCCTGAAGCTGAGAATCGTCCTCGGCTCCGATGCCCATCGCCCGGATGATGTGGGGTACGACTTCGAAAAGTTTGCATCAGGTTGGTGAAATCGCTGCAACCGTTAAATCAGCAAGCAGACATTCTTAGCCCCTCTTGCCGGCAACTTGCTGCTGGTGATTACAAATCTGTTTTAATACCGATAACTTCGAGTATTTCCCGGGTATCGTTTTTTATCCGAAAGATCCTGTCCTCAATCCTCATCACCCTGGTGCCGACTTCAGGCTTGAGGGAATATTCGCCGATATCAACCGGATGGTTCCTGCCGATTTCGTACAAGTCATGGTCCAGGATCTCTCCTTTCATTATTTTCTTGCGCCATCCCGGCGGCAGCTCGGAAGTTCTTTCCAGCTTTTTGTGCAATCCCGGAGGCAGCTTTTTGTGCTTCTTCTCCTTGTCGTTTTTGGCAAAAGCGGGAGCGACCATCACCAGACATATCAGCACTGCAATAATTTTTCTCATTTCATCTTCCATAAGTTAAAGGAGTTCCCTCACGACCTGCCTGTGCGGGAGAAAGCGTACCTTTTATCCGTCACTTTCAAGCAGGCCAGAAACCCATTGCAGGTAACCTGTCAGATACCGTTTCAGGCCATCCCTGACATTTTTGTCCACCAGTTGGCCGTCGACGTCAAAAGCCTTGGGGGCTGACGGCAGCAGATAGTGAGGTGCGGGATATACAGGCGTCAGGGTACCGGAGAAGATATCACGCAGATGAACCTGCGCCCGCGCCCCGCCGACAGGACTTACCGACGCACTGAGAATAGCCGTAGGCTTGTTGGCCAGTACCGATTTATAGGCCGGTCTCGAAGCCCAGTCTATTGCATTTTTCAACACCCCGGGAATGGAATAATTATACTCCGGAGTGGCAAACAGCAACCCGTCGGCGCCTGCGACAGCATCTATCAGCAGCTGCACCGGCTGCGGCTTGATCTCAGTGTCGGCGTCGGCATTGTAAAATGGCACCTGCTGCAGATCGAAAATCTTCAGTGAGTCGTCCTCTTCCACCATCCCCTGAGCAGCCCTGAGCAGCAGCCTGTTGTACGATCCCTCACGCAGGCTGCCGCTGATACCCACTATTTTCATTCCCCTCCCCTTACACAATATCTGTTTTCCGGGCAGCCGGCGTAATTCATGCATCATTTCACCGCACCGCCGCGTTTACTCCGCCATAACCAGCCACAAAATCGGCCACCCTGCGCCGCCCACGATTACACCAGACAGTCCTGAACCCAGGACATGAGGTTTGTCAGGAGAGTGAAATATCCAGACCAGCGGTTCTTTGTCTGCCATCTGGCCGGCTAAGCGGACAGCACCATAACCGCACTGTACCACCGGCTACTCCTGGACAACCACATTATATGTAAAAGCCACGGCATCGATAGGCCACTCGGTATGGTACTTGAAAGAAAATTTGATCTTGTTGCCCGGATCTGTTGATTTTACCGAGATGTTCTTACAATCAGAGATAACGTCGCCGGATACGAATAGCATCCTGAACCGGCTTTTGCTTTTGCGTATATTGCGCCACATGCCAATTGCCCCGTGGCTTGCGTCAAAATAACCTTCAACAAGATAATTTCCCCTATCATCGAGTTTGGTGATTGTCACGGAAGGGGTGATTTCACCGTAACCTTTCATTTCATTGCATTGTGCGGGAAAACCATCTATCCGGCAAAACGCGGGAAGAGAGGCGTCAACCGACTTACCGATAAGGGACTTGCCACACCCAGCCATGACAAAGCCCGCCACAGTCGCCAGCAGTACATATTTTTTCCAGAAACCCGCTCGCATAACCTTCTCCCTTGTTCTTTTAATAAACGTACGAAAAGTACTTCTTCAGCAGCACCTCTTGGTAAAACACGCACAGCGCCCAATTGGTCCCCCCTTAATCCGCTGGAGAAATAGTCTGAGGAAACGTATGATGAATAGTATCGGAAAAAACCGTTATTGTAAACAGTGCCCTAACCAACAAATTTCCAGATATTTCGCATTCATCTCTTATCGCGGTGCCGGTTGTTGCCGCTATCCGCGCGATCCCGCTCAACCACCGTTGAGTTCTTCTTCGATCGCATCGATTTTTTCCTGGGCTATTTCCCAGTTTTTATACCATCGCTCCAACCGCCGCTTGCAATCTTCGTACTTTTTCGAAACCTCGGTCCAACGCGTCTCATCCGAGTAAAGACCCGGGTCGGCCATCAGTTGCTCCAGCTCCTCTTTCTGTGTTTCAAAGGATTCCACCTGCTGTTCGGCTTCGGCAAGTTTTTTCAGCCAGGGGCCGGCTTTCTTCGATCTTTCCTGGCGCTTAACAGCTTCCAGCCGCTTTTGTTCCTTGCGGCTCATCGAATCGTTCACGCCGGCGCTCTTTTCTTTTTTCCTCGAGCTCTCCTCGTTTTCGCCGCCCTCTTCACGTTTAAGCTGCAGCTGTTCCTGCTTTCGCAGGTAGTCGGAAACGTTTCCTTCGTACAGCGCAATACCACCGTTTCGCACCTCGAGGACCTTATTGACGAAACGGTCGACAAAATAGCGATTGTGGGAAACGACGACAATGGTCCCTTCATATTGGGCCATCGCTTCCTGGAGCACCTCCTGGGAGCTCATGTCAAGATGGTTGGTCGGCTCGTCAAGAAGCATGCAGTTTGCCGGCGCGGCAATCATTTTGGCCAGGGCAAGCCTGCTCTTTTCCCCTCCGGAGAGTACACTGACCTTCTTGTCGACATCTTCCCCCCGAAACAGAAAGGCCCCCAGCAGCGACCTGGTCCTGGTCACCGTCATCTCTTCCCCGCATAGCGCCATAGTCTCAAGCACCGTGAGCTGGGGCGACAGTTCCTGCGCCTGGTGCTGGCCGAAGTAGGAAAGCCTGACGTTGGCCCCAAGCCGCACCGATCCTGTGTCGGAAGGGAGCTGATCGGCGAGGATTTTCAAAAAAGTCGACTTACCGGCACCGTTGACACCGACAACAGCGACCTTGTCGCCACGGTTAAGCAGCAGTTTCACCCCGTCAAAAACTTTCTTCCCGTCATACGATTTGGACAGACCTTCCACCTGCAGCACGTCTCTTCCTGACGGAGGTGCCGGGGGAAAGGAGAATTTGATCTGGTGTTCTTCTTCGGTGAGTTCGATCAATTCCATTTTTTCCAGCTGCTTGACCCTGCTCTGCACCTGCCTGGCCTTGGTCGCCTTTGCCCTGAACTTGTCGACAAAACGCATGGTCTGCCGGATCTTCGCCTGCTGATTGTCGTAGGCGCCTTTTTCTATCGCTCTTCGTTCGGCGCGCTCTTTCACGTAATAGCTGTAATTCCCCTTGTAGATATCGACCTTTCCGAAACTGAGTTCCCAGGTTATCTCGGTGGTTTTATCGAGAAATGTCCTGTCGTGGGAAATAATTACCATTGCCCCATGGTAATTTTTCAGGAACTGTTCCACCCAGGTGAGTGATTCCAGGTCGAGGTGGTTGGTCGGCTCATCAAGAAGCAGCAGGGATGGACTTTCCAGTAGCATTTTGGCAAGTTTAAGACGCATCTGCCAGCCGCCGGAAAATGCCGATACCGGAAGATTAAGCTGCTCGGGAGAAAACCCCAATCCGACCAGGACTTTTTCAATTTTTCCGCCGATGGCGTAAATATCACTGCCTTCCAGCAAATGCAGGATCTCACCGTGTCGATGGATAATCTCCTTGAATTCAGAAGATTCGGGATCATAATCCTTCATCTTAACCTGAAGCTCTTCCGACTCCCGCTGCAACTCCAGCAGAGGTCCAAATGCGCTCTCCGCCTCCTGGTAGAGGGTCCGCTCCGAGATCAGGTCGGTCGATTCCTGGGCCAGATAGCCGATGGAAAAATGTTTTGCACAGCTGATCACTCCGTCGTCACTGGGCTCGACCCCGGCCATAATTTTAAGAAGGGTCGACTTTCCCGCACCGTTTACTCCTACAAGGCCGATGCGGTTGCCGTTGTAGACCTGAACCGCAACATTTTTAAAAAGGTGCTTTTCACCAAAGCGAATATCCAAATTATTTACCGACAACATAAGTTACACTACCCCGTACCATCTCTTTATCAGTTACTAAATCGTATCGCCCGGCATATCCGAGTAAATCGAGCCGTTTGATGTTGTTTCTGTTATTGCCGACCACCGCCGACAGATCCCGGTGCGATACACGTATTTCAAGTTTTTCCTTATCGTTGAGCTGTACCAGCCTCTTCCTGAGCCTCTTGAACCAGAGTCTTGAATTGACCAGCTGGCCAAAAGCCGGATGATAGGGCCCGGCAACGACACTTTGCTCTAGACCGGGTGACGGCTGCAGGCCCATCCGTATCACCTTGATACCGGCACCATCAAACATCTTGTAACTTCTCGCCGTCATCGCAACAGCTTTTTCCAGACTCAGGGGCAAATATTCACCCCGGCGATAACTTTGTTCGAGCCCGGAGTCCCGGACCACCACCGTCGGATAGATGCGCACAAAATCAGGTTGCAGCCCGATAGTCGTTTTAACCGTAGCCATAAATGTTTTCAAGCTGTCTCCGGGCAATCCCGGCATAAGCTGGACGCCAACCTCAAACCCCATGGTCTTAAGCAGCCGTACGCTTTGTCTGCTGTGGTGAGCGCCATGTCCTCTTTGTGACAATCTCAGAACCCGGTCGTCAAAAGACTGCACCCCCAACTCCACGGTCCTCACCTTATGCTCCCAGAGCATACGGCCCCCCGACGCATCGACGCAGTCGGGCCTTGTGGAACACCGAATCGAATCCACCAGCCCGCTCTCTATAAATGGACGCACCTCATCCAAAAGCGCACGCTGCAACCCGGTATCCATACAGGTGAACGATCCGCCGAAAAAAGCCACCTGTACCCGGCGCCGGTCTTTTTTCCGCGCAAGCCAGGCCGCGATCTCCGACTTCACCCGGCAAAGCTCAATCCCGCTCCTTGCAGTTCCCGAAATTTTCTCCTGGTTACAGAAAAGACAATCATGGGGACAACCGCAGTGAGAGATGAACACAGGGATAATATAATGCATCTCAGCCACGCAAGACTACGGCAGAAGCCTGTTCAGCGCATCAGCTGCAGCCCGCTGTTCCGCCTCTTTCTTGGAACCGGCGCGGCCGCTGCCCAGGATCTTGTCCTGAAACGTCACCGAAACGGTGAAGATTTTTTTATGCGACGGTCCCTCTTCTCCGTCTACCTGATAACTGGGACCTTCGTTGTATTTTTCCTGAAGCAGCTCTTGGAGGCGGCTTTTGGAGTCGGCCAGCAGGAGTTCCTCTTTTTTTTCCTTGAGAGCAGGAATGAAAAATCTCTCGACAATCTCGACCACCGTATCGTAACCGCCGTCTTCGAAGATGGCGCCGATCACCGCTTCATAAGCGCAGGAGAGTATCGACGACTTCTGCCTGCCCTGGGAAGCATCCTCCCCTTTGCCGAGCGCCAGGAAATTACCAAGATTCACTTCACGGGCCATCTTGGCGAGGTGCTGCTCGTTTACCAGCGACGCCCGCAATTTGGTCAGCTCACCCTCGCGCATTTCATCATATCGATGAAACAGCAGATGACCGATCACCAGGTCCAGGACCGCATCGCCCAAAAACTCGAGCTTTTCATTATCGTTGCCGCCCTGGGCCTGCTCGAAGGCAAAGGATGAGTGAATCAGTGCCTTCTGCAGCAACCTGAGATCGGTAAATCTATAACCGAGAAGATTTTCAAGTTCACTGAGCCGGGCCTTGTTGGCCCCAACAAGTGAATCAATATTTTTCTCCATTAAATATTTTCCTTGTCAAAATTTTCTACTATGGTATAAAGGGCCTCTCACGTTGAGGCGGCGTAGCCAAGTGGCTAAGGCAGTGGTCTGCAAAACCATTATTCATCGGTTCGACTCCGATCGCCGCCTCCAGCAATTTCAAAGGGATTACAGATAACACAATCTGTAATCCCTTTTTTGTTGCCTTTTGCAGCATTTTTCCGCCCGGGTAAATGGTTTCTGACCGGCAGGTCCTTTCAATCCGTGATATAAACAGGATAACCACCAACAAATCTGCTGCGAGTAGTTACCCTATATTACGCTTCCGGTCAAGCCGGTTCCACCATCCGCAACCAGCCCGACTACTCGACGGGAATGCCCCAGATCTTCTCGGAGTATTCCCTGATCGTCCGGTCGGTTGAAAACTTTCCCATCCGGGCGACATTGAGTATTGCTTTTCTGGTCCACTTTTCAGGTTGCAGAAATGCATCGCTCACCCTGTTCTGGCAGTCAATGTAGGATTCGAGATCGAGCAGCAGCAGGTACGGATCGTTCTCATCCATCAGGCTGTCGACAAGGGGCTTGAACAGTTCGGTGTTTCCACCGGAAAAACTGCCGCTCCTGAGGGCTGCCATAATGTTGTTTATCGATTCGTTCTCGCGGCACACCTGGCGCGGAGTACGGCTGCAGTTTTTCCTTTCAAACTCCGCTTCTTCGGCGGACAACCCGAATATAAAGATATTTTCCTCGCCAACCTCTTCTCTTATCTCGATATTGGCGCCGTCCAGCGTGCCTATGGTCAGGGCACCGTTCAGGGCAAATTTCATGTTGCCGGTCCCGGACGCCTCGGTGCCCGCAGTGGAGATCTGCTCGGAAAGATCTGCAGCAGGCATCACTATCTCGGCCTGGGAGACGTTGTAGTTGGGGAGAAATACAACCTTCAGACGATCTTTCACCCGCGGGTCGTTATTCACCACCTCACCGATGGAGGTGATGAGCTTGATGATCAGTTTTGCCCGCCAGTAAGACGGGGCCGCCTTGCCGGCAAACACCGCCGTGCGCGGCGCGCGTCCCTGCGCCTCCCCGCGGATGATTCTCTGGTAAAGGTTAATCAGATGCAGGGCGTTGAGCAGTTGACGCTTGTATTCATGAATCCGTTTCACCTGAATATCGAACATGGTCGAAGGATCGACCACAACACCGCACTTTGTCTTGATA
Source organism: Desulforhopalus singaporensis (assembly GCF_900104445.1). Taxonomy (GTDB): domain Bacteria; phylum Desulfobacterota; class Desulfobulbia; order Desulfobulbales; family Desulfocapsaceae; genus Desulforhopalus_A; species Desulforhopalus_A singaporensis. The sequence continues at coordinate 17,604 of NZ_FNJI01000034.1, read as the reverse complement.
TACCCGGCCAGCCGCTTTTTATTAGCGTATTTTATTTCCCGCCACCCGGTGCAGAACTCCTCATCGTCAAGAAACTTCTCGAGACCGCGCAGCTGGTCCAGATCGGTTACCCACCGGTCGCCTATCCTTGAGGAAATCAATCCTGCCAGCGACTCATTGATATCGAGCAGCCACCGCCTCGGGGTGATGCCGTTTGTTTTCGAATTGAACCTGCCAGGATAAAAATTGTGAAAATCCGGGAAAATGCGGTTTTTCAACAGCTGGGAATGGAGTTCTGCCACCCCGTTGACACTGTGACTGCCGATAATTGCCAGATGCGCCATGCGCACCATTTTAACCGGACCTTCCTCGATGATCGACATTTGACGTAACTTCTGCTGGTTGCCGGGATATCTCTCGGCGACCTCGTTGAGAAACCGCTGGTTGATCTCATAAATAATCTGCAGATGTCTCGGCAACACCCTGCCCATCATCTCAACCGGCCACCGCTCCAGCGCCTCCGGCATCAGGGTATGATTGGTGTAGCCAAAGGTGTTGACCGTTATCTTCCATGCCTGTTCCCATGAGAGCCCTTCAATATCAAGAAGCAGCCGCATCAGTTCAGGGATTGCGATAGAGGGATGGGTATCGTTGAGCTGGACAGCCACCCTGTCGGTGAACTGGTCGAAGGTAACGTGCTTTTTCTTGTAGCGTCGCATGATGTCCTGGAAGGTGGCGGCGACAAAGAAGTACTGTTGCTTGAGTCTGAGCTCCTGCCCGGCATAGTTGTGATCCGGGGGATAGAGCACTTTCGAGATAGTCTCAGAGCTGACCTTGGACTCGACCGCGCCGATGTAATCGCCGCGGCTGAAATCGCCGAGGTCGAGTTCCCGGGAGGAAAACGCCGACCAGAGCCGCATATTGATCACATGGTCGTTCTTGTAGCCGGGGATCATGATATCGCTCGCCTTGGCCATGACGTCCTTGGTGTTCACCCATCTGGCGCGGTATCTGCCGTTTTCGTCCTGATAGGAAGTGACGTTGCCGAAAAACTGTATCTTGAACAGGGGCAGTGAGCGTTCAAATTCCCACGGAGTACCGTTCTGCAGCCAGTTGTCCGGCCCCTCCACCTGGTAGCCATCCACAAGCTGCTGAAAGAAAAGCCCATACTCGTAGCGTATACCGTAGCCATATGCGGGGATCTTCAGAGTTGCGATTGAATCCATAAAACAAGCCGCGAGCCTGCCAAGCCCGCCGTTGCCAAGGGCCGCATCCTCTTCCTGGTCACGAACCTCGTCAATGTCAAACCCGAGTGCTTCCACCGCCTGTTTAACGTCCTGGGTGATGCCGAGGTTGGTGATAGAGTTGCCAAGAGATCTGCCGATGAGAAACTCAAGGGAGAGGTAATACACTCTTTTTTTCTTTTTCGCGTAAAAGGTCTTCTGGGTCGATATCCATTTCTGCACCATCAGATCACGTATGGTGTAGGCAAGAGCCTTGTACACGTCCCTGGCTCCGGACCGTTCCGGATCACGGCCCTGGAAACTCATCAGGTGGTGAATGATATTGAGCTTGATCGCCTCCGCAGTTGACGGATACGGTGCCGACGGCCAGGTAACGCTCTCGTTGTTATTTCTTTTTTCAATCTTCTCCAGCACTTCCATTAGCGCCTCCTCCCTGCTACTTGAACCAACTGTTCCATTTTGTAATGCTACAACGATCCGCAGTTATTTCCGCAGATACTGAATCATCCCGACCCCGAGCCACTGGACAAACCGGCGGAACGGAATTACCTCTTGTCTTGAATCATAACATTTCATCAGCCACGGAAATGATTATAATTCTCTTGCAGAAATTGGCTACAGCGGTTCTTTTCAAACCTTCCTGCAATTTGTGGCACCATTTCTCTGTCAACACTGTGATTCAGGTTGATACATGCCACTGCGTGGTATATGATACCCTGCAGAGCAACTTGGAAAAAGCAACCGTCATTTTACAAACTTAAACTTCATTGTACACAATTCATGACAAAAAGACAGAGTTCCAAGACCGGTGGCAAAACCGCTGATCAAAAAACTGTATCCGCAAGACCAACCGGCAATCTGGTTACCTATTTTATTATTTTTGTATTCGGCTTTTTAGCGGGCGTAGCCTTTACTGTTATCAGGAGCTCCTCCCCGGATCCCGCCAGCACCCCGGCACCACAGGAGCATTCCCAGAACGACCAGGCCCACCAGGCAATACTCAACCTGGAGGCGGAAGTAACCGCAAACCCCGATGACTACCAGGCCTGGGTACGACTCGGTCATCTCTACTTCGACACCGACCAGCCGCAAAAAGCGATAAAAGCCTATACCACGGGACTTGAACTCCACAAAGGAGACGCCAACCTCCTCACCGACCTCGGAGTCATGTACCGCAGAACGAATCAACCGGCCAAGGCTGTGGAATATTTCGATAAGGCAATCGCCATGGATCCCGTACACATGCCTTCACGATTTAACAAAGGAATAGTCCTGTTTTACGATCTGGACGACCCGGAAGGGGCAATTGGCAGCTGGGAATCACTGCTGCAGATCGATCCGGAAGCCAAGACCAGCAGCGGGGAACCCCTGGGCCAGTTTATCAAAAGGGTAAAAGAGGATCTTGCCAAGCACAAGGCAGAACAACACTAACATTGAAAAGTAAAGAGATCAGCCATGAAATTTGAAACGCGAGCTCTCCATGCCGGCCAGACAATAGACCAGGACACCCTATCGCGCGGAGTTCCCCTCTACCGCACCGCCGCCTACATGTTCAAAAGCACCGAGCATGCGGCCAACCTTTTTGCCCTGAAAGAACTCGGCAATATCTACACCAGGCTGGGCAACCCCACCCAGGCGGTATTGGAGCATCGCATGGCCGATCTTGAAGGGGGCGCCGCCGCCCTGGCGCTGGCATCGGGTACTTCGGCAATATTTTATACCATCATAAATATCTGCACCCAGGGAGACGAGATCGTCGCTGCCAACAATCTTTACGGCGGCACGTATGTGCAGTTTGACACAATCCTGCCCCAGCTCGGAATAACTGTAAAGCTGGTCGATCCCGCCGACCCGGACAACTTCCGGAGAGCGATTTCGGCCAAAACCCGGGCCATCTACTGTGAAACCCTCGGCAACCCCTCGCTCAACATGACCGACCTTGCAGCGCTTTCGGCAGTTGCCAGGGAATACAACCTGCCTTTGATCGTCGACTCGACCTTTACCCCGCCCAGCATTCTGCGACCGCTGGAACATGGGGCGAATATTGTCATCCACTCCCTGACCAAATGGATCGGCGGCCACGGCACCGCAATCGGCGGTATTGTAATAGACGGGGCAAACTTCAACTGGAAGGATCCGAAATTCACGCTCTACAACGAACCGGACCCATCCTACCACGGAATGCGTTACGGTCACGATCTCGGCGACCTCACCCCGGTCGCTTTTGCCCTCCGCATGAGGCTTGTACCTCTCAGAAACCTGGGGGCATCGATAAGCCCGGATAACTGCTGGACCTTTCTGCAGGGTATGGAGACACTCAGCCTGCGAATGGAGAGGCACTGTGAAAACGGTATGAACGTGGCCAATCACCTGAGTCGTCATCCCGGAGTTAAATGGGTAAATTATCCCGGCCTTGAGGGTTCGCCCGGAAACGACATTGCGGCAAGATATCTTAAAAACGGTTTCGGCGGAATGATCGGTTTCTGCATCAGGGGTGGCATGGAAGCTGGTAAGAAATTCATCAACAACCTGCAGCTGATATCCCATCTCGCCAATGTCGGAGACGCCAAATCCCTGGCCATCCACCCCGCATCGACCACCCATTCCCAGCTTTCGGCAGAACAGCTGGCGGAATGCCATCTGGATGAAGGGTTGATAAGACTCTCCGTTGGTATCGAACATATAGACGACATTCTTGCCGATATCGATCAGGCACTGGATAAAGCGGCGTAACGGCTGGTGGAAAAATGACAGAAAATACGTAAAAAACGGGGATCCGGTTACCATCATGAAACAATCTGGCACAATCGTCGAAAAACAGTATTTCACCTATGGTGCCGCCCCGGATCGGCTGCAGCTTGAAAGCGGGGCCGTACTTGGGCCGGTGACCATTGCCTACGAGACCTTCGGCACCCTCAACCGCGACAGGGACAATGTTATCCTGATAGCGCACGCTTTTTCCGGGGACTCCCATGTCGCAGGCCACTACCCCACCGACCGTGAAGGCGACAAACCGGGGTGGTGGGATTTCATGGTCGGCCCGGGCAAAGGTATCGACACCGACAAATATTTCGTCATCTGCCCCAACATCCTTGGCAGCTGTATGGGGTCCACCGGTCCGAAATCGATAAACCCCGAGACGCAAAAGCCGTATGGCCTTGATTTTCCGATGATGACCATAGGTGATATGGTCACTACCCAGAAAGCCCTGCTCGATCATCTCGGTATATCCGAACTGAGGGCGGTGGTCGGCGGTTCCGTGGGGGGAATGCAAGTGCTGGAATGGTGCGTGCGGTTTCCTGAAATGATCAGGTCCGCCGTGCCCATTGCAACCACCATGCGTCACTCCGCTCTCGCCATCGCCTTCAACGAAATAGCCAGGCAGTCGATAATGGCCGATCCCAAGTGGAACAACGGCGATTATTACGGCGGCGACTTTCCGAGGATGGGGCTCGCCGTTGCCAGGATGGTGGGTCACGTCACTTACCTGTCCGACGAAGCTATGCGCAGAAAATTCGGCAGAAGACTGCAGGACAAGGAAGCTTTCTCCTTTGGTTTTTTTGACGGCGACTTCCAGGTCGAGAGCTATCTTCGATACCAGGGATCAAAGTTTGTCGACCGTTTTGATGCCAATTCGCTGCTCTACATCACCAAGGCTGCAGACTATTTCGATGTGGTTGACCGGGTAACGGCCAGCGGACCGCTCAAGGGTGGTGACCTCCAAAAGGTAAAGTATCTTGTAATTTCATATAGTTCAGACTGGCTCTACCCGACATACCAGGCCAAGGAGCTGGTCCAGGCCTTAAAGCGTACCGGACAGGATGTCAGCTTCTGCGAAATTGAGGCGGACTGCGGCCATGATGCCTTTTTAATTCCTGATGAAAGACTTACTACCCTGGTGAAAGGATTTATCGATGGAGTCGGCTGAAACAACAAGACTGAGGTTTGATTTACGGATAATTGCCTCCATTATCCCGGAAAACAGCCGGGTGCTCGACCTGGGGTGCGGCAACGGCGACCTTCTTGAGTGGCTGGCAAGAAACAAGAACATCGCGGGCACGGGCATCGAGATGGACAAGCAAAAGGCCGCCCGATGTATCGCAAGGGGGTTGAGCGTCCTCCAGGGAGATCTCAATGACGAGGTTGACGACTACCCGGACTGCAGCTTCGATTACGTCATCCTCAGCCAGACCCTGCAACAGGTTTTCGAACCGGCCCGCCTGCTCTACTCCCTGGCCCGGATCGGTCGAAAAGTCATAGTGAGCTTCCCCAACTTCAGCCACTACTCGATCAGGCTGCAGCTTCTGACCAGGGGCATGGCGCCGAAAAACGACCAGCTGCCCTATTCATGGTACGACACCCCCAACATCAGGGTCATCACCCTGAAGGATTTCAGAAAGTTCAGCCGGGATGTCGGATACAACATTCTAAAAGAAATTACCATCGCCACCAACCGCTCAAACGAGGAAGGAAAGGTAATAGGACTGTTTCCGGATCTTCGCGCAACCTACGGCATTTACATTATCGAAAAAAACCGTATGTAGTTATCAACAACAACAAAGAGAACCAGCCATGTCGCAACCCGTCGAACACATAATAGACCCGAATGACATCGCAGCCCAGTGCGATCATATTGAAATTACCGAATCCAGTCTCCATGCGCAGGTGCCATCGGTGGTAAAAAAACTGTTATCCTCCTGGGCCACCAAGAAGTGTTACGAGCATATCAGTCCCGTCTCGATGCCGTCGCAGGAGAAAATTATCGCCATCGTCGAACAGGCAAAGCGGATTCTGTTCCCAGGCTACTTCACCAACTCCAGGCTCCATGCGGCGAACCTGGAATACTACATCGGCAAACAGACCACCGACCTGTACGACAAGGTGGCCGAGCAGATCACCATGGCCATCCGCCACGACTGCAGGAGACACGAGCTCCCCTGCACCAACTGTGAAGCCAGGAGCCACGCCCTGGCCCTGAGATTCATTGAATCACTGCCGAAGATTGCGGCGCTGCTGGCAACAGACATCAGGGCCGCCCTGGCCGGCGACCCGGCAACAGAAAGCCCGGACGAGGTTATCTTCTGCTATCCCGGTCTGCAGGCGACCATGATCTTCAGGCTCGCCCACGAGTTGTTTGCCCTGGACGCGCCCATAATCCCCCGCATCATGACCGAATATGCCCACAACCTCACGGGAATTGATATACACCCCGGGGCGACCATCGGAGAAGAGTTCTTCATCGACCACGGCACCGGAGTGGTGATCGGCGAGACCACAATTATCGGCGACAGGGTCCGACTCTACCAGGGAGTGACCCTGGGGGCGCTATCGCTGCCCCGGGACGCGGGGGTCACAATGCGTAACAAAAAAAGACATCCGACCATTGAAAATGACGTTATAATCTATGCCAACACCACTATCCTGGGTGGTGACACCGTAATTGGAGAAGGATCGGTAATCGGCGGTAATATCTGGCTGACGGAAAGCGTCGCCAAGGGAACCAAAGTGCTGCTCAAACGCCCGGAACTGATCTATTCACACTCATAAAAGCCAACACAGGAGGAGCGCTGTCATGTCCGTCACAATACTTGAATCCATCGGCAATACACCTCTTTTAAAGATGGTCAACCTGTCGGCCGAGACCGGAGCAACCCTTCTGGCCAAGCAGGAGTCGAGAAACCCAATGGGTAGCGTAAAATGCAGAATCGCGGTCTCAATGATCGAAGCGGCCGAACAGCAAGGTCTGATTAACGGCGAATCGACCATCATAGAGCCGACCAGCGGCAACACCGGCATAGGTCTTGCCTTTGTCTGTGCCCATAAAAAGCTGCGACTAATTCTTACCATGCCTGAATCCATGTCCATTGAGCGACGAAAGCTGCTCAGCCACCTGGGTGCTGAACTTATTCTTACCCCGGCCGCAGAGGGAATGAAGGGCGCCATAGCCAAAGCCGACCAGCTGCTCAACGAGATCCCGAACAGTTATATGCCCAACCAGTTCACCAACCCCGCAAATCCGGCGATTCACAGGACCACAACAGCCGAGGAGCTGTGGAGGGACACCGGCGGTATCATTGACTTTTTTGTTGCCGGAGTAGGAACCGGCGGCACCATCACAGGCGTATCTGAAGCTCTCAAGAAAAAAGTGCCGCACATGAAAAGCGTCGCAGTTGAACCCGCAGATTCTCCCGTTCTCTCGGGGGGAAGTCCCGCGCCCCACAAGATTCAAGGTATCGGCGCCGGGTTCGTACCCCAGGTCCTCAACACCTCCATCATCGATGAGATTATTACCGTAACCAACGATGAAGCCTTTGAAACGGCCCGGGAAGTGGCACTGAAAGAGGGCATTTTATGCGGCATATCAAGCGGAGCCGCCGCATTTGCGGCAATAGAACTTGCCAAGCGGCCCGAGAACAGGGGCAAGACCATCGTCGCAGTCATGCCGGATTCAGGGGAGAGGTATCTCTCAACTCCTCTGCTTGCCAACTGAGCGGATTCAGGGGAGAAATGTACTTCTCCCCGACCGTTGTCCCCATCCGACCCGCACATCCAGGCGTTATAGCGGTTCTTCCGGGTCAAAACAACCATCTTGCTTGCAACATATCCCGTTACATGATAAATAGTTCCATCTTGTTATAATTACGCGACAATAACACTCCTGGAGGCTTTGTCATCGAAACTCGACACCTAAAGATCTTCGTTGCCGTCTATAAATACCGCAGCTTCACCAAGGCCGCTGAAAAACTGTACACCAGCCAGCCGACGGTGAGCGAGCATATCCAGAATCTCGAAACGCATCTTAGCTGCAGGCTCTTTGACCGCCTCGGCAGGACCATCCTGCCCACCGGCGAGGCGGAGCTTCTCTACTCCAGGGCGAGAAAGATTCTAGACGACCTGCAGCAGCTGGAAGAAGACATTTCCACTTCGAAAAAGTCGGTGGCGGGTAAACTGGTGATCGGAGCATCAACCATCCCAGGCACTTATCTCCTGCCGCGGATCGCAGCCAAATTCAAACAGAATTTTTCCACCATCTCTTTTGAAATACGCATAAACGACTCTGCTCAAATCATTAAAGCAGTTTCAAATAATGACATATATCTCGCTGTAGTAGGGGCAAAAACAAACGAAAAGAAAGTGAACTTCACCCGGTTTGGCCACGATCAGCTGGTCCTGGCCGGCGCAGCGGAGGCCGGGGTACAACCAACAATATCCATGGACGAACTCTGTACCCTGCCCTTTATTACCAGGGAAGAAGGTTCGGGAACGAGAAAAAGCATAGAATCCTTTCTGGCCAGAAAGCAGCTGGGCCTTGGCAACCTCAACATATGTGCAACCCTTGGTTCCAGCGCCGCAGTAAAGGAGGCGATAAAGGCCAACCTCGGTGTTTCGGTGATCTCAAAGCGGGCGATAACCGACGAACTCAAAAGCGGGCAACTGCAGCAGATCGACGTGGAAGGTTTGGAGATGGAGAGATTCTTTTATATTGTCACCCCGTCAAAGAGGACCCTGCCTAACCATTACCAGCTTTTCATGGATACCATCCTCGCCCAGCACTCCTGATCTCTTTTCAGATCGCCCTCCATCCGCAGGCAGAAGATTTCTTTTATCTTTGCGGGGGTTTTGCTATATATAAAGTAGAAACAACAGGGAATAACAGAACTTAGCCGATATTCTTTTTTTATCGCCGGAGGGGAAATGGAACCTGACAAGCAGAAACGATTCTTCAGTCCGGTGTTTCTGCGTATCGCCCTGCCGGCCATCATCACCGTGGTGCTCTTTGTAACTGCCATTTTCGCTGTTATCCTTCCTGCTCTTGAAAAGAGTTTCATGGATTACAAAAAACTCATGATAAAGGAGTTGACGGAAACCGCCTGGTCTATTCTTAAAACTCACAACGACCTCCATCTTCAGGGAAAACTGAGCCTGGCCCAGGCGCAGCAGGAGGCCATAGAACACATTGAACAACTCAGGTACGGACCTGAGCGGAAGGATTATTTCTGGATCAACGATATGCAGCCGAAAATGATCATGCATCCGTATCGTAAGGACTTAAACGGAAAAGACATATCGAGCTTTACAGATCCGCATGGGAAAAAACTTTTTATGGCCATGGTGCGACTGATCGAAACAAGCGGTGGCGGCTATGTCGACTATATGTGGCAATGGAAAGACGATCCCGACAGGATCGTACCGAAAATTTCCTATGTGAAAGGGTTTAAGCCGTGGGGATGGATAATCGGTTCCGGCATTTACATAAATGACGTCCATGAGGAGCTCGCGGTCATCCGCAATAAACTCACGATTATTTCCGTTATCATCCTCGGCTTCGTTATCGCCGCGGCAATGTACATCATCCGCCAGACCATGATCTCCGAACAGTTGCGGAAACAGTTGCGCGACGAACGAACTGCTCTTATTGAAGCTCTTGCCATCAGCGAGGAGCAGTATCGTTCGATGGTCGAGTACAGCAGCGACTGGATATGGGAGATGACGCCCGAAGGGGTCTACACCTATGCCAGCCCCAAAGCTGTCGAGCTCCTCGGAAGAAAACCTGAGGAGGTGGTCGGTACCGATTTTTTCGACTATATGGTGACCGGGGAACTCGACCATGGCGGCAAACGGCTCCGCGAGATCATGAAAAAAGGTGCTCCGTTTACCGGTATCGAGATCGTCTGCCGTCACCAAGACGGACGCTCGATAGTCATTGAGAAAAACGGCGTTCCGTTTTTCAATGACAGACACGAACTCATTGGGTATCGCGGCGTGGCAAGGGATATCTCAGAGAGAAAACAGGCGGAAGATGCCTTGCGACGGAGCCATACCAGGCTGCACGACAACCTCGAAGAAACGGTTAAATCGCTGGCCATGACTGCAGAAAAGCGAGACCCCTATACCGCCGGGCACCAGGTACGGGTGGAACGGCTGGCGCTGGCCATCGCCCTGGAACTGGGGATGAAGGACAATCAGCTTGAGGGGCTGCATTTCGCGGCGCTGCTGCACGATATAGGCAAGATCTCCCTCCCTTCGGAATATCTGGCAAAACCGACCGGCCTTACCAGCGAGGAGCGTTCCATTATCAAGTCCCACCCCGAGTCCGGCTATGAAATTTTAAAGAATATCAACTTTCCATGGCCGGTTGCGGAAATCGTGCTGCAGCACCATGAACTGCTTGACGGTTCCGGCTACCCCAGGGGACTGCAGGATCAGGAAATAATGATTGAAGCAAAGATCATCACCATAGCCGACGTGGTTGAAGCCATGTCCTCGCACCGGCCGTACCGACCGGCTCTGGGGTTGCCGGCCGCGCTTGCGGAAATCCGTTCCGGCCGGGGTATTAAATATCACAAGGAGGGTGTCGACGCCTGCCTCTATCTGATGGAGCAGCAGGAATTCGATCTCGACTCGGTAATCTGGTAGTTCTTTGCCCAGTTGGTTGGCCAAATCTTACCCGGTCTGAACATTTCTTCTTTTACACCTTGAGAAAAAAACATGGACACGACACTTTATTTCCGATCCGGTTCGCTTATCCTGGAAGGCCTTTACCGCACAGGGGCATCGACACAAGGGGCGGTAATAGCCCACCCCCATCCCCTGTACGGCGGTGACATGACCAATCCGGTAGTTGAGACAATTGCCACTGTTTACCAGAACAGAGGGTACGCCACGCTCAGATTCAACTTCAGGGGAGTCGGCGCCAGCGAGGGACACTACGACAACGGAACGGGTGAACAGCAGGACGTGCTGGCCGCGATAGAGTTCCTTGTCCGCCAGGGGTACACCTCGATCCACCTCGCCGGATACTCTTTCGGCTCCTGGGTGCTCTCCCGGCTCGACGAGCTGCCCCGGGAAATAGCCGCCATGGCTTTCGTTTCACCGCCGGTAGCCCTCATTCCGTTTAAGCCGAACCTGAATCTTCCCCTGTTACGACTGGTTATAACAGGGGAAGAAGATGAAATCGCCCCTCCCGGCCTTGTTGCCGAATCGCTCAATTTCTGGAATCCTGAAGCCCGGTTTGAGATCATCGACTCTGCCGACCATTTTTACTATGGCATGTTCAGGGAACTGGGCGAAAAAATAGACGTAATTCTTGCTGGCTGAGATCTCCCTGCATGTCATTAATAACGGATCGGGGTTCACCTGCGCTCCAGCTCCCTGTACCCCGGCCTTAGTGTTACCTCGCCGAAAACCGCTGTCCATTCGCCCTAAATTCCGAGATAGGCGTTCTTGATATGGGGATCCCCCAGCAGCTCTCTTGCCGTACCTTCCATGGCAATCCTGCCATGTTCCAGGACGTATCCCCTGTCGCTGAGATTAAGTGAATGATTGACATCCTGCTCCACCATCAGCACCGTGGTCCCCTGGTCGGCGATCCGCCTTACCGTATTGAAGATATCCTTGATCAGGACCGGGGCAAGACCAAGAGACGGCTCGTCCAGCATGAGAATCCGCGGAACACCCATCAGACCTCTTCCTATGGCGACCATCTGCTGCTCCCCTCCGGACAGGGTCATGGCCAGCTGTGCCTCCCGCTCCTCCAACCTCGGCAGAAGGGAGTAGACGTTCCTCAAGGTTTCATCCTGAATTTTCCGGGCCCTGGGGTTATATGCCCCGACGATGAGATTATCCTTGATATTCATAAGCGAAAACAGCCGCCGCCCCTCCGGGACATGGATGATACCATGATTCACGATCGATTCGGGAGGCAGATCATGAATTTTAGTCCCGTCAAAAACAATGGTCCCGGAAGCTGGCTGCAGCAGCCCGGAAATGGCCTTCAACAGGGTCGACTTTCCCGCACCGTTTCCTCCTATTATACTGACAACCTCCCCTTCCTCGATGTTGAGACAAAGATCAAAGACTACCTGAACATCGCCATAAAAAAGATCAATATTGTCAACCTCAAGCAGCGGCATATTCTTCCCCCAGGTACGCTTTGATTACATTTTCGTTTGAGGCAATCTCCTCAGGAGTACCTTCCGCTATCTTTTTGCCGAACTGAATCACGATGATCCTGTCCGACAGTGCCATAATGGCTCTCATGATGTGCTCGATCACAAAGATAGTGACTCCGGTCCTGGAGAGGTTTTTTATGATCTCGACCATCTCGTCCACCTCGCCGGGCCTGAGCCCGGCCATAACTTCATCAAGCAGCAGCAACTTGGGCTCTGTGGCCAGCGCCCTTGCAATCTCAAGCCTTTTTCTGTCGGCAATGGTCAAGGTTCCGGCCTTTACATCCTTTTTATCATCAAAGCGCAGGGACGAAAGCACCTTTAGCGCCCTTTCTTCGGCCTCATCCCGGCGATCGGTGTTGATAAAAGCGCCGACCATAACGTTGTAGAGAACGGTCTGGGATGCAAACGGCTTGACGATCTGAAAGGTTCTGGCAAGGCCTTCCCGGCACAGGTTCCAGGGTTTCTTGGTGTTGCTCACCTTGTTGTCGAAGGTAATGGTCCCCGAGGTGGGCGGATGAACCCCCGCGATACAGTTAAAAGCCGTCGATTTGCCGGCGCCATTGGGGCCGATCAACCCCAGGATTTCCCCCGCACCAAGATCGAGATCAAGGTTGTTTACTGCGATCAATCCACCAAAACGCTTCGTTAATCCGCGAACTTCAAGAATTTTCATGCCGTCGCCTCCTTAGACTTCCCGACTTTTTTCCCAGGTTCATCGACCGATATGCCGGCCAACCGATCCACGACTCTTTTGTAGACCCGGGTAAGAGGCTCCTGTATCCCCCTCGGCTGATAGATCATAACCAGAATCAGCACACCACCGAAAATAACAAGATGCAGACCCGGCAGAACATCTCCGAAATATATCCGGGAAAAATCGCTCACCGGTCTTAACAGCAGCGCTCCCAGAACGGGCCCGGCAATGGAGCCCCGTCCGCCGATAAGCGCTATGAATGCGATTTCAAAAGAGAGATCAAGGGAAATAATGCTCTTAGGGTGGATAAACAGGGAGAACTGCGCATAAAACGTACCCGCCAGGGCGGTAAAAAACGAACTCATCGCCATCGCCGTAAGTTTCGCCCGCGTAACGTTGACGCCGAGCGCCATTGCCGCCTCGGGCTCCTCACCTCCGGCGCTGAGGTAAAATCCCAGTTTTGACCGGGAAATAAACCAGGTCAGCGTCAGGATCGCAATGAGCATTACCAGGATAATGTAATAGTACGGCTCCTTGGTCTCAAACATGAAGCTGGTAAACCCCGTGTTGAGTGGCGGAATCTGCAACCCTCGAGGTCCGTTAAGGTTGAACGGCCCCAGATAGTCGATGTTTTCGATCATTACCCGGATTCCTTCGGCAAAGGCGATGGTGGCAAGAGCGAAATAGGCTCCCCTGAGCTTAAACGTCGGCAGCGCAATCAGCACCCCTATGAACGTCGCGAGGATTCCACCGATTATCATGCCCAGCCATGGGCTGAGCCCATACTGCAAAGACAGGATGGTGGAGGTATAGGCTCCGCAACCGATAAAGACCGAATGTCCCAGGGGCAGGACGCCGGCAAACCCGCCGACCATATTCCAGCAGCTGGTGAGATATGCATAAAAAAGAATAAGGATGATGATGTGCAGGTAGGTCGGGCTGACCACAACAATCGGCAGAACCAGTGTTGCCGCTAACGTCGCCGCAAGCAACAGCTTTTCAATTTTTTTGCGATTGGCTTTGCTGTTATCGGATTCGGGACCGGTGATACCTCCTGTCTTTTCATAATCGACACCTTCCACAGAAAACCCCGAGCTCTTTTTACCAGTCATATTTTACTCCAAATAGTCCAGAGGGTTTTATGAATAGAACAAGCAGAAACAAGCCATAAACGATAGCTTCCGTCCACGTTGCCGTCATGAACTGCGGCCCTACCGATTCGATTATTCCGACGATCATGCCGCCGAGTATCGCGCCTGTGATACTGCCAAGCCCGCCAAGAACCACGATAATGAAACCTTTTATATCAAACAGCACACCGACCGTGGGATAGGTGTTGTAAAAAGGAACCAGCGTCACCGCCGCGATCCCGGACACGGCGGTGCCGATGCCAAAGGCGATATTATAAATTTTATACTGGTTGATTCCGGCAAGGCTTGCCGCGTCGCGATCAAGGCTGGTAGCCCTGATCGCCCGGCCCAGCCGGGTGTACTGGAAAAAATAATAGATCAAGACTGCGGTTATAACAGCGGTTACGCACCCCCAGATCTTGGGAACCGATATCAACATCTCGCCGATTTCAACCATTTTACCCCGCAGGGGGTTATCGTTGATCACCCGATACTGGGGACCGAACACCAGAAGAGTCAGGTTATCGAGTATATACCAGACCCCGGTGGTTACAATGATAACCGTAATCGGTTCGCGAACGTTTCTTTCCGCTTTAAAAATCGGTTTTATCACAATATCCTGGAGATAATAGCCGAAAATAAACATTACCGGGATGACGACGACCAGCGACAGATAGGGATGAACGCCGGTCAGCGCCACCGCCCAGTAGGCAAGGTACATTCCCACCATGAGCAGCGAACCGTGGGCGAAGTTAATGACTTTGAGTACCCCGAAAATTATGGTCAACCCCAGTGCGGTCAAGCCATATATCGACCCCATCAGGATACCGTTTATTGTATCTTCAAGGAAATAGAGCATTCCGACCTCCGCTCAAGCTAAAAAACGTTCCCCAAAACGGTGCCCGCCCCGGGGAACAATCATTCTTCCCCGTCCGCTTACGGCTTTGGAAAAACCGGCGAGTATCCGGAGCGACGGGCACTCTTGGGCCACACGGTAATCCGCTCAAGACCGTTGTCGGTTTTGTTTACCTGTACCATAACAAGCGAGGCGAACTGGTTTTGTCCTTTATCGTTGAACATGACCTTATCGTATCCCACGATCATACCCGGCCCCTGGGCCAGGTCCGTTTGGGCGAGTGCCTCTCTTATTTTCGCCGGATCGAGGCTGGCCGCACGCTCGAGAGCGTCTTTTATTATGTACATCGCCAGATAGGCATCCACAGCTTCACCGGTAAGGTTGCTTCCGTAAAGGCTTTTGTATTTTGCGTTGGCCTCGGCGGCACCGGCCCTGTTGACATCTGTCTCCCACTCGACTATGTCAAACAGATACTGCGCATTTCGGCCTGTGGCCTCGATAAAGGAAGGATCGGCATGTCCCCCGCCGGAGGAAATCATCGCCTTGAGCTTGACCTTATACTCGGCCAGGGTGTTGGTCAGCAGAATTGCATCGGCGGCGTTGGAGACCATCATCAGGACATCGGCCCTTGACCGGCGGATTTTCTGGACCACCGGGCTCAGATCCGTTGCGGTGGAAGGATATGGCTCATCAAGAACCACCTCGTAGCCGGCTTCTTCAGCCAGTTTCTTCCAATTTCCGGCAATTCCCTGTCCCCAGTCGCCGTTTTCGTAGACAAAGGCAAGTTTTTTGATCTCGGAGCCGAACTCGGTCTGCAGATCTTTGAGAAAAGTGAACTGGTCCCTGGTCCACCAAGAGTCTTTGGCGGCGATACGAAACACATTTTTAAACCCCTGGTCAGTGATCTTGTCGGCAACCGATACCGGAACGACAAACGGGATACCGTACCGCTCGGCGACGGCAGTTGTCGGATAGGTAACGGATGAATTCCAGCAGCCGGTAAGCACGTTCACCTTCTCGGTATTGATCAGACGTTCAGCCTCGGCCACCCCTTTTTCCGGCTTGGATTCGGAATCGGCGTAGATCAGTTCCAGCTTCGCCCCGTTAAGGGACTTTATACCGCCAGCTTCATTGATTTCGGCAACCGCCATCTCCCGAGCGTTTTTACCCTGCTGCCCGACGGTGGCCGAAGGCCCGGAAAGCGGGATAATGTTTCCTACCTTGACAGTCTGGGCTGCCAGGGAAGAAACGGGCCCCAAGGAAAGACAGAGCAGGCCAAGAGCGGCTACGGCACCAATTGAAGTTTGGCGAAACGAGGTTTTGTTCATGAAATTATTCTCCATCGGTTAATGGGTTACAGGTTGCCCCCTGGCGCACCGGGGGTATTGGACTCCGTCTTAAATTTCTGAAACTTTTTTCTTAAACTTCAATCTGCAGAATGACACAGAGGATGTTTTGTTTACCAAGGTGGTCATCGATCGGCGAACATTGGCTGTTTTAACAACACCTCTTTTGCCCGGTTTTCAGATAATCCGGGCAATTTTCAATGTTCGCCGATCCGGTTGCGCTCTGTATAAATCATTTCGATGCGATCATGCGCAACATGGGACCACAACATGGGAAACAGCTTATTGCAATGCGGCGTTGTAAGGCACCGAGTAGAGATAGTAGACTCCGATGATGGTCAGTACGCCGAGTCCCGCGATGGTTTTGGCAAGGGTCATGGTACGGCTGACCTCAACCGCGCTGCCCTCACCTGCCGGCCGGATATGGAGCTTTTCCCGGAACTGCCGTTCGGCATCGCTCACCTGGGTAAGGGCTGATCCGACTATGATACAGAGAACGCTGAAGCCCGCGCCGATGATTGGCGGACGCAGATAGACGGGGAAATCAACGCCGCCATATTTCTTCAACGTTTCGCCGAGTGCCACGGCAATAAAGCCGCCTATTATGCCCCACAGGGCCCCTGTGGCGGTAATTCGCTTGGACCAGACACTGGCAAATGCTACCGGTCCCCAGGACGCGGCGAACAGGGTTGCCGCAAAATAGCCGATCCACATAACCGCCGGCGGCTGGAAATAGGTTATGCCCAGGGTAGCCAACCCGACAAAAGCCATGGTGATTCGGCTGACCCGCAGCACCTTCTCACTGTCTCCGCTCTCATGAATCAGGTCCCGGGACACGGAAAAGCCGACGAGGGAGAGGAAGGTGGAACACGAAGAGAGGGCTGCCGCCATGATGCCGCCCAGCATGATGACCCCCATCCAGGTCGGCAGTACGTTGAACGCTGCCCAGATGTAGGCTTTCTCGGAAGGAGCGATATCGGGCTTGATCAGGTTGATGGCCGCGGCGGAAAAATGGAGTACAACATAGAGCAGCAGAACACAGGTCGGTGCTATCAGGGCGGCCCGCAGGGTCACGTGTTCATTTTTCGCCATCAGGTACCGGCTCGCCTGCCACGGGCTCACCGCGACCACGGCCGACCAGACGAACCCCAGCACTACCGCCCAGACCAGGGCCGCGGTCTTGGTGGACCAGAAGGCGTTTGCGCCGGTCATGCCGTGCCAGGCGATAATATCCGGTTTTAACTCAAAGGTCGCGAGCCGGGTAATGGCTTGATCCCATCCGCCAACCGACGACATGATGTATGGGCCGGCAATGAAGGCTATGATGGTAAACAGGAAAAACATGATGGTGTCGGTTATGATAACCCCCTGGGACCCTGAATAAAAGGTGAAGGAAGTGTAGA
>NZ_FNJI01000055.1 GCF_900104445.1 Desulforhopalus singaporensis | reverse complement strand
ACTTTAAAACAGAAACAGCAATCGATACATGTCCAGTGCGTTCCTAAATGGGACACATGTTCCATATCGAAACACACTTGCCGGAACAGTCACCATGTTTAGCTGGAGCTAAACGATCTCTATAATATCCATATTTTCATCGTCTTATACAGTTAATTGTCTGTTTGTCTTAAGTGTGGAACACCCTTTGCAATATTCTCATCATCAATCATAAGTCAGAGGAAAATTTATGGACAATTATCTTGAAAAAACATTCTCTATTGCTGGAAAGGTTGCTCTTGTTACCGGTGGTGCAAGGGGAATAGGCTATGGAATCGCATCAGCACTTGCGGGTGCAGGGGCTGACCTCATGTTGGCTGCCAGAACAGAGTCCCAGCTTGTCACGGCACAGCAACAATTGGTGGCAGACAGTAGGAGAAGAGTGGAGACTATGGTGGCAGATCTCAGTCAGGAAGATACTCCGGCGCGTCTCATAGGTGAGACCATATCCCGCTTTGGTAAGATTGACATCCTGGTAAACAATGCTGGCTCCAATATTCGCAAGCCGGTTCTTGATTTCTCGTCCAAAGATTTTGATACAATCATAGATATCCAGCTAAAGTCCGCCTTTTTCACAGCGCAGTGTGCAGCACGGGAAATGGCAAAAACCGGCGGAGGAAGAATCATCAATCTTGCATCATTGACAAGCAAGATAGGCGTCAGTGGTATAGCACTTTACGGAGCTGCCAAAGGAGGGATTTTTGCCTTAACCAAGGCGCTGGCAGTTGAGCTTGCTGATGCCAACATAAATGTGAACGCTGTTGCTCCAGGTTATGTACGCACGGCTATGACTGAGCCCGCTTTTTCTGATGAAACGCGGTCTCAATGGATGTTGTCA
This sequence comes from Desulforhopalus singaporensis, assembly GCF_900104445.1. Lineage (GTDB taxonomy): Bacteria > Desulfobacterota > Desulfobulbia > Desulfobulbales > Desulfocapsaceae > Desulforhopalus_A > Desulforhopalus_A singaporensis. The sequence continues at coordinate 11,578 of NZ_FNJI01000055.1, read as the reverse complement.
CGAATACCAATCAACCGGTTCGGTACACCGGAGGAGATTGGCAACACGGTTCTTTTTCTTGCTTCACCCGCTTCAAACTACATTACGGGTGAAGTTATTTACGTTGATGGAGGCTGGATGGCTGCATGATCATTGTACATAAATTATGTGATTGAAATGTTAACCGATTTTCTTTCGGTGATTTTAAGTCGATATGAGTTTACGTGTTTAACTCAACCACCAAGGAGCAAAGATGATTTTATTTAACAGCGAAAATACTAGGACATGCCTTTCTCCTTCGCACGTCCTGTACGGCGACGGAGCTGCGAAGCAGGTTGCGGACATATTGACTGCAAGGCAGATCTCTCAAGGTAATCTTTTGATCGTTGCTGATCAGGAGGTAGTAAAACTTGGTCTTATCGAGCAGATAATGGAACCTCTTAAAGAGGCGGATTTTAATGTCGATTTTTTTAGTGATATTGTTGGTGAACCAACCTTGGAGGTCGCCAATGCACTTGTTGATACAAGTCGCTCCAAACCATATGAAGCGGTCATTGGTGTCGGTGGAGGGAGCGCTCTTGATATGTCGAAACTGGCAGCAGCTCTGGCAGTCAATGACGGCGCAGTGACTGATTATCTCGGCCCCACCCGGTTCCCAATTAATCCTCTTCCACTGATCAATGTTCCCACCACTGCAGGGACAGGTGCCGAGGCGACTGCAGTGTCCATGCTGGCTATTGAGGGGAAGAAAGCTATAGTTTTCAGTTCTCAGTTGGTACCGATGGGAGTAGTCCTTGACCCTTTGATGACCATGACCTTGCCGCCCCATGTAACTGCAGCGACAGGTCTGGATGCTTTGAGTCATGGACTTGAAGCATTTATGTCACTCAACGCGAGTCCATTCACAGATTCTCAGGCGATTATCACAATCTCGACTGTGATCCAGTGGCTGAAAACGGCTTATAACGAGGGCGACAACCTTAACGCCCGCAGGGCGATGGCATACGCTGCGTATACGGGTGGTTTGAGCCTCAATGCGGGGGTTGTTTTAGGACACTCGGTTGCGTATACGATTTCCAATCGTGCCAAAATGCCCCACGGTGTCTCCTGTGCTATGGCGTTACCCTATACTATAGCTTTTAACCTGCAGGAATGCTCTGAAAAGCTGCAATCTTTGGCCAATCTCGTGTTGGGAGAAAGCGAGAATGGCGTTCCAAAACTGATTGATAAAGTGAGCAGTCTGGTCGCTGAACTTGGTATCCCACTGTCGCTGAAAGAAATCGGATTACAGGAAAATGATTTAGGCGGGATGGTTGAAGAGTGCCTGAGCAAATACCCCCGGCCTACAAATCCTTCTCCTATTACTAGGGAGCGGTTGGAGAAATTTTATTCATTTATGTACGATGGCGATGTGGACCAGTGCTGCAGCTATTTTGGTGGATAGAAATCACCTGAAAGCACGCACGTATGCAAAAGAGCAGTTTTTAAGACGGAAACAAAATAGGCTAGGAAGGTATCTTTTCGGCCACGCGGTGAAACGATTTGGAGAAGACTAATTGGCGTTGTTTGAAAATAGTAAACATAGGTCCTTCTGTGTTGATTTTCATGCCCTCCGGGATGTCTCTATGGAGGTCGCTGAAGGTTAGATCGTAGCTCATTTGGGTCCAAATCCGAGTGGCAAGTCAATAACGCTTGGCGCGGTTAGGCTTGCTTGACAGCACCAATGGAAAGAGCGCTTTTGAGGAACAGACCAGACGGTAAAAGCGGAAGAGGTGGTTGGTGCCCGGAATCGGCTATGTAATGGTAGGAGATCGTCTATTTACGACCTTGACAGTCCAGGTGGAAGGATCGCTTTCCGGTGCTGAATAGCAAATGTGTGCTATCGCGGGGCATTTATAGTTGAACCCAGGTTGCTCATGATTGACGAGATGCCACTTCTGGCCAAATAGATGTTTGATACGGTCAAACAGATTGCCTTGATTGGTGTAACGATAATTCTTGTCGAGCAGCATGTAGGACACACACCATGCTTGTGACCGATCACGTATACATCATGGAAGGCGTTTATATTGTTATGTTTAGAGAATTTTAAGGAAGAGAACATATGCAGGCCTTTGTAAAATACGGAAACAAGCCTTTTGAAGCAGAATTGCGTTCTTTCCCTATGCCGGAGCCCGGCGAAAATGAAGTCCTGGTCGCCGTCAGCGGGTGTGGGGTTTGTGGGAGTGATCTCCACGCTTATGAAGCGGCCAAGGGGTATGAGTGGGTATCACCACCGGTGACTCTCGGCCACGAGTTTGGCGGGATTGTTGTTGCTGTGGGCTCGAGTGTTAGTGATTTTCGAGAAGGGGACAAGGTTGTTGTTATTGGAATTCAGGGGTGTCTGGTATGTGCTGACTGCCGAAGAGGAAATACAAATCTTTGTCGGGATAGGAAGGTAATCGGACTAAACATGGATGGTGGAATGGCCTCCCATGCCGTGGTTAATGCCCGCCATCTTATTCCTGTTCCTGAAAAAGTGGATATCTCACAGATAGCGCTGGTCGAGCCGGCATCTGTGGCCATGCAGGCACTGTCAAAGGTGAGGATTCTCCCTGGAGATCGAGTTGTCGTCTCTGGACCCGGACCAATCGGTCTTCTTTGCTGCATGCTAGCTACACTTCATGGCGCTAAAGTTGTTCTTATAGGTGCTGAGGATGATGTGGCAGTCAGGCTTGCGTTTGCGGAAAAACAAGGTATTACAACAGTTAATGCAACTAGAGATCCGGAGTTGATTGGTATTGCTACTGCCTTTGAAGGAGCTGCACCGGATGTCTGGATCGAGGCTGCCGGAGTCCCGTCCGCATTTTTGTCAGGAGTTGAGTGCCTTCGTCAGGGTGGCTCACTCATAGTAGTTGGTATGTACAGCCAACCAGTTCATTGGCAACCAACACTTGCTGTTCGCCGGTCACTCTCTTTTTTCTTCTCTTACGCGTCAGTAGATGATGATTATCGGAGGGTTATGCAGCTAATGGCTGGTGGTCTTCTAGACCTCTCTCCACTTATGAGTGTCTATCCCATTCCAGAGGTAAAAACGGCGTTTGAAGCGGCCATGAAAAGGCAAGTCATTAAACCGGTGCTTGTTCCGTAAAAAGTATTGGAGAAAACAGTGAGAACTCTCAACCCACACAGGTTTCCCCCCCCTAGGCTACGGGAGGTGTGCACAGCAGAGCAGGGTATGCCGCTTATGTATACACACTATGAGGGAAGTTATGAATAAAGTGATCCGTGTTATGAAAACTCATCGTTCAATTCGTAACTTCACGGAAAAGCAAGTTGATGAGGAAGTAATAACCATCATTCTGAATGCAGCCCGTCAAGCTTCGACCTCAAATTTTATACAGGCCTATTCAATCATTCGGGTCAATGATCCAGCTTCAAGGAAAAAAATAGCCACTCTTGCAGGAAATCAGACCTGGGTTGTGGAGTGCCCATTATTCTTTGTTTTCTGTGCGGATCTGAAACGCTCAGAACTTGCATGCAAAATGCAAAACCGTCAAATGCTTACCGGTTATACTGAACAGTTTATCATTGCCACGGTGGATGTCGCCTTAGTTGCCCAAAATACTATGTTGGCGGCCGAATCTCTCGGACTTGGCGGGGTCTTTATAGGGGGGATACGCAATGATCCTGTTCAATTGTGTGAAATCCTGGACATACCGGAACAAGTGTATCCTGTTTTCGGTCTCTGTCTGGGGTATCCAAGTGATGTCCCGGAGGTAAAACCACGACTTCCCCTGGAGGTCATAGTCAAGGAGGAAAAATACTCTTTTGATGATTTGGCGTCGATAAAAGCATATGACCAAACCTGCAATAAGTACTACCGGGAGCGTTCAGATGCAAGCAGAGAGGATAACTGGACAAAACAGATTGCCAGGATGACAGTAGAGCCTATGCGTCCGCACATGAAGGATTTCATTCGGAGCAAAGGGTTTGATTTGCAGTAGTTACGTTTAATATAAAGGAGAGTTACATGAAGGGTTTTTTTAACAAAATATTGCACATAGACCTTACAGATCAAACCTATTTTGAAGAAGCGGTCAGTGATGAAATCTGTAAAAAATATCTTGGTGGCAAGGGCCTGGCGGCCCATCTACTCTTGAAATACAATAAACCTGGTGTTGATCCTTTCTCTTCTGAGAATCACCTCATTTTTGCCCTAGGTCCTATGAATGATACCAGAATATGGGGATCGAGCCGCTGGGGAGTATATACAAAGTCCCCCCAAACTGGAATATTTTCTGAATCCTATTCCGGCGGCAAAGTTGCTGAACCGATGAGTCGAACGGGGTTCGACGCTTTTGTCCTTAAGGGCAAAGCCAAACACCCGGTATATCTTGAGGTGAGTGACAGTGGTGTAGTCTTCCATGATGCAACTGATATCTGGGGTGCAGATGCGTATCAAACCCAAGACATAGTCGCTGAAAGGGTGGATAACAAGGAGGCGGGTATTTTGGTTATTGGCCCGGCGGCTGAAAATCAGGTCCGTTTCGCTGTTATCGCCAACAACTACTGGCGCCATGCCGGACGTTCCGGTGCAGGTGCTGTCATGGGCTCAAAGAATGTAAAGGCTTTGGCTTTTCATGGAAGTAGGAAAAGAGAGGTGGCCAACCCCGAAGAAGAACTCAAATTTGTAAAGAAATGGTCCTTGAAATCAAGGGAACTTCCGGTGGTGAAATTTTTCAAGAAACTGGGAACACCGGGGATGGTCGATATCATCAATGGCATTGAGGCGTTTCCTGCAAAGTATTGGTCCCAGGGAAAGGTTGATCACAAGGATGCCATTTCGGCGGAAACCCTAAACAGGGAGTTCTCAGTCAAACCGAATGCATGCAGGCGCTGTTTCATGGCATGCGGTAGGATGACCACGATTGAGAAAGGGGTCTACAAAGGTCTGCGGATCGAAGGACCTGAATATGAAACGATCTTTGCCTTTGGCGGTCTTTGCATGGTGAAGCAACTCGACGAAATTATGCATTTAAACGATGTCTGTGATCGGTTGGGTATGGATACAATAACAGCCGGAAACCTGGCTGGATTCGCCATTGAGGCAAAGATGCGCGGAAAGATTGATGATCCCCTGGAATATGGCAATACTCAGGCCATTTCTGCCCTCTTAACTGATATCGCCAATAAAGAAGGAACCGGAGCAATTCTTGCTGAAGGTATACGGTATGCCGCTAAACTCTGGGATATGGAGGATATCGCAGTTCATGTAAAAGGTATGGAACCGGCTGGTTATGATCCCAGAATTCTAAAGAGTATGGGCTTGGCATATGCTACTTCGGCCAGAGGAGCATGCCATGCGAGAACCACGGCCTTCAAAGGTGAACTCTCCGGTGTCTGCGAATTCGATCAGATTAAAGGAAAGGCAGCAATGCTTGTTGACTTTGAGGACAGGCTCACCTTAATGGATGCCATGGTTGGGTGTCGGTTCTATCGCGATATCTATCTGTGGGAAGAGTTTTCAGAAATAGTGGGCATAACCACTGGGATGGAGCTTGATAAGAATGGGTTGCAGAGAATTGCGGCCGATATACAAAATGCTACAAGATACTTTAATTTACGTGAGGGCATAACCCAGGAAGATGACAAGCTCCCAGAGCGTTTTCATAAAGAAGGTATTGGGTCCGAGAAAAAAGTAATCAGTAAAGAAGATTTTGAACAATTGAAATCGGATTATTACAGGATCAGAGGTTGGGATGAGCATGGTACGCCCAAAATTTCTGAGGAATAGGAGGCCTATGGGGGATGTATATTGGCTTATCCTGAAAAAGGTAAATATAGGATTAGCATGAGCGAATATGATTTTATCGTTGTTGGTGGTGGAATTGTCGGCATTTCTTCTGCGTGGCAACTTAAATTGAGGTTTCCGGAGGCCAGGATTATTCTCCTTGAGAAGGAGAATGGTCTTGGTACACATCAGACAAACCACAATTCCGGGGTGATTCATGCCGGAGTCTATTATCAGCCGGGTAGCTTGAAGGCGGACTTTTGCAGGCGAGGTTCTTTATGGACATTTGAATTTTGTGGGGAGCATGGACTTGATACTGAGCAGTGCGGTAAATTGCTTGTTGCAACTGATGAATCCGAACTACTGAGAATGTATGACCTAGAGTTTCGGTGCAATAAAAACGGCATTACCACTGAGAGGATCTCAGAAGCAGAACTTCACACTTTGGAACCAAATATCAGTGGCCTCGGCGCTCTTCTGGTACCATCTACAGGCATTACCAATTTTCATGAAGTCTGCAACAAAATGGCTGAGCTTTTTGTGTCCCTTGGTGGAGAGATCAAAATGGGGCAGTCAGTGGAAAAGCTTGAAGAGAGTAGTAACATTATTGCTGCTTATCTGCCATCTGAAAAGATTATGGGTAAATACCTGCTAGCCTGTGCGGGGCTGCATGCTGACAGGGTCGCACGAATGGTCGGCATAGATACTGATTTCCAGATAGTCCCGTTTCGTGGTGAATATTACCAGTTACCTGCGAAATATAAGGACATCGTCAAGCACCTTATCTATCCTATACCTGACCCGGAACTTCCATTTCTTGGCGTACATCTGACTAGAATGATTGATGGTGTAGTAACTGTTGGGCCCAATGCCGTGCTGGGCTATAAACGGGAAGGTTATGGAAGGGTCAATTTTGACCTTCGAGATGTATCTGAAATGGTAAAATTTCCTGGCTTTTGGAAGGTTGTTCGGTCGAATTTAAAGTCCGGTATTAGTGAAACCATTAATTCCTGGTTTAAGCCCGGTTATCTTAAAAGGGTTCAAAAATATTGTTCATCGTTGTCACTGCAGGATTTACAGTCCTACCCCGCCGGGATTCGAGCCCAAGCTGTTATGCAAGATGGTTCCCTGGTTCATGACTTTCTCTTTGCCGAGAGCGAACGTTCTCTGCATGTGTGCAACGCGCCGTCACCTGCTGCAACTTCAGCAATGCCCATTGGCGAGTATATCTGTAATCGATTGTGTGAAAAGCACTCTCTGTAAGGTGTCTGCCCTTTTAACACAGCCGTTCAAAATACGATTACAGAACAAGAAACACTAAATATTCAATAAAATACTATTTACTAATGAGGCTACCGATGAAACTTGCTGACAATGATCCATTTAAGCAGGGGGCGGGGATTGGTGGAGCGCGGGTATCAAACGGGTCAGGAAACATTTTGACCGTAAAAAGTCCTGCCGATGGTGTTGTGCTTGCAATCGTGACTCTTCTCTGAAAAGAGGAAACGGCCCATGCCCTCATTGCTGCTGATAAGGTACTAGTCGATGGGAAACAGAAGACGGCAACGCAACGTTATGGGATATTTAATTGACAGTCTAACTTCATGTAGGAGCATTAGGGGGCGGGCCGTTATTTTCACTTTAGAGATGAAGAAATCTTTTGATGAGACCAAAGGAGAAGTTGCCTGCTCGGCTGCTTTTGTCTAGTGGTATGTAGAAAAAGGAAAACGCATTTCTGGGAACACTATTCCATCACTGTTCAGCCGGACCAGCGCAATTATAGTTGCCGGTCAGCCGATGGGGGTATGTGTAGCTATAAACCATGGAATTTTCTTGCAGCGATGGTCACCTGTAAAGTGGCTTCAGTAATTGCTACTGGTTGCATCGCTTTTGTGAAACCGGCAAGGCAAGTTCCATTTATTGTTCTGGCGATTGCGGAATTATCACTTCGTGCGGGCTTGCCTGACGGGGTCTTTAGTGTGGTCATTGACTCAGTTTCCGCTATAGGAGATGAGTTGACAACATACCTGATTGGCAGGAAAGTGAGTTTTGCTGGTTCCACTGACATTGGGCGAAAAGCTTCGTTTATTGTGTGCGATAATGTCGATGTCGATGAGGTCATGTCGAGGGTGGGTAGGCCCATCGTCTACAATATCTGCGCGTTGGGTACACTGATCGTTATCACCCAAATCCTCGATCCCAAAGCGGTCACCGACGTGCTTGAGCAGCGAATCCCGAAAGACTTCTTGGATATTAACATGCTGGCCTTCGATCTTGGCCTGGTACTTGGTTCGCAGCATCAGTATTGTCGATTCTGTTGAGCCGGTGGGTAAATAGGTCTGTTTGAAATTATTATTGTGTTCCTAGGTGCTTAAAGTGAAATAGTTCCGAATTAATCTGTTTGGATGCATAAGTAGGGAGAGAAAAAGAAAGAGACCTCCTGTAATAAAATTGCTTTATACGAGCTGCCTAGAAAGACGCATGTCAACCGGATATGCTGCATAGAATCATAGCACAGGGAGATCCCGTACGAACAGTATGTGTTATATTGGATTTAATATCCATAAAAAGGCAATCAGTTATTGCTATGAACCGTTATCTAATTGAATTCGAAGATCGTTTCTCTGAGATCTGAGAAAAAGCAGTTACACAAAATTATTTACAGAGTCTTCCGATCTGAAAGATTCCAATGAACGTGGGTATTTTACTTTGCAGCTGTTTTACCTCTTGTTGCACCTGGTATTGTTGGTAATGTATATTTTGTGCTTTCTTCTTGATATTGTTGATATTTATGACCAAAAAAGATGCCAAGAAGTGAATGGTTTTTAACGTATTATATATAACGATATTTCTCGAGCAAATTGTCAAGTCGGAAAAGTGAGATTTAATGAAAAATCAATCAAAAACCATACGCTTCGGTGACACTCACAGGCATTTCCCTGTCCCAAAAACTTTCAGCGTAATAGCCAAACCAATCGGCCCTAAATGTAATTTAAACTGTACATATTGCTATTACCTGGAAAAAGAGAATTTTTATCCTGATACCACTAAATTTAAATTGCGGGAAAATGCACTGGAACAGTTTATAAAAAGTTATATTCAGGATCAGGAAGCAGGACATATCACTTTTGCTTGGCAGGGTGGTGAACCAACTATGCTGGGTGTTGATTATTTCAAAAAAGCTCTTGAGCTCCAGAAAAAATATGCCAATGGAAAGACAATTGCAAATGCCTTTCAAACAAATGGTACTTATATTACTGATGAATGGTGCAGCTTTTTTAAAGATAATGGTTTTCTTGTTGGGATCTCCATTGACGGACCTGAAAAGCTGAATGACCACTACCGTAGAACCAAAGGCGGAGAACCTACATTCCGCAAGATCATGAAAGGCATTGAATTGTTGCATAAACATCAGGTTGAATTCAATACACTTTCGGTAGTTAATGACCTTACATCACAGTATCCTCTTGAGATATATCGTTTTTTGAAATCTATAGGAAGTACTTTTATGCAATTTATTCCTATAGTAGAGTGCAGTGCAACGCAGGATGATAACTTGAAACTGGTAACAGAAGCTTATGAAAAGAAAGCTCACGTAACTGAATGGTCAGTTGATCCTGAAAAATACGGAGAATTCCTTTGTGCAATTTTCGATGAATGGGTGCGCAATGATGTAGCAAGATATTTTGTGCAGATTTTTGATGTTACCCTTGCAAACTGGATTGGCCAATCTCCTGGATTATGTGTTTTTGGTGATACCTGTGGTAGGGCTGCAGCCATTGAGCATAATGGTGATGTATATTCATGTGATCATTATGTGTATGAGAATTATTACTTGGGAAATGTGATGGATACTTCACTTGGGGAAATGCTGGCATCGCAGAAGCAAACAGATTTCGGCCTGGCCAAACGAAACTCACTTCCGAGGTATTGTTTGCAATGCGAATACCACTTTGCTTGTCATGGCGAATGCCCTAAAAATCGCTTCATAAAAACCCCGGACGGACAGGATGGCCTGAATTATTTATGCAAAGGATACAAAATGTTCTTTAAGTATGCTACACCATTCATGAATTACATGGCAAAGGAGCTGGAAAAGAAAAGGGCCCCGGCCAACGTCATGCAATGGATCAAGCAAAAAGAATCAAAAAAAATAGCATATAATAAATTGGGCAGGAACGATCCATGTTTTTGTGGTAGCGGTTTGAAGTATAAAAAATGTCATGGGAAGTGAGTGAGGTAAGTTGAAAAAAGTGGAAACCAAAGTAATGTGAACAGGATTATTTACAGAGTCTTTCCACTTTAAAAATGAAAACTGTTCAAATTATCTGAGCCACCTTTAAAATAAGTAGTATCTTTCTTGGATCGCGTCTGTTCGTCTTTGCGATTACAATAGTCGATACTGAAAGAAAGCATTAGTTAGGCGGGTTGCTGGTCAAGTGATCCGCTCTGACTTGTGACCAAATGCTCATAGAAGAAGAAAAAGTTCCCGATGAACTTCATTAGCTATCTGAAGTTCATACCTTCTGCACTCAGGAATGGCATTAATTTGATAACCAATGCATGCCTTTTCGGAGTCCCCCCTCGCCATTATTTGTTAACATACAACAAAGAGGAGCATTAAGAAATGAAAGAACCTTATGGAAAACTCCCGCTTCCAAAGATGACTCCGTATCTGCTGAGTCTTATGAAAAACGGCAAAGTTTTCGATTTGGGTACTGTTCGCAGTGAAGACATGCCCCTATGGTCAGGTCATCCGCCTTTTCGTGTACTGCCTTATAAATGGCACGGAGAAACGGAGGATGTTACTCCTCCCGGAACCCTTTACAACGATATGGTAATAACCTGTATGCACGCTGGAACCCATGTAGATGCTTTCAATCATATAGGTGAGATCCAGGGCGGCGGTACGATAATATTAGGTGAAGGTGTTGATGCTGAAAAGACCAGGGAATGGTGGGGATGCAACTGGATGGATGGCTCCAAGTTTCACCCGATTATTCTGCGGGCTGTCATTTTGGACATATTGAATTATAAAGGCGGAGAAGATACCGGAGGGCAGGTAACTTTGCCACGAAAATATGGTATAACCGCCGAAGATATAAGGGGATGTTTGGATTCACAAAACATAGAAATCAAGCCGAATGTACCCACCGCATTTCTTATCCGTACCGGAATGATCAAATATTTCCACAACAAAACGGATAATTATGGAGGTAATGCAGCAGGACCAAACCTAGAGGCTGAAAAATATATGGCCTCGATCGGCGGAGTGCTTACAGGATCCGATACTGTATCATATGAGCAGATGATAGTAGGAGAACATACCGTGCATCGCTGGATGATGCAAAACGGTATTCTCATGAATGAAGTACTCGATCTTGAAGAAATCTGTAAGGCTGGCGTTACAGAAGGTGTATATATTGCGTTGCCTTTGAAAATAAAAGGAACAAGCGGGTCACTTATTGATCCTATAGTAATTACCTGAGATAGTTCCGATTTGATCTGACACTTCACTTGAAAAGGTGAGGGTTGCCAGTTTTGATATAGGTGCCAACCAAACATCAAAACATAAGGAGGTAACCCTCATGATCCATGGTAACCAACGCATCGTAAAACACAAGATCGGACTTCTCAATCTCGCAGAAGAGCTTTCAAACGTCTCCCGAGCCTGCAAGATAATGGGCTTATCCAGAGACACATTCTACAGATACAAAGCCGCTGTTGAGGATGGTGGTGTTGAAGCGCTCATCGACAAAAATAGGCGGAAACCAAACGTTAAAAACAGAGTCGATGAGCTCACAGAAGAGGCCGTTGTTGCCTATG
>NZ_FNJI01000051.1 GCF_900104445.1 Desulforhopalus singaporensis | reverse complement strand
CTTTCAAAGCTCAGTATCGAGGAGCTGGAAACTTTTCAGGCACTCATGGAGAAAGCGACTGGTGACGACCCTGCCTGACTTGTTCTTCATCAACAAGGAGCTCGCAGAACGCTCTCTCTCACACTTTATCCGGCAAGCCTGGAAAGTGATCGAACCAGGTACGCCCTATATCCACAACTGGCATATAGACGCTATTTGTGAGCATCTTGAGGCGGTCACCAACGGCCAGCTTCAGGACCTGGTCATAAACATTCCGCCGCGGCATCTAAAATCCATTGCAGTGTCCGTCTGCTGGCCGGCATGGGTATGGATAACCAAACCGGAAAAACGATGGATTTTTGCCAGCTATGCGCAGTCACTCAGTACCCGGGACAGTCTGAAATGTCGCCGGGTAATTCAGTCTCCCTGGTACCAGGAAAACTGGGGCGACAGATTCCAGTTGTCCGGAGACCAGAACGCAAAGATCAAATTCGAAAACGATAAAACAGGACACAGAATTTCAACGTCAGTCGGCGGATCCGCGACAGGGGAGGGCGGAGACTTTGTTGTTGTGGACGACCCGCACAACGTCAAAGAAGCGCTGAGCGATACGATCAGGGAGGCAACTGTCGAATGGTGGGATCAGGTCATGTCTACCCGCTTAAATGACCCTAAAACCGGATCAAAGGTGATCATCATGCAGCGGGTGCACCAAAACGATCTCTCCGGCCACGTTTTAGAACAGGGAGGCTATGAGCACCTTTGCATTCCTGCTGAGTACGAGAAGAAACGATATCACACCTCCATAGGCTTTAAGGATCCCAGGACTGAAGACAAGGAGCTGCTCTTTCCAAAGCGGTTTGACCGGCCGGCAATAGAAAAGCTCAAAACTGTTCTGGGTACCTATGCCGCGGCCGGGCAGCTGCAGCAACGACCGGCGCCGGCAGAGGGCGGAATATTCAAGCTCGAGTGGTGGCAGTATTACAAAACGAGTCCCAAGGTGTCGTGGATTCTCCAGTCGTGGGATACAGGTTACAAGACAGGGCCGAAAAATGCGTATTCCTGTTGTGAGACGTGGGGGATCACCAACAGCGGGTATTACCTGCTCGATCTCTGGCGGGAAAAAGTAGAGTATCCGGATCTAAAACGGGCGGTCAAAAATCTCTACAACAAGTGGCGTTCCAGGGTCGTTCTCGTCGAAGATAAAGCAAGCGGTCAATCGCTGGTCCAGGAGATAAAGCGCGGGACCAGAATTCCAATCAAGGCGGTAACAGTCACCGACGGCGACAAGGTTGTCAGGGCATCCCTTGTTTCCCCGATTGTTGAGGCAGGCAATGTATTCCTCCCCGAGGATGCACCTTGGCTTGCAGATTTCATCGATGAGCATACGCATTTCCCCAATGCAGCATATGCAGATCAGGTAGACACAACCTCCCAGGCGCTGGATTATCTGGGACAGAAAACAGGGCGGATAATTGGCGGGGCAAAAGTAATAAGCAACAGATAGAGAGAGAAGAGATGAATTGTCCAAATTGTAACGGAAAGACAAAGGTCTGGTGGACGGAAAAATACGACAGTCATGTCCAGAGAACCCGTATTTGCCCAAAATGCAATGTCGGGTTTAAAACTGTCGAGGAAATGGATCGTGACACCATTAAACCGAGAGGGAAAGACAGTGCTGCAACTATCAGATAGCTACCTGGAAACCGCGGTTCAGATCGAAGCTGAAATCCTGAAACGGCGAAAGCAGCTTTCCCTGGAAACTTTGATCGAAGATCTGAAAACGATCTTGTCCAATGCGTGGAAGAAATCCATTAAGGATCTTCTTATCAGGACCCTGAGGCTGCTTCAGTCAATGACCGGTCCGGTTACCCGGGATGAGTTGCTGTTTATTGAAGAAAATGTTTCAGATGGTCTGAAAATGCCCCTGGATGAGGCTAAACGTGCTCAGCTCATCGATATACAGGAGGCCTTGTTTTCGATCGGTGCCGGCGAAGCAGCCAAAGGTACCGGAGTTAAAATCGTTTGGAACCTGGCTGATCAAAAGACCCTGAAGGTCCTTGATACAAACCTCATGTTTTGGATCGGCAGCTACTATGATGACAATCTTTCGGAAGGATTCAAGGCTACCCTTCAGGACTTTTTTGAAGGTGGATACAACAGAAAAGATCTAGCCGAACTTATGAAGGTTCATTTTCGGGAACTTGGGACCAAGCCGGACCATTATTGGAACCTGTTGGCGGATCATACCGCAACCAAAACCCGGGAGATTGGTCGAGTTTCCGGGTATGAGCAGGCTGGTATCAAGACTGTTCGCATAAAAGCTCATCTTGACGAGAAAACCACTGAAGTGTGCCGGCGTATGCACGATCAGGTAATTGAAGTCACCTATCTGAATCGGCAGATGGATAAGTATCTGGCTGCCTGTGAAACAAAGGATAAGGAGAAAATCAAGGCGTCATGGCCGTGGATTTCTGACGCTCAGGCTGAGCGCTCTTTGGCTAGTTCAAAGGGGATCAAACGGCAGATTAAAAGGGGAAAAATTGGGCTGCCTCCTTATCATGCTCGGTGCCGGACTATCACTGTTGCTGAATTCTGAGGATGTGGATATGAGGTCCATTTATGAAATCCAGACTCCATTTGACACGCAGTAGTGAAAGGTTATGATTTTATTGAACAGGCTCGCTGAGATCCTCATCTCCCAAGATTTACAGGAAGCATCACCATGCTACTTCCTAAATACATTAAAATTGCCAGTGGACACCTAAATAACGCCTTGCGTTTGTCCAAGAAATTTGGAGTATCACTTTCTAAACTCATTTCTCGTTTTTCCAATGATAGTTGCATAGACTTCCGATGGTAGGTACTATCCTATTGCCTTATCGCTGGACATTACGAATAGGATGGGTAAATATCAATATAATTACGCCACCATTTATTGGATCATAACCATGCCCAACAAAACATTAAACCTGAACGACATTGAGACCTTTCTCAGAAATTTCGCAGCCGCCAGAGACTGGCAACAATTCCATTCACCGAAGAATCTTGTGATGGCTTTATCGGGCGAAGCTGGGGAGCTAAGCGAATTGTTCCAATGGCTATCCGAAGACCAATCATGGCTGAAAGATGACACCGAGACCAAAAAGAAAGTAGCGAACGAACTTGCTGATATACTGCAGTATATTGTCAGAATATCAGATCTATTGTCGATAGACCTGAACGATGCGCTTTGGAAGAAGCTGCGCAGAAACGAAGAGAAATACCCGGTTGAACTCTCAAAAGGTACGGCGAAAAAGTATACGGAGTTTTGATATGCATCAAACACTCATTGATCTTTTCGACACAAGCATCTTAAAGAAACTTACGGGCCCGCCAGAACATTGGCTGACCACCTTCCACACTGGATTCTGGGGGCTAGAAAAGAAACATCACGATAAATGGCGGAAGTTAAAAGAGAACGACATTTGCTTATTCCACTCGACCGATACCGTATACCTCTACCCTAAGCCAAAAATCAGCAAAGGCATAATTGGACTTGGAGTAGTAGGATCCACAAACAAGAAAGACACACTAGAGTGGATAGGTGAAATACAATCCACCCAAAATCAATGGCCTTATCTCATTAATTTCAAAGAGCTTTTCTGGTTTGGGCTTACCTCGAAAATAGAGAATGAAACGATTAGAGCCAAGATAGCTAAGGGAAATCAACGGTTGGCTGAGGACATTCTCTATTTGTCAGATAAAGCCATCTCTTTCAACGAAATGGACCAACACGACTGCAGGATCCCCGCCCAAGGATCCATCTCAGATCTCTCAATAGCTAGCAATCCTGGATTAAAACTGCTTGTGTCATCGCGTCTGGGGGATAGCTTCAGCTTCACCGAACAATATGATCCGAGCGAGGTGGAAAAAACGCATCAATCAAAGGAGGGTGCCGTCAAAACTATCACGGTCAACAGTTATGAACGTGATAAGAACGCGAGACAGGAATGTATCAAAGTTCACGGAGCTAAATGCCAGATCTGCGAATTTGATTTTTCTAAAATATACGGTCAAATCGGAGACGGGTTTATACACGTTCATCATAAAGTTCCACTTTCAGAAATCGGCGAGGAGTATTTCCTCGACCCCATTAATGATCTTGTACCGGTTTGCCCCAATTGCCATGCGATGATCCACCGGAGGAAACCTGTCTTTACGGTTGAAGAGCTAAAGAGATTAATCGCCCCGAAAGCAAAAAGTTGTCGGGAAGGTTGACGCCCCCGTTGAGTCCTCTACAATACCTCAACCTAAAGCTCCTCTACCCGCCCCTTCCGCTGTCAGACGCAGGCATTACTCGGTCGGCGATCGCGTGAGGCAAGACACCTTCGGCGAAGGAATCGTCAAATATCGCAAGCCACGACAGATACATCATTTCATTCCCTGATATTGGAGACCGAACGATAATCGGCAGCAAGTTTTTGAGTAAATGAAGAGAGTCCGAAAACCGAATAATCTTTCGATAAAGATCAGCCCAGGGAATAAGAAAATGGGCAGGATACCGGCTGTCAGCCTTCCTCCGGTCACGGTCTGTGCTCCTGATGTCCCCTGTTCCGAAGAGTGCTACGCGTTAAAGTCTTATCGGATGTATCCCAATGTTCGCCAAGCGTGGAATCATAACTTTGACCTTCTTATATCGGATAGAGACAAATACTTCTCGGACATCGAGGCGTATCTAAACTGGAAATCACCTAGATATTTCAGGCAGCACGTAAGCGGTGATATCCGAGACCAAGATTATTTTAAGCGCATGAAGTCGGTTGCTAGAAGCTTTCCCGGAACTTCGTTTCTTGCGTTTACCAAACGTTATGATCTTGAGTTCGGAAATATGCCTAGTAACCTGAATATTGTCATTTCAATGTGGACGGGAGAGACTATTCCGGACACTCAGGATCTACCTAAAGCATGGATGCAGGACGGGTCCGAGACCAAGATCCCGGATGTGCATTTCATATGCACAGGGTTATGCGATTCTTGTTACAAATGTTGGCATCTAACGGAAGATGGCCCCAAGGATGTGGTCTTGATGAAGCATTAGGTACATAAATTCGAGGAGTCAAAATGGCGACGTACGGCCAAACCAAGAATTGGGTCGGAGAAAAGCACGGACGTTGCATCAAATGCCCTGACTGATTCTACCCTGTTATCAGTCCAGATAGATTAAGATTGGCAGCCCATATCCCCTAGAAAAGCCTTAGCATTTCAACTTTTGGTGTTTCCTGTGAAGGTGGGGGATGCCTATCTGACAAATAAGTATTTCTTGTTTCGAGGTGATTCAGAAGGTGCACAGGAATAGGGTTAACCTGACCAATCTGTTGATTTGAAGAGATTAATCTTGGAAAAGCTAACCATTGCTGGCCGTTTAATTCTGATCTGTAAATAGGTTATACCAACTGGATTTTGAACCTTTTGAAGAGTTCTATTTACAACTGCAATTAAAACTGTTCTTATCTGAGAAATACGCTGCCTTGCCTGCCGAAACTGTACACTTAAATGAAAAAGTTGCACTAGAAGTTACCTTTGAGAGCAAACAATGGATAAAATAACCCCACTTAAAGACACTGTCAGCACTTTAGTATCTGAAATTAAAGAGCTCTTATTGTCTGCCGAATGGAACATCAATAAACCAGAGCATGCAGAGAAATGGGAAACAATGGTGGCCAAAGCAATCGAGCTACACCACCTAGTTAACCCAAAGCACCACGACTACATGATCAAAAACAGAGGTTGCTCTCCTGAAGAGCCTGAGTTCTACAACCATATACATCCGATTGAAGACCTACTTGCTTTCATTGATGACCCCAGTGCAAACGATGATCCAGAAGATATCACAATTGATCAAGAATTCACTTTCACCGTATTTTCTAGAAGATGGGGCCATACTGATACTTACAAAATGAAAAGAATTGCAACTGGATGGCATTTTAGCCACGCCTCTGTTCATATGTCAGGCAATTGCGACAAAGATGGTACCCCCTTCCTCTACGAAAATCTTAATCATGACAGTATCAATTATCCTGAAGAGCTACCAGGTTACTTTGAGTGGCTTTGGGACCAAGCTGCCGAAAGAGGTTTAACTAACAAAGAGGTACAAGATAACCTGGATGCCTTAGGAGAATGGGTAAGCTTATGTGAAAAAAATTCTCCTAAGGGTATTTGGGAGAGCTTCAAATGATTAATTTGGCAAAACAACCTCCAATTACCACAACATCTTCAAAACAACCTCCAATTACCACAACATCTTCAATTGGGGTAGTCTCATTTCTTGATGTTTTGGGCTGGAAAGGAATTTGGCAAAGAAAACAAAACGCAATCCATGACCTCGAAAAACTAGTCAAATCTATCCGAAAGCAGGCTACACAACATAGTCGAGGTCTAAAAAGTCATAAAGATGGAATTAGCTCACCAGACACCAAGGTATTGATCATATCTGATACTATCCTTATTTTCACCGAAGCATCACACGAGAATGCGACACCCATTCTCGATCTTCACGGTCTACTATGTCAACACGCAATCCCTGACTCTATCATGAAAGGCATTCCGATCAGAGGAGCTACCAGTTTTGGCGAAGTCATCCTGAGTAATAACAACAGTATATTCGCAGGTAAGGCAATTGACGAGGCAGCTTCTTGGCATGAAGCAGGTGATTGGATTGGTGTTTTCATGTCACCAACAGCGAGCTTTGTTTATAAACAAGGGCCGG
This sequence comes from Desulforhopalus singaporensis, assembly GCF_900104445.1. Classification (GTDB taxonomy): domain Bacteria; phylum Desulfobacterota; class Desulfobulbia; order Desulfobulbales; family Desulfocapsaceae; genus Desulforhopalus_A; species Desulforhopalus_A singaporensis. The sequence goes on along the minus strand of NZ_FNJI01000051.1, from coordinate 9,028 downwards.
ATGCCAAATGGATTAAAAATTGTCCACCAATAAAGAACAACGTAAAGCTCGAAACTTTTTCAGTCGACTGGAGGTCGATTGACGATAAAACTCAACTTACAGATATCAAACAAAGCTTTTGTGAACTCGCTCCCATCACACCAGATATTGTAAAAAAATTCACCAATACTATCAATTATTTAGAAGCTGACCCTGTTGACCAAGAAAGCTAACAAGATGGTTACATCCTTTATTTTAGCGGTTTTTTTAGAAGATCTAATAAAGACTCTCTATCCAAAGTATTTAGTCGACAGGATGCTTTCTAGTAAAGATTTATGGAGGCATTGATATGCCCAATAGTTCATGGAGGGTGTGATACTATTCCTGCATCTATAAAGTTACGATTCTCCAAATACCTAACATCAAAAATTCAATTTGAGAGTAGAGCTTATTCCTGTATCTCTTTTAAAAGGGTATCTGATAGATTGGATCTTAATTTCTACATTTTTCAATCTACACCCCAATTCAACTTGATTCTTTTTTTAAAACTTTTCTTCAAAAATTCAGTCCCTTGACCTTCCAGAATAGGGTCCAGAAAATCATAACCTTCATTCTCCATCTCGGCGATTGCTTCAAAAAGAAAAGGTTTACCCTTTCTGGCCGGCTGGTGAACCTCTTTTACAAAGATATCTTGCCCGCCAACATTGAATTTCAGGTATTTCCCTTTTTTCGGTTTGATGGTCATAGCCGGCCGGCCGTCATGTACTGCCCGGGCATAGCTCAGATTCGAACCTACTGAGGCCTGGCCGAGTCCAAGGCTTTCTGTTTGGATAGATTTTCTTAAATCGCCGGTTAGGAAGGGAATACGGCCCTGTTTGGTGCCTTTGTCCCTGATTTTTTCCGCAATACTGAGGGCGATTTTGTCGATATCAAATACATCTTTGCTCATAATGCCCGCCTGACCTGTTCCAGTTTTCGTAATAAAACAATATTATCGTTCTTCTCGACCTCTTTGGTCGGTGGGGTCTCGACAGCAGGACCATAACCAACAGCTTCTCGGGCTTCGTCGAGGGTTATAATTCCGGAATCATAGAGCTTAGAATACTTCTCGGAGTCTTTCTCGTGGGAAGAGGTGTTGATGGTTTCAAAGGCGATGGTAGCCATGATTCCCATGGCGCTCAGCAGCTGGTTGATCTTGGTTTCAAACAACCTTTGCCTGGGGGCGATAGTGATCTCCTGGAAGATAGAAAGCTGGCCTTCCACTTCGCCACCGCCTCCAAGCTGGCCGGCAGTAACAACGCCGGCAAGGCGGGGAGGTACGCCGTGAGCTGAAAGGATTCTGTCCCGGGAGCTGTCGCGCATTTTCTCAATCGGATATGCCCAGGCATTCTCCGGAGCAAGCTTTTCAAACTTCACCTGCACACCGTCGGCATTGATCGGCAGGTACAGGGTCCGGTGGGCATTGCTCGCTCCTTTAAAGTTCTGCTGGACAAATTCCACCACTTTCTTCTCGGTATCTTCATCGAACTCGCCTCCTTCTACAACTATGGCCAGATCGGGGATCCCTGAGTTTAAAAAGAATCCCTGCGCATAGAGATTCGAGTAGTAATCGAGTTCAATTTCAGGGACGATCCCGCGCCAGTCCGGCAGACCATAGTGCCGGTTTGCCTGGGTGGCCTGGGCAAAGCGGATCAGGCTGTGATCCTCAAGGTGATTTGGATCAAACCTATGATACTCGACAGGTTCCGCATCTCCTCGATATAAAAACGCCGTTTTACTGCCTCTGGGCCTCCTGTAGGTTTTGATAGCCGGGCAGAAGTAGATCTCTTCAATTCTTCCTCCCCGGCCTTTCACGCATTCCAGATAGCTATTGGCAGTAGTCTCAAAGTCCAGGGCAACTTTATTGATCACCTCCAGGAAACTCTCCCCATCCTCGTTTACGTTACTGAGCCGGTCCATGACCGCTGTTTCGTTTCCTTCGATCACGTTTAACCCAAGGTTAACGGTGCATGAAGCTTTTACAGAGATACTCCGCGCATGGTGAGCATTAAGCGCCGGCATTGAGTTGTAATAGACCAGCAGATCGCCTTTTGATTCGTCCCAGGGATGTTGGATCTCATCCCCGGTATTTTGTTCTTTTTGCGCTGACTCTTTTGTGATTTTTGCTGAGTAAATAATTTTTGCACCCATTATGGAGCTCCATCTTTTTGAAGTAATCTTGAGGACAGTGTTGCTCTGATTCTGGTCTCCATCCACAGGTTTTTACTCATATATGGTATCTGAGTAAGGACAGCGTGATTTTCTCCATCCCCTTCCATATCCTGATCCTGATTGAAGTGAAGAAAACCTTTTTTCAAGATCAGGAGGAAACAGTGTGTTTCTGAAAAACATCAAAGTCGAATTCATCTCACTGGTACACAAGGGCGCCAATCGTAAGTCGGTAATCTGGAAGTCTGCTGAAGGAGATCCCAGGCAAGAGCGGGAAATTCAGATCGCCAAAACCGATGAAGAAAAGCGCCTTGTTTACGGCATTGTCTATTCCCCTGATGAGGTTGATACCCAGGGTGATCATACAAACGCCGGCGAGATCGAAAAGGCAGCTCATGACTTTATGAAAGCTGCCCGGGTCGGCAACATTGACAAAGACCATTCCTTTGAAGCTGAGGAAGGCGCCTTTGTTGCGGAGAGCTGGATTGTCAAAGCCGGCGACCCGGTATTCCCTGATGAGAAAGAAGGTGCCTGGGCGGTGGCGATCAAGATTGAGGACGATGAACTCTGGTCGGCTGTCAGGAAAGGCGACATCGGCGGGTTATCCATCGGCGGATATGCCGATAAAATCGCCAAGACGGATGATTTTAACTCTGTCCTTACTGTGGATGGCCTGCTGGCAAAACTAAAACGTCTTATCAAACGAGAGGAACAGGATATGGACGAAAAACAAGTAAAAGAGATCGCAACAGCGGCTGTCACCGAGGCTATCGAGAAGATGGCTAAGCCTATCCGGAAGGAAGACCTGGTTACGACGGTTGTCGCGGCAACAAAGGAAATCGTTGGACCGATCGAGGCCCGCCTTGAAGCGATCGAGAAACAGACTCCCGGTTCAGGCCAGGGGGAAGGCGAGCTGGACGACAAAACCGACTATCAGGCACTTGGTGCGGAAATAGTCAAGGCATACAAAGGGGAGGTGTAAAATATGGATCTTGGAATGTCTATCCAGACTCCGACCACTGAAAATCTGTTGGGGGCCCATCCGCCAGTTGAGATTCCGATTGTTCTCGTTTCTGGGGAAAACCTCTCCCGCGGCCATGTTCTTGGAAAGATAACCGCATCCGGAAAGTACGCTGGCTATGACGCCGATCTGACAGACGGGTGTGAAACTGCAGTTGCCATCCTCGCTGCCGATACCGATGCCTCTGATGGTGATGAGAACACCATCGCCTATGTCCACGGCGAGTTTCAGGACGGCGGCCTTTCCTGGGATGACGAGGCAAACGACAAAACCAGCGGCCTTGCTGATCTTTATGCGGCCGGCATCTTTGTAAAGTAAGGAGGTAGACAGTGACTATCACCATCGACGCTTTTAAATGGCGTTCAATGACCGCCGCAATCAATCAGCTGCCTAAAACTCCGAGGTTGCTGCAGGATATGGTCTTCAGGACCAGGAACACCAATCCGACTGAAACCATAGATGTCGATATCATTAAAGGCGGGCGTAAGATTCTGCCTTTTGTACGAAACGATGCGGCTGGTACCATTATTGAGAAGCTGACCGGAGAGATGCGTTCTGTAAAGGCGCCGCGACTTCGTCCTAAAAAGCCTTTTACCGCTACGGAGCTGCTCACTCAACGTGGGCCCGGGAAAATAGTTTACGCAAACGGCGGTGATGTGACCGCCGAGCGTAATCGCAAGATCGGCCAGGAGCTCGCCGATCTCAAGAACAGGGTCGATACCACGATTGAGTTCATGTGTGCACAGGCCCTCCAGGGATCCTATTCGGTTTCCAACGACGGATACAACTTTTCCATCGATTTCCAGATGCCTTCTGCTCATAAGCCGGTTCTGGGCTCAGGTTCGGGATGGAATGAGTCCGGTGGAAATATCATGGATGATATCGATACCTGGGCGACCCTTATCCGCAATGCAACCGGTCTTGCGCCCGATATCGCCCTCTGTGGTTCAGCTGTTGTTAAGGCGCTTCGGGATAACGCTGAAGTCAGGGAACTTCTGGATAACCGCCGTACCAACGCCGGAACCTTCACCTGGAAAGCTTCAAACGACTATATCGGCAACCTCAACGGTATCGATTTGTATCGTTACGGTATGGAGTATCAGGACCTTGCCGGAGCTGATCAGAACTTCCTCGATGCAAACAAGTTTGTGCTGATCTCTACCCAGGCACGATTCTCTGTTGAATTCGCCTTAATCCTCGACCTTGATGCCGGCGCCGCAATCCAGGGGGAATACTTTTCCAAGTCATGGCTGGAAAAAGACCCTTCAGTTCTCTTTATGCTTGCTGAATCCCGGCCTCTGCCGGTTCCCTGGCAGCCTGAAGCAATTGTTTATGCAGATGTCATCGTTTAAGGAGGTGATCCATGAAAGCTATTCTGACAAAGCCTGTCAAAATTAAGGGCGAATGGCATAAGGCCGGCAGTGAAATGACAATCTCAAAGGAAGAGTATAAACGTCTCTGCTCAAAAGATGCCTGTGTCGTTCCTATTGCTGCAGAGCCGGAAGAGGACTCCGAAGAGAAGGAGTAACCCTTGTCACTTGCAACGATCGCAGATGCACGGGCGCTGGGCAGTCTCCCCGCGTCCGAAAAGCTGGATGACACGGTTATTCAGCCTCACCTTGATTCAGCTGCCCGAGAACTCAAGTCCTGGATCGGAGTGTATGAGTCCACCAGCGACAGTGAAAAAAAGGAGAGCTGTATTGAGGCAGAGTGCTGCATATGCATGGCATACCTGCAGCCGATCCTGCAGAAGCTTTATGAACAGGGGGCGGTCGACAGCGATCAGCCGGCTTCGGATACATGGAGGAAAACAGCCGATTCCTGGACAGAACGGGCAAGATCGAGAGTGCGCAGTTATGAGGAAGATAACACCTCCCGGAACAAAGTCGGCTGGCATGCGATATGAAAGAACTCCTCCTTGCAATTGAAAGTGAGCTCAAGTCGAAACAGTCCGTTGTTCCGGAGGGGAATATATCGATTGTCCCATGGGAGTCCTATCTTCCGTCATCCTCAAATACGCCCGCGATCTGCATAAAAGACGGACCGATTGATATCGTGCGTCTTGCTGGGGACACGGACGAGAAAACCATGCATGTGCTTATTGCAGTTTGGGTGCAGATCCTTGATCAGCCAGGTTCTTCGGTTGTTGGTGTGGATCCGGACCCGGGAGTTCTCGAGCTTGCAAAACTGGTCTGCTCGATTCTCAACGACAATATGCTTTCCCTGTCAGGAATGCAGGATGGTTACTGCATCAGGGAAAGGGGTAGTGAACTGATGGGCGCCAAAACTCTTACCCTTCAGAGGAAGATTGTCGAGTTCCGTTATGTCCGGGAAGTCGAAAACAATCCAACATAGGGAAATTAACATGAAAAAACTCAAACCAAACTATCCGGCCTTTGAAGTTGTCGACGGACCGTTCAAGGGCCACGTCTATCGTCACGGCCAGGAATATGCACCCGAGCAGATCCCGCCCCGGGAAAGGAAAAAATTTGAACCGGTCAGGAAGGCCACTGCTAAAGCGGAGAATAAATCATGAGAAGTTCAAGCGCCACCCACAATCTGACAGCGATCTCCGCTACCAACTCGGAGAGCGCGATCAACGTTTTGAACAGTGTTGATCTTTCCATCCTGTCGGAGGCCTCCGATATTATCAACCTCTCTCCACGGCGGGAGGATAACCGGGATGAGGCCAACGGCAAGGAAGAACCGGATGAAGTCTACGATAACGGATATACAGCTGAGGGTACCCTGAATCATACCCATGCGCAGCCCCAGCATTTTGCCTACCTGTTCGGCTTTGGTCTCGGCAATGTTGCAACAGCGGCAGCCGGCGCCGGATATGAGCATACCATTACCCCTATTGCCCGGGGTGTGGATCAGGCGAGGGATTTGCCCTCTTTTACCCTGCTGTCAAAGCTTGGCGATACGATTCTGAAAAGACGTCTTGCCTCGGTGTTCGTCGACCAGGTTACGGCAACGTTTGCCGCCGATCAATGGGTCAAGATAAGTGGAAATTTCAAAGGTACCGGCAAACATACTCAAAACGTTATTGAAGAGGAGGTGGACGCTGCCGGCAACACCACCACCCTGACTCTGGCCGCCAACGGGGTGGAAGGGTCGACCGCGGCAGAACGCCTTGATTCCGTGCATAGGATAAAGGTGGAACTTGCGGCCGGGGTCTGGACCGAGGTTGATTTTACCGCAGTCTCTTCTGCTACTCCTGCTGAGATCACTATTACCGATCCAGGCGGTGACATTACTGTTGTGACCTACAAGGTTCTTTACGTTCCAACGGAAGGGGCGGAGTTTACTTTTCCGGCGAGAGTAAAGGAAAGCAATCTTCGCGTTGCCGAGATGAGTTTTAATTTCGGCGGTACCTGGAACGGCACTGCCTTTGAGGGCGGCCGACCGATGGGGGCTGAACTGAGACAGATCACCTGCGAGCTCTCCAATAATTCGACGGTGTCTTTTGTTCCCGGGGGTGGTGGTTCCTATGGTTCGATGCATGAACGCGGCGGCCGGCTCCAAAAGCTGAAGGTCGACCGCAGATTCCGGGATTACATCTTCCAGCAGCATATCAACGCAAACGACACCTTTGGAGTCTATATCAAGTGTGTCGGCGAGGAATTCGATACCGGTCACAATTACCAGGTCGAGATCATCTATCCGAAGGTAGGCCTGCTCACCTCGCCGATTTCCGTCTCCGATAAGAAGCTTACTGAAGCCGGGGATTTCATTGTCATGGAGGACGCGACCTACGGTTCGGTGATCGTCAAGGTGAAGAATATGTGGGCTGGGTATGCCCAGTAAAAAAGACGTTCAACACAACATTAAAACCAATTCAAAAGAGGTTTGAACATAATGGCTCGACGTGAATCAACTGAACAGAATCTGCTGGTCCTGCAGGACAATCTTTCCGACTCTACCCTGGGGGTATTCTACCGTACCCCGACCACCAAGGAGCGGCAGCAGTATCTCAATAAGCGAACTGTCCGTGAGGGCAAGAAGTTTAAGGATAACTCAATCGCCAACCGGGTGCTGTTCGGTAAAAAAATCATGACCGGTTTGCGTGACGGTGATTTTGAGCGGACTGTCGGCGACGGTGAATATCAGCCGATTTCCACAGATAAGAATTCTCCTGACTATTACGAGGATTGGAAAGACTGGATGGAGGAGCACTGCAGTGATGTGCTCATGATCCTTGGCTATCGGGTTTTCGAAGCATCCTGTTACCCGGGGCGGAGTGAAGAGGACCTTGAGGAGGATAAGGAAGAGGATCTGGAAAAGTAATCAAAACAGACCTCGAACACCTGCGGCGGGGTCTGTGTGATGAGGATGAGCAGGCGAAGTGTCTTGAGGAAAATGATGGTGATCTCAGTTGGGCCTGCGCCAACTGCCCGAAAAAGCGCGGCGAGGATCTGCATCCGTACACGATCAAACTTCTCAGGATAAGGATGCTGCAGAAGGCGGGCTATCCGTTTGAAGCGGATGATCTGTCCCTGGATGAATGGATGGACCTTGGCAGGATCCGTGAGCTGCTCGAATCAAAACCTGTATGTCCATTGATGACAATTTCGGATGAATGAAGCGACTCTGAACATAGCGATAAAAGTCGATGACCGCGGATCTGTCAAGATCAGGGAACTCGGCCGCACTGCGGAGAAAGCAGGATCCAAAGGGGAGAAATCCATCAAGAAGATGGATGATTCCCTCAAGGATGTGAAGGATAGCTCCGGGCGCACGATAGAGTCTTTTTCAAAGATGGCCAAATTCACCTTTGCAGGTGTGGCTGCAGGTATTACAGCGCTTACTGCCGGGATGTTCACCCTGGTTGCCCAGGCCAGCAACCAGGCAAAGGAGATGGAAAACCTGAGCCGTTTGGCCAAGATGAATACTCAGGATTTCACCGCCTATGCCTATGCCACGGAAAGCGTTGGGGTCAGTGGTGAGAAGCTTGCCGATATCTCCAAGGATGTTCAGGATAAGCTCGGTGATTTCATCGCGACCGGCGGCGGTGAATTTGCCGATTTCTTTGAGAATGTGGCTCCCAAAGTTGGTCTTACCGCCCAGGAGCTGCAGAAACTCTCGGGCCCGGATGTGCTGATCGCCGTCCAGGACGCGATGGATAAGGCCAATGTTTCTGCTGAAGAGCAGGTTTTTTATCTGGAGGCGATTGCAAATGATGCAGCTCTTTTAACACCCCTGCTCAAGGACAATGGCGCGGCATTGAAAGAACAGGCGGGTCGGGCCAAGGAGTTTGGTGTTGCCCTGTCCGAGGTCGACCATCAGGCCCTGCTCGATGCTAAGAAGGCCACCCATGAAATGACCGCCGCCTTTACCGGTGCCAAGAATGAGATCGCCGCCGAATTTGCTCCCGCTTTCGCTTCAGCCGTTAATATTGCGACGGATCTCATTATCGGTCTGAAGGATGAGGCTCGGGAGTTCGCTGGCATTATGGGCAATATCGTCACCTCGCTTCAGGGTTGGGAGGCTGTTGCCGGCGGCCGCCTCTCTTTTCTTGAGTTTGCCCTAATGGACGCCCAGGAACTGCAGGCGTGGCTGGAAAAAGACAAGGCGGGGATCGCCGCTTTAGAATCTCAAATTGCCGATTACCAGGGCAGGATAGGCGAACTGCTGGAAAAACAGAGCCGGATCGGTCTCTCTGAAAACGAAAAACAGGTCCTGCAGTCGTACCGGGACCAGGTTGTCCAGTTGCAGGAGGGTGTGACGATTCTTGACGAACAGATCTCCAGGGAAGGCACCCTGGTTATTGAGGCGGACAAGCATAAATCCGTCCTGCAGGGGACCGTTGAAGTTCAC
>NZ_FNJI01000049.1 GCF_900104445.1 Desulforhopalus singaporensis | reverse complement strand
CCAGTTGGGCCGCTTTAAGGATCGCCTCAAAGCTCTTGAAGAGAAAATGGCTCAGGAGAAGATGATCCTGACCGAAGCTCAAGTCCAGGCGCTGGAGAAAAAGAAGAATGATGATCTCGTCTCGGGGGAAATTGAAACGGCCCATCCTGGGTATCTCGGTTCCCAAGATACCTTTTATGTCGGCACCCTTAAAGGCGTTGGCCGAGTGTACCAGCAGACCTTTGTCGATACCTACTCCAAGGTTGCATTTGCCAAACTCTACACATCCAAGACTCCGATAACAGCAGCTGATCTGCTAAATGATCGGGTTCTCCCCTTCTTTGAAGAGCATGAATTGCCCATGTTGCGAATTTTAACTGATAGGGGCACTGAGTATTGCGGAAAGGCCGATTCACATGATTATCAGCTATATTTGGCTCTCAATGACATAGAGCATACCAAGACCAAGGCTCGATCACCGCAAACGAATGGAATATGTGAACGCTTCCATAAAACTGTTCTTCAGTAATTTTACCAAGTTACCTTTCGCAAGAAAATTTACCAGGATCTTGAAGATCTTCAAGTAGACCTGGATGACTGGTTATTACTCTATAATTGGGAGAGGACACACCAGGGAAAGATGTGCTGTGGAAGAACGCCAATAGAAACTCTTGAAGATGGAAAAAAATTGTGGAAGGATAAACAGCTGAACTGAATTTGACCTGACAAAAAACCTGTCAAAATTGGTATTTGTCAGATCAAGTCGTGACTACTACATCCCAACCAGATCACACTCCTTGCGACACTTGTCCTGGTAAATGAACTTGTTAACCTTCTGCCAGTTATAACCCAGCTCAAGGGCGCTCTTCTTGAAAACCTGCGCAGCCTGGATCATCAGGTCATCTCTTAACGGTGCACAAGGCACTTCCTCCTTTAATTCCTCAATTTCTGCAGTAAGATCCACGCCAAACTTTTTCAATCTACCAACAGGCGGGCCCACCGCAAGCGCACAATAATATCGTGAACTTCCACCGGTGGAAATTGCCCGGACGACGGCCAGAAAATTTTTTGTTAAAAACATGCTTTTGCCGGGAATAAAGCAATCGCAGAGAATTTACCGAAAACAATCCTTAATGAGGGCATTTGGACCCCATTCCAGAACCAGTGCCTTTTTCCCATGTTTCGATAACACCCTGGCCATAGTTGCACCACCGGGATCAGTTCCTACCACAATGGCATCAAATCCCTTTCCTGACGGTTCCCATTAACACTCCCTGTCCAAACGAATACTTGGGAAAATATTGTTTAATCAACCAGAATAAACGCCACCCGGCCTGCCCTTCGTGCGCAATTCTTTTTACTTCATAAAACTGCCTCCCTGCTGACGGGGCGGAAACTCCTCGTAGGTAGCCATATGCTTTTTGATGGTATCAACCATTGGTGCCATCAAGTACATGCGGCGCACTATCCAGTCGTCGTAGTATGCGGACACGAAAGGTGCACTCTCAAAAGGATCGGCTCGCAGATTGACAATCATTGGCGCCTTGCGGGGCTGCTGTGGCAGCAGCCAGGCGGATATCCCTTCGTGGATCTGGGTCGTCAGGTTGTACTTGAAGTCTCCGATCCTGACCGCACCAAGGGTGCCGTCATCAACCCAGGCGAAAAATTCGTTGCGCGGACCTTTCTTCTTTTCGCCTGTGAGGTAGGGGATAAAATTGTAACCGTCTATGTAAACCTTGTAGGTTGTGTTACCGGCGGTGTGCCCCTCCAACAGTTCTTGTTTGATCTCCCAGTCTCCGGCAGCGGCCATCAGCGTGGGTAACCAGTCTTCATGGGCAATGATTTCGTTGGATACCTGACCACCACGAATCCTGTCCGGCCAACGAACCATAAGTGGCACCCGAATACCGCCTTCCCAGGTGGTCGCTTTTTCACCACGGAACGGGGCCGTACCGCCGTCTGGCCAGGAGAATTTTTCAGCGCCGCTGTCGGTGGTGTAAATTACAATAGTATTGTCGGCGATACCCAGATCATCGAGTCTGCCCAGCAATTGTCCCACATGACCATCATGCTCTATCATGCCGTCAGCGTAGATACCCTGTCCTGAAACACCGGCAGCACCGGGCTTGAGGTGCGTGAAGATATGCATGCGGGTGGAGTTGAACCATATGAAAAACGGCTTCTTCTGTTGGACGCTCTTGTCGATGAAATTGATCGTTGCAGCGAGGAACTCCTCGTCCACGGTTTCCATGCGCTTTTTGTTCAGTGGCCCGGTATCCTCAATCTTGCCGTCGACGGTGGAGTGGATCACACCTCTGGGTCCATAGCGTTTCTTGAACTCCGGATCTTTTGGATAATAGCCATTCTCAGGTTCTTCCTCGGCGTTGAGGTAATAGAGATTGCCAAAGAACTCATCGAAACCGTGATTGGTGGGCAGAAATTCATCCAGGTCGCCCAGGTGGTTCTTGCCAAACTGGCCGGTGGCATACCCCAGAGGCTTGAGCAGCTCCGCCAAGGTCGGATCCTTTGGCGAGAGACCGAGCTTGCTTCCGGGCATGCCGATCTTCAGCAGGCCGGTTCACTTAGGGGTTTGTCCTGTAATAAATGCAGCGCGGCCGGCAGTACAACTTTGGTGCCCATAGGCATCGGTAAACAAAACCCCTTCCTTGGCTATTTTGTCAATATTGGGTGTGGTGTAACCCATCATACCCATGTTGTAGGCACTGGTGTTGAATCAGCCAATGTCGTCGGCCATAATTACCTGGATATTAGGCTGTTCTGCAGTCTGAGCTACCCCTGGCAATCCCAAAGACAGGACGGTTAGAGTCATGACTGCAAAAGCCGCTAATCTATGCATAGTTTGCTTCCTTTGTGTTTTGAGAGCGAAGTTCGATCTAGCCCCAGCCTACGGCGAAGATTCCTACGCAAAATTCGCGCCAACGACAATCGTGCTTAATAGCAGGTATTTGCGGTGTAGACGACATGAAGATCGCGAAATATCGATGTGCTGGTGATATTTAGCGGGTGTTACGCGAAATATCACGTTTAGGGGTGACTATGATGCGAAAACACGCATGATTTTTTATGCACAAGGGGAGAATATCATGTTTTTATCCGATATAAGGATAGATTTCTCAGATACCACGGTATTGAATTACTCCATCTCATTCGCCTTCCACCCAAAATGGAATGCCAAGGTTTCTCATTCAACGCCTCAATGTACGAGGGTTGATATCGAGAGGTTCCGTTGCCCCCTTTTTTTCCGGATAAAGTGATGAAACAAAAGACTTTCAGCCGGACATGAAGGTCCTGCCTGAAACGGCCAAAATTGATCACTGCCTTCAAATTCCTGTGCGCGGCCGTTATTATTCGGATATGGAGCACCCGCAACACTCTGATCTGTGCACCAGCCAGGGTTGTGCTCACCGATTTCATCCAGGAAAACAGTACCCCCCCGTGCTCTTTGCAACCATCCCCGCTTTCGGGATATCGCGCCTGTAAAAGTACCTTTTTCATGGTCGAACAACTCATTTTCGAACCGAAAGTTTCAGCAATCGTGCCCAATTGACATCGATAAATGGACCATCATTTCTGAAAGAGATATGGATTGTGCGGACAATGGGTTCCTTGCCCGTACCGGTTTCAGCCGACAACACAAACTACATTTGACTGACATGGCACTTATATTGCTTGATCTACAGACTGATGTTGGCACAAAGAATTGAGCAGGTCACCGGACGGTTAAAGAGGAACAAGTCTGTATGAGTTGGATAGAAACAGTCAAGGTACAGGCAGCCGGACGGCAGGCCGGTCATGATCATTGTGTCTGGTCCCAACGCTCACGGATTTGCCGGAAAAAGCCAAGCCTTCTCTGGTGCAGATGAAACCCTGCCAAGCATCTGGGATACCCGGAAGAGCATGCCCAACTGGGAGAACATATTGTTGCCCCATGCTTAACGACAAAACCATCCGGCTGGATGCTTGCATAAGATTGGCTGCAAAGTAACCGGAATGGCCGTACCTTGCTGCCTGAGCCACAACAATGACAACGCTACGCTGGTTATGAAATGCAGAATTTCGGGAAAACAACAGCCTGCCCTGCATTTTACATAAAAAAAGACTAAAGAATAAACAAAGATCAATCAAGTACAAATGATCGGGGCTTTTGCAGCCTCCTTTTCATGATGGACATTTGAAATCTAAAGAAACCTATCAAACAGAAAAGAGGTCAGAAATGGAAAAAATGCTCAAGGATAAAGTGGCCATAATCACCGGATCCGGAAGAGGAATCGGCCGTACCACCGCCATGATGTTTGCACGTGAAGGGGCCAGGGTCGTGATCAGCGATATCGATGCCCAACCCGCCGATGAAACCGTACAGGACATAAAAAAAGCTGGAGGCGAAGCCGTTGCATATGTCGGAGATGCAACTTCGGATGATTTTGCCAAAGAAATCGTGGCAGTGGCGGCGGACACCTGGGGCGGCATAGACATTATCGTCAACAATGCCGGGTTCACCTGGGATTCCATGCTCCACAAGATGACGGATGAACAATGGGACACCATTTTGAACCTGCACCTGAAGACTCCTTTCCGCCTCATTCGGGCGGCAAAACCATTTTTCTGCGATGCTGCCCAAAAAGAGATGGAAGAAGGCAAGACCGTACCCGCACGAAAAATCATCAATATTTCTTCAATTGCAGGGATTGGGGGCAATGTGGGACAGGCAAACTATTCTGCGGCCAAGTCCGGCATTATCGGCCTGACAAAAACCGTCGGGAAGGAATGGGCGAGGTATAATGTCCAGGCAAATGCCGTTGCCTTTGGCATGATAGATACCCGAATGACCCAGGCGAAGGAAATCGGCGAAGCTGTTGAACATGAAGGAGAAAAAATCGCAGTGGGGGTTCCGGAGAAACAGCGCAGAATGATTGAAATGATGATTCCCATGGGAAGGGCCGGAAGTACTGAAGAGGCGGCCTCCGCCATTCTCTTTTTCGCTTCTCCGCTTTCAAACTATGTATCCGGACAGTGTCTGGTCGTAAGCGGCGGGCTTATGGTCTGAAAGGGCACAAAGCCGATTGAAAAGATGATATGCAGAAAGCACCCGAAGCCACCAAGGCTCCTGATCGGATCATGAAGAAAGCATTGATACGGATTTATGCTGGCAATCACCACCTGCTGCTCGAAACAGGTTCAAGGAGTCTTGCTCTGGCCTGCCCATGAGACGGTTGTTTTACTGCATATGCCACCATTGCGGTTTCAGTCAGTTTTTCAACACGATTTTCATATTCAGTTTTTGGAGATTTTGGTCTTTGGGACTTTGCACTCCGCCACTTTCGACGGTATTTTTGTAGCTATATAAAAACATATCGAGCCAGACCAGACAACGGCTTATGTGAAGCGGATCCGCAGTCATTCCCGGATTGGATGAATAAAGAAGGGTCCGCTGTGTGCTGGAAACACCTGTGAGAAATGTCTTGCCGGATACTTATGGCGATACCATTGGAGACGGAATAGACAACTGCCCGGCAAAAGCCAAAATTGGAGTAGTTCCGACTTGACCTGCCCCCTTGTCAAAACCGGCAGTTGCCAGATCTGGTCTGAACTACGACATATTATTCGAATTGAGCCTTGAAATTTATAAACATCTGCTTCAGTTCTGTGAGTTCTTCCCGCAATAGGCTGGTTTCTTCCTCAAGGGATTTTATCCGCTCATCACAATGATACTCCCTTCCGGGCTTGCCGAACCAACGGGTTCATAACCTGAAGGCTCTTCCAGATCTTCCTGTTCTCCGGACAACAGATGCATAAACCGAGCCTCTTTCTAGCCCGGTCGCCGAGCCATCTGTTTTGCCAGTTTTCTCTCCTGGAGTTCCTGCAGGGTATCGTTCGCTTCCGCAAGACTGTCAAAACTATACATTCTTTCGGTCCGGCCTCTCAATTCTCCAACAGTCTGGGGACCTCGAAGCAGCAACAGGCAGATAATCGACATTTCGCGCTGCACCAAGTTCAGACTTTTGTCAAAGTGTTGCTCATATTTTGGCACCCGAGCTGCGTTGCTCTGCCAGGCAGTCTGATATTTTTTTAGGCCATCAATAGCATCGAGAACTGTGCTTTCGTCGAACGAGACAACCGGGTTCCGATTGGATTTTTGATTGCATGCATTTACCAGGGCGTTCAGGGTGAGGGGATAATATTCCGGGGTTGCCATTTCTTTTTCCAAAGGCAACCAAGAACACGCGCCTGTTCCGGGGTAAGTTCATATTCAACCATAAGCTATATATTTCTTTGATTTAATAAGAAATTGCAACCACACCTGATGTAAATATGCCACAGGATTGCGTGATGTGGTATTGGTAAAGATGAAGCGGCTCCTTAATAAGGGGGCCATAAAAAACACCTCTCTGACCGAAATCCCTTGATTGATCGATTTTACTGCTGCCGTTTCATCCGCTGTCGTGTTTTTTCCTCATTTGTCCTTAGACCGCATGGCAAATTTTCCGACAGTCTTTTCCATCACGCACCATGGGATCGCACCGATTGTCTCCCAAAACCCATCGTCGCAAATCAACCCTGTATGAACATCAATACTTTGGTATGTATAAATTCTCAGCAAAACAACCCAATAGCAACAATCCCCCGTTCATTCCAACTCACAACGCTTGCAGATCAACAAGAGAATTCACATACCCCGCCCATATGAATTATGGGCCCAAGTCTCACCTCCTTGTTTTTTGGGTGCAAATGGGCTTCGCGCCGGCGCAGGGCATCAACCTGGGGTTTTCTCTCGGAAATATCATGGATGATGCCCTCAATCGGCCGCAGCTGACCTTTGGCTGCCTGTCAAGGCGCATAAACACTCACATCGGGAAGTTTATATTGGTGTTTTAGTACCTGTTCCCCCGGACGATAGACCCGCATCAGAAAGTTCCAGCCATCAGTTATGGCTATCCTGTTGTCCTTCTGACCGCACGCCTGTTCAGAACCGAAGAACACCGTCACGGTTCCATCCTCGTTGAAGGTGGCCGTTCGATCATTGATTGTCGCGTTGTCGCTTTTCAAAAAGGCATCGCTGCCATAAACGGAGATAGACCAGAATGCCTCGTTTGGCGGAACGTCATAGGTTGCGGTATAACACTTGCTGCTGTCTTTGGGGCCGGTGTAGTTGATATAAGTAGCCTCTGTTTCAGGGAAAAGGCCAAATGCACCGGCAGCGGCAAGATGTCGGGACTCCTCGCTTGCCTTGCCTTTAATATCCATCCAGTCGGCTGGGTATTGGCCGTAGGAAACAAATTCCTTTTCATACTCATCGCGCAGGGCCATCATGCTGTTCCAATCCCAATTCGGAGGAACAAACTTATCTGCACTTTTCGCCTCAATTGCAAACTGGTCAAGCAGATTATTGATTACTTGCAACTCCTCTTCGTCACCTGGATCCAGGATCTGAATACGTGCAACGGCTATGACATATTTTGTCGTTCCCTCTGGTATCTTATGTTTTCCTGAAGACGTGATGACATCAACCACATAATGATCATTGTCTATCAGGTATAATGAAAAATATCTGTCATCCGGCATTTCCGGAACATATACAGCGGCTCCGCCTGCGGTATCAACCACGGCTCCCCCATAAAGAGTGTCACGATTCATGCGGACAACGACTTGTCCTTCGACTGGAGTTGGACGACGTATAATGAAGAATGCATTAATACGATCTCCCGCTCTTTTCTGGATGACAGCCATACGGCCATCCACCTCAGCTCTGATGTAGGTTTCGGCAGTGACTTTAATTTGCTCACTGGCCTTTAGTTCTAATGTAAATCCTGAAAGGACCACTGTGCAGGCAACAACAAGGATTGCAAGAAATTTCAGCGAATTCATAATAAAAGCTCCTTTAGATGTTAATCTTTAAACAGTTTTTGAAGACGTTCATATACAACACCTCTTTGAACTGCTATTCCTGGGATTCAGATGAGGTAAAAGCCGATCGGAGGCCTCTGCTTTACGCTGCTGTACCATCCAGTTTCGTCGTGCCCGGGCAAAATCCTTCGACCAACTTCCGGCCTTGCCAGTGAGATTGAGACCCATCTGCCAAGAACCTGCAGAGTCGCTCCGCTTCCTCGATCGTTTGCTCATCTGCATAGATGCTGAGAAAAAGGCGTAGCTGTGAACTCCTTGCCCGGGGTTCTATACGATCCAGCCACCGCATCAACGCATTGAAGGTATTTACCGGTTGCCCCGATCGGGCGGCCTTGGCAAATCGCCTGAAACAGTTGCGCTCTGATTCCTGGCGTTTGTCTGACCACGCTGCCCACTGCGCCCGCAAAGGTTTTCTCAATCCTGCCGCAAATATTATCAAAACGATCAAAACGGTAATAAAGACGGCGTGCAAATAACCGGATGCGGATACAGCAGAAATATCGCCGTTGCCAGTTATCGCC
Organism: Desulforhopalus singaporensis; assembly: GCF_900104445.1. Lineage (GTDB taxonomy): Bacteria > Desulfobacterota > Desulfobulbia > Desulfobulbales > Desulfocapsaceae > Desulforhopalus_A > Desulforhopalus_A singaporensis. Next base: position 7,845 of record NZ_FNJI01000049.1, on the reverse strand, counting down.
GGCGCAATTTCGATAACCCTCGACGGCAAAACCGTCTCTTGGATCTTCTTGTTTTGCAGATCCCACCAGGTTAGGGTAACGGCCGGTAATTCGACACTGCCCGCCTTTTTGAAAAGATACGTAACACTCTCGGTCCGTTGACCGCTTAACGAACCTCTGTCATAGACGTCTTTGACCTCCGGGACTCTGGGATAAATATCCACAACATCCGAAACGGGAAAAACCATCGGGGTAAAGGTCATCCCGGAAACACTGTCGGCTTCGAGATGGATCTCACGCTTAACGGCGTCCCCTACAGCGACCTTGGTGACGTCGGGGACCCATGTCTGATTGGCCGTCAACCGCGTGGTGCTTACCATTCCCCTTGTATTTTCAGCACCGGGAACCATTTGCGCGTTGAAATGAACAGAGGGAATTTCACCCTTAACAATCTTAATTTCGGTCTGGCGGGCCCACTGCTTGAGCTGGATCTCCACGGTTTGACGAGGTAGCGTGATACGCCCTGTTCGTTGGGGAAACAGAAAGAGTTCATAACGTTGACCGGAGTAGGATTCGCCGTCAATGTTTTCGTTTAACCGGGTTGCCTGGCTTTCAAAGGACACTAGAATAGCTCCGGATACCTCAATGTCGGGCATTTTCGGTATCTGCGCCCAGCCGTTTCTTCCCAGGACATCAATATACAACAGGACCTGTTGCCCAACCCATATCCCGCTGTTTGGCCTAACTGCAGATCGAAGGATGAAGTCCGGCGGTTTTCCTGCAGTCATTGCAGAAAAGACCGGACTGACAATGGCCGTCAAGACAAGGAGAAAAACGGTTATTTGAAGTAATCGTTTCATCGCTCAGTTGACCTTTTTCGCGTTGGCCAGTTGATACGCAAACTTGGCTCTCAGAAAATCAGCAGGTTTTGTCTGCACACGTCGCAGCCACATGGCCCTCATCTCGGCGTCGCTGAGTTGCATGGTTTCCCCGACTTTTTCCTCGGCAACGGGTTGGCTCGTTGATGTGTCTTCAAAAAGCACGATTTGGTCCGCCGCCAACATCCCTCCAGTGCCTTCGCTTCCCTCGTGCTTGAGCTTTTCAGCGCGTTGCCGTGCGATTGCAATGGCCAGGTTGATCTCGGCGTCCTCCCAATCGGGCCTCAGGGATAGTGCTCGACCAGGACATTCCCATCACAAAGCAACGTGAGCAGCAACCGTTCAACGACATCGTTCTGTCCAATGATCGATCGGTTCAGCAGCTGCTCAAGTGTTTGAATTTGCGAATGGACATCCATCCTGTCTTCTTGTGACATATCTATGGATTCAATCCCTCTTTACGGAAATTGTAAATGTTTATATGTTTCCTTGAGCTCGCGCTTAAGGATTTTACCAGTCAGGGTAAGAGGCAGGGTGTCAACAACTACAACGTCAGCCACCCGTTCGCGCTTGCCAACATTGTTATTTATCCAGTTCTTTACTTCTTCAGTATCAAAGTTGGACGGGTCCTTTGGAACCACAACGGCAAGCGGTGATTCGTCCCAGCGCTCGCTTCTAACCGGAATCACTGCCACTTGAGAAACCATTGGGTGTTTGGCTGCCACCGCCTCTATATCTTGCGGATAGATATTCTGGCCGCCTGAAAGAATCATATCTTTTTTACGATCGACAATATAAAGATCGTTATCTTCATCCATTTTGCCAACATCCCCGGTACGCAGCCACCGGCGCCCCCTGTCATCCGTCCAGGTTGTCGCTTCATTGGCATCATCACGATTGAGATACCCCACCATCATGCTCGGAGAATAGATGACCACCTCTCCGTTTTCGCCAATCCCCACCTCATTATCGTTATCGTCGAGGAGTTTGAAATCGGAGCCGATCATAGGCCAGCCGACGCTGGCTATCTTACCCGGGGCGTTTTCCGGATCGATGGCGGCTATCCCACCCTCGGTCAAGCCGTATACCTCGATAACCCTATCGTAACCAAAACGATCGAACATAACACGCTTCAATCCTTCATGTAGTGGAGAGCCACAACTGATAAGCGATGTCATGCTGGAAAGATCGTACTTCTCCTGGCCCGTTACCCCCATGACCATTTGCGACATCACCGGTACCAGGGGCAAACAGGTGATCTTTTCCCGTTCGATCAACATCAGGGTTTCCTCGGGATTAAATGAAGGCGTCATAACGAAAGTGCCGCCAACCAGGAAGGTTAAAAGTATACTGACGATACTAAAATTGGAGTAATGGCCGATAACACTCAAAAAACGTGTGCTTGTATGGATCCGTAATGTTGGCAGCAACAACAGCGCCCACGCGAGACGTGTCCTATAGCTGTGAACGATACCCTTGGGTACTCCAGTAGTACCACTGGAATAAATTACATTCATGGGCATGTCCGGGGAATGTCTGACTTCCGGTGAATCGTCGTCGGAGCCACGCTTTAAATCAGCCAGAGCCAGCCATTGGTCAGCTGCACCTGCTGCAACGATGCGATTTTCCTGTACCGATAACGGAAGCCTGCTCATCACGCCCTCGACGCGCCCCACGAGATTTTCCGTGGCGATCAGCATTTTTACATCGGCATCGCTCAGCATGGCTATCATGCTTTCATCGCTGACGGCCAGATTGATCGGCACCGCACAGGCTCCGGCTTTCAAGATACCGATATAGCATTCAATAGTCTCTGCGCAGTTATCCATGACCATGCCTATCATATCGCCCGGCTTGATATCTAACTTGATCAAACCATTGGCTATCTTATTGGTATTGACATGGAATTCTGCCCAGCTTTGGCGTTTATCTCCGCAAATCAGCGCATCTCTTTTTGCTCGCCACCTGCCATGATGTGCTAAAATAGTAGCGAAATCAAGATCCGGGGGGTTAAACCAGTGTGTCATAATCTTTTATCTCCTCGTCCATTTGGCTATTTTTTTTTTGAATTGTCTATTCGCGTCCCATATCCTTCTAACCGGCATGGCTGAGCCCAATAGCCTCGGCCACAGCGATGACACCACTACGCCGTTGCAAAAATTTCATGTAAAAACTGCCACCCTGCTCTGCCTGTTTTCCACCCGGTGCCATCTTGTTCTTATTCGTTGCGGCATTTAACCGCCTGAAACGAACATCAGTATGGAAATCTCATCGCCGTCAACAAGCCCCTCCTTCAGCAGTTGGTCATAGGGAATAATTTTTTTATTTTTACAGTAGACCAGGTGCTGATGCTTAACCCGGGTCAAACGCATAAGCTTCGGATGTCTCAACGCCTCTGTAATGACTTCCCGGACGTCGGTCTTGTCCGGGAACTCAAAATCGTTGGAGTTGATACGAAGTTTCATTATTCTCCCCACCTGTCATTCTCCAGCTGAAGGCCGGCCTGGCCAGGGTTACGAAAACGCAGAATGTCAAGAGTCTGCGGATCAGACAAATTTCAATATCGCCTGCATCTCTTCTTCGGTTAGGTCAAAGACAGCACCTGTTGCCTTCGAGACTTCGTCACTGAAGAACTGTGGTAATTTATCGTCCTCCACGGTAAAGCCCGCCGCTTTGTTGTAGGCCCTTTCCGTTAAGATGACTTTTGCGGAATAAGCGGCCAGGTCCTCCATGGTAAATTCAATGCCGTGCATTGCCGCGAGAACGCCCGGCAGCAATTCAATGCCCGGCAGGCCGAGAGCGCCAACAGCGATCAGGCAGATGCTGCTGTCCACAAAAGCAGTCAGGTTTGCCAGCAACTGGGCGATATATGGCTGAAAAAACTTGTTACTGTTGTCTATAATGGACGGTGCGGCCCCGAAGGAAGAGGAAAACGTATGATCGGCACCCTGCGTCGACATGGCATAGGTAATTCCCAATGACTTGCAGTTCCTTGGATCATAGCCCGCAATCGCCTGCTTTTTCACCGTTGGTATCCGCTTTGCCCCCAGATAGTTACCGACCGCTTCCGTTCCCTCTCCCATCAGGCGACCGAATTCCGTTCCTTCTTCCATCTCTTTCAACAGATCCATCGCCGCATCGGCATCTCCCCAGGCAATCTTGCCCGTATCCATGATGACCCCTAAGGTCGCTCCCACCTCGATGGTGTCAACCCCGAATTCATCACAAAATCTGTCGATTTCAGCAACCCTGTCGAGGTCATTAATATCAAGGTTGGCGCCGCAAAGGGCGATGGTTTCATATTCCAAGGAAGCGGTTAGGTATTTACCGTCCTTTCCGTGATAGATGTTCGAACATTTCACCAGGCAGCCTGCCTGGCAGCCCACTCTGTTTTTTCCACCTCGGCTGGCAAGGTTTTCCATAAATGTTGTCGGCGACAACGCTTCGTAATTTTTGGAGAGTTCTCCATTGAAATTTTTTACCGGCAACACTCCTTGAGGTCCTGACGCTGCAGTGATTGAATTGGTGCCAATCTGCGCCAAAGGAGAGGTATTTGCCCCTTCGGCCATTGCCTTGTTCACAAGCAGCACCTTCTCTTTAAAGGCATCGGGGTCGGCGATCTCCGGTTTATACTTCTGTGCCGCTTGTTCCATGATGATGGCCTTGACCTGCTTGGTTCCCATCAATCCGCCCAGTCCTCCTCTTGCTGCCAGCCGGCAGGGGTGCCCCTTGCCAAACTCGGTGACCGCGATGCCTGCGTTTTTATATTGCATTTCTCCTGACTTCCCGATGGAGATGACACTGACATTGTCTCCGTATTCAGCTTTGGCTTTGTCAACGACAGCATAATTGTCCAGGCCTAAATAGTCGCCTGCCGGAATCAGGCTCACTTCACTGTTGGCATCGATCCTTACGATCTTCCAATCGTCCGTCTCCGGCATATCCTCCAATACAAGCATCCTGATGCCGTGGTTGGCCAGATAGGTTGCGCCGGTGCCGCCGGCATTCGACTCCTTGATTGTGCCGGTCAGGGGTGATTTTGCTCCAACACTGAGCCTGTGCGCAGTGGATACGCTGGTTCCGGCAAATATCCCTGTGCAAAAGACCATCTTATTATCGCGACCCAACGGATCGCACCTGGGATCGACTTCATCCATCACAAACTGGGCGATCAGTGAACGGCCGCCTAACAGCTTGTAGTCATCCTTTATATCTTCACGGGCAACTGAACAGGTTCTGGTGTTCACCCTTACGGATTTCCACATTTTATTCCTCCTTAATGTTATCTTAAGGTTTTCATATGTTCGATAACGGATACGTAATCGGACCTAGACATGAGAATGTACGTCGTCGGTGTTTGAATATCGTCGGTCATCTTGTCAATTGCCTTTTCGAGATCTTCTTCGTTCAGCTCCAACTCGCTGAAGGTCTCGATGCCACAGTCTTTGTAAAATTTGAAGATTGCATTGCCTGTCAGTTCTCCGATTTCCTCAACTGTTTCGGTTCCGCTGAAATGAACGCCAAAACATTCTCCGACCAGCTTGGCTCTTTCCGGACGCCACTTCGAGTAGAAAAGTTTCATCAGGGAAACCAGCGGCAAGGCGACGGCCAAGCCGTGCGGAAGATGGAAAACCGCACCGATGTTATGCCCCATGCAATGCGTATTTCCGGCCATGTTGGTGTTTAAGAGGTTGCCGGCAATCGTCGCCGAGAAAGCAATTTCCTGTCTCGCTTCATAATCGTTGCCGTTGGCGATGACCCTTGGCAGATATTTGACAACTTTTCTCACTGCCGTTTCCGCAAACATATGGGAATAAGGTTCATCATAGGCGGAAAACAGGGAGTCGATCGAATGTGTCAGAACATCAAAGGCGCAATACGCCGAAGGTTTCGCGGGAAGACCTGCATACATTAGCGGGTCAGAAACGGTCAGGGAATAGCGACAGAAGTTTCCATCCAATATAGCCTTTTTGATGCCAGTTGCCGAATCTGTAATAACAGCAGCAAAGGAACCTTCACTTCCTGTTCCCGCCGTTGTCGGGATTGCAATCATCGGCAACGGCTTCCCCTGCGGAATCGCAGGGAAGAACCACTGGTTGATCGGAGAAGGATTCGCCGTTAAGTAGTTGATTGCTTTGGCGCAGTCGAGAACACTGCCGCCACCGATTGCAATCAGGCCATCCACCTTTTCATCATTGGCCAGCTTACCGCCTTCGTCGACCTGATAATCCGGCGGGTCCGGAGTCACTTTGCCGAAGGTGACAACGTCGATGCGCGAGGCCTTCAAGTTTTCAATCACCGGATCAACGATCCCGGCATTAAGAACGCCTGCATCATACACAACCAACACCTTGGTCATGCCAAGTTCTTTCGCCTTAATGCCGACTCTCAAATGGGAATTCATACCTGATAGTACGGGAACTATCGGGGCACTTTGACTGATCATTTGCTTATCTCCTGTTCTGAAAGTAATTATCCAATCCTGCTGATATCGATAATGAGACAGTTGGACAGGCTGTTTAGGCTCTCATAGCCAATCGGATAAATCAACATCGTATTATTCAAATATTGTGCCAAAACAACTCCAAACAACTTGCATGCGTTAACTATTTATACTTGCGTCTTTTTAAGGCATGAAAGTTTTTATGGAAATTCCACCAACGTTAAATAACGCGATATATCGAGGGATGAAGCTGCTGATGTATCACGTTTAAGCTAAATATCGCAAAAACAACCCCATCCACCAGCCGTTCCACGTTGTCTTTTCAATAATGATCCTTATAAAAATATCTCTCGCATCAATTGGACTTTTGCATGTCAGTAAGTTGTAACTTCCCCCCCCTTCCCAGGTTTGTAACACCGCAAAAGAGGATAGAAGTCCTGAGCAATGGTAGAAATCCAGTTACTTTCCTTGCCGGCTGGGCATCTTTACCTAGATGGCTACCGACACTGCCATCCGAATCAACCTGGAGGTCAGGGGTAAATGATGACCGGATCACTCGTCTAGAGGGGGAGGGAGGCCGATGCCATTAGCTTAATCCGCAAAGCCCTAACAACTCATTAAACTCCAGTTTTCGCCAGATATCCCAACGGCAGCCCCCACCTTATTCGTTTGGTTTTAAAAGGGTTGCAAAGATATTTTCCTTTTGGTGGAATTCCAGAAAATCTTCATGTCAGACCCATTGATGATGGTCAGGTTTAAATTCCTGTTTACCTTTGTTTTCAAGAAAACAACTGTCTTCTCATTGATATCTCAGGCTTTTATTTCCCGGTAATCGCGAGTCATTTTTTTTGATTGAGGAGTGCCGTCGACTTAACCTTTGCCGAAGGGAGGAGTAGCTATGATGCATTCGGAACGCGATCCTTTTTCCTCCACCGATTCAATGTCTGCGGGTTTGCACAGGAAAAGCGCAAGCGCCGGCATCACCAGCAGGGCGCCGACCATGTTCCAGACAAACATGAAGGTCAGCAGGATCCCCATATCCGCCTGGAACTTGATCGGGGAAAAGACCCAGGTCGCGACACCGATACCAAGCGTCAGCCCGGTGAAACCCACCGCCCGGCCGGTGGTCTTCAGGGCTTCACCATAGGCATCATGAATATTCCATCCCCGGTCCAGGTAGTATTTCAGCTTGTTGTAGATATAGATCCCGTAGTCGATACCGATGCCTACCCCAACCGCAATAACAGGCAGGGTTGCCACCTTGATGCCTATGCCGAGCCAGGTCATCAACGCCTCACACAGTACCGAGGTGATGTACAGCGGCAGGACGATGCAAACCGCGGCACGCCAGCTCCTGAATGTTAGCAGGCAGACAAGGACGACCACCGCATAGACAACCAAGGTGATGAGTTTGTGCGCTCTCTCGACTTCGATATTGGTCGCCGCCTCGATCCCGGAGTTCCCTGCAGCCAGCAGGAAGCGGACATCATCTGTATTCACTTCCCTGGCAAATTTTTCCACGACGGCGACCACTGTCTTGAGGGT
>NZ_FNJI01000048.1 GCF_900104445.1 Desulforhopalus singaporensis | reverse complement strand
CTAGAACCACTGACCGCATGTTTCCCAAAATCGTTCAGGTAATATGAACCCAGGCCGAAGGTCAGGACATCAAGCGCTTTGTCTGCCGTCTGCCAGCCGCGGTGATCCGGCGGCCTGGTTTCAAGATTCTGCTGGAACTTCGGTTCTCCGCGTACCGAGAATTTTTTCGGCAGATATGCCTTGCTGCCGTCGGCAAGCGTGATCATCTCCATTTCTACCTGGACCCCTGAGCTCTTGAACATTTTCGCCGTCTGGTTATCCCTGTTCTTATGCTGGTCGGTATAGAGAAAATCACGCTGGACCGCGGCGCCGGTGATTGTGGCTGTCACTTTGCCGGCTTCGTCAAACATCTTGATAGTGCTTTGAGTAGACATCCCCGGAAAACAACCGCTCAGAAGAAAAGACACCGTGGTCAGCAAAAACAAATTGATAAAAATCTTCATCCCATCACCTCACTTTTGTTTACCGAAGAAGGAACACAACCATCTTCTTGAGAATTTTTTTGATTACCGCGACTATTTCGGCATTGGTCGTTGCACTTGCAAATTCGTTGTCGATCCAGTCCTTAGCCTGTTGCGGAGTTATATCTCGAATCCCGGCAGTATCCCGTTCAGCCTCCAACTCTGCCACCCGGGTTTCAAGAGCTGTTATAGCGTCCAACTCTTCCTGAGTTCTAAAAGGTTCCGGCGTGTTCCCTTCGGCAAGCCATTCCTGGTATTTATCCCAGAACCTGCTTGAAGACGTAATATTTGACCGTCCTGTTTCCAGGTCAGACACAACCGTTCCCTCTGCGTTTTCATATTTATACATGCTGTGTTCTCCTTACAGTCTTGCGTCTAAAATGAGGTGATTCACTGAGTTACCAGAGAGGGCCATAGACTGATCCGGCAGCGTCGTGTAGACTCCATTTGAATTGACTTGCAGTAACTCTTTGGTCGTTGCTGTTGTGGTGAACGTCGGGCTTGACGATGGAGAGTAAGAGTATCCGGATTGCAATACTTGCCACCCTGAACTTTGATCTTTCAATACCGTTGGTGTTGCCCTCATCGGAGGATTAAGCGGAATAGAGCCAAGGACGGAGCTGTTTGTAGAACGTCCGGAAAGCATCATTCCCTTCCAGTAGATCAGCCGCAAATATCGCTCACACTTAACAAAGTCTGTCTGGTAGTCTACATACTCGAAATTTGTCGGTACCGTTCCCAGCTCCAATTGCGGCGTACTGAATGTGCCAACCCCAAACTCAACCTGTGCCTGCGTACCTTCGGTGAGAGTTGCGGTAACTTCGCCGCTATCCCCGTAAGAGCCAGAGTTGATACGGGCCTGTGCTGTGCCGATCCATGACAGCACCACAGCGCCGCCAGGAACGTTTTTATCTTCGATTATCTGGAGCAATGTCCCGGAGGTGATGGTGAAGGTGGTTGTATTTCCGGTGGTTGAGAATGTGTATGTGCAACCACCGGAACCTGCTTTCCACCCATCGTGGCCATATTCTCCGGCAGACAATATAACTGTGCCGGAAACATCTTCCTGGTTGATTCGACCGAGAGCGTTTATCAATAAGTTTTTATGATGGAAATCCGCCCACTCTGTATCAAAGTCAGAGTTGGATGGTTTTATCAGCACTTGCCCTTTTACCCCGCCTGTCGGAATCACATTGCTGATTTTTAACCAATATGTACCGTCGTCGGTTGTCGGGTCGACGTTCAGCACGCCGGTATCAATACAGCGATAGGAATAGCCGTCACTCCCGGCCACTACATCCGGAAAATCATAGGTCGTGGCATTATCCCAGGCGACGATAGCTGTCTGCTGATCGAGCCCGCTGGTGATCGTGTTCAGCTCCGCGACAGACGCGTTCAGTTCGGTACAGAAATCAGCCAGCGCGTCAAGAAATGCGTCGGCTCTTTCCGCAAAATTTGCCGGATCAGCTTTTGACGGCGGGTCCGGTAGCGCAGTAATTGATGGAATATTCAAAGCCATAATATCCTCTTAAATAAGTCCTTCGATTTCCAGGGAACACCATGAGTTCACATTCCCGGAAACGGTGATTGAAAAATCCCTGAACACCCCATAGACCAGGAACATTTCATAGCCATCGACTCCTACCCATGCGGTCGGGATACCCCTTAGTGAGGAGAGTTTTCTGTAAACGGAGTCGACAACTATGTTCTTAACTAAAATGTCCAGGTTGCTGGTTTTGGCCCAGTATCCTGGTGTTATGGTGGTACGCCCATCGTCGTCGGTCTCTTTCGATGAGAAATCGAGAATGCCTGCTTTGGCTCCGTTTCGTGTGGTGCCTATATTTAACAGACGACCGACCACGACATTTCCGCATTCGGCATCGGAGCCCGACTCTGCGGTTATGGTTATAGCCAGAACGCCGTCATAGGTGCTGACACTTGATTCAAGGGCGATCTCCTCTTTCGGCGAATACTCCCCGAAAAAGTATTCCCACCAGTCCGATATCTGCTGGGTGATTGCTGCGCCATAAATCAGGTCGACGGTTTCCTCCCAGTATTTGGTGGTTTCCGTAGCATCCCACAGGGAAACCGTTACCTCTTTACCGACCAATCCGAACAACGATACAGAATCTGAACGCTGGACATTCAGTTTGACATCAATGGAGTTGGTGTTGACGGTTTTGGTGTTGACATACTCATCGAACATCTTGTACTGCTCGGTACTCTCAACCACTTTCCAGAATCCGACCTCATCCTTGCTGGTGATGGTCCAGTCGGTATGGGTGCCGTCGCCTTTTACGGAATATATGGAGACGCCGAGAGCGCCGGTTCCGGAGTTGTAGCTGGTGATTTCTGCGGTCATATTGACGGAGTTCGGCGTCGATGTTTTGGCGATGTTGACGACCATTCCGGCCGTAAAACCGAGGCTTGTTGCGACTGTAAACGTTTTGGTGCCTGTTTCTACGCTGTTGCTTGTCGAGCTTTAGGTTTCTATGACTTGTGGCTCTATATTTTCTGGCGGGTATTTGTTGGTGTTGTTGTTGCGTAACGATTTGTAGACGCGGTGCGGTTCTTGATCCGTTACTTTCACCCTGTCTCCGGCGTTATATGTCGTCGCGTTTGCCCATTCGTTTTCAGCGTTTGCGGGGACGTTGGTATATGCGAGTTCTATTTCTTCGGGGAAGATTGCTTTCATCCGCTCACCCCCACTCTGGTCGACGTCGGCCATCCGGCAAGCTCAACCCGTCTCAGGATGTCAGCTGTTTTCTTGACTTGTGTTGCGATCGCAAGCAGAATGGCTTCAATATCAGGCCCGTCAGGTGTCGATACTGAATACGCCAGCTGCTGTGGATGGCGAACCCGGCCGCCTGATGCATACCGGTCCGCATTGATATAATCCAGCAACTGCTTATGTTTTGCGGTTGAATAGGGATTGACGATATACTCGCCGCCCATGGCGATTTGGGCCTGGCCGTTTATCGTACCGAGGTAGAGATCGTCACGAATGCCAGATCCGCCCTCCAGGACGCCGCCGCCACTGAACGCTGCGTATCCTTTCGGGAGCGGGCCGCCGTCGGCCTTGCGTCCCTCGTTCATCGGGTTGTAAAGCCGGACATCAAAGTTTCTGAAGCTCGCAACACGCCTGGCTGCAGAAGATATGGAATCGGCAGACGACGCAGTTCCTGCAGCAAGCATCTTCATTGCCTGGTTCAGGTCTGATGCAGCCCCGTAGTTGACCATGAAAGCGGCAGCCAGTTCGTCCTCGAGGCTGGGCAAACCTCGCTCCACTGCGATCCGATGTGCCGTGGCCCGGACAACGTCCATCGATACTTCAGATGCTCCGGCAAGCGCATCGCTCATTGAGCCCATCATCGCTGAAAACGCGCTGGTCTGGTCAACCCACTGGCCAGTTGCCTGGTTCAACACCATAACCGACGAATCGACGGAGGTGGTAAGGCCGTCCATTGACTCTCGTGCCAGATACATGACCCCGGACGCATCGGTCGACACATGAGTAAACGCCTCGAAATCGTCGGCCAGGGCGTCCAGGCTCTCGGCAGTATCACCGGTAATCCTAGTGAGTGTGTCGCCGACCCCGGCGGCCTGAAGTTCCCGGACACCGACTGCAGCCTGTTGGAGCTGCTCATACAGGGTTCCGTCCGCGCCCCATTCGGCAATCATTTTTGCCCCAAATACCGCAGCAGCAGCAACTCCTGCTCCTGCCATGGCTGCACCGCCACCGCCAGCTGCTCCGCCGCCAAGCGAGCTTCCATATGTTCCTTCTGCGAGCGCAAGCTGTGTTCCGGCATTAACACTTGTTGCTGTTCCAGTTGCCCCTGCGGCCCCGGCAAGCGTCCCGGTCGTGCTGTACGGCATGAGAGAATATGCTGGAGCGGATGCGAGCGGCGCTCCACCGGCAACATACGCCGGACTAGTGCTTGCAATAGCTGCTGGGGCTGATGCCGTGGAACCGAGACCAAGCCAGCCACCGACTTTTGAAGCTCCGGTTTTTAAGGCAGATCCCCAACTCATCAAATCACCAACGCCGCCACCAGAACCGCCACCAAAGCCAAAACCTCCAAAAGAATAGTCACCTCCGGTAAAGAGCGATTTCAGCCACTTGATTCCCTCACTGGCCATCATTTCAGCGATCATTCCGAGAAAATCAGAAAGCATGTTGTTCAGCAGTGATTTCCATGCATCACCAATTCCGTCGAATTCACCTCTCAGAGCATCGCCAATGAGCACTCTGCCAAAAGTTGCTACATCACCGGAAAAAGTCTTCCAGGCATCTGCCATAAAACCGACTGTGTCATCGTTCTCAGCTCTTATTTCCGCAAGTTTCTTTTCCCGATACTGAGTGATCTGGTCCTGCAGCGCTTTATCGGTACCTGCAGTTTTGCGCATCTGGGCAACTTCCTGTTCCAGGGACCAGATCTTGTAATCGGTTTCCTCCAGAGTCAGTCCCTTAATCTTTTTGGTGAGGTCTGTTTCAAGAGTCAGCCGATCATCTGTAGATTTCTTGATTGCTGCCGCATTCCTGGCCGCATACTCGTCTCCGGCCTTGCCCAGATCGTCGAGGTTCTGTTCGATAAGTGAGAGTTGAGCTCCGGCGTTTACACCGGCATCCTTCATCAGGGTTAGCTCCTGGGTGAACGAGGCGTAATTCGCTCCGGTATACTTGCTCTGTTTATCCAGTTCGCCGGTAATATCCTTGTGAACTTCAACGGTCCCCTGCAGGACGGATTTATGCTTGTCCGCCTCAATAACCAGGGTGCCTTCCCTGGAGATCTGTTCGTCAAGAATCGTCACCCCTTCCTGCAGCTGGGCAACCTGGTCCCGGTACGACTGCAGGACCTGTTTTTCGTTTTCAGTGAGGCCGATCCGGCTCTGTTTTTCCAGCAGTTCGCCTATCCTGCCCTGGTAATCGGCAATTTGAGATTCTAATGCGGCGATCCCGGCCTTGTCTTTTTCCAGCCACGCCTGCAGTTCCTGGGCGTCCATTAGGGCAAATTCGAGGAAAGAGAGGCGGCCTCCGGCAACAGCCTCCCAGCCCTGAAGCGAGGTGACGATATTGCCCATAATGCCCGCGAACTCCCGGGCCTCATCTTTCAGGCCGATAATGAGTTCGGTTGCAATGTTAACGGCTGAGGTGAAAGCGGGAGCAAATTCTGCTGCGATCTCATTCTTTGCCCCGGTAAAGGCTGCGGTCATTTCATGGGTTGCTTTCTTGGCATCGATCAGGGCCTGATGGTCGACCTCGGACAGGGCAACACCAAGTTCCTTTGCCCGGCCGGCCTGTTCTTTCAATGCCGCGCCGTTGTCCTTGAGCAGGGGTGTTAACAGAGCTGCATCATTTGCGATCGCCTCCAGATAAAACACCTGCTCTTCAGCGGAGACATTTGCCTTATCCATCGCGTCCTGGACGGCGATCAGCACATCCGGGCCCGAGAGTTTCTGCAGCTCCTGGGCTGTGATGCCGACTTTGGGAGCTACATTCTCGAAGAAATCGGCAAATTCACCGCCGCCGGTCGCGATGAAATCACCGAGCTTATCCTGGACATCCTTGGAGATATCGGCAAGCTTCTCACTGCTTACCCCAACGCTTTCCGTGGCATAGGCATAGGCGGTAAAATCCTGAGTATTCATCTTGGCCAGACGGCTCAGGTTTTCCATCTCCTTTGCCTGGTTGCTGGCCTGGGTAACCAGAGCGAACATTCCGGCAGTAAGCGTTGTGATCCCAGCAGCCACCCCCGCAAAGGTGAATTTGGCCATTTTTGAAAACGACTCTATCGTGCGCCCGGAGCTATCCTTCACGTCCTTGAGGGAGTCATCCATCTTCTTGATGGATTTCTCTCCTTTGGTTCCTGCTTTCTCCGCAGTGCGGCCGAGTTCCCTGATCTTTATAGATCCGCGGTCATCGACTTTTATCGCTATGTTCAGAGTCGCTTCATTCATCTGAAATTGTCATCAATGGGCATACAGGTTTTTGTTCGAGTAGCTCACGGATCCTGCCAAGGTCCATCCATTCATCCAGGGTCAGATCATCTGGTTCAAAGGGATATCCCGCCTTCTGCAGCATCCTTATCCTGAGAAGTTTGATCGTGTACGGATGCAGATCCTCGCCGCGTTTTTTCGGGCAGTTGGCGCAGGCCCAACTGAGATCTCCATCGTTTTCCTCAAGACATTTTGCCTGCTCGTTTTCGTCACACAGACCCCGCCGCAGGTGTTCGAGGTCTGTTTTGATTACTTTTCCAGATCCTCTTCCTTATCCTCCTCAAGGTCCTCTTCACTGCGCCCCGGGTAACAGGATGCTTCGAAAACCCGATAGCCAAGGATCATCAGCACATCACTGCAGTGCTCCTCCATCCAGTCTTTCCAGTCCTCGTAATAGTCCGGGGACTTTTTATCTGTGGAAATCGGCTGATATTCCCCGTCTCCGACAGTCCTTTCAAAATCATTGTCACGCAGACCTGTCATGATTTTTTTACCGAACAGCACCCTGTTGGCGATTGAGTTGTCCTTAAACTTCTTGCTCTCACGGACAGTTCGCTTATTGAGATACTGCTGCCGCTCCTTAGTGGTCGGGGTACGGTAGAATACCCCCAGGGTAGAGTCGGAAAGATTGTCCTGCAGGACCAGCAGATTCTGTTCAGTTGATTCACGTCGAGCCATTATGTTCAAACCTCTTTTGAATTGGTTTTAATGTTGTGTTGAACGTCTTTTTTACTGGGCATACCCAGCCCACATATTCTTCACCTTGACGATCACCGAACCGTAGGTCGCGTCCTCCATGACAATGAAATCCCCGGCTTCAGTAAGCTTCTTATCGGAGACGGAAATCGGCGAGGTGAGCAGGCCTACTTTCGGGTAGATGATCTCGACCTGGTAATTGTGACCGGTATCGAATTCCTCGCCGACACACTTGATATAGACTCCAAAGGTGTCGTTTGCGTTGATATGCTGCTGGAAGATGTAATCCCGGAACCGTCTGTCGACCTTCAGCTTTTGGATCCGGCCGCCGCGTTCATGCATTGAGGCGTAGGAACCACCGCCCCCGGGAACAAAGGACACCGTCGAATTATTGGAGAGCTCGCAGGTGATCTGTCTCAGTTCAGCCCCCATAGGCCTGCCGCCTTCAAAGGCAGTACCATTCCAGGTACCGCCGAAATTAAAACTCATCTCGGCAACGCGAAGATTGCTCTCTTTTACTCTGGCAGGAAAAGTAAACTCCGCCGCTTCCGTTGGAACGTAAAGAACCTTGTAGGTCACAACAGTAGTGTCACCGCCCGGATCGGTAATGGTGATCTCAGCAGGAGTAGCAGAAGAGACTGCGGTAAAATCAACCTCGGTCCAGACCCCGGCCGCAAGTTCCACCTTTATCCGATGCACCGAATCAAGGCGTTCTGCCGCGGTCGATCCTTCCACCCCGTTGGCGGCCAGAGTCAGGGTGGTGGTGTTGCCGGCAGCGTCCACCTCCTCTTCAATGACGTTTTGAGTATGTTTGCCGGTACCTTTTAAATTTCCACTTATCTTGACCCATTGGTCGGCGGCAAACGTTGCCGTGACCTGGTCGACGAACATCGAGGCAAGACGTCTTTTCAGAATCGTATCGCCAAGTTTTGACAGCAGGGTAAAAGAGGGCAGGTCTCTCGCCTGATCCACACCCCGGGCAATAGGGGTAATGGTATGCTCATACCCGGCGCCGGCTGCCGCTGTTGCAACATTGCCGAGACCAAAGCCAAACAGGTAGGCAAAATGCTGGGGTTGCGCATGGGTATGATTCAGGGTACCCTCAGCGGTATATCCGTTATCGTAGACTTCATCAGGCTCTTCTTTGCCGTTGGCCTCGTCCCGGTTATCCTCCCGCCGTGGAGAGAGGTTGATAATATCGGAGGCCTCCGACAGGATGGAAAGATCCACACTGTTCAATTCGTTGATCGCGCTCTCCGAGTTGGTAGCGGAGATCGCTGTCAGATTGTGGGTGGCGCTTGAACTTCTCATGATTTATTCTCCGCTTTGGTAGTGGCCTTTTTGACCACCTCAAATTTTTTCCTTTCCCGGGGCGGGATCTGCTCGGGTGCATATTCCTGGCCGTGACGATAGACGTGGCCTTTGAACGGTCCGTCGACAACTTCAAAGGCCGGATAGTTTGGTTTTAGTTTTTTCATGTTAATTTCCCTATGTTGGATTGTTTTCGACTTCCCAGACATAACGGAACTCGACAATCTTCCTCTGAAGGGTAAGAGTTTTGGCGCCCATCAGTTCACTACCCCTTTCCCTGATGCAGTAACCATCCTGCATTCCTGACAGGGAAAGCATATTGTCGTTGAGAATCGAGCAGACCAGTTTTGCAAGCTCAAGAACTCCCGGGTCCGGATCCACGCCAACAACCGAAGAACCTGGCTGATCAAGGATCTGCACCCAAACTGCAATAAGCACATGCATGGTTTTCTCGTCCGTGTCCCCGGCCAGACGCACGATATCGATCGGTCCGTCTTTTATGCATATTGCGGGTGTATTTGAGGATGACGGAAGATAGGATTCCCATGGGACAATCGATATATTCCCCTCCGGAACAACGGACTGTTTCGATTTGAGCTCACTTTCAATTGCAAGGAGGAGTTCTTTCATATCGCATGCCAGCCGACTTTGTTCCGGGAACTGTTATCTTCCTCATAACTTCGCACTCTCGATCTTGCCCGTTCTGTCCAGGAGTCGGCTATTTTCCTCCAAGTATCGGAAGCCGGCTGATCGCTGTCGACCGCCCCCTGTTCATAAAGCTTTTGGAGGATCGGCTGCAGGTACGCCATGCATATGCAGCACTCTGCCTCTATACAGCTCTCCTTCTTTTCACTGTCGCTGGTGGACTCATAAACACCTATCCAGGACTTGAGTTCTCGGGCAGCTGAATCAAGGTGAGGCTGAATAACCGTGTCATCCAGCTTTTCGGCCCCGGGGAGACTGCCCAGCGCCCGTACATCTGTAACATTGGCAAGTGACAAGGGTTACTCCTTCTCTTCGGAGTCCTCTTCGGGCTCTGCAGTGATAGGAACGACACAGGCATCTTTTGAGCAGAGACGTTTATACTCTTCCTTTGAGATTGTCATTTCACTGCCGGCCTTATGCCATTCGCCCTTAATTTTGACAGGCTTTGTCAGAATAGCTTTCATGGATCACCTCCTTAAACGATGACATCTGCATAGACAATTGCTTCAGGCTGCCAGGGGACCGGCAGGGGCCTTGATTCAGCGAGCATAAAGAGAACTGAAGGATCTTTTTCCAGCCATGACTTGGAAAAGTATTCCCCCTGGATTGCGGCGCCGGCATCCAGGTCGAGGATTAAGGCGAATTCGACAGAGAATCGTGCCTGAGTAGAGATCAGCACAAACTTGTTTGCATCGAGGAAGTTCTGATCAGCTCCGGCAAGGTCCTGATATTCCATACCGTAACGATACAGATCGATACCGTTGAGGTTGCCGATATAGTCGTTGGAAGCTTTCCAGGTGAAGGTTCCGGCGTTGGTACGGCGGTTATCCAGAAGTTCCCTGACTTCTGCGTTATCCCGAAGCGCCTTGACAACAGCTGAACCACAAAGGGCGATATCGGGCGCAAGACCGGTTGCATTGCGGATGAGGGTCGCCCAGGTATCAATATCATCCATGATATTTCCACCAGACTCATTCCAGCCCGAACCTGATCCCAGCACCGGCTTATGGGCCGAAGGCATCTGGAAATCGATGGAAAAGTTATATCCGTCATTTGAAACCGAATAGGATCCCTGGAGGGCCTGTGCACACATGAACTCAATCGTGGTATCGACCCTGTTCTTGAGATCGGCGAGCTCCTGGCCGATCTTGCGGTTACGCTCGGCGGTCACATCACCGCCGTTTGCGTACACTATTTTCCCGGGCCCACGTTGAGTGAGCAGCTCCGTAGCGGTAAAAGGCTTTTTAGGACGAAGTCGCGGCGCCTTTACAGAGCGCATTTCTCCGGTCAGCTTCTCAATGATGGTACCGGCCGCATCGTTTCGTACAAAAGGCAGAATCTTACGCCCGCCTTTAATGATATCGACATCTATGGTTTCAGTCGGATTGGTGTTTCTGGTCCTGAAGACCATATCCTGCAGCAGCCTCGGAGTTTTAGGCAGCTGATTGATTGCGGCGGTCATTGAACGCCATTTAAAAGCGTCGATGGTGATAGTCACTGTCTACCTCCTTACTTTACAAAGATGCCGGCCGCATAAAGATCAGCAAGGCCGCTGGTTTTATCGTTTGCCTCGTCATCCCAGGAAAGGCCGCCGTCCTGGAACTCGCCATGGACATAGGCAATGGTGTTCTCATCACCATCAGAGGCATCGGTATCGGCAGCGAGGATAGCAACTGCAGTTTCACACCCATCTGTCAGATCGGCGTCATAACCGGCGTACTTTCCGGATGCGGTAATCTTTCCGAGAACATGGCCGCGGGAGAGGTTCTCCCCGGAAACGAGGACTATCGGAATCTCAACTGGCGGATGGGCCCCCAACAGGTTTTCTGTGGTCGGAGTCTGGATAGACATTCCAAGATCCATAGCTTACACCTCCCCTTTGTATGCCTTGACTATTTCTGCACCAAGTGCCTGATAGTCGGTTTTGTCGTCCAGCTCGCCTTCCCCCTGGCCTGAACCGGGAGTCTGTTTCTCAATCGCTTCAAGGCGGGCCTCGATCGGCTTGACAATTTCCTTTGTTGCCGCAACAACCGTCGTAACCAGGTCTTCCTTCCGGATAGGCTTAGCCATCTTCTCGATAGCCTCGGTGACAGCCGCTGTTGCGATCTCTTTTACTTGTTTTTCGTCCATATCCTGTTCCTCTCGTTTGATAAGACGTTTTAGTTTTGCCAGCAGGCCATCCCCCTGACTCTTGGTAACATTCTCAACAACCGTTGCTTTGAACTGATCGATATTTTCAGCAACAGCCGCTTTTTTATCGGTTATGGAATCGTCCTCGATGACGGACTTGATTGCTCTTTCAAGTGAGTTGAAATATTGCCAGAAACCATCCACGGTAAGGGCAGCGTTAAAATCCACCGCCTTGGCAATTTTGTCGGCATATCCGCCGATGGATAATCCGCCGATTTCGCCTTTTTTGACACCCGACCAAAGTTCATCGTCTTCTATCTTGATCGCTACCGCCCAGGCGCCTTCTTTTTCATCAGGGAATACCGGATCGCCGGCTTTCACGATCCAGCTCTCCGCAACAAAGGCGCCTTCCTCAGCTTCAAAGGAATGGTCTTTGTCAATGTTGCCTACCCGGGCAGCTTTCATAAAGTCATGAGCTGCCTTTTCGATCTCGCCGGCGTTTGTATGATCCCCCTGGGTATCAACCTCATCAGGGGAATAGACGATGCCGTAAACAAGGCGCTTTTCTTCATCGGTTTTGGCGATCTGGATTTCCCGCTCTTCCCTGGGATCTCTTTCAGCAGATTTCCAGATAACCGACTTACGATTGGCGCCCTTGTGCACCAGTGAGATGAATTCGACTTTGATGTTTTTCAGAAACACACTGTTTCCTCCTGATCTTGAAAAAAGGTTCTCTTCGCTTCAGTCAGGATCAGGATATGGAAGGGGATGGAGAAAATCACGCTGTCCTTACTCAGATACCATATATGAGTAAAAACCTGTGGATGGAGACCAGAATCAGAGCAACACTGTCCTCAAGATTACTTCAAAAAGATGGAGCTCCATGATGGGTGCAAAAATTATCTACTCAGCAAAAATCACAAAAGAGTCAGCGCAAAAAGAACAAAATACCGGGGATGAAATCCAGCATCCCTGGGACGAATCAAAAGGCGATCTGCTGGTCTATTACAATTCAATGCCGGCGCTCAATGCCCACCATGCGCGCAGTATCTCCGTAAAAGCTTCATGCACCGTTAACCTCGGGTTAAACGTGATCGAGGGAAATGAAACAGCAGTCATGGACAGGCTCAGTAACGTCAATGAAGACGGTGAGAGTTTCCTTGAGGTGATCAACAAAGTCGCCCTGGACTTTGAAACTACTGCCAACAGCTATCTCGAATGCGTAAAAGGCCGGGGAGGAAGAATTGAAGAGCTCTACTTCTGCCCGGCTATCAAAACCTACAGGAGGCCCAGGGGCAGTAAAACGGCGTTTTTATATCGAGGAGACGCAGAACCTGTCGAGTATCATCGGTTTGATCCAAATCACATTGAGGATCACAGCCTGATTCGTTTTGCCCAGGCCACCCAGGCAAACCGGCATTATGGTCTGCCGGACTGGCGCGGGATCGTCCCTGAAATTGAACTCGATTACTACTCGAATCTCTATGCACAGGGATTCTTTTTAAACTCCGGCATCCCCGATCTTGCCATAGTTGTTGAAGGCGGCGAGTTCGATGAAGATACCGAAAAAAAGGTTGTGGAATTTGTTCAGCAGAACTTTAAAGGAGCGAGCAATGCCCACCGGACCCTGTACCTGCCGATCAATGCCGACGGTGTGCAGGTGAAGTTCGAAAAGCTTGCTCCGGAGAATGCCTGGGCCTATCCCATTGAGAAAATGCGCGACAGCTCCCGGGACAGAATTCTTTCCGCCCACGGCGTGCCACCCCGCCTTGCCGGCGTGGTTACTGCCGGCCAGCTTGGAGGCGGCGGAGAAGTAGAAGGTCAGCTCTCTATCTTCCAGGAGATCACTATCGCACCCAGGCAAAGACTGTTCGAAACCAAGATCAACCAGCTGCTCAGGGCCATGGGGATAAATGCAACCATCGCCTTTGAAACCATCAACACCTCTTCCCACGAGAAGGATTCCGAGAAATACTCCAAGCTCTATGATTCCGGAATTATCACCCTCGACGAAGCCCGGGAAGCTGTTGGTTATGGTCCTGCTGTCGAGCCCCTACCGACCAAAGAGGTCGAAAAAAACGATAATATTGTTTTATTACGAAAACTGGAACAGGTCAGGCGGGCATTATGAGCAAAGAAATATTTGATATCGACAAAATCGCCCTCACTATTGCGGAAAGAATCAGGGACAAAGGCACCAAACAGGGCCGTATTCCCTTCCTGACCGGTGACTTAAGAAAATCTATCCAGACCGAAAGCCTTGGACTCGGCCAGGCCTCAGTCGGTTCAAATTTGAGCTATGCCCGGGCAGTACATGACGGCCGGCCGGCTATGACCATCAGACCGAAAAAAGGGAAATACCTGAAATTTAATGTTGGCGGGCAGGATATCTTCGTAAAAGAGGTTCACCAGCCGGCCAGAAAGGGAAAACCTTTTCTCTTCGAAGCAATCGCCGAGATGGAGAATGAGGGATATGATTTTCTGGATCCCATCCTGGAAGGTCAAGGTGCTGATTTTCTAAAAGAAAAATTCAAAAAAGGCATCAAATTGAATTGGGGTGCAGATTGAAAAAAATGTAGAAACCAATATCCAATCTGACAGATACCCTTTTAAAAGAAAACAGGAAGTATATCAAGTTAAGTCATATCTTGAAATTCCAGATATTTGCTTTGGCAAGGTTAATAGTAAACTAATTCTCTTAACCCAGAAGTGTCTACAAAACTAAAGGGGATTCATTGAGGGTTATAAGTGTTGATATTATCCCGTTAATCATTAATATTCAGTATCTGTTATTTAAAGGGTTACTATCCCTAATATAATGTCTATATTGCCAGGAATTGCATTATAAACTGGTTTTACGCTGGAAGTAATATCGTTTCCATCATAAAAGATGGTCCAAGGAGTTTTGGGTTCCGATATTTTTCTACCAGTGCTAGATATTTTTCCAGTGTTCCATACAGATATTACATAACGCTTGTTAATCGATAAAAATTGCCTTTTTTTCTTCATTTCATGCCTTATCATATAGTCATGTATGGGATTAATTATTATGTTCAAATCGTATCCGTCTAAAATATATTCTACGAGGTTAAATTCATCTATTATTTTGTTAGTTTTTGGTTTGTACTTGACGATGTTGGTTTCACCGCAAATCAATAAATAAGCTCCTTCATTAATACAAATTCTTCGAAATAAATCGTCAATAACCTGTTGCTTTTGTGCGTTTGAATCCGAAGATCTGGCAAACCGTTGAATGATTTCTTGTTTATCTCTATAAGTAAACCATATTTGTGTTTTAAGATTGGTCTTTAGAGTCAAATTTCCTGTTTCCAATATAATCAATTTGATCTTTGATGAGTTTTTGAAAATAATGTCTTTTGTTAGTTTTGTATTGGTATCATCGTAGGACCACATGGCATAAATAATAGTATCGCAATCATGTGATTCTGCAATCTTATTAATTGCTCCAAAATATTCTGAAAAATCCTTGGTTTGATGCGAGTTTCTTGAGACTAGACAGGCTTTTTTGATTTCATGAGGGTTCTCGAAAATATTATTATCTTTTTCGATAGAATGCCTGATTGATTTGAACATATCGGCAATGCCTGCTACTTGGCTGCCTAAATTATTTAAGTTAACAATATCTCCTTCTGAATCTCTATATTCTTTAAGGTCAGAAACTATGTCAAAGCCATCTTTGATTTTAATTAAATGCTCGCTATCAGTTTTTAAAGAATATTCTTTTGTCGCTTGATTATCTGATGCGTCAATTAGTAAATATAATGATTTGGAATCAATAAAATATTTGATGTAATAATTGTAGATGGCATTGATTAAAAATTTTCGCTGCACTATATTATGAACCCTGCTTATGTGGTTGGTTTCCTTGAAACGTAAGCACATGTTTTCTTGGGTCCAAATGTTTACATATCGATTATTATCCTTGTCATTCCAAATTGTTAATTCTAGTTTGTCGTTAACGATTTCGCCAATAATCCATATGCTTTCAGGCAATTCACCATATTCCATAAAGTAGCCTATTGTTGCAAGTATGCCTTCTGTGTTAGTTGTCTGCTAGTTTATACCCGTGTCTACTAATTTTCCCCTTATGGTAAATTGTTTTTAATACCTTGTTTTCTTCTACAACTAAAATCCACCCACTAACTGTATAGTAGTTTGCATTTTTGCAATTATATTTTAGAAATTGTTCTAACCTATTGTTTCGTAATGTCTTTTCTGATCCTTGTAACAATTTTATTAAGACACGCAAACAATAACGTCTTGAATAGTAGAGGTAGTCTCTATTTTCAAACTTGTTGACTTTTTGTTTGCAAGTTATGATTCTTGAAATGAACTTTTCCCATGCATGAAATGAAATGTGTATAATGCCATGTTTGGTTTGAACCTTTAAAATGCAATCACTATATTCAGAAGGAGAGATAACAAATTTCGAAAACAAGGGGTCTAAATCATGAATATACCATTTTGAACTTTTAAACACTGATGCAGGTATATTCTCGCTTTTCATAAAGATGCAAGTTGGTATGGCTTTACCGTTTTCTAGCAAATAACCTTCTGATGGTAAAAATTGTTTTGCGAAAATGTTAACGACTTCTTTATGTGTGAATATTCTGTTTTTGCTTTTCTCTTTTGTAAGAAGATTACACCGACTAGCTATGTCATGGAGATGGCTATTTAACAAAAAATAAGTGGTGTCGCCGTGAAAACAATAGTGTCTATACCACGAGGAAGAGCAACAACCTAATACCTCTAGTACAAAATTTTCAAATTCAGTATGGTGTTCGTTCACTGTTGCAATTGGTACAAGTCTAGTAAGATTGCGTTATAGTTCTTTGTAACTCCTCTACCGACATCCAAGGTTTTGCACGATGGATCATTCTATGGCAATTGGAACATAGAAGGGACAATTCTTCTAACGATACTGCACCTTCTCCTTCCATTTCTGATACTGGTCTATTATGGTGACATTCAATGAATCCGTATCCTCTTTCCCCATAAACAGTATAAAAGTCAAATCCACAAACCTCACATTTTAAGCAGCCATCTTTGTTTAGCACATGCTCCTTTTTGATAATAGAAAGTTGTGAGTTCCGTTCATATGACTTATGGGTAATGAACAATTCTTTACCTTCAGTATAGGTTCTCATCTCGTCTTCAATCTGGATGGAGATTCCACTTATAGCTCCATCTTTGTCAACAATAGAGAAACCATGTGCTTTTAGAAAATTATTTGATTCGGGTCCTCCACTAAATTTATTTGTTGGGAGAGAAAACCCTGATACGAATTGAAAAGCTAATGAAATAACAACCTTTGGTGGGTATCTCCCTCTGTGTCAATATGGGTGAAACACCTACCCCTTGCAAAATTAGTGTAGGGCGGTTAGGAGTTTTCACATGCAGCTGAAAGTAAAATCCATCAACACCAAACAGCAACCAGGACCATTGAACGACTCAACACCACAAAGACCCGATCCGGAAGTACCGGAAAAGAAACCACGGCGGAGATTTACGGCCAAATACAAGCTCCGGATTCTCTCTGAAATTGACGCCGCTACTGATCCCGGCGATATCGGTGCCATCCTGCGCCGGGAGGGCCTGTATTACTCCAACATCACTACTTGGAGGCGCCAGCAGCGTGAAGGCGCTCTTCAAGGCCTTTCTCCCAAG
>NZ_FNJI01000086.1 GCF_900104445.1 Desulforhopalus singaporensis | reverse complement strand
AACTGGAGCTGTTTCATGTCTCCCAGTTTAGGCGCACCTGGGGTGAGTCAATGCGTAAGCAATCCACTCGCAAACTTTTTAGCCCCATGGTGCCGATTAGAAAAAGTGATTTTGATGAATATTGGCAGCTGCCTCTGTATCGGGTCAGGATGGACGGCAGGTGGACTGCGGACGATGCAAAATATTCGTTTTATACCAGGGAACAGATTGTAGAGCAGTGGTTTTGCTTTGATCAATTGGAGGCAACCTCATGAGCAGGGTTCTATGCCAGATGCAGACAGTCGGCCATAAAAAGAACCTTGAGGAAGTGCCAAGGGCCTGGTGCAGAAAGGCTCAATACCAGGCTCTTTGCGCCAAGTGCAGATACAACGAAGGAAGAGAAGTGTCTATCTATCAGCGCGAAAAACAGCAGCGCAAGGGGCGTAAATAATGGCTGAGAAGTACAGGAAAATAGATCCAAGATTATGGAAGGACGAAAACTTCCTCTTGTTGAGCGAAAGAGACAAGCTGATAGCGATCTATGTGATGACCGCTCAGACCAACAGGATAGGTCTGTTTAATTTTTCGCCGGCAAGGGCCGCTGAGGATATCGGAATAGACTACGAAACGTTTCTGGAACGTTTCAGGAACGTTTGTTCGAAGTTCAAATGGGAGTACGACAAAACGTTTCGTGTGCTCTTTATTCCCACCTGGTGGAAGTACAACCATCCTGAAAACCAAAATGTGTTGAAAGGCAACTTAAAAGACCTGCATGATATACCGAATACAAACCTTATTTATAAGTTTTTCAACAACTTAACATATCTTGACGAAACGTTACATAAAACGTTACTGGAACGTTGCCCCAAACCATCCCGAATACAAGAGCAAGAGCAAGAACAAGAACAAGAGCAAGAAAACTACTCTTGTTCGGAGTTATCTGACGATAAAACCGAACCGGAAGCGACAGACGAACCGGTCGAATCTCCAGTGTTGGTTTTTCCTTTGATCCCTCGTGATGGAGAATTTGCAATTTTGCAAAAAGACATCGACGAATGGCAAGAGACGTTTCCAGGCGTTGACGTCCTCCAGGTGCTCAAAAGAGCTCGTCAGTGGAGCATTGACAATCCAAAGCGGCGTAAAACCAAAGCCGGTATCCGGAACCATATCTCGACCTGGCTCAGCAAGGAGCAGAACAAGGCAAGGGCTGCACCAGGAACTGTTTCTCACGGCAAAGTTAACTGCGAGATCTGTCAGTACAACCAGCGTGCACCCTGCAAGAACCTGGGCAAAGAGGGTTTCGACAAAGAGCGGTGTGACTCGTACAAACCGATAGCGAATTGATGGAAAAAAGAAGTGCCGGACAAAAGGATTTTTGAAAATGGAGCAGAAACTGACGCTTAAAGTGCTGGATCTTTTCAGCGGCATCGGCGGCTTTTCCCTCGGCCTTGAACGGGCGGGGATGAGTACCGCAGCGTTCTGTGAGATTGAACCATATTGCCGCAAAGTGCTCCGGAAACACTGGCCTGACGTGCCGATATTTGAAGATGTGAGGAAGTTGAATGCAACAGACATCACCGAAACAATTGACCTTATTTGTGGAGGATATCCCTGTCAACCATTCAGTGCTGCCGGGAAGCGAAGAGGCTCAGAAGATGACCGTTATCTCTGGACGGAATATTTACGACTCATACAAGAGCTTTCTCCCCGGTGGGTTGTTGCCGAGAATGTTGCTGGGCACATCAGTATGGGCCTCGACCAGGTGCTTTCTGACCTGGAAAGTGAAAACTACAAAAGCTGGACGTTTGTTATTCCGGCTGTCGGTGTCGATGCCCCGCACAAAAGGGACAGAATCTGGATTGTTGCCTACGCCAACAGCACACGTAGCGATAGGAACCAGAACCACAAAATATGCGCAAGGTGGGACTCCATTGAATCATGTTTCGGTTCTCTGGCCAACACCAACCGCACAGGACAGCAAAAACAGTACGCTACCCGTCTCGCAGAGAGAAAGGGATTCGATTCCTGGTTCTCTGTTGAGAAAAGGGGAAAAACCCGGTGGCCAGCTGAACCCGGAGTGGGTCGAGTGGCTGATGGGGTTTCCTGCCGGGTGGACAGACTTAAAGCGCTCGGAAACGCAGTCATCCCGCAAATACCGGAGATCATCGGCCGGGCAATAATGCAAATAGAATTGTGTTATTAATCCGGTGGGCATTTAGGTTAAATTTGTAACTTTAAAATCAGACAGTTAGTGTGTGTTGTGGCTGATGAAAAAGCCCGCCGGATTGATAGTCTTATCTTCTGATACCAAGATAGAAAAAAATAATTTTTAAAAATTTCAAGTCATGTCAGTTAAATGTGTTTCTCGCAACAATAAGAAAAAACCATATAATTATAGGAAAGTTCGACCATAGGTATGATCGAATTATTTTATCTAAAATATTCATTACCTTCTTACTTGTTTTATAGGACAAAGTTGTTTCAATACTCTCTAAAAAGATGTTATTTGCTTTAATACACAATTCGCATTGTTCAGAAAAACCACCTTTGTCAAAATATTTATTTTTATGTTTTTCATCATCAATTTCATCAATGCGCCGTTTGGTACCTCTTTGCTGTTCTATATAAGCAGCTTGCACGCCAAATACTAACAACATTACTAACGCAAGAAAAAAAGCTATAACTGCATTATGTTTAACGCAATTAATGTAAAAAAAATGAATAACCGCCATATTCCACAATCCTAGCCCAATAGCAACAACACTTGTTACTAACCCAAAATGCAGTTTAATCAATCTAAAACGCAAATAATCTTCCAACAGGACAGCTTGAGCTTCGCGATCTATTTCTTTTTCTGGCTTTGTTTTGTCATTATTTTTGTTTTCTGGGTCTATATTCCATAAATCCAGAGGGTTTATTTTCAAAAGACAGTATCTTGCCCTTATTTTTTCACAAATTCCTCTGTGACTGTCGGAGTCGTCAAAGAAATGAGTCAATATTATTGACACCGGAATAAACAAAATAACAGGAGTGACATGATCAAAAAAACCCGAAATAATAAGTTTAATAACAGAGGTTAAGTTTTGAATAGCCAAAGTTAGATTTTCTACAATAAAAACATATTGTTCAATCATCTCGTTTCCTCCTCTCTGTGAAGCGCTTGATATTGAGTGTAATTACATAAAATCATAAGGAATATTAAAATTATTAAATACACAGTTACGCAAGCTACTATAATTATATATAACAGGATTTGGTTAACCAAGTAAAAAAACATCAGAACCTAATTACACCACTCATTGCAGAAAAAAATAATATTCTTTCTATTTGATATTGTAGACATTTTTATTTTATCTAGTGTGTTCAATCAACAATTTTTGTTTGTTGACAGAATATATATTTTTAACAATAATGTATCATGCGCGCTTTATAGTGTTAAATTGATAATAAGAATTATTTCTTAATGTTTTTTCTATGGGGAGAGTTAAGACAACATTAAAAGAAAATAACTACAAGTTTAACTGTATATATTAATAAATACCGGTGAATTAATTAACAAAGTGTGATGGAATATATTTGCACACAATCAAAACTATATCATATATGAATACAATACAAAATGACCTGATAAATATAACAAGTAAAATATTTTTTACTTGTTTGCATAATTTGAAAATTTTATTGTCTGATAATTTTTTATTTTTTGCACTCCAAGCAGTTTTTCTTTTTATTGTAGTTTTTGCTTATATAAAAGATTGGCGTGAAAATCACAGCAATGAAGCTATTTTGCACATAAAAATAAATGAAAAAACTATAAACCTATTTTATGCCTTTTATTTTGGTCTTACTGGTATAATTGTGGCAATTATTTTGGCGATTGATGTTACAAAAGATTTTCGGATTTTTTGGATCATTTTAGACAATTTCGGATTAATATATGTTTGTTTGTTAAATAAGTGGGGAAGAAACAGTATCTTGCGAGGTGCAATTCATATTGAAAACATTAGAGACTAATACAAAAGAAGCATCCCTTTCATCAATCGCAAAGAAAAAACAAGCAAAAAAATCCAACGACGAACTAGAAAGAGGGATGGAGAAATGACCTTCATCGACCATGAATTGCTGGTTGGAAAAATTCAGAAGGATATTGTCAGTATTGGGAAATAGCGAGAGGATAGATGGCAAGACCAAAAGGAACGGGAAAATACAAACCGGAATACGATCAAATCGCATACGTGGCATGCGTTGAAGGCGGTTTCACAGTGTCGAAAATTGCAAAGCTGTTTGGTGTCGACAGAGTCACTGTCTATCGCTGGATGGATGCAAATGAGGGTTTCTGCAACGCCATAAAAAGCGGCAGGGATAAATTCGACACAATGACCGCCGAAGACTCACTCCTCAAGCGCATCAAAGGGTATCGAACGAAAGAGTCGACCCAGGAGCTGAAGATAATCGTTGATCCAGATACAGGAGAAACAGAGGAGAAGCTTGTCACGACAAAGACTGTGAACAAGGCGGTCGCTTCTGATGTGACCGCTACGATCTTCTTTCTGAAAAACAGGGCCCCGGAACGCTGGAGGGATGCAA
>NZ_FNJI01000056.1 GCF_900104445.1 Desulforhopalus singaporensis | reverse complement strand
TCAGTCAGGAAGATACTCCGGCGCGTCTCATAGGTGAGACCATATCCCGTTTTGGTAAGATTGACATCCTGGTAAACAATGCTGGTTCCAATATTCGCAAGCCGGTTCTTGATTTCTCGCCCAAAGATTTTGATACAATCACAGATATTCAGCTAAAGTCCGCCTTTTTCACAGCGCAGTGTGCAGCACGGGAAATGGCAAAAACCGGCGGAGGAAGAATCATCAATCTTGCATCATTGACAAGCAAGATAGGCGTCAGTGGTATAGCACTTTACGGAGCTGCCAAAGGAGGGATTTTTGCCTTAACCAAGGCGCTGGCAGTTGAGCTTGCTGATGCCAACATAAATGTGAACGCTGTTGCTCCAGGTTATGTACGCACGGCTATGACTGAGCCCGCTTTTTCTGATGAAACGCGGTCTCAATGGATGTTGTCACGAATACCAGTCAACCGGTTCGGTACACCGGAGGAGATTGGCAACACGGTTCTTTTTCTTGCTTCGCCTGCTTCAAACTACATTACGGGTGAAGTTATTTACGTTGATGGAGGCTGGATGGCTGCATGATCATTGTACATGTTATATAGGTAAAACATGAATTGGTTTGAGAAGGTAAACTCTTATAAAAAGGAGATGAGTAAGATGCAATTTGCTAAAAGTGCAAGATGGATTACGCTGATTTTGCTGGTTTTGTCCCTGACTACGCCTATTGTTGGAGTCAACGCCGCGGAGTATCCCAACAAACCGGTTAAGATGATCGTCCCTTGGGCGCCAGGTGGAATCACTGACACAGCCATACGCTCAGTGGTGACGGCGATGGGCAAATATTTCCCTAGTCCCATCGTGGTTGAGAATAGGCCGGGCGGGGCTGGAACCGTGGGTACAACTCTTGCCCTGATGGCCAAGCCCGACGGTTACACTGTTTTGGCCACTGCCTGGGGGCCCTTAGTGACCCAACCTTCATTGAAGAAACTGCAGTACAATGCCGAGAGTTATACGCCTGTTTGTCAGGTGGCTGCAGCGCCGAGGATCATTTGCGCTCATCCGGATAGGCCTTACAACAATCTTAAAGAGATGATGGAGTATGCTAAAAAGAATCCTGGCGAGATCAAGGTTGGCATAGCTGGAGTGGGCACCACGGGACACCTGGCCATGGCCGCCCTTGAACAGCAATATGACGTCAAGTTCACCATGGTGCCTCTGGGAGGCGGTGGTCCTCAAAAAACCAACTTAATCGGTGGGCATGTGGATGTAGCTCCGCCCAATAGCCCTACGGCTGGGCCGGCAATACAAGCTAAACAGATAAAGGCTCTCGGTGTTGCGAGCGAGGTGCGTTTCGCGGATTTACCCGATATTCCCACTTGCGCGGAGCAAGGTTATCCCCTGGAGAGCGGGGTTTCTATTGTGGTGCTTGCACCCAAAGGAACACCTGCAGCTATCGTCGAGAAACTTGCTGAAGCTTTCAAGAAGTCTACCGAGGACGAAGAGCTTCAGAAGTTGGCCAAGAAAATAAATTTAAACTTAGAGTATTTGGGAAGCGAAGCCACAGGCAAAAAGCTAAAGAAATTCCATGATTTTTATGCGGGTATTATTGAAAAGCTTGGCCTAGCCAAAGAGTGATTGGGATACTTGAGGTTGTTTGTGGTCAGCAGATGAACCGGCAAGGCATATTACGGGAGAAAAGCAACGTCTGCAGGTTCGTTAACCACCCGTAATATGCCCTTGGCTAGTTACATTGTACGTCGCCAAGGAAAATAGACAGATAGTGGCATAAGATTAGAGACTGTTGCACGGTGTGGGGCGCCCCCCCCATGCAACGCTCTTAGAAGGCACTAAAGTAAATCAATGAGATTGGGAAGCCGACTAATGAGAAAGGGTGAATACATTATCGCAACAATTTTAGGTCTATTGGGTTTGTTTATCTTTATTCATGCCGACCAGATTCCCACCATGGTGGCTGTTGAAAAAAGTTCGGTAGTAAACTCCCGTTTTTTTCCGAAACTGATGAGTGTCCTGCTGGTTATTTTCAGTATAATCCTATTCGTACAAAATAGCCTTCTTCACAAGAAAACCAAGATAATGCCTCAATCGAATAACGAGGGGAAAAATAGTGAAAACAAAAGCTATACGTCTTGGATGAGGATGTCGGCGGCCGTAGGGATGTGCATCTTATTTTTGATATTTTACGAATCAGGAGGTTTCCTTGTTACCTCCATTTTATTTATGTTTAGCTTCTTGCTAATAGTGGGAGTTCGTAACTGGATTTCACTGATTTTGATTTCAATTTTACCACCCGTGATTGTCTATTTTATCTTCAAGGTGCTTTTAAGCGTTCCGCTTCCAGAAGGTGTTCTTAGTCTGTAATCCCAAAGAGAGGCTCATATTATGGAAATCTTGTCTCAACTACTTAGCGGTTTTGCTGAAATTTTTAATGTGGCAAGCATCCTGGCTATCTCTGCGGGAGTGTTGGCAGGCATCACAGTGGGCGCTCTACCCGGTTTAACAGCCACCATGACGATTGCCATATTGACTCCAGTAACTTTCAGCTTGGCGCCGGATATAGGCATTGCACTTTTACTAGGTGTATTCGTGGGTGGTATTTACGGTGGGTCCATAACAGCAATACTAATCAATACGCCGGGTACGCCGGCATCCATTGCCACCACTTTTGATGGCTATCCCATGACCAAAATGGGAAAAGCCGGCCAAGCACTGTACATGGCGTTGTTTTCTTCGGTAGGCGGCGGCCTGATCAGCGGTGTTGTACTAATTTGCATTGCCCCACAGCTTGCCAAAATTGCACTGCAGTTTGGTCCTCCCGAGTATTTTGGCCTCACAGTGTTCGGTATTAGTATTATCTCCTCGGTTTCCGGCCAGATGTTGATAAAAGGGCTCATCGCGGGCGTGATTGGAATCCTGCTCTCCACCGTTGGTATGGACGGCATAACCGGAGTGCCGCGTTTTACTTTTGGAAGCACAGCCATGCTTTCCGGATTTAATCTCATCCCAATACTAATTGGAGTATTTGCCGTCTCTGAAGTCTTTTATCAGATAATAAACCCTGTGTTAAAAAAGGATGATTTTGAGGGGAAAATATCTGGTGTCTATATAAAATTAAAAGAGATGAAACAGTATTTGTTTACGATAATCCGCTCTGGATTGATCGGAACGTTTATTGGCGTGGTTCCTGGCACCGGAGGAGGTATCGCTGCTTTTGTTTCGTATGCCGAAGCAAAAAGAGCTTCAAAAAATCCAGAATCATACGGGAAGGGCGACGCTGATGGTGTGGCTGCGGCGGAGTCGGCTAATAACGCCACCACTGGTGGAGCCTTGGTACCGATGTTGACCTTGGGTATTCCGGGTGATCCTGTAACGGCAGTCTTAATTGGAGCCTTTATGATTCAAGGACTTCAACCGGGTCCCCTGCTGTTTCAGGAAAATGCATCAACAGTATATGCTCTCTTTGCCGGGCTGTTACTTGCCAATATTATACTTTTTATCTTGGGAGTCATCGGCTTGCGCTATTTCGCCA
Organism: Desulforhopalus singaporensis; assembly: GCF_900104445.1. Classification (GTDB taxonomy): domain Bacteria; phylum Desulfobacterota; class Desulfobulbia; order Desulfobulbales; family Desulfocapsaceae; genus Desulforhopalus_A; species Desulforhopalus_A singaporensis. The sequence continues at coordinate 8,701 of NZ_FNJI01000056.1, read as the reverse complement.
AGGTGGCCAACATTCCTCAGCAGGTACTGGGCCCCATCGTCCTTCTGCTATGTTTTGTGGGATCTTACGCAGTTGCTAATAGCATGGTGGATGTGGCAGCAATGCTGGTAATGGGTATCATCGGATTCTTTATGAAACAATACGGTTTTCCCGGTGCGCCTTTGGTAATTGGCATGATTCTTGGGCCTATGGTGGAAAAAGCCCTCCGGCAGTCTCTTACCTTATCAAATGGTGAGTGGTCCATTTTCATTTACAGTCCGATTTGTGCGGCTTTCCTTGCGTTGACCATCTGCGTATCCATCGTGTTGCCCATATACAGAGCAAGAAAAGACGCCAGAGTGCTTTAGCACAACCCCTAATCCTGAATATTTCCAACTATTATTTAGCTTAAGTATGAATAAGGAGAGAAATAATGGCTAACCAACAGCCGAACATTCTATTCATTGTCACCGATCACACAGCGTATTTCGGTCATGACAGAGAAGGAGAATTTGAATATAAACTCCCCCGTTTTGAGAAATTTGCATCTCAGGGAGTTCGTTTCAGCCGTGCGTACAGCATAAGCCCGGTCTGTACACCCGCCAGGTCCAGTATGATGACCGGCCAATATTCCCATACTCATGGGCTGACGATCAATACCGAGTATGGAGGTGGAACTGATTTTCGACAGGGGCAACAGCTTTATAGTCACTATCTTTCGCAGGCCGGATACAGGAATGGCTATATCGGTAAATGGCATTGCGGACATCATAGGCTTCCGGTGGATTACGGAATTGAAGGCTGGTCTATGCCGGATTATGGCAAAGTCTATCAATCCGATAAATATAAAGAGTATTGCGATCGTAACGGGTTTGGCTCGCCTCTCGCACGCATTGACTACAATCGCCAGCACCCAGAATGGCGCGGCCAGACGTTGAACCTTGATAAGCCGTCGCCATTCAATTACTTCATGCGGGGCTGTGGCGTGCTTGAGGGGCCGCCCGAAGCCCATGAGGAGCAATTCGTGGCTAAACTGGTTATAGAAAAACTGCGCGAATTTGCAAATTCCGGACAACCCTGGAGCATGGTAGCCAGTTTTTGGGGACCGCATCATCCCTATTTCCCCTCCGAGCCCTATGCATCCATGGTGGCTCCCGAATCCATCCCTGAATATCCTACTTATAGGAACAATCTGGAATCCAAACCCTTACGTTATCTGCTGCATCGCGACATGACCTTTGAAAACCCAGACGTCTGGCCGGACTGGTCCATCTGGCAAACCGTGCTGGCTCGTGCTTACGGTCAGGGATACCAGACAGATGCAGCCGTTGGAGAGATACTAGACGCGGTAGAGGATCTAGGGCTTATGGAAGATACCATCGTTATTTGGTGCTCGGACCACGGTGATACCGTTGCGAGCCATGGAGGGGTCTGGGATAAGGCTGCTACCTTTTCCGAAGAGGTCGGACGTATTCCCATGGCGGTCCGCTGGCCGAGCCAGTTTCCTGCCGGGAGGGTTTCCGACAGGCTTGTGTCGAACATGGATGTTACCGCCACTATGCTAGAGGCTGCTGGGCTTGAGGTGCCGACGTCCATGCACAGCCGGAGCATGTTGCCGTTGTGCATAGACCCGAAAAATACTGCATGGCCCGAATATTTGATATGTGAGCATCATGGCCATACGATGGACAAGATCGTCCAACGCATCATTATTCAAGGTAAATATAAATATGTGGCCGCGCTCTATGAGGGCGATGAACTTTACGATTTGGAAGCCGATCCGTTTGAAACTAAAAATCTGATCGACTCTGCGGACCACAAAATTGTCAAAGCACAGCTTCGAGAACGTATCATCGAGCATATTGAAAAAACTGACGATGTTCAAGGCGCAAAGATTGCATATGCTCTGAAGCAGGGAAGATGATCATTATTTTAATGATATCAACCTTAAATTGTATAGATTTCAGACCGTAAGATAAGCTCTTAAGGTTTTTTGAATTACCTATTCCAAAATTTTCTTCCCGGAGATCTTGTAAATTATGGACAAGAAAGAATTCAAGGGTTCCATTGGACGCTATTTTGACGAATCAACCCCTTATTGGCATCGGAGGTCAGGTGCCCCCGAGAATGCCCCCAATATTCTTTTCATCGTCCTAGACGATGTGGGGTATGGCCAGCTTAGTTGCTACGGTTCGGACATTGCAACTCCGAACCTGGACAGGCTTGCCACCGAGGGTTTGCAATACACAAATTTTCATACGGCTGCAATGTGTTCGCCGACCCGGTCTTGCCTGTTGACAGGGCGCAACCACCACACGAACGGCATGGGTTGCCTCGCAGAATATGCAATGGGGTATCCTGGGTATGACGCAAGAATTCCAAAAGAAAATGGGTTCTTGAGCGAAATACTCTCGATGAACGGTTACGCCTGTTACGCACTCGGAAAGTGGCACCTCGCCCCGGAGGACGAAACCAACATGGCCTCAACCAAAAAGCGATGGCCTCTAGGACGGGGGTTCGAGCGTTTTTATGGATTTCTGGGCGGGCATACTGATCAGTATGAACCTAATCTGATTTCTGATAATCACTATATAACCCCGCCAAAATCGTTTGCGGAAGGCTATCACCTGAACGAAGATCTGGCGGATAAAGCCATCGAATTTGTGACCGATCTCAAAAACATCGACCCTGAAAAACCGTTTTTCATGTACTATGCCCTTGGAGCCATGCATGCCCCCCATCAGGCCCCTCAAGAATGGATAGATAAATACAAGGGTAAATTCGATCAAGGGTGGGAAAAGTGGCGGCAAGAGGTCTATCAAAGGCAGCTCGATACTGGGGTCATCCCTCCGGGAACCGAACTTCCCCCTCGCCCAGAATGGATTCAGGACTGGGAAACTCTTTCAGACGACGAAAAGCGTCTGTATGCCAGATTTATGGAGGTGTTCGCCGGTTTTTTCGAGCATACGGATTATCACATCGGCAGGGTGATCGATTTTCTGAAAAATATCGGACAGTATGACAATACGATGATCATTCTGGTGTCAGACAATGGTGCCAGCTCGGAAGGGGGACCTCATGGTTCGATCAACGAAGCTTGCCTGTACAACTCGGTAGCCTTTACCGTGGAAGAAAACATGAAAATGCTGGATAAATTGGGAGGCCCGGAATCCTATCCCAATTATCCCTGGGGATGGACATGGGCTGGAAACACACCTCTTAAACGATGGAAAAGAGAGACCCATGAGGGGGGCGTAGCTGATCCCATGATTGTCAATTGGCCGGCGGGTATAACTACCAAAGGAGAAAAAAGAAGGCAGTATTGTCACGCCATTGACCTTGTCCCCACGGTTCTGGAGGTACTGGGTCTGAATCCGCCGAAAAGTATCGATGGAACCGACCAAAGCCCCATCGAAGGAACTGGCTTCGCTTATACCTTCGAAAACGGGGAGTCCGAGGGGCGTCATCTGACCCAGTACTACGAAATGGCTGGTTGCCGGGCCATTTACCACAATGGCTGGAAAGCCGTTGCTTGGCATAACATCTGGAGGCTTCAGTGGGAGTCTGCGAATTTTGACGACGATCAGTGGGAACTCTACCATGTGGCGGAAGATTTTTCGGAATCTCGCGATCTGTCTGAACAGTTCCCCGATAAGCTGCGAGAACTCCAGGATCTATGGTGGGCGGAGGCCGGAAGGTACAATGTTCTTCCCTTGGATAACCGGATGGCGCAGCGGGTGCTGGACTTTCGATCCAGCCATGAAAACGTTCGTGAAGAGTACGTATACTATCCCTATGGCGCCCCGGTTGCAGAAGGGGCAGCCGTGGACACGAAAAACCGTTCCCATGAAATTTGTGCGGAAGTGGAGATGCCCCCGGATGGTGCGGAAGGGGTTCTTCTGGCCCACGGGGGCAGATACGGCGGCTATACCTTTTATGTGAAGGATCGGAAGCTGCACTATGTCTACAATTTTCTAAACCTCCAACACCATCATATGACATCGGAGACCGAAATTCCCGAGGGCCCCTGTGTCCTGAAATTTCAATATGAAAAGACCGGAGTTGAAAAATTAGGCGCAGGGGGTGTCGGCCGGTTGTTTATCGACGGTCGACAGGTAGCCCAGGTTGAGATTCCCCGGACGATGGGAATTCGGTATCATCTGGCTGATGACGGCCTGTGTTGCGGATATGACGGGCAAACCCCGGTCACGGAGGATTACCGGTCGCCGTTCAAGTTTACCGGAAAGCTTAACCGCGTTGTAGTCACGACTTCGGGGGAGAGGTACTACGATCAGGAATTGCAGTTGAAAGTCGCAAAGGCCAGGCAGTAGCAACGCTTCCCAGCAAAAGTTTCATTAGTAGCTTATCGTTTATTTCTGTGCTCATTGCAATCCACAAGGCATTGCCCTGCATCCGCAAAGCGAAGAGATGTGGACACACGAACACGGACCCAAAGGGGCCACAGCTGGTGGTTAAATATTTCGAGTATCCGGCAATCAAATACACCACACAGACTCTATTATTTGCCTGTCGGATTGATATGTTTGACAGGGGAAAAATAACTGCAATGAAAAAAGCACTCCGCACACTGGTTTTGGCCCCGGACGACACTGTCGCCGTGCTCCTGGAAAACGGTCAGAAAGGCGACACTATTCTTGTGCATAATCAAGAAATCACTTTGCTCGAAGATATACAATTTGCCCACAAGGTACTCATAAAAGATTCAATCGTGAACAGTCCTGTCATAAAGTATGGCACCCAGATTGGCTATATGCTTGAAAACTGTGGCAAAGGAACCTGGCTTCATGGTCACAACATGGGGTGTGACCGCGGTAAAAAGAGGAGATCTGCCATATGAAATTCATGGGATACCATCGCCCTGACGGACGAGTCGGCATTCGGAACCATATTGCAATAATTCCTTCTGTATTTTGTGCTAACAACGTTGTTGAGCAGATCGCTCGAAAGGTCCACGGAACGGTTCCCCTCCGTCATCCTGTAGGTTGCGCACAAGTCGGCTACGACCTTGAATTGACCGCCCGCACCTTAAAGGCAATGGCTACCCATCCGAATGTGGCTGCAGTTCTTATTATCGGACTCGGCTGCGAACGTTTCAAACCTGGCGAACTTTATGAAGCCGTTAAAAACAGTGGCAAACCAGTTGAGATGCTGATTATTCAAGAAGAGGGCGGCTCCACGAAGACGATCAATAAGGGGATCAAAATTGCAACTAGACTCACCAAACAGGAGCGGGGTCGCATGCGCGTTCCATGTGACATTTCCGAACTAACAATTGCTGTTAAATGCGGTGGTACGGATGCAACGAGCGGTCTGGCGGCGAACCCGGTGGTCGGTTCCATGTCGGATCTGTTGAATCAAAATGGCGGCAGCACCATTCTGTCTGAACTTAATGAGCTTATAGGAACAGAAGACATGCTTGCCGCCCGGGCCGTTAACAAAGAGGTAGCAGACAAGATCTATAACGCTATTTACGGCATAGAAGACAAGCTTCTTGGCGGTTGCGATGAACGTTATTTTGGCCGCAATGAACTGATTTCCCCTGGAAATTATGACGGTGGGGTCAGCAATATTGTTGAAAAAGCACTAGGGGGTGTTTACAAAGGAGGAACAGCCCCAGTGGTTGATGTCCTGGAGTATGCGATGCCGGCACCACCAGAGCAAAAAGGTCTGTTCCTTATGAATTACGAGAGTCATGACGGGGAAGTTGTTACCGGCATGATAGGCTGTGGAGCACAACTCGTTGCATTTACCTCTGGGCGTGGCAATCCTGCCGGTTTCCCAATTGCCCCAGTGATCAAGCTGACTGGGAACAGCATGATGTTAAAAAAAATGAGAGAAAATTTCGACTTCAGCGCCGGAGAAATAATCAGTGGAGAGGCGACGATTGACGAAAAAGGCAAAGAATTGTTTGAGCTAGCTCTTTCCGTAGCCAACGGACAATTAACCAGTGCAGAAACTCTCAACGGCTACGAATTGTTTTGTGTAGCGCGTGCTCTGGGAATCCAGGTCCCAGCCAACTGCACAAAGTGTGCAAAAAACGATTCCGCCAGCACCAGTGAGGTTGTTTCGGAGGATCTTGTTGCAAAAATTTGATCAAACGAGAGTAGCCACCACTTTGATGTGAACCGTTTCTCTGAGATCTGAGAAAAAGCAGTTACACAGAATTTTGAACACTCCCCCGGAAAGTTGAGATTAAATGTTTAAAACCAACTTTCCGGGGCTAAAGCCCATAGCAATTCAATTGGAGTATTTTCCCCACATCCATCCCACAGGGAGCAATAGATAGTCTCCTGTAAAAAATAAAAGATGCAGTTCCATAACTCATTTTCAGGCCACCCATGGTTAAGTGCTTTGCCAATAATATTATTTCTTCACCCCCCGTTGCAGTATTCGAATGTGTCCAAGAATTTTGCTTTTTGGCACTTCGTCAGTTCTTGGTGGCGAAAATGCTCCAAGAACAGTCTTAATGTCATAATTCAAGTACTCATCCGGGGAAAGCTCCGGCGAGTATGACGGGAGATAGAACACTTCAATTTTATATGCTGTGAATTGGAAAAAAAAACATTTTAACGCTCAATTCCATATTCAGCCATTTTCCTGTAAAGAGTAGTTCTACCTATTTTAAGCTCTCGGGCTGTTTTTGCGGCATTGCCGTCACAACGCTGAAGAGTCGATATAATTAATTCTCTATAGTTCTGCTGCATAGTAGTGGGGTGAGCTATCTTCCCCTCTGGACTTAAGTTCTGCTGTATAGGTAAGTGAGCAGCCTCAATACGTTTTCCTTGAGAGAGCAGAAGAGCACGTTCACAGATATTTTCAAGCTCCCTGATATTGCCAGGCCAGTTGTGATTTCTTAATAAGTTCAGTGCTTCACTAGAGAAATCTGGCTTGCTCATACCTAGTTTGCTGCATTGCTTGCAGATAATATGCTCCAGAAGCATCTCAAGGTCATCCAACCTGTTACATAATGGCGGAATGACTATTTCGACTACATTCAAGCGATAATACAAGTCTGCCCGGAAGTTACCGTTTGCAGTTTCCTGCAACAAATTTGTATTGCTAGCTGCAATAATACGAACATTGATTGGAATTGTTCTATTGTCGCCAATCCGCATAATTTCATTTTGTTGCAGGACGCGTAACAACGTCGTCTGGAGTTCCAGGGGAAGGCTATTTATTTCATCAAGAAACAGTGTACCATTATTGGCAAGTTCAAATTTACCCACCATTCCTTTGCGTCTGGCTCCTGTAAAAGCGCCCTCCACATACCCAAAAAGTTCAGATTCAATGAGGTCTCGTGGGATGGAACCACAGGATATGGCCACAAATGGCTGATTACTTCGGTTCGAATGACTGTGTATTGCTTGGGCAAAGAGCTCTTTTCCGGTGCCACTCTCCCCGACAAGTAGGACACGAGAGTCCGTTGTTGCTGCCAGTTTGGCGAGTTTTATTTGCTGATGAAGTTCGCTATTGTTTCCGATAATGTCATTAAACTCATACTTTGAGTGATTGCCGGACAATTGCCTAACTATATTGATCATCTGATTCTTTTCAGACATGGTGATGATCATCCCTACAAATTTTTTACCTCCCGTTACGGTTGGAGTTATTCGGCAGAGGTAACTTCTGTCACCACCCTGGCATCGGAACTTGATTTCAATGTGATCGGAATCTTTTTGATCGGCATATTTTTGTAATTGAATTTCATCCATGAGGGATATTTCTTCTATTCTGCGACCAAAAATTTGACGTGGCTCATTTATGCCAAGCATTTTCGCTGCGGTAGCATTGAGATGGGTAATTTCAAGATTCCGGTTTATTGCCAAGAAACCGTCAGACAGTGAATTGTAAACCATGTTCACCATAGTGTTGAGACGCTGGCTCTCATCTATCAGAGCATGCTCCCTAATCTGCGTTTCGATTAAATGTACTGCTGCATCTACCAGAGCAAGGGTGTGTTTGTGCTTGCCAGTATACTTACCGGATAAAGTAAGCACGCCTATGATGTTGTCTTTACCGTCATGAATTGGAGCTGATGAGCAGGTCCAATTATGATAGTTAATGTTGTAGTGTTCTGCCCCTGTAAGCTGTACCGAACTCCTCTGCTCTAGGGCGAGGGCAATGGCATTTGTTCCTGAGACCATAGCGTTCCTGTGGCATCCTGGGACATAATTGTTTTTATTTGCTTGTTCAAGTATTTCTGAATCTGCTATTGTCTCGAGAACCCGCACTTTGTTGTCTGCCAGAGAGAGTAGGAAACCAGTACCCTTTACAGATATTTCAATCATCTGCATAATAGGGCGAGCTACTTCAACAAGCTCTTTATTGAGTTTAAGTAAAATCTTCAATTCCTCTTCTGACATAATTTGAGGAGGACTCTTGGCGAATGGATCAATTCCTGCTTCACGGCAACGAATCCATGAATTCAGTATAAATGGCCGTATAGGATACTCTGGCTCCCTGCTATGAACAACAACATTCAGCCAGGCTTGTTTAGTAGGGTCACCGTCAAACTCACTTAAACTTACGTTCTTGTCGGTCAAAACTGTTTCGCGCATATCAGTCTCCAGATAGTGGATGATCAGTCAAATCACCATTCAATATACACTTTAAAACAGAAACAGCAATCGATACATGTCCAGTGCGTTCCTAAATGGGACACATGTTCCATATCGAAACACACTTGCCGGAACAGTCACCA
>NZ_FNJI01000103.1 GCF_900104445.1 Desulforhopalus singaporensis | reverse complement strand
GTAAAGCACTTCCATGATGGCCAGGCAGGTATCCAGGCCGATAAAATCGGCAAGGGTCAGCGGCCCCATGGGCTGATTGGTACCGAGCATCATCCCCTTGTCGATATCCTCGGCGCTGGCCACTCCCTCGAAAAGGGCGAACGCAGCTTCGTTGATCATCGGGATGAGAATGCGGTTGACGATAAATCCCGGATAATCGGACGACACTGCCTTTTCCTTGCCCAGCTTGGCGATCAGGGCGCAGGTGGCGTCAAAAGTTTCGTCACTGGTGGCCAGCCCGCGAATCACCTCGACAAGCTTCATTACCGGCACCGGATTCATGAAATGCATGCCGATCACCTTGTCGGGACGGCCGGTGACCGCGCCAATCCTGGTGATGGGTATGGAAGAGGTGTTTGAGGCGAGGATAGCGTCTTTTTTAACCACTTCGTCAAGCTGCCGGAAGATATCGAGCTTGAGCTTTTCTCTTTCAGTGACCGCCTCGATTGCAAGGTCGCAGTCGCCGAGGTCGGCCATGGCCGTAGTCGTAGAGATTCTGGCAAGAATAGCGGGGATATCCCCTTCGTCCAGTTTTCCTTTCTGCGCCTGGCGATCCAGATTTTTCGCAATTCCACCAACCGCGTTTTCCAGCTGGCTTTCAACAATATCAAACAGCACGACTTCAATCTCCCGGGCGGCGAGAACGTGTGCTATACCGCTTCCCATCTGCCCGGCACCCAGTACACCTGCTTTGGCTATCATCTCTTTCTCCTATACCCGTTCAAAAATTGCAGCAACCGATTCTCCGCCGCCGATACAAAGCGTCGCCAGCCCGTAGCGGCACCCGCGTCTTGTCATCTCGTTGATAAGCGTCGTGGTCACCCGGGCGCCACTTGCACCCAGGGGATGGCCGATGGCGACGGCACCGCCGTTGACATTGACCCTGTCAGGGCTGAGATCAAATTTTTTCATGGCAAAAATGGTTACCGCGGCAAAGGCTTCGTTGATCTCGTAGAGATCGATATCGGCCGCGGACAACTCCGCCCTGGCCAGGGCTTTTTCTATCGCCCCTACCGGAGCCAGGGTAAAATCGTCGGGGTGGGTGGAGTTGGAAGCATAGGCGACCAGACGGGCTTTTGGTTGCAAACCGTATTTTTCAAGGGCTTCCTTACTGGCGAGCAGGGTCATCGCCGCCCCGTCGTTGATGGTCGAGGCGTTTCCGGCGGTAACCGACCCGTCTTTTTTAAAAGCCGGCCGCAGGGTGACAAGCTTGTCAAAGTTAACCCGGCTCGGCTCCTCGTCTTCAGCCACAGTCACTTCCCCCTTGCGGGTCTTCTTGACCACCGGTACTATTTCCCCGGCAAAAACACCGTCCTTGACGGCAGCCTGGGCGCGCTTGTAGGAGCGGATGGCGAATTCATCCTGCTCTTCCCGGGTGACACCCTGGCTGTCCACGGTGTTGTCGGCCAGCAGTCCCATATGACTTTGGCTGTAGGGATCAAACAACCCGTCGTGGATCATCAGGTCGACGGTCTCGTTGTTGCCCATCCGGTGGCCGAATCTGGCCTGCTTGAGAAGGTAAGGCGCCTGGGACATGTTCTCCATTCCGCCGGCCAGCACGATCTCGGCATCACCAAGCATGATTGAGCCGGCACCCAGCATTATGGCCTTGAGGCCGCTGCCGCACACCTTGTTGACGCTCATCGCCGGGACGGTGTCGGGCAACCCGGCGTAGCGCACCACCTGCCTGGCCGGGGCCTGGCCGCAGCCGCCCGACAGGACGTGACCGACGATCACCTCGTCAATCGCCTCGGCCAGGAGACCGGTACGTTCGAGAATCCCCTTTATAACCGCAGCCGCAAGCCTGGTAGCTTCCACATCGGATAAAACCCCGCCAAACGAACCCAGGGGGGTCCGTAACGATTCAACAACATAGATCTCTTTCATTTTTTCCTCTTATAATTTCCCTGTCAAACCCGCTGACAGCACCCTTACATCATCGGTGGGCCCTGCCGGTTCTTACTGGTATCTCAGCACCGTCTTGACGTTGCCGACGAGATTGACCAGCCGCGGCCCGATATCTTCC
>NZ_FNJI01000001.1 GCF_900104445.1 Desulforhopalus singaporensis | reverse complement strand
ACCACAACGTTGATAGGTCGGGTGTGGAAGCGTGGCAACACGTGGAGCTTACCGATACTAATAAGCCGTGCGGCTTATCCATATTTTTTGATTAATACTCTACTGATTGCTCTACTATTCGATTATCTGAGTTACTATAGGAAGGCGGGTCGCAATCCCACCCCCCTTCCCTGCTAAAGGAAACAAACAGATTTTTCCGGCGGTCATAGCGAAGAGGCTCCACCCGTTCCCATTCCGAACACGGAAGTTAAGCTCTTCTGCGCCGATGGTACTGCACGGGCGACTGTGTGGGAGAGTAGGTCGCCGCCGGTTTTATATATAAAGCCCCGTAATGCAAACGCATTACGGGGCTTTTTTGTTTTTACCTGTACTAGTGATTGCAATTTTTGCTGTTGTTATGTAATGGTTATTTATGTATTCATATTATTTATCAAATGGTTCATATTAATTTATCCACAACAGGGCCCAACTTGGCAAAACCCCATATCGCACAATTTTTCCACCTGCAATGACCAACCGCGTTCTTTTTCAACCCGACAATGTGACCGTAGAAGTCTCTTCCGGAGATAACCTGCTCTCTGCTGCTGCACTGGCAGGTATCTACATACCCGCGTCCTGCGGTGGCGATGGTGTTTGCGGGAAGTGCAAGGTGCAGCTCATTGAGGGAACCCTAAAATCCAAAACGGACAATTCGCTTTCCCGCGAAGAGCTCAAGAGCAACATCCATCTTGCCTGCACCTCCAGGGTTGAATCGGACGTTACGATAAAAATCCCTGAAAATGTCCGAAATGACGGCGGAGCGCTTAAAAAAATTACCAAGAATACCAAAAATATATCGGCCGCATCTTCTCCAGTCCAAACCAGGGTCGGCATGCTTTCTCCTCCTGTCCAGAAGATCTTTCTCACCCTGCCGTTACCAACAATTTCAGACAACGTTTCGGATATGCAGCGGCTGATCAGGGAGATCATAAAGGCTCTGCCCGACACCAGGGAGGTGAAATATGACCACCCCGAACTGTTACGGGATCTTTCCCTTACACTGCGTGAAAAAAACTGGCAGATTACCGTTCTCCTGTTGTTGCCCAAGCATAAAAATGATGCCATCCGTATAATCGCGGTAGAGCCCGGTGACACGACCTCACGCCTTTATGGGTTGGCCCTTGATATCGGGACAACCACCATGACCGGCCACCTCATTGACCTTAACAACGGGCAAAGTATAGATGAGTATACAGCCTACAATGCCCAGGTGAGCAGCGGAGAGGATGTAATTTCCAGAATCATCTATTCCCAGCGCAGCAACGGGCTTAAATATCTTCAGGAACAAGCGGTTAAAACCATTAACTCGATCATCGAGGCGATCTGCAAATCACAGATAATCCGCCCCAGCGACATTCATTACATCATGGCTGCGGGGAATACGGTTATGGCCCACCTGCTCCTGGGGCTTGAATCCAAATTTATCAGGGAAGCGCCATATGTGCCCGGTATCAGCCATTTTCCCCTGGTCAAGGCGGCTTCCCTCGGCATACTTGCCCACCCGTCGGTCCGTCTCTTTCTTTATCCTTGTGTCGCTTCTTATGTTGGCGGGGACATTGTCGCCGGTATACATGGGGCGGGTATATATCACAGCGAAAAAATAAGTCTTTATATCGACATCGGCACCAACGGTGAAATTGTCGTCGGCAATAACCAGTGGATGCTGACCGCCGCATGCTCGGCCGGTCCTGCTTTTGAGGGTGGTGGCATAAAGTACGGCATGAGGGCGAGTCAGGGTGCGATAGAAAATTTCTTTATCCACGAACAGAGTCTTGAGCCGATGATCGTTACGGTAGGAAATACCAATCCTCGGGGAATATGCGGCTCTGGACTCATTGCCATCGTCCCCGAATTGCTGGCAAGTGGGATCATCGACCAGCGCGGTCATTTCACCTCCGTCCATGACCACCCGCGGATAAGAAAATCGGCTGACTGCTGGGAGTATGTTTTGGCCTGGGCGCACGACACCCTTATCAAGGAGGATATTGTCATCACTGAAATAGATATCGATAATCTTATCCGGGCCAAGGGAGCTCTTTTTGCAGGATATCAGACTCTGATCGCTTCAGTGGGACTTACATTTAAAGATATTGATCAATTCATCCTTGCCGGAAACTTCGGTTCCTCAATAGATCTGGAACGCGCCATCTCAATAGGTCTTTTGCCTGATGTCGACCGGGAGCGGTTTCACTATCTGGGAAACGGTTCGCTGCTTGGGTGCCGTCTCAGCCTGTTAAACCATCAGCATTTCCTTGAACACCGAAGAGCCCGCAGCCTCATGACCAATGTCGAGCTCTCCGACAACGCTGAATTTATGAATTATTATATGGCGGCCCTGTTCTTGCCACACACCGACAAGACCCTCTTCCCCTCTTGTTTTGCAAAACCAGATAAATAACCCGATCACTTGCCACACAGCAGGTGTTTGCACCGGGGGTACCGGCAGTTGGAAACACCTGAGCTCGCCTTGTTTTTCAATTCTTATTCAACTTGGGAATATTCAGGGTAAAAACAGCCCCGCCCCCTCTGGCATCGGTTACGGAAACAGTCCCGCCGTGCCCCTCCACCACCTTCTTGACAAGACTCAGGCCCAGCCCGAACCCGGTGGCTTCCGAGATGTCACGCCCTCTTATGAATGTTTGAAATATCCTGGACTTATCTTCGTCTGCCACGCCCGGTCCTGAATCGGTAATGGTCAGGCACATCTCTTTTTCCCGTTCTTGCAGCTCGACTCTCACCACGCTGCCGACAGGTCCGAATTTTACCGAGTTATCTAAAAGGTTCACCACTGCCTGAGTAAGCATTGCAGCATCCCCTTTCAGCGGCGTCAACCTGAGCGGCAGGTTAAATTTCAGCTCAATATCCTTTTCCAGGGCTGCATCATAGACAACACTGCCAGCATCATATATCACTGCCTGGAAATCAAACGGATAAAATTTCATCACCTCTTTACCACTTTCAATACGTGAAAGATCAAGGAAACTGTCGATCAATTCAGCCAATCTCTTGGCCTGCCTGGTAATTTGTTCTGCATAATCCTTTTCTTTTCCCGCCAACGAATCGGTCAGCATTTCACTGAAACCGAGGATGGAAGTCAGGGGAAGCCTGAGTTCATGGGAAACAATATTCATCACCTCGCCCTTGATCTTTTCAAGTCTGCGGATCTCGGTCACGTCGGTAAAACTTGCCAGGACCCCGTCCAGGTTAAGCATCGGATTGTCCACAAGGTGCAAAACAACCCTGTAATACATTGGGGTTCCGTTGCTGTATACCAGGATATCCGAGACACAATTCTCAATTTTTGCTATCCCGTTGACAGGCTTTCTCTGGTCATCGATACCGTTTCTTACCCGTTTCGCCTCAAGAAAATTAATAAAATCCTCAAGTCCCGGTAGAGACTCGGAGACCCCGTCCACCCCCCGCCACAATCTGTTGACCGCGTCGTTGGCCAGCACAATCTCACCGGTTATCCTCTCATAAAGCAGCAGCGGAGGTGTTTCCCTGCTCATCAGATGATTGATAAATGTGTGTTGTACCGCCAGTGCCCGAATTCCAGCATGAAGATTGTCAATATATTGAGTCAGTATTCCGCGTCTCTGGTCATTAAGGGAACCTTCCCGATCCTGTATGACGAGAGGCGGAATCGTCTGGCGAACTGTTTCCAAGCCAACTCGGAGTTGATTGTCGAGTACATGTATTTCCCGAATCATCCCTCCGGTTACCCCAAGCCACTGCTCTACCAGGTGAAGAAAATAACAAAAAGTCACCGCCAACAGGGGAATAAGGGGGTCGACAAAGACATTGTTACTAAAAGCGACGACACTCCCGGTCAGGACAAAAAACGAAGCCAGGGAGACACATAACATATTCTGCATCTCACGTTGCCGCGGCCATAACCACAACCCGGCCAGCAGCAGCACTGCTCCGGTGAAGATGGATATATCGATATTTTTCCTGATAAAACTATTATCTACTATATTGTTGAGAATCGTCGCCTGAATCTCCACACCGGGCATGCCGTGTTCCTGTCGAAACGGAACATTGTGCTTGTCCCCCTGGGACAACGCTTTCAACCCGATCAGGACATACCTGTCTTTAAAAAACTCGGGTGGGTATTTTCCCTGCAATACATCAACATAGGAAACATAGAGAAAGGTAAATTCCGGACCATAAAAATTTATGACGCGCTTACGCTTATCTTTATCGTTAGAGGACAAAAAGCGTATTTTATCGACCTGATCCGCCATTTCAAGAGAGAATGCTGCGACATGCGACTTGAACAGTTCAACCTCGCGTACTATTCCATCGTCTCCCAACAATGTTTCGATATGACCTAATCCGACCTTGCCTTCAAAGCTCTCCGCCGGATAGAGCAATCTGCCCCGGTAATCCATTCCCACGGCAAAAGTAACCGGGGGACCGTAACCTATGGTTGAGGCAAAAAAAGTATCCGAGGGCTTCTTATGATCGAAGATCAGGTCGTATCCCACGCTCTTGGCCATACTCAGTTGTTGCAAAAGCTCAGCATGATAACGTCTTGGAAATGGCCAGGTGACGAGCTTTTTCAAGGAGTAGTCATCAACGCCCACAATGACAATCGACTGGCTTGTTTCTCTTTCACCCCGTACCCTGAAAAGAAAATCCATCGCGATATTGGAGAGCCGCGCAAACAGTTCGGTCTGGATCAATACCGCACACAATATTGCTATTATGGTGAGGTTGACAAAGGGTTGCACCCTCCAATTTTTTTTGCTTTTCAAAGTATCATAATCCCCAGAAACAGGGCCAGGACACCCAAATCAGTCATATGAAATCCTGGAGAGGGAACCACCAGTTCCTGCGGAGAACTCCAGGGGCTTTTCTGCCCGTCCGGCAACACCCCTCTCACCCTGACATAATATCGTCCGGATTCCGGGAAATCCGGCAGGGAATACACAGGCTTATCCAGGTTTGTCTCGTCCGCAATCAGGTGGAAAAAACTACGGTTGGTGCTTATCTGCAGATCGTAAGAGATTCCCGCTCCCGCCGAACTCCACCGCAGTTCATCATTTTTTTTCACTTCACCGCCTCTCTCTTTCAGCTCCGGTGTTTCGTCAACGCGCCACCGGTACGTTGACGAGAAATTTGACCGGAACCCATCCGTACCAATGGCACAAACGCGAAAAAAATAATTTCCGGGTGCAAGATTCTCCGCTTCAAACACCGGCTGCACCTGAACTCCCTGCTTCAGGACGGAAGTAAAATCCGCATTGTCGGCCAACTGCACATGATATTTTGCAGTTTCGCTCGTGTTGAGCCATTCAATTGTCCTGCTGGCTGAAAAACTCCTATCTGTACCTTCCTGCTTCAGCATAGGCGGCCCGGGCAGAGTTCTTACCCTCAACTTGAAAGGTTCAGCAGGAGGTGACTCGAATCCATTTTTGTCGATATATGTCAGAACGCCGTAATGGACACCGTCTGTGAGTTCCACCAGCCGAATCTTATCACCGCCTGGCACTAGCTTTTCAAATATTGTTATGTCTCCTACTTCATCCTCCGTCACCCTTAACCTATATGACTTTATGTCACCATCTGGAGCTATGGCGATTTCCACCGGTAGTTTCCGGTATATTTCATTTACTTCCGGTACAGCCGGAGCTGGGGGCAGTCTCGACAGCTCTTGTTTTGCGCCATCGTCGCCGATGATACGTATCCCCTCTCCATTTTTTACCATCACTTTTTTCTCGCCGACCTTGACGCATACCTGCCCAGAAAGAGTCTCAACCGTGCTGGATTCGTGTTCCCGTACCTTAATACGAAACTCAGTTCCCCGTACTCCGGTGATGGTCGCCGGAGTCCTGGTATTAAAATTTTCATTGGGTTTGAGTTTTTGGCGTACAGCATGAATTATCGCCCCTTTTTCCAGGAAGAACTCAGCCTTGAGGCTGCCGTCGCTCAGCCGCACGACATAGGTCAGGCTGAGCTTTGAATTGTTTGATATCCTGGTATATCTGTGGTCGGGAAACACCAGATGAGCATACCCGTCACGTTCTGATACAATGGTCTGTCCCGGATAGACAAGATCGTTATTTTTCAGATTCCTGAGCTTGTTTTGCCTGTCAACGATATACACCTCGCCAACCACGGAAACCACCCGCGCAGCGACCTCCTGGATCCTGAGCAGTTCCAGGGGAACCATTATGGTATCATCGGCGTATATCACAAATGGCGGCTGAAGATTATTTATCTTCGCCAGTTGTTTCCAGGAATTTTCAGAAATACAATATTGACGGGCTATTTTAATCAGTCCTGCCCCTTTGTTTACCACAATGGGGACAAGGGTTGGAGCTGCAGAGCACCATCCGGCAACGGACAGCGCCAGCGCAATGAGTATTGCACCTCCAAAGGTCTTTAAAACGGTTTTCATGCTCACTTACCTCTAAAATCTCACACAAGTGATCTTCTGTTTTTACGTATTTTTTTCGACAACCTTATACCCTACCCCCGATACGGTTTCTATTTTCACGTCTTCAAGAGCAACCTGGGCCATCTTCCGCCTTATATTGGCAATATGCATCACCAGAGCTTTGGTCTCCACCTTGGTCTTGTACCCAAGCACGTCACAGAGTAAATCGCCACGGGGCACAACCCGATCGACCCTTACTGCCAGATAGGAGAGCAGATCAAACTCCGTCCGGGTCAACAGCAGCCTGTCGCCGTTCTTCAGATATATTTCTCTGGAGAGCAGGTTGATGGTTGTAGAACCGATCACAACCTCTACTCGCTCACCGTCCTTATCCATTTCGCCAACCCTGCGCAAAACACTTTTTACCCGTGCGAGAAACTCTTTGGTGCTGAACGGCTTTGTCATATAATCGTCGGCTCCGGAATCAAGCCCTTTCACTTTTTCCTCGACTGTTTTCCTGTCACTCAGGACAATAACCGGCGTCTTGTCCCCCTCCTGGCGCAGCCGATTCAGGATGGTAAAACCGTCGACTATGGGCATGACAATATCAAGAACCAGGATATCGGGCCGTTGTTCCTTCACCCGCTTGATCAAATCCCTGCCATGTTCTTCCAGATAGACCCTGGCCCCGTAACTCTCAAGCAAATTGCAGAGAAGAGACCGTATCCCGGGATCGTCTTCGGCTACCAGAACCGAAACCCCTTCCAATTCTTTTTTTTTCATATAAGACCTTATATTTTTCTCTTTTATTGCAATACAGACAAAGAAAGCACGATATCTTCTCGTGCCGGGAAGCAATCTCTGCGTCCAATGATACCAGTCACCTGCGCTGGATCTGTATCGATAGATTTAAATAATGGAACGTTATGAAATCAGACAACAAAACGGACAAAAACCACTTGTCCGTTCAAACAAATCCACACCAGAGTCGGCATTATGGAAAAAACAACAAAGCGCTGACGGCTCAGAGCCACAGCAGAAGCAACCGGTATCGGCAATTTACATAAATTATTTCAGTGCCTTATCCACTACACTGGATATTTTTTCTTCCATTGTCTGGAGTCGGTCAACCCTGGTTCCCATCTTTATGGTAGTGGTAATGCGGGGCGCACCCATGCCATGGACCTTTTCGTGACATTTCTTTACCGCCGCCATGACATCGTCCCACTCCCCCTCCAGGTTCGTGCCGTAAGCGTGCAGTTGGGTTTTCAATCCGGCCTCCTTCAGCACCTGGTGGCATGCTACGACATATTCCGAAACAGAAACGCCGACTCCCATCGGCACAACACACAAATCCATTATTACCTTCATCTGGTGCTCCTAACGCAGGTTATGCTATAACAAGATTTATCTGTCAACAACCTAACAACCGGCAAGGCTAAATTCAACCTCTCGCAAATCATAAGCCGATATGTTATGCGCTATGTCGTGTGTGAACAATTTTTTCTGTCCTATAGGAATTATTATCAAACGATGTGACTTATGTCTATGAAAAATATCACAAAAAATAGTAAATACTATTCTGGGATGAACTCGATTTTAAAAGTATCTCAATGCGATACAGCAATCTGGATTTTTTTTAAAAAAAAAACTATTTTCCTTGGAAGAGTTCGTAAAATGGTTTATTTTCCCGCCTTTTTATTTATCATTGTAGCAATGTTATATGCTGGACTGGTAGAAGCAACTACTACAGCAAATTTTTTGAGGTATCATGATGCAAAAAAATTGGCATAAAGTAAGAACAATCTTTCTCGATATTATTCTCATCACAATGGGCTCGCTTGTTTTTGCGGTCGGAGCCGAGGCCATTATTGTTCACCATAAATTTATCATTGGCGGACTGTACGGCACCGGCTTGTTCGCTTACTATAAAACCGGGTATCTCTCTCCCGGTATCTGGTTCTTTCTCCTCAATATTCCCCTGTTCGTTGCAGGTTGGTTTTACCTGAGTAAACGATTTCTGCTGTACAGTCTGTACGGTGTGACAATCCTCACTTTTTTTTCGGAGGTTCTGACGTTAAATTTCCAGATTAACGACCAGCTCTATGCTGCCGTAGCCGGAGGAGCCATCTGCGGATTAGGCTCTGGCATTGTGTTGCGCTCGAGGGGGTCAGCCGGAGGATTGGACATCGTTGCCATACTGCTCAACAGATATTTCAATTTGGGGGTTGGCAAATTTTACATCATGTTCAACACCGTGCTGTTTTTAGTTGTTATGAGCCAATACAAGCCGGATATAGTCATTGCTTCAATTATTATGACGTTTATTTCGTCAGTGAGCCTTGAGCACGTCCTGGCACTTTTCAACCAGAGAAAAATTGTCTACATTCTCAGTAGCAATCATGAGGCAATCGTCGAAACAATCATACAAGATCTGAATATGGGAGCCACTCTGCTTGAAGCGCAAGGCGCATATTCCGGCGAGAAAAAGCAGATGGTAATGACAATTACCAATAATCTACAGGTAAAGCGGCTGGAAAATAAGGTTTTTACCATCGACCCCGACGCACTTTTCATAGTTGAAAACAGTTTTAACGTCATAGGATCCGGTTTCAATAAGCGGCAAAACTATTAGTAGATCGCGATAATTTTCAGACCAGGCGTACAGCCCGATAGAGAAACTGCCACTTTTCAAAGTGGCAGTTTTTTTTATCATTTCCTCGGATGGTGCCCCCCTTTCTGCCACACCTCCGTCTTTATCGCTTACACGCTCCTGCGATTTCACCCAGGTGAACAGGACTAAACAGGGCTCTCTGTTGCCCCCTTCATTTTCAGCGCAGCCGATGCTCCCGTTTCATCTGGTTATAGACGATGGTTGAAACAGCACGGATAACCTTACCCCTGGAATCCATCCACCTGCCATAATCTTTCGGCCGGGAACGGCGTTCTATGATTCCGACCACCACATAAGGGTATCGGCCGCCGTTTCTTGTTTTCGGCACCAGGATTCCCATGTCACCGCACAGGTGAGCCGTCGATCCCGTCTTGTTGTATACCAGGGTCCCCCTGGGAATGGGAGTTCCATAATAGAGCCGGTCTCTGCCCGGCAGAGCCATCAGTCTCCTTAACTCTGTGTTGTATGGAAGCTCTTTATTCCACAGTGCACGCAAAAACCTTACATAATCGGATGGCACAGCACTGTTGAGATAGGTCCGTCCGCCGGCAGGTATGTACTCCTTGATTACGGTGTTCTTGAAAATATGGCCATAATAACGTTTCAGAATGTTTTCGCAATTGCGCGGTCCTCCGGCCTGTTTCATGACCCAGTTGGTGGCACTGTTGTTGCTCCGCTGGATCATGGCTTCCATCTTGCGACGGCTTTTAGGGCCGTAGGCAAGCTTGCCCTCCTTGACCTTGTGAAAAAAAGCCAGAGCAACGAACGGCTTGATCATGCTGGCCGCCTGAAATTCAGCATTTGCGTTGATATCGGCGATTGACTGGTCCCTGGACAAGTCGTAGACCATCCACCCGGTCCTTTCGTCACTTGCAATTGTCCCCTTGCGACGCATCTGGGCGATATATTTCTCTATGGAACGTTCCACTTCCGAATAATCATAGGGGGTGTCAACCGGGGGGGTAGAAGTAGACGAATCGGTTTTCTTGACAATCTTGGGGGTTTCCGCCGAGATTTTCAAAGGCAAAGCCGTAGTGGTCTCCTCTGCCGGACGCTCCGCTTTTTCAGCTTTATCAGCGACGGAGTTGTCATCTATGAGACTTGATTCCCCATAGACAATCTCATTGTTATCTTCTCTGGTCAGCGACGTCGAAATCTTTTGGCGCTTCAAAAGCCTGGCATGCTTGCGGGCAACCTTATACGCCTCCTTCGGAGTACCCCGAAGTCTATAAACGAGCGTATAATTTCCATAATCAGTCTTTTCAACAAACAGGTCACGCTGCACATCCTCGCCAAGAAGCCCGTAGAGAATTCGATATTTCTTTTTCAGCGGGTCCAGGTTCGGCCCGAGTCCGTAGCTTACATTAAAGAGCACCTGAAAGTCCTGCTGATGAGTGGCGTACGGTTCGTCAAAACCGGCGCGGCTGAGAATCTCACCATGCTCTATCAGGGTCCTGGTGACGGTTCGCTCCGAATCGTTTCCGTCATAAATAAGCGCATACTCATCCCCCTTGCCCATGACCTTGATCTTCCTCATAACTGCTGAGTCGAAGACCGTTTCAAGCTCATCCTTATAATCGAGCACTCTGTCCAGGTCCTGTGAAAGAAGATAGATGATATCATACTCTTCCCGGGCACCGTGGGCTTCGAGAGACAGCGCCGGATGGAGCAGAGCAAGACATATTGCAAAAATTATAACCGAAATACGGGAGCTATCCAGAATACGACTTGAATGGTTCATAAAACCTACGATGAAACTTTTTTTCATTATTCCACTGCAAGGAGCAGTGTACGCTTTGTTGAGCCTCTGTTTTTCTAACCACCTTAGCCAAGAAATGCAAGACGGACTTTTGGTCCGGCAATAGAGATTCAGGGTTTAACCGGTTATTTTTTATGTTAAAATTATTGGCAAAAGAAAAATAACAAACTGGAAGACCTTGAGTTTTTGTGCCTCCTCAACGGGAGGCACAACCTCGGTAAATGCAAATATTGCTGGCAATGATCATTGAGGCACGGCAGGCGGCACTGTTTTTTCATTTTTTTTCCACAACAGGGGTGAACCATGACCTTTTTTGATAACTTTTCCGCCCCTCACCTTATAGCTGCCCACAGGGGTACCAGGGCGTACTATCCTGAAAACACCCTGCTGGCTTTTACCAAGAGCATCGACCGCTGTCATTTTATCGAACTTGACGTCCAGCTGAGTAAAGATTGTGCTATGGTAGTCATTCATGATTCAACTCTGATAAGAACGACAGACGCCATACTTAAAAAGTCGGCGCTGGGAATGCACTCGCTCAACGTGAGCGACTGGACACTATCACAGCTCAAAAGTCTTGATGCCGGAAGCTGGTTCTATCACACTGATCCTTTTGGGACCGCCTCATCAAAAATACGGTCGACAGAAAAAAAGAGTTCTCCAATCGTGCTTTCCATCCCCACACTACAAGAGGTACTGCTGGAACCGACCCTTCGACAGGTGCCGATCAACATAGAGATAAAAGATCACAAACATTCCAGCCGGAAGAACCCGATAGTTTCAACCGCAATTGACATCATCGGACAGACCGGATCGGTAGACCGAGTCCTTCTTTCCTCTTTTAACCATGATTATCTGATAAGAGCCAAACAGCTCATGCCGCAATTGAGCACGGCGGCCCTGCAGAGCCGTTTCAATCCGCCAAATATTAAAGAATATCTGCTCTTTCTGGGAGTTGCCGCGTACCACCCGGAAGACAGCATAGTCACCCCGGACCTGATATCAGAACTGCAGAGGGCTGGGATCAGAGTCAATGTTTTTACTGTTAATTCCCCAAAAAGACAAAAGCAACTGTTTGAGCTCGGTGCGACCGCTGTGATTACAGACTACCCGGAGCTGCCAGGTCGGCAACCCGCAACCCCCGGCTGAGACAATCACAGTTACCGGGAAAAAGATGACTGGCAGCCGCTGTATAAATTCCCCTGTTCATTTTTTGTTATTTTGATTATAGTGTTTTCCCTCGTTATCTTTTTACGTATTACGCATACTGCTAAGCCTATATTTTTCAGGGCTAAAATTGTGAAAAATACATTTTCACGGGGTTAAAATTACGTTTTACGCTTATATTTTTTTACAACTGTCAATCTGCGCAAAAATCATAAAATGAGATGAATTTTGGTCCCGGACGCAAACAACACCTGCCGCCGGTGCCACAGGAGAGAAAATGGATAACATAAAAAATACAGACCCGGAAATTCATTCCCTGATTCAGCAGGAAGAACTGCGTCAGGCAACAAAAATCCGTTTGATCGCTTCAGAGAACTACGTGAGCAGAGCCGTACTTGAAGCAACTGGATCGGTACTCACCAATAAATATTCAGAAGGATACGCCGGCAAGAGATACTACGAAGGACAACAGATCATCGACCAGATCGAGCAGTTGGCTATCGACCGGGCCAAAGACCTTTTCGGCGCGGAACATGTCAACGTGCAGTGCTACTCCGGTTCACCCGCCAACATAGCAGCCTATCTCGCATTTTTAAAACCGGGCGACACCATCCTCGGACTGGCACTGCCCCACGGGGGCCACCTCACCCATGGGTCTCCGGTGAGCATTTCTGGAAAATATTTCAATGCCCAATCGTATGAACTGGACCCGGGAACCGGTCGCCTCAACTATGACACCATCCGGCAAAGAGCTCGTGAGGTCAAGCCCAAGATTCTGATCGCCGGCCATTCTGCCTATCCCCGCATCCTCGATTTCAAGAAGTTCCGGGACATAGCCGACGAAACAGGGGCGCTGCTGATGGTTGACATGGCCCACTTCGCGGGGCTGGTGGCGGGACAGGTGCATCCTTCGCCGATACCTTATGCAGACATCGTCACCACAACCACCCACAAGTCACTCCGGGGACCGCGAGGGGCCATGATTCTCTGCAAGAAGCAGCACGGAGCAGCCATCGACAAGGCCGTTTTTCCCGGCGTGCAGGGCGGCCCCCATGATAACACCACCGCGGCGGTAGCGATAGCGCTCAAAGAGGCTTCTTCGGACTCTTTTAAAGATTATACCGCACAGGTTGTGAAAAACAGTGCGGTTCTTGCCGAAAAGCTGGCAGCAAACGGGTTCAGCCTGATAACAGGTGGTACCGACAACCACCTGATGCTGGTTGACCTCACCAACAAGAACATCTCAGGAAAACAGGCGGCTAAAGCTCTGGATAGGGCCGGTATCGTCCTTAACTACAATGCTGTTCCCTTTGACAAGCGCAAACCTTTTGACCCGAGCGGAATCCGCCTTGGCACCCTGGCGGTTACTTCCCGAGGATTCAAGGAACCGGAAATGATAAAGATAGGTGAATTTATCACCCGGATAGTCTCCGCCCCGACCAATGACGAGATGATAGCAAAAACAGCACAGGAGGTAACCGCACTCTGTGGTTCCTTCCCCGCCCCAGGACTTGAGCACCTGGTGTAATTTCCACTGACAACCGACCACAAACCCCTGCGCTCCGAACCGCAGGTGTTTGTGGCGCCCGCCGCCAATTACCGTACCTGGTCTCACAATGGTCCCCCCCAGGTTCAGCCCTTGCCCTTCTGCGTGTGCCTTGATGACAGAGACCATATCCCGTCCTCCTTCTGCTGGCATGATCGTCGGCAACCGGTGAGCCCCTAGGAATTATTTGTCGTAATCATTCGTATCCATATTTTTTAATTTCCCGGTCCGGCTCACCAGTCGACAGTCCCGTAAAGAAAAAATTAGGCGGGTCCATACAATTACGGTTGCAAAGTATGTTCCCAAACGGGTAAAAGAGTGTACCATTGGTGAATTACATACGGTCACACTTCTTCATCATCTTGCCAGGCGAGTGCGCTCCACGGATATCCTCTGATTACAATCCAGGTCTCTGCATGATTTTTAACATTTCCAGGAATTATCGAAGTAATATCTATTACTTGTATCTTATCAAACTATCGAAATGGTTCATGCTGATTATGCCGGTAATAGCACTCTTTTACACCGAGAACCAACTGACCAAGTTCGACATCTACCTGCTGCAGGCCATCTATTCGGTAAGTGTGGCGGTCATGGAAATTCCTTCGGGCTACCTGGCGGACATCGTAGGCAGAAAAAAAACGCTGATACTGGGCGCGATACTGGGGACCGCAGGTTTTGTCATCTACTCATTTTCCCACGGATTTACCGGGTTTCTTACCGCTGAAATAATCCTCGGGCTCGGCGGAAGTTTCATCTCCGGGGCGGATTCCGCCATGCTCTTTGACTCCCTTGCCTCCCTCAGGAGAAAACACCGATACCTCCAGTTTGAGGGCAGACTCATTGCGATCGGCAGCTTTGCCGAAACAATCGCCGCCTTCTGCGGTGGGGTAATCGCTGCTTTTCTGAGTTATCGATCGGTTTACGTTGCCCAGACATTTGTCGCGGCCCTGGCTATTCCCGCAGCCCTGCTGCTGGTCGAACCTCCCCGGGACAAGACCGCAGAACACCCCGGCTTCAGACATATCTTATCCGTATGCAAAAACTCAATACTGGTAAACAGGAAACTGGCCAGCACCATATTTCTCTCCTCAATAACCGGAGTCGCAACACTATGCATGGCATGGACTTCGCAGATCTACTTTGTCGCGCACAAATTAACCGAGCTCACCATCACCCCGTTATGGATCGCCCTTAATCTTACCGTCGCCGTGGTATCAGCCTGCTCTGCCGCCACCCACAGATTTCTGGGTAAGACCGTGTCACTGCTGCTTGTTACCGTCTTCATTCCCGCAGCCTACATTCTGCTGGGTATTTTGCCATTTTTGGGTGGTATCACGATTCTTTTTCTGTTTTACGCGGTTCGGGGATACGCCACTCCTGTGCTCAAGGATCTGGTGAACCAGAACTGCGACTCATCGGTCAGGGCCACAGTCCTTTCCATCCGCAATCTCATAATCCGCCTGAGTTTTGCCATACTGGGACCTTTTATCGGCTGGGTCGCCGAGCTTTCAACCCTTGCAACCGCGCTCGCCAGCGCCGGTGTCCTGCTCCTTCTGCTTTCAGTCACGAGTACCATTTTCCTGCTAAGACACAACAGCTGACCCGACAGTCCTCATGGTTCTGCGGATCTCAGGATCACGCCCGCCCCCCGCCGGATCTCTTGAGCAGAATCAGCTGCCATGGGCACTGTTTAAATCACATATCCCCCCTTTCCTGTTCGATTTCTCTTTTCATTGTCCTAACTACTGCCTGCCATACCCCCTTGACCTGAGTCCATTTTGACGATACATTCATATTCGTTGCGTATGCACGATTCCTTATGTAAATACGCAGGCTTTACTCGTTCTCGCAATTCTGTAATTGACTTTTATTTTGGCAACAATTACAGTTCGATAAATTATATTATTTAATACTTAAATAACAGTTTTTCATTCTGGGGAACCTATGACATCCGTTCGCACAACCGCACTGGTGATGGCAGCGCTGCTGATATTCTCACTGACAACAGCCGGTGCCAAACCAAATAACGACATGCAACCCGACGTCTGGACAGCCCGGGGGGCCGTGCAATATGCTCTTCGCGCAAACCCCGACATCGACATTGCCCTGCTGAGAATCGAGCAGGCAAAAAGCAGTGCGGCGATGGCTGCGGCAAGCGACTACCCCCTGGTCAACTTGAAAGGTGAGTACAGTCAGACCGACAATCCCATGTATTCATTTGGTAATATCCTCAACCAGGGAGCCTTCGACGAGACCATAGACTTCAACAGTCCCGGCAGGACTGATAATCTGCTTTTGCAGGCCGAAGTGAGGTACCGGCTCTACAACGGGGGAAAGGACCAGGCGGATCAGCAAGCGGCACAGGCCGACCTCGATGGAGCCCGGGTAGAGATAACTGCGTTTCGCCAGAATCTAGGTTATGAAGTAGTGAAAACTTTTCAGGCCATCATCCAGGCCCAGAAGCTGGTGGAAGTAAGACAACAATCCCTCAACGCCATCACCGCTGCTTTTCATGTCGGCGAGGCGAGATACGAAGCGGGAGACCTGTTAAAGCAGGATCTCCTCAACCTGGAGCTGCAACTCTCCAGGGCAAGTGAAGAACTCATCCGCTCCGAACATAACCTGAAAATCACCAAAAGGATCTTTCTCAATCTTTTAGGCCTTGAGCAGACAGAGGTTGAAATTGACCCGACCGTTCACGGCGAGCAGCCGCTGCCTCCGACCTGCGACTACAGCAACCGTCACGAACTGACCAGACTTGCGGCAATGGAAAAAGGTGCCCAGGCAGCTCTGGCAAAAGCGCGGGGAGAAAAACTCCCTTCAGTGGACGCTTTTGCCAGTTACCAGTTCGAACAGGGCATGGAGCTTGACAGCAACGGAGATTCATGGAGTGCCGGGCTGCGAATGAATTATACCCTTTACGACGGATCCAGAAGCGATGCCGGAATCGGCAGGGCGAAATCGAAGCTACTTGAGATATTGTCGCTCAGAAGAAAGACCGAACTCGCCCTGGGGTTGGAGATAAAGCGGGCTGAACTACTCTACCAACAGGCCCTGGAACGGTTGACGGTAACCCGGAAAATGGTCGGAGTCGCCGAAGAGGTGGCCCGTCTCAGCCGTGAGAGGTTCAAGGAGGGGGTTATTCTCGCCTCCGACCTCATCGACTACGAAATGCGCCTCTCCGACGCGCACGCCCGGCACCTGAGCGCTGAAGCGGAACACCAGGTCGCTATCGCCAACCTGAGAAGAGCGGCAGGATATGAACAATTTACCGATCAAAATCCAGATTCCCAACCGGAGATCACTCAATGAAGCATAAATATTTCAATCATGTAATTCCAGTCATCTTTATCTTTTTCATTGTGACTGCACTGTCCGGCTGCGAAAAGGAACCCACTGAGACGAACCCTGAGGTGCGCCAGCTGCCCGAAGCCGCGGTGACGGTTGCCAGGGTGGTTAAACGTACCGCAACCAACCAGATCGAGTTGGTCGGTACTGTTGAAGCGGTCGACCGGGCAAAGATTTCGGCAAAGATTTCAGGCAACATCATCTCGCTCCCGGTAAGTCCCGGGTCGCGGATAAATAAGGACGATCTCCTGGTTGAGATCAGTGCCGGAGAGATCTCGGCCCAGGTTCAGCAGGCCAAAGCACAACTGGAACAAGCTGAGCGCAACCTCGCCAGGGAGCAGAAGCTGCTGTTAAAAAACGCTGCGACCCCTGAGTCGGTAAAAAACCTGCGGGACACGGTAAACATAGCTGCCGCAAGCTTCCGGGAATCCCGGACAATGCTTAATTATACCAGGATAAAATCGCCCTTTGCAGGCATTGTCACCCACAAGTTTGCCAACGCGGGAGATCTTGCCACCCCGGGCAAACCGCTGCTGCAGATAGAAAGTGAAAACGAACTGCAGGTCTTAACCGACATTCCCGAAGCGCTCGTGCACACCCTGAGCCTGGGCCAGCAGCTGACAGTACACGTTCCGGCTGCTGGAAAACAGCTGACGGGCGTTATCACGGAGATTTCACCAACATCCGACCCCGCCTCCCACACCAGCCCAATAAAACTAAAAGTGCACCCTGCCCCCAACCTGCGCTCAGGCCAGTTCGCCAGGGTAATGTTTCCGCTTGCCGGGAACGACAATCTCATAATTCCCGTGTCGGCCCTTGCTCCATACGGACAGATGGAGCGTGTGTTTGTCGCCGACGGCCGGACTGCGCATATCAGGCTGGTCAAGACAGGAGCTGTGATCCCGTTTGTCACTGGAGAAAAAATGATTGAAATTGTAAGTGGTCTGTCCCAGGACGAGCTGGTTATTATCGGCACCGACCGTGTTCTTGAGAACGGGCAGCCCATCGTTGTCCGGTAGCGAGGCTTTATCTTTTTCTTCAAACCAAAAACAGACCATGAAACCTTCCTCGATTAACACCAGTGGTTTTGCCGGACGTCTCGCCTCCGCTTTCGTCGCCTCAAAACTTACCCCGCTCTTCATTGCCGCCTCACTGCTTCTCGGACTTCTGGCTACTGTACTGCTGCCAAGGGAAGAGGAACCGCAGATCAAGGTTCCCATGATCGATGTAATGGTCAGCATGCCCGGAGCTCCGCCGAAAGAAGTCGAACAGCGTCTCACCATCCCGATGGAGAAACTGCTCTATGAACTTCCCGGGGTTGAATATATCTATTCTACCTCCATGGCGGGACAGTCTCTCTTGGTTGTCCGTTTCTACGTTGGGGAGAACCTGGAAAACTCAATAGTACGGCTTAACCAGAAGCTGGCCACCAATTTCGACCGGATTCCGCACTCGGTGAATATGCCGATCATCAAGCCTCACGCCATCGACGACGTGCCGATCATGGCGCTTACTTTTCACGGCGCAAAATACGACCACTACACCCTGCGGCGGTTGGCAGCCCAGGTGGACGATGCGATCAAGAATATCCCCGAAGTTGCAGAAACCAAGCTCATCGGCGGGACCAAAAGGCGACTGACCATTTCCTTTGACCCTCTGCTGCTGGCGTCAAGGAATCTTACCGTCAACGAGCTTGCCCCAAAGATCGCGGGGGTAAACAGCCGATCGCATTCCGGCACGCTCCAGTCGATGAACAACCAGATCCAGCTGCAGACCGGCTCTTTCCTGCAGAGCGCCAAGGAGGTCGGGCGGATCGTCGTTGGAGTCTACGGCAATCGACCGGTCTACCTTGACGAAGTGGCGGAAGTACGCGACGGACCCGAGGAACCCGACACCTATGTGCTCTATGGCGCCAGCAACAACCATACGGTCGAGGCGGCCGTCACTTTGACGATTGCCAAGCGCCCGGGAGCAAACGCAGTCAGCGTGGTCGATGATGTTCTCGCCAAGATCGAAAAGCTCAAGGCCGATCTCATCCCCGCCGATCTTGAGGTGTCTGTTACCAGGGATTACGGCGCGACGGCCTCGGAAAAGTCAAACGAGCTGCTGTTCCACATGGGAATCGCCGTTTTCGGCGTTGCGCTGCTCATCCTGTTTTTCCTCGGATGGAGGGAGTCAATTGTCGTAATGCTTGCCATTCCTTCCACCCTGGCACTCACGCTGCTTATTTTCTACCTTTACGGCTATACTCTCAACCGGATAACCCTTTTTGCCCTCATTTTCTCCATCGGCATCCTGGTTGATGACGCGATTGTCGTGGTTGAAAACATCGTGAGGCACTATAAGCTCCCGGAAAATCGCGATAAGTCACGAACAGAGGTCGCCATCAGGGCGGTGGCCGAGGTGGGCAATCCCACCATCCTGGCAACCTGGGCCGTGATTTCGGCCATATTGCCGATGGCTTTCGTTGGCGGCCTGATGGGTCCATATATGCGCCCCATTCCCATCGGTTCCTCCGCTGCCATGGTGTTCTCCCTGGTTATCGCCTTCACCGTGACTCCCTGGGCGGCAACCCATATTTTAAAAAAGAAAAAACCCGGTGGCGGGCAGCAGATCGACGACAACACGGTTCCCGACGACTGGTTTACCAGGTTCTATCACAAGGTGATGGACCCCCTGCTTGCAAGGGCGGGGTGGCGTATCCTGTTCTTCGGCACCATTACGCTGCTGTTGCTCGGTGCCTGCTCCCTGGTCTATTTCGGCCAGGTCAAGGTCAAGATGCTTCCTTTTGACAACAAGAGCGAGTTTCAGGTAATTCTTGACATGCCCGAAGGGACCACCCTGGAACAGACCGCCAAGGTCGCCCTGGAGATGGCCGACGTTATCCGCACGGACCCTGCTGTCACCGATTACCAGATTTATGTCGGAACCGCCTCGCCATACAACTTCAACGGACTGGTAAGGCACTACTTCCTCAGAAACGGTCCAACCGTGGCCGATATCCAGGTAAACCTGTTGCCCAAATCCAGACGCGACATACAAAGCCATGGGATCGCTACCAGGGTACGACCGCCTCTTGGCAAGATCGCCGCCAAATACGGTGCGGCTGTTGCGGTTGCCGAAGTACCACCGGGCCCTCCGGTCCTGCAGACCCTGGTGGCCGAGATTTACGGGCCGACAGATCAGGCGCGGGTAAAACTGGCCGAAAAAGTCAAAAAGATAATGCAATCCACTGAAGGGGTTGTCGACGTGGACTGGTTCAGAGAGAAGGACCGGGCCAGGAAAGTTATCACGGTTGACAAGGAAAAAGCGGCTCTCAGCGGGATTTCAGAGCAGGAAATCACCAGAGCCATCGAGACAGGTGTAAAAGGTTATTCCTTTGACCTGTTTCATGTTGCAAATGAAAAGGAACCGGTCGACATCGTTCTTGAACTTCCCCTGAAATACCGAACACGGATCGAATCAATTCTCAATATCTCGCTGCGCTCTAAAACCGACCCGGAAAAGCTGGTTCCGTTGCGCGAACTTGTAAACGTTTCGGAAAAAAAAGTGGAGCAGCCCATTTACCGGAAAAATCTCAAACCGGTGATCTATGTGACCGGAGACGTCGCCGGCGCGGTGGAGAGTCCGGTCTATGCCATTTTTGACATCAACCGCAAGCTCGCCGCCCTGGATGGCCGGGACTTCGGCGGTCGGGTGGAAAAAGTTGAAATATTCAACATGAACCAGCCCTTCAGTAAACGGGAACCATCCATGAAATGGGACGGAGAGTGGCACATTACCCTGGAGGTGTTCCGCGATCTGGGCCTTGCCTTCTGCGTAGTCATGGTTCTTATCTATATGCTCATGGTCGGATGGTTTAAAAACTATGTCACCCCGCTTGTGGTGATGGCGGCGATCCCTTTCTCGCTCATTGGTATCCTGCCCGCCCACTGGGGGTTCGGCGCGTTTTTTACGGCAACTTCGATGATCGGATTTATGGCCGGGGCGGGTATTGTTGTCCGTAACTCCATCATTTTGGTCGATTTTATCGAACTGCGCCTTCGCGAGGGAGAACCCTTGACCAAGGCGGTGGTCGATGCCGGCGCCATCCGCTTCCGACCGATGCTGCTCACCGCCCTGGCGGTTGTCATCGGAGCTTCCGTCATTCTCGCCGACCCCATCTTTCAAGGTCTGGCAATTTCCTTGATGTTCGGGGAAATAGCCTCTCTTCTGGTGAGCAGAATGGCCGTACCGGTATTATATTTTGTTATTGCACGACATCGGCACAGCAACCCAACACTTTCAGTTCAACAGGAAATGCGATAAATGGACGACTTACTCTTTAACCCTTTTGAGGACCGGCTGAGCCGGGACATCAGGAACGACCTCTCAGAAGGACTGGTCAAGGCTGTTGAGACCGGCGACACCGAGATAGTAAAAAAAACCGTGGCGTTTTATCAGGAGCAGTCTCTTGCAGACTGTTACACCGGCTACATCAACACCAGACATGGATTATACCTGCAGGCCCTTGAAAAAATTTCCGGCAGAGAGAGCGACCCTATCGCTGCCGCTGTCATTCTCTGGAATCTTCAGCTCTTTTTCGAAGTGCATGAAATACTTGAGCACGCCTGGTACGACGCGCAGGGACAGTTGAAAGAAACCCTGCAGGCCTTGATACGCGCTGCAGGGGTATACATCAAACGTGAATACGGCTTTAACGATTCGGCACAGCGGATAGCCGCCAAGGCTATTCCCGTCCTTCAGGCCAACACCGTGATCCTTGAGAAGTATTTCGATCCGGTTCCGCTGATCAACATACTCGGTAAACAGTCCGCTTCCCCGCCTGTTCTTGAACCGAAGAAGCATCCCTGAGGTACGCCTGTGGCTATAGCTCCGGATAGGGAAACTCCGGGTCACTTAGCAGTTTGTACATTCGCTGTTTTTTCAGGGTCTTATGGTCATGGAAAGATACAAGGGCCTCTATCATCTCCACCACCTGGTCCTCAGTAAGTTTCTGGCCTATGCGTCTTCCTGTTTTAGGAAAGGGGCCACCCTTGCCTCCCGCGTACAGTTCATACCCGTCCCGGGTCGCCACGACGCCGATGTCCGTTGTTTTCGGACTGGAACAGCATAGCTGGCACCCGGCCACGGCAATCTTGAATTTGGCCTTGGTATGCTGCTTATCATGAAAGCGGCCGACGATTTTTTCACTAAGACACATGGTGTCAATCAACCCTAGATTACACGCATCCTCACCGATACAGACACGGGGAAGCGGGAATTTTCCGGGCGCCTTGAATTCGGCGCCTGCAGCTGCAAGTTCCTGTTTTACCGCTTCGGCCTTGCTTTTCGGTATATTGTAGAGCCTTACGTTCTGCAGGGTCGTGAGATAAATCCCCAGGCCATACCGGGCGGCAACCCGGTGCACCTCTGCCATAAGCTCAAGAGACAGCCGACCTCCGGACAACAACACCGTAACACTAACTTTTTCTTCGTCACTCATCTGAAATTTTCCTCAACCTTTTTTACCGATCTCGGCCAGCTTGTCCTGGCGGATCCATTTCTTTTTGCACCACAAAAGTTGACATGACGCGATCGGGACGACGCAGATAGGTCTGTTCACCAAAACTCACCCGGCCGCTTTCATAAACGGTCACCACCGCCGATGACCGTGTCCCATACCCGGGACCGTCTATAAATATTGTCCCCAGCAGTTTTTCCCACTCCGGTCCGACGCCAGTGTCGGGCAATCGGCTGAAATCGGGGACACAGCTATCGTTTAAGATATGAAAAATCGACTTCTGATCCACCTGCGTTACCCCTTCCATCAGAGGTCGAAGCATTTTCTTACCCCGTTCTACTTTGGGCCACGGAGTATCGAGAAGGTGATTGCTCAGCCCGTAAAATCCGGGAAAGAGCTGCTTTATCTCACAACTTATGTTTGAATAATACCAGAGCCCGGTATCGTCGGCTAAAACAAGATTAAAGCCGTTGTATTCACTTTTGCGACGATGGAGCTTATGCAGATATACAGAGGCGCTCACCTTTTGCCGCAAAAAATCGAGGATGATATCCCCTCTTGACGGCGCATTCTCTTTAGTCATCGACGGATCACGGTAGTTGGTTATGGCTCCTATTCTCCCGCCCGAAGCCACCGCCAGCCAGGTCCCGCCGCAGCGCAGATCGCGGCCGCCCAATATTTTCCTGTTTTCGTCGATAACGTCAAGACAAACTGTCGGTCGATCGAGAAATTCATCACGATTTGCCGCAACGACCAGCCGCACCCCCGGTGCCCCTTTATACGATATGAACAACAGACACATAGATAAATCCCCGCGCCATCATGGAGCAGGCCACCGGATATCCTTTTGTTCTTCAACCAGGTAACAGAACCTGTCCCATTCAAACTCCTTTTTTGAAATGGGACATCTCAAGGTAACCTTATGCTCCTTGACACAAACTACCTCCCAGTCTCCTTTCCGCCTGCCTTCAACGATCCGTAACTTCTGACCAACAACAAACGGATACGGACGAAAAAAAGTCACATCATGCTCCATAAGGTCCTCCTTTTGATTTTTGCACCTTGGCGTCTTCTCTCTTGCCGGGAAAACAAAATCTTTCCATGGCTGTTGTAAAACTTCTCCCGGATCTTTGCCCGTCAACTATTGAGCTTGCTTTTCTCAATAAAGAAAGTAGGTTTTAAATAACCGGATATAACAAACACAAAACGTCCCAACCCCGGTACGAAAAGCCATGCTGATGTCATCTGCAACTACTACTACTGCAGCAGTAGCAATCATTGAGTGCCGCATCCCTGAAAGGAGTTTTCTCCTGTTGCGCAGGGTTACCCATCCCGACGACCCGTGGTCCGGTCATTTTTCATTTCCGGGAGGGCGCATGGATGCGGCAGACGACGATATCCTGCAGACCTGTTTTCGGGAAACCAGGGAAGAGACCGGAATAATACTGAGCCGGGAATCTCTGCAAAAGACACTGGATCCAGAGCCGGCCGGGAGAAACTACGACAGTCCGCTCCTGGTCCAGCCCTATCTTTTTTCCCTTTCCGCCAAGCCGGAGATTTCCCTTGAGCCCAGCGAAATAGAAAGTGCCTGCTGGCTTGATGCCAAAAGTTTTATGAACGGCTCTCTGCATAAGAACATCGAAATGCTCCCCGGACTCAAGTTCCCTGCCTTCCCCCTGCAGGACTACTATGTATGGGGGTTTACCTACAGGCTGCTGCGATCGATACTTGTTGTGCGGCCATAGTTTTTAAAACCACAGCCGACAGCTGGCAGGATCATCCGCCAGGTACCGCTTGACTCCCCGACCGGAAAAAGCGATACCGCCGGAGCAGCGCATAGCCTATAGAAGAGCCATCTGCTTTGCAACTTCTATCTTTTTCTCTTCGCCGCACAGAATGGCAAGGAGCTCAAGTCCGAACTCAATCGACGTGCCCGCCCCCCGGCTGGTTACACAGTTTTGGTCAAAAACAACATTTTTACCCGCATGGTCCATCGACTCCAGCCGGTCGGCGAAAAGAGGATGACAGGTCGCGTTTTTCCCCTCAAGCAGACCATGATGTTTCAGCACCACCGCAGGGGATGCGCAGATAGCCCCGTAAAGCAGCTTTTTTTCATTCTGCTTTTTCAGCAGCTCACCCAGCAATTCCGAGTTTTTCAAATTCTCCGCACCGGGGATGCCGCCTGGCAGCACGATAAGATCATAGCTTTCGTCTTTGCACTCCTGAAGCAGTTTATCCGCTATCACCACAACCTGATGAGAAGATGTCACCTGCAGAGTATCGCCGACGGCTGCCAGGTCGACCACGACCCCGCCCCTGCGAAAAACATCAACAACGGCCAAAGCCTCGATCATTTCAAACCCTTCAGCCAGAGGTACCAGAATTCTTTTGGTCATATCTTTCTCCATTGCAATTATGCGATTTCTACTATTTTCGCTGGTCGAATATTTACCCGACAACAACCATGAACTCGATTATACTATAGCAAAACAACAACTGCACTTCCTGTCCTTATTACAGGATTCACTCTACCCCACAGAGGGATGTTCCATGTCTTTACCGCCACCAGAACATTTACCCACAGGCTCAACAGCATACTTTTCCACCAGGCAGGTCGTCGCCATGATCGCTCTGTCGGTGTTACTGGCACTGGCTGCAGCTGGACTTGCTGTAAGGTTCTGGCTCTTTCCTCCCCTTTTTGAGCCGGTTATCCTTTCCCCTGAAGAAAACAGGCAACTCGAAGCCAAGCTCGCCTCTTTTTCCGCAGGCGACACCTCCGCACCCGCACCCGCACCCGGGTTGCCCCGCACTCACACCACAGTGCAAACCACAAACACCCTAACGCCTGAGAAATATCATGAAGAGGAGGAGTCAAGAACGGTCATCCTGACGGAGAGGGAAATTAACGGCATGCTTGCCAAAAATACGGACCTTGCCGATAAGGTCGCTGTCGACCTTGCCGAGGACACAGTTAGTCTCAAACTACTTCTCCCGCTGGATCCCGATCTGCCGATACTGGGGGGCAAGACTCTCAAAGTCGCCGCCGGCGCGGAAATTGCCTTTCGTCATGGTCGGCCTGTGGTCAAGCTCAAGGGGGTGAGTCTCATGGGCGTACCGATGCCGAACAGCTGGCTCGGAGGAATGAAAAATATAGACCTGATACAAGAGTTCGGCACCGACAAAGGGTTCTGGAAAGGATTTAGTGATGGAGTGAAATCAATTGCGGTAGTCGACGGCTCTATCCAGCTACAACTCAAAGAGTAACCCTGCAAAAATCAGCCGCTGATTTTGCAGGGTTACATGGTTACTCAAGC
Source organism: Desulforhopalus singaporensis (assembly GCF_900104445.1). Classification (GTDB taxonomy): domain Bacteria; phylum Desulfobacterota; class Desulfobulbia; order Desulfobulbales; family Desulfocapsaceae; genus Desulforhopalus_A; species Desulforhopalus_A singaporensis. Next base: position 243,844 of record NZ_FNJI01000001.1, on the reverse strand, counting down.
TCAAGCCCCTGATCCAGATTTTTTTCGATTATGGGTGAATCCGCCATATCCGCATTCACGCCCATATCAAAGATGGCGTCTATCTTTTCCGAGGAGTATTCCTTCTGCCTCAGATCAGCCTCCATAATAAGCCGGGGATCGATGGCGTTCATCTCCTGTTCGACCCTTTTGATATTCCCCTCTACCTTCCGGGCAATTTCCACCCCCGGATACTTCATCAGGATCTCCTGCAGCAGGTTTCGCGACTTTATCAACAGCTCTTTTTTCGCCTCGGGATCTGTCTCCTGGCTGGACTCTATAAACAGCTTTGCCGCCTCCTTACGCTTGTTTTTGGCCGCTTCAAGTGAGACAAACTCTATCTGCTCTGCAGCCTTTGGCGCATAGTCGGTTGCAGCCAACTTTTGAAATGCGGCGATGGCTTCGTCATACTGACCGCTTCCGGCAAGCGACACCGCCTTGTCCCACTGTTTTTCCATCTCCTGCACCCGAGCGACGTTGAGCTGTTCGATACTGGCGGCATTGGAGGCGAGAAGTTCATCTTTTTTCGCCTGAACCTCGATTCGCCGCTCTTCTCCCAGCGCCCCCACAGGCATGGCTTCCAGCAGCGCTATCGCCTGCTGGAACATCTGCTCCCGTGCAAGGTCGTCCACTTTCTGCATCCGCTCACTATACCATCGATCGGTTTTCCTCTGGGCGGTTTCCTTGATCAGGTCGACGTTTGGCGCCACTGGTGAATATGGATAGCCGGCGAGATACTTTTCCGCCTGCCAGACCACCTTATAACCATCCTGCTCGGGAACGAACCGCAGAAAGTCGAGCAGTAACCGGGAAAAATCGACGAGCTCTTCACTGCCCTCCATCGATGGCTCCAAAATCGACAGCTGTTGCCGGGACCACTCATTGACAAGGGTCATCCTGTCATATTCCTGAGTAATTTTAGAAAATTGAGTCCTTGCTTCTTTAAAATTGCCCGTTGCCATATACAAGTCGGCAAGGGACTTGCGCGACGATGAAAGATCTGCTCCTGGTCCGTCGAGATCTTTCATCCACTCCAGGGTGTCACGGTAGATTTTTACCGCCTCCTCTTCCCGGTGAAGAAAAACCAGTGCCTCTGCATAGCGCAACTTGGATTGCGTGCGCAACCGCTCTACTTTTGGCGATGGCTTGTTATCCAAGAGGGCGACCAGCTCCTGATATCTGCCGTCATGACTCAACTGGTCGACCATACTATCCAGCTGATCCAGTTCCTTTTCGCCCTGCGCGGCAGTAACCGGTCCCTCCCCCGGAGTGCCAGAACCTTGCAGCAAGGCTGGGCACAAGCCTTCCAGATAATAGATATCGGCTTCCCTGACTCGTTGAATTTCCCCTAAACTGTATGAAGGTGGTGCAGAAAAATTCTTCGCCATAAGCAGTTTGGCACGAAGTTCACTGTAGCCGTTGAGCAGTTCCTCCACTTGTTCAACGCACTTGTTTCTCTGGTTTCGCTCGCTTGCCGTCTCTTCGCTTCTCAGAGAATTTTGTTGAATTTCGCTAAAGCGATAGAGCCGGCCGCTGTACTTTTCGATCCGGTCTTCAACAAAATCCATGGACACCACTGGTCGCCGGTCAATCTCCGGCGAGGACGCTTGTCCTGGTATCAGATACGGGCCCTGGTCATCGTCGCCAAAGAAGTCCTCAGCTGCCTGTTGGCCGCTTCCGGCAGCTGGAACCGGAGGGGTGACCCGACGCTGCTGAGGAACAGCACAGCCCCCGACAGCGAGAACGATGATGGGTACAATTATTTTCTTTGTCAGTGTGATCATAATATTTCTCTGCTCTTGTCTTATTCAAGTCTTCATAGGTATCGTACAGGGGAAACGGAGTCTCCACTCCATGGTTTCAGGTCGATACGGCCTGCTTTTCCTCTCATTTGGTCGGTTTCTGCACCGCTGCTCTCCAGTAAGGCGAGAATTGTCTTTCCAGGGTCAGGTTGCCTCCCCTGGTTATTTCGCCAAAGGTCAGAATGGACGGTACACCCGTATCAAGGCTTTCCACCATGCGAACCGGATAAAGGGGGACTCCGCCATTTTCATCGCTTACCGCAACATTCAACTGCGCCAGTTTTTTTCTTTCAATGCCGAGACCATAAAACGAGATATCCACCGGGTCAAGACGCTCCGGATACTGTTTTGCCCGCACAATCCCGTTGACCACATCGGTCCATGGCGGCAGCGCCCCAGCCGCTCCGGTGATACGGGTAGTTCTGCGGCGCATCGGTTTATTATCATCAAAGCCAACATAGACGCCAACGGCATAGCCGTCGTCCAGGGTCATTGCCGCCCCTTTAGGGGCAACTTCGGGAACATACCCAAAAAAGGACGCGTTGACATAATTATTGGCGGTACCGGTTTTACCCAGCATCGGCAGAGAAAGATTGTAATTTTCTTCCGATGCCGCAATTTTCACGTTTTTCCAGGCGTACCGTCCGGTGCCGAATCTGACGGTATTTTCAAGAATCGATCCCAGCACAAGCGATGTTTTTTCATCAAAGACTGTTCTCGTTTCTATTTCCGGTCGATAGAGTACTTCACCGTCCGCGGTTTCAATTCGGTCGATGATGGCCAGGGAGTCGTCCTGGATCTCTTCATCAAACACTTCGTCGTCATCCATATTTTCACGGCTGGCACTCACCGTTACCTTCCCGGTGGCAAGGCTTTCATAAAGCCTGGTAGCCTCGAAAAGAGAGACAACGTTGGAACCAAGGGGAAAAGAGAGTACCGGTTCAAGCTTCGATTCCATCCCAATTTCCTTGCACAGCTCTATCAGGTAATACAACCCGACGGTTATCCTGAAATCATCTACGGCAGCCAGCACATCAAACTCAAACGGCAACTTCTCCATGAGTTTTTCATATTCATGATCAAGCTGCGCAGCCACCATGTCAAGAGCCTTTTTCTTCACTCCTTCGGCCAATACTATGTTTTGCCAGAACTGGACTCTCTGCGTATTGTCAAGGGTTCGCAGATATTGCAGCAGCTCCCCCTGACCAACCGGCAAGACTCCCGTTATCCGGCTTGTATCCGGCAGAAAATAGAAAAGCTGCTGCGACTGGCTCTTATAAAAACCCAGGTGTTCCTGCACCCCGATGTCTATTGCCGCTGTTGCGTAGGGCGTACCACCGGTCAGAGGAAGGTCTTCGGTGCTGCCTGGCAGGTTTTCCAGCCTGTTTTTGATATCGTCAAGCTTCGCCTTTCTTTTTTCCAACTCCAGATAGTTGTTTTGCAGCAACCGGCTCCTCACCAGATATTCATGTCGCACCCTGTCAGCTACCGGTTGTTTTGCCAGTCCCAGTTCCTGGTCGAGCTGTTCTTGATACCTATCGAAATCAAGACCGTAATGCATCCACTTGATGCTGTTGTATTCCTGCTCCAGCCCTTCGAAAAGAAAATCCGTTTCAAGGTTCTTTACCGCAAGGGAAAAAGCCGCCCGGCGAAGAATCTCGCGGTTTACCTGAATGCCGAACTCATCCCTGATACGTTTCCTGTAATTGCGGTACGGCTCGGTCTCTCCATCGACTATCTTCGGTGCGAGTCCGACTTTCTCGGCGACTTCCTGAAACTGCAGGGGCGTCAGTTTGTCACACAGTTTTGCCACCAGCCAGACCGAAGCGAGGTTCTCGGACTTTACCCCGGCCCAGTTCATGGATACCCACTCATTGGGGTTGCTGTGATCCGGTCGGGGGAAGTAGGGTTTACCATGATAGACAAACACTTCCCTCCTGTTCATCAGCAGATCGGCACTGTTCCACCCCAGCTGCAGCGCAGCGGAAAAGACGAGTGGCTTGAAAGCCGACCCCATAGCCCTTTTCGCCTGGATGGCCCGATTGAAGAAGCGGTTATCGTTTCCCCCGGCCATGGAGATGATTTTTCCTTTGCGAACCACTAGGGCGCCGCCCTGGATTTCCGGATATTTTTCAAGCCGAAGGGGGATCGGCCGCCCTTCTTGCACCTCGTCAAGCGGGCCTGCACTCACCCATATCCGATCACCCACTGCAATCTTTTTTACAAATCTGTCAAGATCTTTTGGTCCAGCCTGGGACCACCTGTTTTTCTCATACTTAACCCAGGCACCGACCACGCTGTCGAGCCCCCGTGCCTCTATCAGTCCCTCACCAAGCTGTTTGTCAAGAACAACCCGGATTTTGATATCTCTCCCCGTTCCGGCTATTTCGCTGACCGTGCCGAAGAGGAACGCCCCCTCCTTGAGAGTTGAATCTCCTGTGTATTCAATATCTTCCATTTCACGCTGGACCTCGTTTCGGTCATATCCTTTGAGGTGCACGTCAAGCAGTGCCAGTGCCGAGCGCAAAGAACTCTGCGTTATATCCTGCAGATCCTTGTCTAAGGTGGTGATAATTTTCACGCCGGACGTCGCCACGTTGGCAATATCATGAGCCTCGAGCGCCCTCTGCACCGGCAGGGAGGAGACGGCATCGCGAACCAGTTCCATGCTGTGATCAAGGGCAAACCCGATACGGCCATTGTCAAACTCGAGATCCTGTGCAACATTGCTGTCGTAGGTCTGTCTATCTATCATCCCGAGGTCAAGCATTTTCCCAAGGACGTAGCGCAGTCGAACCTTTGCCCTTGATTTTGCCAGTCCCACTCCCTTTTCCGTCTTCCGGCGAAACGGGTTGTAATAGTTGGGCCGCTTTACGCTGCCGGCGATAAAGGCGCATTCCAGCAGCGACAGTTCTTCGGGTTTTTTGTTGAAATAATACCTCGCCGCAACGCCGAGACCGTGTCCGTTGCCGCTGACATAGAACTGGTTGGCATAAAATTCGAAAATTTTTTCTTTCGGATAATAATATTCAAGACGCAGGGCATAAAGAAGTTCAGTCAGCTTGGCCCGATAAGATCTTTCCGTTCTCTTAAACAGGTTCTTAGCGGTCTGCTGGGTCAGGGTACTGCCGCCCTGCACCACCCTGCCGGCCTGAATATTTTTTATCATCGCCCGGAAAATTCCCGGAAGATCGAAACCAAAATGCTCGAAAAACCTGCTGTCTTCAGATGCCACCAGTGCATTGATGAAGTTTTTGGGAATATCGTCGTAACTGACATATTGTCGGTGGGCGGTATCAAAAAATACCCCGAGCTTATGCACCCCGTCACTGTAGTAGACACTGCTTTCCTTACCGAGCAGCAACCGGATATTTTCCGCCTTGATCTCTTCACCCGGCTCAACTACCACGAGATAATAGAGCCACCCTGTGGCCGCCGCCCCGGTCACCAGGATCAGCACCAGAAAACTTAAAAAAAATTTTTTTACCATATCTTCAACAAAAGAATACGAAACCAACCTGTCGGTAAATCTTTGAAACAATTGGAAGGATCCTTCATAATCCTTGCAATTCTAAGAAAGTTCGGTTTTAAATACTGTTGATTCTCCTCGGACAATAACGGGCTTTGAGTGTACTAGGTTCATTGCCATAACTCAACATACGAGTTGACTATTGTTTTTTTGTTTACCGAAAATTTCCTTCTCCCCTGGGAACTGGCCGACCGGTATCACACTTTATCCACCACCCGGCATAAGTATTCCTTACGACAAAATAAATGTAACATGAGACGATTCTCCTTTCTGTTATCAAGCATTATGCTTGCAGGGGCCCTGTCCGTCCTTGGCGGATGCTCCCTTCGTTCACCGGTAGTCGACTTTTTCGACAACTCTTTTTCGTCGGGGATGACCGAACCCGCTGATGCCGCCGACACCGACAAGGAGCTGCAGGAGATCGAACCGCTGGTCTGCTCACAGGAGGAGTTGACTTCTCTCAACAGTACCGGCGACTGGAAAGGACAAGCCATAAGCAGGGCAGATTCGGTAAAAGAGTCGGCGCAAGCAGAGTTTCCGACGGTGGTCAACAACCAGGTGGAGATGTATCTCGACCTGTTTCAGAACAGACAACGCAATCAGTTTGCCAGATGGCTGGCTCGGTCCGGAAAATACCGGACAATGATGGAAGAAGTCTTAACCGACGCCGGACTGCCCCCTGGCTTGATTTACCTGGCGATGATCGAAAGCGGCTACAACCCGTTAGCTTTTTCCCAGGCCAAGGCCGTCGGATTATGGCAATTTATGAAAGCAACAGGCAAACAGTACAATCTTAGAATCGACGGATATGTGGACGAGAGGCGGGACGCACTCAAGTCGACCAGGGCTGCCGCCAATTACCTTTCCGACCTCTACCGGGAATTCGGTGACTGGCATCTGGCTGTTGCTGCTTATAACGGCGGTCCCGGTAAACTGCGCAGCGGTCTCAAACGCTATCGGGTAAACAGTTTCTGGGAACTGGCCGACAAAAAACACCTGAGCCTGGAAACCAAGCGGTACGTCCCAAAACTGATAGCCGCACTGCTCATTGCTAAAAATCCTGAACAGTTCGGTTTTACCGAAATCAGCTATGAGTCCCCCCTGGAGTACGACACTCTCCAGGTAGGCCCGGGAATGAGCCTTGATGCTGTCGCCCTGGTAACCGGGTCAACTCTTGACAAGGTAAAACAGCTCAACCTCGAACTGCGCAAAAACAAGACGCCGACGAACAGCACTTCCTACAAAATTAAGATACCGATCGGTACCGTCGAACTGGCAAAGCATAACTTGACCAGACTGCACAGTTTTGCAACCACTGCGTATACGACCCATATCGTCGGCAACAATGAAACACTGACTGCAATATGCAGAAAATACGGAATCAATAAGACGACCCTGCTCAAGGTGAACAATCTCAGAAACACCAAACTCCTGGCAGGCAAAAGCCTGCGGATTCCCTACAGCACGATCAGTTATCGGTTGCTGCCCGAAGGGGCGACAAGCGCTTTGGTCGCCTATAAGGACAGCCTCATACTCCACCGCATCAAAAAAGGCGATACCATCTCCAAGATAGCAAGACAATACAACGTCCCCGCGCAGATGATCGTGGCGTGGAACGGACTGCAAAACGCCCATACAATAAGGGCCGGACAACAGCTGGCGCTCTATATCGACAGGGAGTTGTCCGAAACCGGTAGTTCCGAATCAAAAATGGAGCTGGCGCAACTCCCCAATGGAGGGATCATTTTGAAACCGAACGCGCTCAAACAGCGAGTGGCTTCACCAACCTCCAGCTATTACTACTATAACGTGAAAAACGGTGACTCGCTGTGGACGATTTCCAGAAGATTCGGGGCCTCCACATCCAACATCAAAAAATGGAACAACCTTAAAACAAATCTCATTCATCCGGGCGCAACACTTAAAATAATTAAGGGTTAAGGAGACAGAGCCGCACCGAGAACTCTCTCTCAGGCATGTTTGTCATCTATCGGGATAAGCGTCGTTTCGTTGTTTTTCGCCGATTTTGCATGACAACCACTACAACAGTGCCTACTTTGATGCAGTGCAGAAGCCCGAAGCAGATACAGCTATATAACTACATTCATTTACCCCAATACGCGTAACATCATGGCAACCCCCGAAACTGCATTTCCCTCCTACGAATACGGCACCGATGTCCACACCATCAGTCACCTGGACAAAACCATCCTCCTGGTCGGTACTGCTCATATATCACAGGACTCGGTCGCCCTGGTGCAACAAGTGATCGAGCAGGAAAAACCTGACTGCGTCTGTCTGGAGCTCGACGACAAACGTTTCCAGGCACTTACGCAAAAGAAAAAATGGCAGGCCCTGGATCTCAAGACAATTGTCAAGAATAAACAGCTGTCAACCCTTCTGGTAAGCATGCTGATGGCATCGTACCAGAAAAGGCTGGGTGGTCAACTGGGAGTGATGCCAGGCGCTGAGTTGCTTGCCGGCGCCCAGACCGCCAAGAAGCATCACATTCCAGTTTCACTCTGTGACCGGGATATACGCATCACCCTGCGACGTGCCTGGAAATCAACGTCATTCTTCAAAAAAGGCTATCTGCTCGCATCGCTGTTGAGTTCAGTTTTTGACAAGGAAGATATAACTGAAGACAAGCTGAACCAGCTCAAGAAAAAAGACGTCCTCACCGAAATGATGGACGAACTCGGCGAGGCCCTGCCCGACCTGAAGAGGACGCTTATCGACGAAAGGGATATTTACCTGGTTGAAAAAATCAAATCCTCACCCGGTAAAAGGATCGTTGCTGTGGTGGGAGCCGGGCATATCGAGGGGATGAAAAGAAGGTTTGGTGAAGACAACCTCTCACGGCTTGAGGAAATAATCGCTATTCCTCCGGTCTCAAAAGGATATAAAATTGTCGGCTGGTCGATTCCGGCCCTGATATTAGGCTCTCTTGTGGCGATCGGCCTTCAAAAAGGAGCGTCGGTTGCCGGAGCCAACCTGCTGTTCTGGATTCTCGCAAACGGCCTTCCGGCAGCAGCGGGTGCCCTGCTTGCGCTGGCCCACCCGCTTACCACCCTGAGTGCGTTTGCATCGGCGCCGATAACAAGCCTCACTCCGGTTATAGGAGCCGGCTATGTGACCGCTTTTGTCCAGATACTCGTCTGTCCGCCGCTGGTCAAAGAGTTCGAATCTGCCGGAGACGATATGGTCTCATTTAAAGGCTGGTGGAAAAACAGGCTGCTGCGGGTGTTTCTCGTATTCCTGCTCACCGGAATAGGTTCGGCTATAGGAACCTGGATAGGCGGTTATGAAATCATGAGCAATCTTTTTGGAAAATAGCCGCTGCTACCATGAAAAACCCTGGCCGGCAAACAGAAAACAATTGACAACTCCGCTGCAAAAGGTAAAAGCACACGATACAAAACCACTGGCGGCTCCCACTTCATGGGTGTGGCATGCCAAGGGTTATACCGAATATTTCGAGGAACAGAACATATAATGACCACTACTACTGAAAAAAAAGTAAAGCATCTTACCACCAGACAGAAACAGTACCTGAAAGGGCTCGCCCACCCGCTGCCCCAGCTGGTCCAGATAGGCAAGGAAGGATTGAACAACGGGCTGATAGAAACAACCAAGCGCGAACTGCTCAACCATGAATTGATCAAGATAAAGATAGCCAGCAACAGCGGCCTGGAAAAGCGCGACACAGCAGAATCGCTCGCAAAAATGACCGACAGCACCCTGGTACAGCTGATCGGCAAGACCATAGTGCTCTACAAAGAAAATCCCAAGCGCCCCAAGGAAAAAAAGATCTTGCTGCCGAAGAACTGATCCGCAGCCCCATCCGGGGCTTCCTGCATTTATTACCCCTCAGCCTGGAAGAGCTGTCCTAGTTATCAAACAAGGAGCCCTCCGCAATAAAAATTACAGTTCTATAATCGCGGTAGGCGCGCCTTGGGACGCTACATGACCACGCACCTGCGGGCAGTTGTTCTTACTCTCTTGATACGCTCTTACCGCCAGTTGCGGAGTGTTGTTTTGTTCGCTGAGGTGGGCAAGCACCACATGGCGCAGCTTCTTTGCCGGCAACAGCCTGTCTAAAAAGTCGGCGGCGTCTTCATTGCAGAGATGGCCAAGACTAGATCTTACCCGCTGCTGCAGCGGCAGCGGATAAGGTCCGTTTTTCAACATATCGAGATTATGATTGAACTCTAGAATCAGACCGCTGCACCCGGTCAGTCGACTCTCCATCAGGTGGGACACTTTGCCGGTATCGGTGAGGTATCCGAGACTGCAGTCTCTATCGCTTATGACAAAACCCACTGGATCGGCGCTGTCGTGGGATATACGAAAGGATCTGACCTGCAGATCACCTATCTGGAAGGTATCGCCGGTTTCAAATTCCCGGTAGCCATGAACTTTGCCCACAGTCTTTTCACTGCTGGCCAATGTACCATAATTGGCATAGAGCGGCACCTTAAGACGTCTTGAGAGAACTCCGGCCCCCTTGATATGATCGTTATGTTCATGGGTTAAGCAGATGCCGGCCACCGACTGCAGGTTTCTGCCGATAAGCGCCAACCGTTTTTCCATCTCTTTTCCCGAAAAACCTGCATCTATCAAAATTGCGGAACCTCCGCTTTCGATATATACCGCATTTCCCCTGGAGCCGCTTCCAAGAACTGAAAACCGCATATTCGTTACACCCCGGTATGACCGAAGCCCCCGGCTCCTCGCGCTGTTTCGGCCAGTTCTCCGACCTTTTCGAATCGACAGACAACTACAGGGGCAAGGACCATCTGGGCTATCCGATCCCCCCGGTTGACGGTAAAAGGAACCGTTCCGTGATTTATAAGGGGAACCTTAACCTCCCCCCGGTAATCCGAATCGATGGTCCCCGGGCTGTTGATCAGGGTCACCCCGAATTTCACCGCAATTCCTGAACGGGGCCGGACCTGGATTTCGTATCCTTCGGGAATGGCGAGGCAGAAACCGGTCGGAATAAGCCTTATCGCCCCAGGGGGAACTTTTACCGGCTCTTTTACCGCCGCCTCAATGTCCATTCCGGCCGACCCTGCGGTTTCATAGGAAGGCAGCTTCAGATCATCTCCGTTACGAGGATCGAGCCACTTGAACAGTACCACTTTACTTTCCACTTTTACCCCGTCATCGATGGAAAAAAACAAAAAAAAGGGCCGATTCACATAAATGCGGATTCGGCCCTGACAAACTTTGTTGCACCGTACTAAAACGATCAGGAATCTTTTTCCAACAGCGCCTTGCGGCTCAGACGGATACGACCACGATTATCCACATCCAGGACCTTGACTTCGATCTCGTCGCCTTCGCTGACCACGTCGGATACCTTGGCCACACGCTTGTGATCAAGTTCGGAAATATGCACGAGTCCATCGGTGCCGGGGAGAATTTCGACAAAAGCTCCGAAGTCTTTGATGGTCTTTACCACCCCTTTATACACTCCGCCCACCTCAGCCTCAGCGGTGATCGACTTGACCTTTTCGACAAGAGCGTCGGCAAGTGCACCGTTATGGGCAAAGATCTTGATGAGTCCTGAATCGTCCACTTCTATCTTGGCATCGAATTCAGACGAGAGATCCTTGATAATCTTTCCACCAGGTCCTATGATATCGCGGATTTTATCCGGGTTGATCTTGTGGACCATGTATTTCGGTGCGTGATCGGCCACCTCGTCCCTGGCCCTGGAGATGCTCTTTTCCATTTCAGAGAGGATATGCAGCCGTCCGTTTTTGGCCTGGCTCAACGCCTTGCCCATAATCTCTTTGTCGACCCCGTCGATCTTTATATCCATCTGCAGGGCGGTGACGCCATCACAGGTACCGACAACCTTGAAGTCCATATCCCCAAGGTGGTCCTCGTCGCCAAGGATATCTGAGAGAATGACAACTTTTTCTCCCTCCTTGATGAGGCCCATTGCAATCCCGGACACCGGCCGTTTCAGTGGAACACCGGCATCCATCATCGCCATGCTTCCTCCGCATACGGTGGCCATGGAGGAGGACCCGTTTGATTCCAGTATCTCGGAAACCACCCGTATTGAGTAGGGAAAATCTTCTTCATCGGGGAGCACCGCTTCAAGGCCGCGGGTGGCGAGCGTACCATGGCCGATATCGCGGCGGGACGGTCCCCGCAGCATCCGCGCTTCCCCCACGCAATAGGGAGGGAAATTGTAATGCAGCATGAACCTGCAGACGACTTCGCCGCCCAAGGTCTCGATGCGCTGTTTGTCCCGTTCACTGCCCAGGGTGGTGCTGACCAGCGCCTGGGTCTCGCCGCGCGTAAACAGTGCGGACCCGTGGGTTCTGGGGAGATACTGCGTCTCGCATGAGATGTCACGGATCTGGTCGAACGTTCTGCCGCCTATGCGAATCTCGTCTTGGGCGATTCGTTGTCTCATGTATGATTTTTTGTAGGAAGAGAGGAGATTTTTGATCTCTTCCTTGTTTTCGCCCTCGGGATCGAGCGCTGTTGTCACCTGCTCCAGCAACTGATCGAAGACTCGACCGCGTTCGAGTTTATCTGAGGTATTAAAGACCTGCTCCATACCTGATGCGCTGATCTCTTTTACCTTTTCGAGCAGTTCCGCGTTTACCTCGGGAGCAACGACTTCCGCCTTGACCTTTCCTGCGGTTTTCTGCAGCTCTTCCTGTATATCGATGAGTGGCTGCAGATTTTCAAAGGCATAGAAAATACCTGACAGGACTTCATCTTCGCTCAGTTCGTCAGCCTTCCCTTCGACCATGACAATGGCCTTTCTGGTGCAGGCTACGATAATGTCCATAGAGGAATCGGCCAGTTCGGAGACCGATGGGTTGAGCACATATTTGCCATCGATAAAACCGACCCGCCCTCCGGCGACCGGTCCGTCGAACGGAATATTGGAGATAGTCAGAGCACAGGAAGCACCGGTCATTGCCAGTACATCGGGCAGGGTTTCCTGGTCTGCGGAGAGCACAGTCGCGATAACCTGCGTTTCCGACCGGTACCCTTCGGGGAAAAGCGGGCGCATCGGCCGGTCGATGATCCTGCAGGTGAGTACTTCATTATCGCTCGGCCTGCCGATCTCGCGACGAAAATAGTTGCCGGGAATACGACCGACTGATGCCAGCTTTTCCTGGTATTCGATGGTAAGGGGTAAAAAATCCACATCGGGCCGACTTGCTCCCGCACCTACTGCAGTTACCAGCAGTACCGTTTCACCCGATCGGATAACGACAGATCCTGATGCCTGTTTGGCGATTTTTCCAGTTTCGATGGAAATAGTCTTTCCACCGATCTCTGTTTCAACTTTGTTAAACATGATTTCTCCAGATGTACAGCATCAGGGAAAGGCGCAGTGCCAATTTTCTCGACTGGATTATCCACCAGCCCCGTATGCTTTGTTCTCGGTCTTTTATAAACAACAAACACCTCAAACGGCGACTTTTTAAAACCGTTTGAGGTGTTACATGGCACTATGCCTTCATCAACAAGCAGTCCTGCGACCTGCTCTCTTGTTACTTGCGTAGTCCAAGTTCCTGCAGAATCTGTCGATACTTGTTGATGTCTTTTTTCTTGAGATAATCAAGAAGGCTACGTCTCTGGCCGACCAGCTTGAGCAGCCCCTGCCTTGAATGATGATCTTTTTTATGAACCTTGAAGTGTTCGGTAAGGTATTGGATCCGGTCGGTAAGAAGTGCAATCTGGACTTCCGAAGATCCGGTATCCGTCTCATGGGTTTTGAATTTCTCAATAATTTCGTTTTTCTTGACAGCTGACTGTGCCACGACAATCCTCCTGAAACTCTATGGACAAAAATATTTTTGTTTACAATTGGTTTAATTTTCGGGGTGTCGATATTCTGACCGCTCCGAAGTTACTACAACAAATGGCTTGCATTCCTGGTGGCGAACCGTGCAGACCGGCTAGATACTTTTGTGAAACAGTAAAGTTATCCAACTTAACAGATTATTGCAACAATTTAGCGACTTGTTCAACAGTTAACATGGTTTTTAAGCATTCATCAAGGGCCCCGGGTCCGGAAAGCTGCTCCCACCCAAGAGCATTTGACACGGAAAAACAGCCACTTCTAACCCTTCGCAGCTGATTAAGATGGGCACCGCATCCCAGTGATCGGCCAATATCCTCAGCCAGTGTCCTTATGTAGGTGCCTTTTGAGCACACCACCCGCACCGACAACTCCGGATAATCAGCGGTGAGCCGATTTTTTCCGCTATCAATCCGTTCAAGAGTTTTGATCTCAACCTTGCGCGGTTCTTTTTTTATCTCTATACCTTTTCTTGCATAATAGTAGAGCGGCTTTCCTTTATGCTTCAAGGCCGAGTAACTTGGAGGTGTCTGCAGTTGCCATCCCCGGTATTTTTCCAAACAGGCCTCTACTTGTTCCGGCCCGATACAGCCCACATCCTTTTGCGAGACTATTTCTCCTTCCGGGTCCTGGGTGGTGGTTTCGACCCCCAGCCGGAGGGTGGCGAGGTATTCCTTTTCTCCCTCCATAAACCGCGATATCAATCTGGTTGCCGGCCTACCGCCGCATACGATCAACAAGCCGGTGGCAAACGGGTCGAGGGTCCCGGCGTGGCCGACCTTTTTGATGGAGAGAATCCTCCGCATCACGCTCACCACTTTAAACGAGCTGATACCTGCGGGTTTGTCGACCATAAAGATCCCCGCGCTAAACTGTTCAGGCTGCAGCGACACCATATAAGTAACGTTTTCAGCAGTGACCGGCCTGGTCATGGTCATCATTTTCAAGGGCCCTGGCAAGTACCGTCCTGAGTTCCTCGATGACCTGACCGACGTTTTTGCCAGAACACCTGAAGCCGGCCGCGTTCCGATGGCCGCCCCCTTTAAATTTTTTTGCCACCTCCGACACGTTGCACTGTCCCTTGGCCCGCAGGCTTACCGCCACATGACCGCTGCCGCTCTCCTTGATCAGGGCCGCAACCTTGACGACTTTCAGAGAACGCGGAAAGTTGATGAACCCTTCCAGGTCTTCTATCGAGGCTCCGCTGTCATCAAGCATCTTCTGCGACACGTGCATGAAAGCTATCTGGCCGTCATGGCTGAGTTCCACACTGCCCAAAGCCATCTCCAGCAGCTTCAGTCGCTCCCTGGAGTAGTTGTCGTAGAGATATCCGGCCACCGTATCCGGCCTGACTCCTGCCTTAAGGAGTTCGCCGACTATATGCATAGTACGGGCGCTGGTGCACTCATAGCGGAACGATCCGGTATCGGTGCATATCGCGACATAGAGATTGAAAGCGCAGTTTTTATCGACAGCGGCGCCGAGGGCGAGGGCAAGTTCATAGACCATTTCACCGGTGGATGACCTGGTGGCGTCAACCCATCTTGCGGTACCGAAATCTTCATGGGACTGATGATGGTCGATGACCAGGAAAGATGTCTCCTTCAGGAATTCACCCTTATTCTCGCCTAAACGATCGCAGTCACCGCAGTCAAGAGCTATAGCCAGGATATCGCCTGCCGCCGACTGCCGGAAAGTGCGATACTTTTCAAGCCGGGTCTGGGCCCGCTCGGTTTCCGGAAGAAAATCGTAGAGGTGGGAGACCGGCTCTTCGAGATAACAGAATACCGTTTTGCCAATGGATTCAAGGATGGAAGCCAGAGCAAGAAGGGACCCCAAGGCGTCCCCGTCCGGATGCGTATGTGTGAAGAGGACTATATTGGACCGCTCACGAATAGCCTGGACAATTTCCTCAGGAACCATTCTCTCCAGACTCCCTTTCATTTTTTATCTGCGCGAAAATTTCTTCAAGCTCCGCCACTTTGTCCGCAGTATTATCATATCGAAACTGCAGTTTGGGTGTAAAGCGCAGATTTAACGTTTTGGCAATTTGGCTGCGCATGAAGCCACCGGCCCTCTGGAAACCCTTCTCTGCAGCCTTCACCTCTTTGTGCCCGCCGAAAACGGTAAAGAAGATTTTTGCCATAGAGAGATCTTCGGTCACCTCCACCCGGGAAATGGACACCCCCTGCAGCCTAGGGTCAGCCACCTTGGTCACCAGAAAAGTCGACAACTCCATCCTGATGGCCTCGCCGACTCTCACCGACCGCTTTTTTCCGGTATCAGCGCCGAGCCCGGCGTCATCAAGCGTTTTTTTAGGATCCCAAACAGACACAAAGACTCCTTTTATTCAAGCGTTGCTTCAATTTCTTTCACTATGAACGCTTCAAGGTTGTCACCCACCTTGATATCGTTGAACTTTTCAACACTTATTCCGCACTCGAAGCCTGAAAGAACCTCTTTCACATCGTCCTTAAATCTTCTGAGAGATTCTATTTTACCGGTGTAGATTACAACTCCATCTCTGAGCACCCGCACCTTGGCGGAACGGATAATCTTCCCGTCCAGTACTGCACAGCCGGCGATGGTGCCAACCTTGGGCACGCTGAAGGTATCACGAACCTCTGCCAGTCCGATAACCTCTTCTTCAAACGTCGGGTCAAGCAAACCGACCATGGCCTTGCGGATATCATCAAGGGCATGATAGATGACATCATAGGAGCGGACATCCACCTGCTCGGTTGTTGCAAGCTCTTTTACCTTGATCGAGGGGCGCACGTTGAAACCGATGATGATCGCGTCCGAAGCCGAGGCCAGCAGGATATCCGACTCGGTAATCGTACCGGTGCCCTCGTGAAGGATCTTGACCTTGATTTCCTTTGTCGAGAGATCCTCTGCCGCTTTGGCAAAAGCCTCGAGAGTTCCCTGGACATCTGAGCGCAGAACGACCCTGAGCTCTTTCATATCGCCCTCAGACATCTGTTCAAAGAGTTTGTCAAGTGATATCTTGCTCTTGACGCCGAGTTCGCTCTCCCTAGCTTTGAGCGACCGAACATTGGCGACGTTTCTGGCCATTTTTTCATCGGTTACGACGATAAACTCATCACCGGCACTGGGAACACCGGAGAGTCCCTGGACCTCCACGGGGATGGACGGTCCGGCCTGGTCAATGTTCTGTCCCTTGTCGTCGAGCATGGCCCGAACTTTACCGCTGTATTGACCGACAACAAAATATTCGCCGAGGTGAAGCGTCCCGTCCTGGATCAGCACCGTGGCCACAGCGCCTCTGCCTTTATGCAGCTGGGCCTCGATGACGCGACCCCTGGCTTTCCTGTCTTTATCGGCACGCAACTCAAGAATCTCGGCCAGAAGCTGGATCGATTCGAGCAGGCTGTCGATCCCGATATTTTTTTTCGCCGACGTCTCACAATACATCGTTTCCCCACCCCAATCCTCGGGCATCAGGTTGAGTTCGGAAAGTTCCCTCTTCACCCGGTCGATATCGGCGTTGTCCTTATCGATCTTGTTGACCGCTACTATAATGGGGACATCGGCCGCCTGGGCATGGTGAATTGCTTCCCTGGTCTGGTCCATGACACCGTCATCTGCGGCGACCACAAGAACAACAATGTCGGTAACCTGGGCTCCCCTCGATCGCATCTCGGTGAACGCCGCATGACCGGGAGTGTCGACAAAGGTTACGTCTCCGGCCCCGGAACGGACCCGGTACGCACCGATGTGCTGGGTAATTCCACCGGCCTCGCCATGGGCGACGTCAGTTTTGCGAATCGCATCAAGAATCGAAGTCTTGCCATGATCGACGTGTCCCATGACAGTGACCACTGGAGATCTGGGCTGCTGCTCGCCGCCCTCTTCCGCTTCCCGAAGCATCTGCATCCCGATTTCCTCGGTTACTCCCTGCTCTACTTCATAGCCGAAGTCGGCGGCGATAACCATCGCCGTATCGGTATCAACGGGCTGGTTGATGGTGGCCATGACCCCTAGTCCCATCAGTTTGGCTATAACTTCGCTCGCCTTCACTTTCATATTCTGGGCCAGATCACCGACGCTTATAGTATCGTAGACCTTGAACCGTTTCTTGCTGGCCTTCATTTCCGCGGGAGGAGATACCGCTTTTGGCATCCTTCTCCCTCTCCTACCCATCTTGCCGCCATCGCGTCCCTGATAGTCCTGGCCAAAGTGGGTGAATTTAACATTTTTCTGTCCCTTCTTACCGCCCCGCCTGGTGTCTCTTTCCTTATCGTCATCAAATCCGACACGCTTGCCTTTCTTGCGATTGCGGCCGCCCTCTTTTTCAACAATTACTTCCTGCTGGCCCGCACCGTCAAGTTGACGCCTCTGCTGCGGTCCTTTGGCCGGTTTTCTCTTTGGCCTGGGCGCAGCACCACCACTCTCTTCAGACTGCGGCAGTTCGATGGTACGCACCACCCTTGCCATAGGTTTTTTCTGCGGCGGAGTTTTTATCTTCTTCTTTTTCTTGACCGCCTCATCCGGTTGGGCCGATTTCTGCTGCCTGTCTTTCTTGTCGGCAACCTCCTTGACCTCTTTCACCGCGGGGGCTTGTTCGGCAACCGGTTCCTTCCCGTCTTCCGTGGTCTTTTCCTGAGCTTTCTTTTTCTCTTCAACCCTTTCGACTGCTTCTGGTTCCACCTTTTTAGCTGCCCTCTCCGGCTCGACCTCTTCTTTTTTCTTCGCCTCGATCTCTTTTTCCGGCAAAGTGACGCTTTCTGGAGCCGGCGACGAGACGACCCTGGCCGGTTCTTCCTTTCTTTGAGCACCCGTGTCTATGCGGGCGGCCTCGACATCTGGTCTGTGTTCATCAAGCTTCACTGATTTTTCGTCAACCGGCGGAGCCTCTGCCGATTCTGCCGACTCCGCTTCTTCAGCATCTGCATCTGTCTGCTCAGTCTGCTCCGGCTCGTCCTTGACCTTCGCTCGTCTGCGAATAACCGTCGCCCTGCGCCTTATTACGGTGCCACCCTCTTTGTCGCTGTCAATACGCTTTTCCACCAGTTCAGTGTTGGCCGATTTCAGAACAGTATTTCGTATTTTCTCAGCCGTATCGTCGTCTACCGATGAACTGTGACCCTTAATATCATAACCAAGCTCAATCAGTTTATCGGTTAACGCCTTGCTGCTCATGCCGGCCTCTTTGGCCAACTCATATACCCTAACTCTGCTCATCATCTACTCCCGTATTTCATCGCAACAGTCATTTGATTCGTCCGGTAAAAAAAACGCACCATATTATATATTTTTTTCTAAAGACGAAACAATCTTTTCCACTTTTTGCTCATGCCGAGGAACCGGCTCAAACATCGTTCGTCTGAACAACAGTATACTCCTCGGCCCGGCATCTTCTGGTCGGGGTCGGCCATCACCTTGTTTTCCGCCCACACAAAGCGCAACAGATCATGTTTTGCTTTCTTCGCTTTACAGGAGCAACAGGTACGAAATGACACCTTCACCCTTCATCCGTTCCGGCTGTCTTCACCTTCTGCATTGAAGCCGGAGTCGTCCCCGGTTTCAACCTCACTGTCGTCAGTTTCCGCAGTTTCGTTTTCCGCTACAGTCTCTTTTCCCGCCACAACCTCCGCGGCCGGTGACTCCTGCGCTGTTTTTTCGTCTTCTTTCTCGTCTTCAACCACTTCAACCGCCGGAGCCGTTTTCGCTTCTGCTATAAGTGCCAGCGCAAATTTTTCATCTATTGCGCGAAAAACGACCAGCTCCTCGACACTTCTGGCACCGAGCTGTTCTGCCGAAGTTATTCCTTTGGCGAAAAGCTGGTCCGCCAGGGCTTCATCCATCCCTTGCAGTTTTAAAAGAGAGTTGTAGCCGGGATCCGACAGGTTGGCGTAACGCTGTTCACTTTTCACGTCTATCCGCCAGCCGATCAACTTGGAAGCCAGTCGTACATTCTGGCCCTGCCTACCGATTGCAAGCGACAGCTGATCATTTGGCACAACCACAAGCAGCGAGTTCGCTTCTTCGTCGGCCCTGACCATGCTTACATGAGCCGGGGCCAGGGCGTTGTACACGTATTTAGCCGGATCCGGACTCCAGGTGACGATATCGATGCGCTCCCCCTGAAGCTCCTGCACCACGTTCTGCACCCTGGATCCTTTCATGCCAACACAGGCGCCCACCGGATCGACATCGCTTTCCGAAGAACTCACCGCAATTTTGGCACGAAACCCGGGTTCACGGCTAACCCCCATGACCCTGACGATACCTTCACTTATTTCCGGCACTTCCATCTGGAACAGCTTGGCCAGGAATTCGTCGCAGGTTCTCGATAGAACCAGCTGCGAATCACGGCTGGTCTGCCGAACCTCTTTGAGATAGGCACGGATCCTGTCCCCCTGCTTAAAGGATCTCTTGGGGATTTGCTGATCCTTGGGCAGAATAGCGTCGGTCCGGCCAAGGTTGACAACCATATTGCCTCGTTCAAAGCGCTGCACGATGCCGCTGACAACTTCACCGATGCGATCCTTGAACATATCGTAGATCACCTCTTTTTCCGCATCCTTCATGCGATGGATAATGACCTGTTTCGCCGATTGGGCTGCAATTCTTCCCAGATCGGTTATATTCTCCATCTTTTCCCCGAGTTCATCGCCGAGCTGCACTTCGGGATCGAGTCGTTTGGCCTGTTCCAGTCCTATTTCGGTCTGTTCGTCTTCAGCTTCCTCCACCACAATCCGAAACTGGAAGACTTCCACTTCACCGTATTCTTCATTATACCGGACCTCAATATCCCTGCGGCTTCCGAATTTTTTCCTCGCCGCAGACTGAACCGCCTCTTCGATTGCCTCTATCAGTAATGTCTTATCAAATCCCCGATCTCTGCTGATCTGGTCGATTATACGTTTTAAATCTGACAGCATTCTACTCCCTCGTCCCTATGACTTACGCCTCCGATGGTTCGGCGCCTCACAATCTTCTCTACAAACAGTATCCAGGATAACAAGTCAAAAAACCAGCCTGGCCTTGTTTATCATTTCAAAAGTAAATTCCAATGGGGCTCCGCTCTCAAGCTCCAGTACGATTGTCGAGTTCTCAACAGTTTTAATCAGGCCAACGAAGCTTTTCTCGCCATCGATCGCCTCATGCAGCCTGACTTTGGCCTTGTCGCCCTTGAATCTGGCAAAATCATCCACTGACCTGAGCGGCCTTTCAAGACCGGGGGAAGAAATCTCCAGATTGTACGCATGATCGATAATGTCTTCCACATCAAGATACTGCCCGACCTCTCGGCTCACATCACTGCAATGGTCAAGCGTCACGCCTCCATCCCGGTCGATAAAAACCCGCAGTACCCATCCATGTCCTTCCCTGCGGAACTGGACATCAAACAGCTCAAGCCCCATGGAGGGCAGCAATTCATTCAGATAATCTGTTATTTTTTCGATAATCAATTCGCTCATAATCGACACCAGCACACACCGTCCCTGGCGGCCGGACGCGTTGCTCAGCCGCAAAAACGATGCCATACCCGATATTCGGGCATAAAAAAAAGCGGGCAAAGCCCACTTCTCAAAAGCCTTCCCGCCTTCGCAGGAGGTATAACCGGTTTTCTCCTGCCACTTTGCTGCGGATACAAGAGATGGTTCCAGAAGCAGAGTGACTTGAGGCAAAGCTCAACCAGACAGAATTTAATCACAACCGGAGCACTTTGTCAAGCAGAATACTCACCTGTTCCCTGCGGCGATCAACAATCTTTGACACGTCCGCCACTGTGTTGCGCCACCCCTCTGCAGAAATTTTCGGGTGCAGACAGGAGCAGAAAAAAAAATCGGTTTTAGCTGGCGCAAATCCCTCGTGGTTAAAATTCTATTTGACAAAGTTTTAATGTGCCTTTATTACATCGTCTGTTTCAAGAACCTTCCTGCTTCTCATTTGCATGACGTATCGAGAATCATCATCAATTGGGATTCTGCCATTTTCAGATTCAATACTTGTCTTGCACAAGCTGCCGTCACATTGTTTAACATCCGGGAAGAAATAGAAGCCATCGGCAATACGACGGTACGCAGAAGAACCACAGATAATATTTATGACGGATAAAACTTTAATCATCGCCGAGAAACCCAGCGTCGCTCAGGACTTGAGCAAAGTTCTCCCGGGCAAATTCAAGAAAACCAAGACCCATTTTGAAAGCGACCGCTACATCGTCTCGTACGCTATCGGGCACCTGGTGTCCATCTGCTACCCCGAGGAAATAGACCCGGCCTATCAGAAATGGGACATGAACAACCTGCCGATCCTGCCGGAGAGTTTCCCCTTGAAAGGTTTGGACGGCACCAAGGCACAACTCAACGCCCTGCAGAAGCTTATCCGCAGAAAAGACGTCATCGAAATAATAAATGCATGCGATGCCGGCCGGGAAGGTGAGCTTATATTCAAATATATCGTCAAGTTCGTGTGGAACAACTCGGTCGCGAAAAAATCGTTTAAACGGTTGTGGCTGCAGTCGATGACATCCGATGCGATCAAGAGGGCTTTCTCCTCACTTCGCAACAATGAAGAGATGCTTCCCCTGGAGGACACCGCCCTCTGCCGCTCTGAATCCGACTGGCTGATAGGTATCAACGCCACCCGGGCCCTTACCGGGTTCAATTCCCGCAAGGGCGGCTTTTTCCTCACCCCCTGCGGCAGGGTCCAGACCCCCACCCTTTCACTGCTGGTCAAAAGGGAAAAAAGCCGGATCGACTTCACCCCGGAACCTTACTGGAATCTCCAGGCGACCTTTGATTTTGGCAAGGGGACATACCAGGGAAGGTGGATAGACCCGGACTTCAAAAAAGATCCCCAGAACTCATACAAACGGTCCGATCGGCTATGGAATCGAGAGGACGCAGAAGCAATCATGGAGAAATGCCGGGAAAAACCGGCTGAGGTGTCAGAGCAGACCAAGAGGACCACACAATCCTCCCCTCCGCTTTACGACCTCACCCTGCTCCAGCGCGAAGCAAACTCAAGGTTCGGATTTTCCGCCAAGAACACCCTTGGAATCGCCCAGGCATTGTATGAAAAGCATAAAGTCCTCACCTACCCGAGAACCGACAGCAAGCACCTGCCGGAAGACTACGTCGACTCCGTCAAAAAAATAGTCGGACTGCAGACCCAGTGGCAGCTCGGTAAATTTGCCGCCGAGGCGCTTGAAAAAAAATACATAAAAAACGACAAGAAAATTTTTAACAACGCCAAGATCTCCGACCACCATGCGATAATTCCGACCAACCTGCTGCCCAAGCAGCTTTCCGAACCGGAATTTAAGATCTACCAACTTGTGGTGCAGCGTTTTCTCGCTGTTTTCTTTCCGCCCGCGGTGTTCATGAACACCAGGCGGCTCTCGGTGGTGGAATCGGAAACATTTCTCACAGAAGGAAAAGTGCTGGTCGACGCCGGATGGAAAGCTATCTACAGCGGAGAAAGAACCGGAGGAAATGATAAAATCCTCGAACAACTGCCCGAAAATGCCAACATCGTCTGCGACAGCTTGCAGTGCGAAGAAAACGAAACCACGCCGCCTGCCAGGTTCAGCGAGGCGACCCTTCTTTCGGCAATGGAAAACAGCGACAAGCTGGTGGAAGACGAGGAACTGGCCGACGCCATGAAAGAACGGGGGCTCGGCACTCCTGCCACCAGGGCTGCAATCATAGAAAAACTGATAAAGGAAAAATATGTGGTCAGGGAGGGCAAGGAGCTGACTCCGACGGGAAAAGCCTTTGAACTCCTCGCCCTGCTCGAGGCGATGAAGATAGACGTGCTCGCCTCTCCGGAGATGACCGGTGAATGGGAATACAAGCTCAACCAGATCCTCAAGGGAGAGTTCACCCGGGACAAATTCATGGCCGAAATACGCGCCATGACCAACCATATCATCGATCAGGTAAAAAATTTCGAATCCCGTGAAGTCCGCCCGGAAGCGCCTTTCAGCCCGGTGAACGGCATACGGCTCTTCTCCTCTCCCACCGCCTACATTTCCGAGGATGAAAAGATCACCATTCGCAAGATTATCGGCGGCAGACTCCTCAGCGATGAAGATGTCACGGATCTGCTTACCGGCAAAACCATAGGACCCTTCAGCGATTTCCGGTCCAAACGGGGAAAGCCGTTCACCGCCTCGGTCAGACTGCACAACAACAAGGTCGAGTTTTTATTCGCCGACTCCACGGACGAACTCGATACAGACGAGATAAAGAAAACCACTCCCCTAGGCGTCTCTCCAATCGATGGTTCCCCCGTCTATGAGACCCCCATGGCGTTCATGTCCGAATCTTGTCTTGACGGCGACCGAAAAAAAGGGTTGAGGATAAGCAAGGTCATACTGTCCCGGGAAATCAGCGCGGCAAACATCAAACAACTGCTGGAACAAGGAAAAACCGAACTGATAAAAGGGTTTATCTCGAAAAAAAGAAAATCATTTGATGCCTATCTCGTTCTGGCAAATAGTGGTAAGATAACATTTGAGTTCCCACCGAGAACCCCAAAGGGTAAAAAATAATATTTCCATAACTACCTGACAAAACAACGAATGAAACAGATAAAAAAAGAATATCGAGACAAATCCGGCCATGACCTGGCCCAGATATGCGCCAGAGCCGCCCTTGATACCAAAGCCGAAGATCTGGTGATCCTCGACGTTCGCGGACTGACCACATTCACCGAATACTTCGTCATCATGAACGGCAAGTCGACAAGACACGTACAGGCTCTTGCGGAAGCGATTGAAGGTCAGCTGCGATCAAAAAGAATAAACGCTTCAAAGGCTGAGGGACTCAACGAAGGCATGTGGATTCTGCTCGATTTTGACGATGTGGTCGTGCATATTTTCTATCATGAGCAGCGCAGGTTTTACGACCTTGAAGGCTTGTGGTCCGATGCCAAAAAGCTTGATGTGGAAAAGTAAGCAAGAGATATAGTGCATTTTGTGGCACAACTAACAACAACGCAGAAAATTATCCTATTTTTTCAAACATCAAACCAAAGAAGACCAATACCATGCAATACTTAAGTACTAGAGGGGGAATATCCCCGATCTCCTTTACCCAAGGGGTGATGATGGGGCTAGCCGAAGACGGAGGACTGTTGCTCCCCCGCACTATTCCGCGGGTTGGCGGTGAGACTTTTGCCTCCTGGCACGAACTCAGCTACACTGAACTCGCCTTTGAGATACTGTCGAGATTTATCGACGACATCCCGGCAAGCGACCTGCGTGACATTATCAACAAATCCTACGCCAGCTTCAATCACCAGGACGTCACCCCCCTGATCCACCAGGGCGGACTGCACATCCTTGAACTGTTTCACGGGCCGACCCTGGCGTTTAAAGATGTGGCCCTGCAGTTTCTCGGCAACCTCTTTGAATATTTACTGCAAAAAAGCGGCGAGGTGCTCAACATCGTCGGCGCCACCTCCGGAGATACCGGCTCTGCAGCCATTTACGGAGTGCGAGGCAAAAGCAGAATAAACATCTTCATCCTCCACCCTAAAGGGCGGGTCAGCCCGGTGCAGGAAAAGCAGATGACCACGGTCCTTGACGACAACGTGTTCAACCTTGCCATCGAAGGATCCTTTGACGACGGCCAGGCCATTGTCAAGAAAATCTTCAACGATGTCGAGTTTAAAAACAGATACAGGCTCGGAGCGATCAACTCAATAAACTGGGCGAGGGTTCTGGCACAGGTTGTCTATTACGTGCACAGTTGTATTCACGTGTCCAGCCATGAAAAAGATTCCTCGGTCGATTTTGCCATTCCAACAGGAAATTTCGGCGACATTTTCGCTGGCTATATTGCCAAGAAGATGCTGCCTCCTGGCACCATCCGCCAGCTGGTGCTGGCCACCAACGACAATGACATCCTGTCGCGATTCGTCAACAGCGGCGACTATTCCCTGGGCGAAGTCAGAGCTACAACCAGCCCGTCGATGGATATTCAGGCTGCATCCAACTTCGAACGCTATCTCTACTACCTCACCGACAGCG
Source organism: Desulforhopalus singaporensis (assembly GCF_900104445.1). Classification (GTDB taxonomy): domain Bacteria; phylum Desulfobacterota; class Desulfobulbia; order Desulfobulbales; family Desulfocapsaceae; genus Desulforhopalus_A; species Desulforhopalus_A singaporensis. The sequence goes on along the minus strand of NZ_FNJI01000001.1, from coordinate 218,636 downwards.
ACACGGCAAAAACCCGCGACCTGATGGAACAGTTCAGCGCAACAGGGAAAATCGACCTCAAATCCCATCTCGACCAGGTCAAGAGAGATTTCGCCGCCGCCGCCGTAACGGAACAGGAAGTGTTCGACACTATCAGGACCTTTTATACCGAGCACGGCTACGTCCTCGACCCGCACACCGCCGTCGGGGTCAAGGCCGCGTTGCAGTTACGGACCGCCGGCGTGCCGATGGTCTGCCTGGCAACTGCCCATCCGGCAAAGTTCGGTGAAGTCGTCGAATCCGCAACAGGACAGCCGATGGTTTTCCCTGAACCACTTCAGGGAATCGGCGACAAACAGTCCAGGTGCCAGACAATCGCTGCAAATGTTGCAGAAATTCAAACATTTGTTGCCAACAACAGCCTCACATAAAATGTGGTGCAAGAAAACGACATCGAAGAGGAGCTCAAGCCAATTCTTGACAACACCATTAGACTGCTCTAATGTCGAAGGTGAAAATATTGGAGAGCAATACTGAGCTTGACAGCTCTTTTTACAACATTGTTTTTATTTGCGAGGAAAGATTATGTTTGGACTTGGAATGCCTGAACTCATCGTTATTCTGGTTATAATAGTTATCATCTTTGGTGCCGGCAAACTGCCTGAAATAGGTTCGGGCATCGGCAAGGGGATAAAGAATTTCAAGGATGCAACCAAAAAGGAAGAAGTCACCAAAAAAATTGACGACAACGACGGCGACGAGGAGACGAAAGCCTGACGGTCCTCGCACCCATTGTTCAGGAGGAGTATTCAATGTTTGGACTTGGCACACCGGAACTCATTGTTATTCTGGCTATTGCGTTTCTCATTTTCGGCGGTAAAAAACTTCCTGAGATAGGCTCTGGTCTTGGCAAAGCCATAAGTTCTTTTAAAAAAGGCATCCAGGATGTTGAGCAGGGTGGAAAAGACCTGGTAGAAGACATCCCTGGAATAAAAGAAGTTTCTGAAATAAAAGGAAAAATTGACAGCGTCAAAGATATGACCAAGGTAAAGAACATACTCAAGTAAAACTCCGCCTCTTTCATAAAAAAAGCCACTGATTCCTGAGGAATCAGTGGCTTTTTTTATGCCCACCCGGCTGATTCTTCCGCATGCCGGTCGCCCCTCCCTTTTCTCAGTGCGTTGCCCCCTGCTGTCGATTCTTGAGACCATTCTCAACACCCTCATCTCCCAATTCAGGCACCGCCACCCTGATGCAATCATCTTCCGGACAAGAGGACGCCTTGCCACCGAGGCAACCATTTTTCATCCATTACATTCTCGCAGCACCACACTATTGACTTTTTTGTAACAATCATTTAATTATTTTAGCTCAATCATACGTTTTTGTCGTTTAATATCTTACAAAAACGTGCAACTTTACATAAGCCAATTCAAAGGCAGCAGCAGATTTTTTTTATTATCGGGAGAAAACATGTGTCGGTTAGCCCTTAAAAGTGCCAATGAGCCTTTTTCCCCCTACGAAGTTCTCACCGCGATGGAGGCGATGCAGGAGGGGTATGACGGATCGGGCCTTGGTCTTTTACTCCGAGGTCTGGAGTTTGAAGATTTCAAATACAATCCCAATTTCCCGGTTCTTTCCGGTATCGCCCACACCGAAAAGGCGTGGAACACGATCAAGGACTACATGGAGGAACGCGGGTACGAACTGAAGTATGACCATCGATTCCACCATGAAGAAGGCCATATAGAGGCAACGGACCGGTTTCGCTACTTTATGCGCGCCTACCGGATGCCGCCTGCGTTCAGGGACAAAAGCACCGAAGAAAGAGAGGAGGAGTTGCTCAAGACCAGACTTGCCCTGAGAGCGCTTTCCAATGACGACAACAAGATAACCGTTTTCTCTTTCTATCCCGACGTGGCGATGATCAAGGAGGTGGGATGGCCCCTGCAAATAGGCAACGGGTTATGCCTCCACGACGGCCAGATCAAATCGCGCATCTGCATGGCCCAGGGACGGCAGAACACCAACTACGGGATCAATCTCTACGCCTGCCACCCGTTCTTTATCCAGGGGATCTCTACCATGACCAACGGTGAGAATACCGCCTTTGTCCCGATCCGGGACTGGCTGATCGGCAAGCAGATTCCCGGATACATGGGGTATCAGAGCGACAGCGAAGTATTCACCCATATCCTGCATTACACCCTGAAAAAGCTCAAACTCCCGCTGCAGGCCTACAAGCATATCATAACCCCCCTCAACTCCGGCGAGCTCAAAAATCACCCTCAGGGGGAATTTCTCAGCGGGTTGAGACAGGCGTGCAAGCGCCTTATAATCGACGGACCCAACGCCGTTATCGGCACCCTTCCGGATGAGACCAGTCTTTTGGTCATGGACCAGAAAAAACTTCGTCCCGCCACTGTGGGCGGGCGGGAAGGAGCCTGGGCCATTGCCTCCGAACTGTGCGGGGTTGACGCTCTGGTCCCTGACCGCGACCCGTCTTCTGATTTTCAGCCCATGCGCGAACACACAGTTATTATACCTCCCCATAGAAAGGAATTAGAAATATGGTCTCAATACGATCCGTTTCCGTCAATCCAGGCAGCCTAGCCCTATCCGATTTTCCGTGGATAATTCATCATCGGGAAGACCGGTGCACTCTCTGCGGTCAATGCACCGCGGTGTGTCCCAAAGGCGCAATACGGCTGGAGTACATGCGCAAGCGCCTGCCCAAACTTGATGTTTTCCAGAAGCAAAGGGGCAGTGAATACAAGACTTTTACCGGCATTCGCCAGGTCATGGACATGGACCACATGTGCATCGGCTGCGCGATGTGCTCCATGGTCTGCCCCAACGAGGCAATTGCACCTGTTTCAGGAACCAATGAAAACAGGACGCTCTTTTTCAACAACAGAAAAGGGGAACCCCTCAAGAGGGGCGGCCGAAGGAATGCCACGGGTCCCACCTTGCTGGACAAAATGATGTTCACCCGCATCTCCATGTTGACAGACCCCGCTCTCGATGCCGGACGCCATGAATTCACCGCCACGACCACCATCGGCAGGATACTCTCTCCGGAGGATTTTCTCGATCGGACGCTCAACGGCGGCTGGATTCCTGCCACCCGGGAAATCTTTCCCTTTGTCATCGGCTCCATGTCTTTTGGCGCACTCTCGCCCAACATGTGGCTGGGACTGCTCCAGGGAGTGGCGTACTGCAACGAGGTGCTCGGCATCCCTGTGGTCATGTGTACCGGCGAAGGCGGCTGTCCGCCGTGGGTCCTCAGAAGCCCTTACCTGAAATATATTATTCTGCAGATCGCCTCCGGCTACTTTGGCTGGGACGAGATCATCAGGGCCATTCCCGAGATGCAGTGCGATCCCGCAGCTATCGAAATCAAGTATGGCCAGGGGGCAAAACCCGGCGACGGCGGACTGCTCATGTGGTACAAGGTCTCCAAACTGATCGCCCGGCTCAGGGGCGTCCCCGAAGGGGTCGATCTGCCCTCCCCGCCGGTTCACCAGACCCTCTACTCAATTGAAGAAAGTGTCATGAAAATGACCCAGACCCTGTCCATGGCGTTTAACCATAAGGTACCGGTCTATCCAAAAATTTCCGCCTCCACCTCGGCAAAGGCGGTACTGAACAACCTGGTGCGCAACCCGTACGCCGCAGGACTGATGATCGATGGTATCGACGGAGGAACGGGCGCTGCTTACAACGTGTCGATGGACGCGACCGGACATCCGATCGCCTCCTGTGTTCGCGACTGTTATCTCGACCTTGCCAAGCAGGGCAAACAGAACGAGATTCCCATTTTTGCCGCAGGCGGGATCGGGAAAAACGGAAACGTCGCCCAGAACGGAATGGCCATGATAATGCTCGGCGCCTCGGGGGTTCATGTCGGTAAATATATCATGCAGGCTGCAGCTGGCTGTCTCGGTAATGAAAAAAACAGATGCAACGTATGCAACCTGGGGATCTGTCCCAAAGGCATCACCAGCCAGAACTCCAAGCTGTACCGCAGGCTTGACCCGGACAAAGTAGCGCAGCGAGTGGCGGAAATATTTATGTCGATCAACACCGAAGTCAAAAAGATCATGGCTCCGCTCGGCAGGTCCCAGAGTCTGCCGATCGGTATGTCGGACGCCATCGGCATAAACGACAAGGCTGCCGCAGAGAGACTGCAGATCAGATATATCTGCTGATAATTGAACAGAACCAGCAAAGAGAGAAACCGATCCCTCAAGGATCTTCATTCTCGCAAGAAGGAGCATTCAGTGGCTACAACGGTTGTAAAAGGTCTAAACGAACAAGGTACCCGCATCAACTCCATGGAGTTTGAGAAGCTGATACGAAATGCTGCCGCCACCTCAAACGATCTCATCCTTGAATCTTTCGGGCAACATAATATCGGCATCCGGCTGCAGCATGAAGGCGGCTTGAACCTTACGGTCAGAGGTCCGTCGGGACAGCGGCTCGGGTGTATGGGCATGCCCGGAACCAGGATAATCTGCGAGGGAGCGACTTCAGACGATGTCGGCTACCTCAATATCGGCGCGGAAATAACGGTTCTCGGTGACGCCTCCAACGGCGCCTGCAACGCCATGGCCAACGGCAAGGTTTTTATTGGCGGTTCCATAGGCGCCCGCGGTCTCACCATGACCAAGTGGAACCCGGATTACGCCAAACCCGAGCTCTGGGTGCTGGGCTCCACCGGAGATTCCTTTGCCGAATTCAACTGCGGCGGAATCGGCGTGGTGTGCGGGATTGACCCTAAGAGCCCGCACAACATTCTCGGATATCGTCCCTGTGTCGGCATGGTCGGCGGGATCATCTATTTCCGTGGTAAAATTGATGATAGTTATGCCAAAACCAACGCCAAGCTGGTGCTTCCCGACGATGGGCAGTGGCAATGGCTGCAGCAGAACATAAAAATATTCCTCGGCCGAATCAGACGCCCGGAGCTGCTTGAAACCCTCACCAGGCGTGAAGAGTGGCGGGCGCTTGTCGCCATTACCCCGCAGGAACGGGCGCTGATGTTCTCAGGCCCGATGGTGATGGCCGAGTTCAGAAACGAGCACTGGAACAAAGCCTTCGGCGGCGATCCGCTGCGAGATCTCGCCCCGGGGCTTGACCGCAGTCCTATCGAGACCATTGTTACCGGCGATCTCAGGAGAAAAAAACCATACTGGGCAAACCATGAATCCGCTGCACCGTGCACCTATTTCTGCCCGGTGCATATCCCCACCGTCGACCGGCTCAGCCTCATACGGGAAGGACGGATAGACGATGCCTATGAAATGCTGCTTCGCTACACCCCGCTGCCCGCATCGGTCTGCGGCTCGGTCTGTCCGAATCTGTGTATGGAAAACTGTTCGCGGCAAGGTGTCGATGAGCCGATAGATGTGGCGACACTCGGCCGGGCCGTCGGCCACATTCAGGCTCCTTCCGTACCTGAACCCATCGGTAAAAAAGTTGCAGTCATCGGCGGCGGACCGGCCGGCATAAACGTCGCCTGGCAACTGGCACTGCATGGAATTGAAGCCCATATCTTCGAGCAGGACGACAAGATCGGCGGCAAACTCGCCCAGGTAATCCCCTGGGAGCGGCTCTCCCAGGCGATCTGGCACCAGGAGATCCAGAGATTTGCCAATACGCCGAACATCTTTATCAACCTGGGCACCAGGCTGACCAAGGAGAAATTCGCAGAGCTGCGGACAAAATACGACTATACCGTAGTCGCCGTCGGAACCCACGCCCCCAGGATCCTGCAATTTCCGGGAAGCGAAAGGGTGGTGCCGGCGCTCGAATTCCTCAAACAGGCAAAAAGCCCGGCGCCTCCGGCAGTGAGCGGTGAAGTGGTGGTAATCGGAGCCGGAAACGTCGGCTGCGACGTAGCCTGTGAAGCATATAGACTGGGGGCTGAAAAAGTCGTCCTCGTCGACATCCAGAAACCGCTCGCATTCGGCAAGGAAAAAGAAGCCGCCGAAAGACTCGGCGCATCCTTCAGGTGGCCTGTTACCACCAGGGAAGTGACGGACGAAGGAGTGTGGACATCAGACGGCGAACTGATCCCGGCCAAGACGGTTATTATCTCCATCGGCGATGTCCCGGCGCTCTCTTTTCTACCAGAAGACGTCGAGACCGTAACCGTTGGTGGAGCCGCATGGATCAAGACCGACAAGGCCCATCTTACCTCCGACACCCGGTTGCTGGCGATCGGCGATGTTGAAAAGCCGGGACTTGCAACCCACGCTCTTGGCGCCGGAAAGACAGCGGCGGAATTCATTATCGCAAAATGCAAGGGAGTCGAATGGAAACCTTTCGACAAACCGCTGATCCCCCAGCAGGCGTTGACCATAACCCACTACATCCCAACACAGCTTGCAGCTTCGGAACAAAACCAGGCCGACCGCTGCCTGTCCTGCGCCTCATGCCGTGATTGTCACCTTTGTGAAACCATCTGTCCAACCGGTGCTATTTCCAAAAGGGAGTTGCCAACGGGTTCTGAGACAGGGTATGAATATATCTCAGATGACAACAAATGTATTGGTTGCGGATTTTGCGCCGACACCTGCCCATGCGGGATCTGGACGATGAACACCTTTTAATTTGATCTGCCATGATTATTTTACAGTCAAACTGGCAAATAATCATGGCAGACCGGATATGTCTTTCAGGAATTTCCCAAGGGACCCAAAAGTGGACGACCGGCGCATGAAAATTACGCAGCTTTAACGGACACCACCCTATTACCCTGAGAGTAGTATGCTGGACCCCCTGAAGAAAATTTTAAAACCAATCCAGGATCTGCAGAATGTTCGGGGGGTTGCTCTTCCGATCGGCCTTGAATTCCTCCAGTTGATCGTGACCGGCCCGCCAGGGTCCGGGAAATCATACTATATCGAACAGATCGGCGGATGGCCCAACGAGGGATATATCGATCTCACTCAGAAAGGATGGTGGAAAAACAAATCCCTTGTCTACCGGCCACGGGAAGTTCACCTCGGTCTGCCTTTCAAGGGCTTTAAAGAAGCCCTCACCGTATTTGACAAAGAGGTCGTGGAAAACCCCGAGCCCCTGGTGCTCGAACTGAACAGAATTGTGGTACCGCCTGCCAAGGACGCCTTTTTACAGTCCGATTGGCGCACGAGATTTATTTTCGAATTTCTCATTCCCGACCCTGCCACCATATTTGAGCGACGGATGGCAAGACAGGTAGAGGGATATTTTCCCGTCGACGAAAATCTCACCCTGGAAATGGTAACCCAACAGGTGACATACTACAGGGAAATTGCCCTTTATCTCCACCGGGCCGGCCTGAACGTTTACCTGCGGAAGGATTTACAGAGCCCACCGATGTGGATTTCGGAGCGGGGGGTGGCCAAAGTACCGCGATGGACCTTGAGCAACAAACCCAGAAGACCGACCCTGAAAACCCTCACCGGCTGGAAATACCTGCTGCGGAGTCATTCCACCATCAAGTGGCTGACTCTGAGCGATGAACTGCAGGAGATCTACGAGCCGTGCCGGATCGCCCACGACGGCAGGAGTTTTGAACTTTTGGCAGGTAAAATCAGGCTCCGTTTCCAACCGGAGATAGCACTTGGTGTAAAAAAGAGGGCTGCCAAGAAAAACTGGATCATCAATACCGAGCAGGGATGCTCCACCAGAAACATCAACGGATTCATGCGGATTCTCGTTGGGGAAACCATTGTCATAGGTCGCCTCAACAAGGACTATGAGAATCTTTTCCATTTTGACGACAGCGTCGCCAAACGACACCTCAGCATCACCAATCGCAAGGGTGACCTGATCCTGACCCCTCTCACTTTCGACAAGACCACGGCAATAGTCAGGGTCGACGACAGTGATTACCGAGGCCGGCTGGCTCGCGAAAGGCGCAAGTCCATCCTGAACATACGCACCATCTACGGCCAGGACATCGAATGTCTTCCCCGCGGCCGGGCACTCAAGAGCATCAGACAGGTCAATCGACTCCTGCAGAACGAACCGTGCAGGCCCAAAACACAACTGGGCGCACCCGGAGGAATAGTTGAGCTGACCAAGGATACCACCCCGGTTTTCATCGGCGACCTCCATGCCCAGGTAGACAATCTGCTGAAAATTTTAAGCGAGAACTGTCTACTTGACTGCATGCGCATGAAAACCGCTACCCTCATTATCCTGGGCGATGCGGTTCACGCAGAGACCTCAGGGGAAATGGAGGACTTTGAAACGTCGATGCTGATCATGGACCTTATTTTCATGCTCAAACTTCGCTTCCCGGAAAACCTGTTCTACATCAGGGGAAACCACGACTCCTTCGATCCTGAAATCAGCAAGAACAATTTTCTGCAGGGAGAACTTTTCAAAGAAGCCCTTTTGCAGCAGCGCGGCAAAGACTATGTCGAGGAGATGCAGCGTTTTTACGACAACCTCCCCTACCTGATAGTAGCCGGCGACTTCGTCGCCTGCCATGGCGGCCCGCCGCGGATGGACACCACCCGCAAGGATCTGATTGAAATAGGTTCCAACCCGCGGCTGCAAAAAGAACTGACCTGCAACAGGATCAACCGGCCGAACAACCTCGCCGGTTATACCAGAAAAGACGTCAAGAGATTCCGTCACCGGCTAGGAATCCCTGCTAAAGCACGGTTCATAGTAAGCCACACCCCGCTCGACCCCTTCGGTAGTTACTGGCTCCATGCCGGCACCATTAAGAATCATCACATCATCTACAGCGCCCACGCCGACGGGCCCTGTGCCATAATCCGCACCGACAGCGGTTTTATGCCGATAACCTTTCCGGCCGAACCGTTAACCGATTTTATTAACAACATCAAGTAACGGCCATATACAGTCGATGTTTTTTATTACCAGACCACCAGACTAACAAGACCGATATTAATCGTAATCAAGCCTGTTTAGCCTTGCCCGGAAACCGGATCGAACAATAAAAACTATTGACTTTTAACCAATACATAGTAATGAGCGTGCACTGATTACGACGTTATTAAATCACGTTGTAATTTCCAGTATCAACCAACCGAAAAAAATTCAATGCGTCGCGACCAGGAGGATCATACTATGCCTATTATGTCAAATCGCCCGCTATCAGGTCTTCTCAGGGGATCTCCCTTTAAACCCATACAGGAACATATGTCGGTAGTTTTTTCCTGCGTCTGCCTTATCCCTCCGCTTTTTGACGCGGTATTCAGAAAAGACAGTGAGGAAACCCTCGATTTTGCCACCCAGATCAGCACACTCGAGACCAAAGCCGACAAGCTGAAATCGACCTACCGGCTGAATATGCCGAAATCGCTGTTTCTGCCCGTTGACCGGAAAGACCTGCTCAGCCTTATCGCCGATCAGGACAAGATCGCCGATACCGCCGAAAATATAGGAAAAATCTTTCTTTACCGGACAATGCAGGCGCCAGAAGAGCTCAGGGAACTGCTGGATGAGCTGCTCGAAGCGACCATGGATATTTCCGTAGCCGCCCGCCAGATGATCGAAAGACTCGACGAACTTCTTGAGGTCGGCTTTGCCGGCAGGGAAACACAGAGAGTTTCCCAGATGATTGCAAAGGTTCGTATCAGCGAGCACAACATTGACGACATTGTCCACCGGACAAGGAAAATGCTTTTTTCCATTGAGAACAAGCTGGATCCCGTTTCGGTAATGTTCTGGTACAATATCATCGAATTGCTCGGACTTGTCTCCGACCAATCGGAAAACCTGGCTGATCGAGTACTACTCTTCCTATCCAAATAAAACCTAGAGGGCATCATGGAAATTATTGCTTCATACGGAACCATCATGCTTGTACTCGCCATTGTTTTTGGCGTTTACATGACCTGGGGTATTGGGGCCAATGACTTGGCAAACGCCATGGGCACTTCGGTCGGCGCCGGCGCGGTATCGGTCAAGCAGGCGATCGTCATCGCCATGATCTTCGAATTCTTAGGCGCTGTTTTGGCCGGGGGACACGTTACCAAAACCATAAGAAAAGGAATTATCGATGCATCGGCCATAGCCGACAACCCGGAGATTCTCATTTACGGGATGCTGGCTGCGCTCCTTGCCGCCGCCGTGTGGCTGATGATTGCGTCTTCAAAGGGATGGCCGGTATCCACCACCCACTCGATAATCGGTGCCCTGATCGGCTTTGCCATCGTCGGTATCAGCCCTGAAGCGGTCAAGTGGGGGAAGGTGGGTTCGGTGGTGATGAGCTGGGTCATATCTCCGGTGATCGGAGGGACCATCTCCTTTCTCCTGGTCATGAGCACCAGGAAACTGATCTTTGACACTGACGACCCGCTGAAAAATGCCAAAAAATATGCCCCTGTCTATATCTTCCTGGTAGGGTTCATCATTTCCCTGGTAACCCTTTTCAAGGGTCTCAAACACCTCAACCTTGAACTTACCACTATCCAGAGTTTTGCAGTAGCCATCCTGTTCGGTATATGCACCGCTCTCATCGGCTGGAGTTTTATCAGGAAAATCAAGGATAATTCCAACGGCAACAAGGCATTCAGTTACGCCAGCGTGGAAAAGGTGTTTACCCCGATGATGCTTTTTACCGCCTGTTCCATGGCGTTCGCACACGGCTCAAACGACGTGGCCAACGGTATCGGTCCCCTGGCTGCGGTCTATTCAATCATCAGCTCAGGGGGCGAGGTGATGCAGAAGTCGGCGCTGCCCCTGTGGATTCTGCTGCTTGGCGGTGCCGGAATTGTTCTCGGGCTCGTCACTCTCGGCTACAGGGTCATGCTCACCGTGGGTAAACGTATCACCGAACTCACGCCGTCAAGGGGATTCTGCGCCGAACTGGCCGCGGCTACCACGGTGGTTCTGGCCTCCCGCACCGGACTGCCGGTCTCCACCACCCACATTCTGGTGGGTTCCGTTCTGGGGGTCGGCCTTGCCAGAGGCATAGGAGCCCTGGATCTCAGGGTAATACTGAACATCGTCATTTCCTGGCTGGTCACCCTGCCCGCCGGAGCAATCATGGCGATGCTGTTTTTCTTTACCTTCAAGGGAATATTCGGCTGATAAAAAACGTAACCGTTTTTTTCCCACCGGGAGAACCGGGTTATCAAAAAAAAAAAGCCTGCGCAAAAAATTCCTGCGCAGGCTTTTTTTTGACCAATCTTCAGTTGACCCCGCCATGCAGCATGAAGTCACGCCAGATAGGGGCGGCTGTCGCCCCGCCGCTCTCGCCGGCGCCCATCGAGTGGTTATGGTCAAATCCCACCCACACCCCTGTTGTGTACCTGTTGTCATAACCGATAAACCAGGCATCCCGATTATCATTTGAAGTACCGGTTTTGCCCCCCGACACTCCGGTCACATCGCGAACCTTTTTCCCGGTTCCCCGGGTTACGACGCCGCGCAGCATTTCGCGCATCCGGGCGTTCACCTCTTCCGTCAACACCCTGTTTTTTTTGTTGCTGTCGGCGATCACCCGTACCGAACCATCGGGAAAAACTATCTTCTCGATAAAATCCGGGGCCGAAACAGTTCCGTTGCCGGCGAAAGCGGTATACGCAGACGTCATTTCCAGCAGCGACACATCCGCTGAGCCCAGGGCTAAAGAGAGATCGGGCGGCAGCTTGGCGGTTATTCCGGCTCCTGCGGCAATGCGGTGGACCGTTTTGAAGCCTGTTGCCTGCATGAGCCTGACAGATGCGGCATTGAGCGAGTGGACCAGGGCGTTTTCCAGGGTGGTTTTGCCATGATATTTTCCGGAATAGTTCTTTGGCTGCCACCTCCTGCCGTCGCTGCCCGTTATTGAGACAGGGCTGTCCTCTATGATCGACTGCGGACTCCAGCCACTTGTAAGAGCCGCGGCGTAGACAAAAGGCTTGAAGGTCGAGCCGACGGGCCTTCTTGCCAGGGTGGCCCGGTCAAAGGGGGTCTGCCGAAAAGAGGTGCCCCCCACCACCGCTCTTACCTTCCCGGTTGCCGTCTCGACACAAACCAGGGCTCCCTGCAATTCCTCACCGACCTTGTTGCCGCTGCGCTCCTGCCTTATTTTCGAGGCTACAACCCCTGTGCGGACAGCTTTTGCACCACTTTTCTGCATCCGGGAATCAAGACAGGTATAAATTTTCAGCCCTGCCGTCTGCAGTGGAACGTGCAGCAACTCCCGTGCTCTTTTTTTCACAATCTGCAGGTAATACCCGTTGTCGTCGGACCGGGTTGTTCCCTCGTTTTTAAGTTCTATTTTTTTATCAAATGCACGTCTTGCCTCGCCACCGCTCACATACCCGTCCGCGGCCATCCTGTTGAGCACATATTTCTGCCTTTCAACGGCACGGTCAAGGTGATCGAAAAGCGAATACCTGCTCGGCGCCTGGGGCAGACCCGCTAAAAGTGCGCACTCCCCAAGGGAGAGCGCTGCAGCACTTTTACCGAAATAGAGCTGCGCCGCGGCCTCAACCCCGTGGGTACCCTCCCCCAGATAGATCTGGTTGAGGTAAATAAAAAGAATCTCATCCTTGGTCAGCACCTTATCGATGCGCCAGGCAAGGATCGCCTCCTTGAATTTTCGCACGTAGGTTTTTTCCGGAGACAGCAGCAGCGATTTCGCCACCTGCTGGGTGATGGTAGAGCCGCCCTGGCTCTTTTCCCCGTTTTTGACATTTATTATTGCCGCCCTCAGTACCGAAAAAAAATCAAGCCCGGGATGTTCGAAGAATCTGCCGTCTTCGGCAGCGACAAACGCCTTGGCCAGATAAGGCGACATTTTTGTAAGCGGCACCACCGTCCTGTTTTCAACAAACACCCGGTCGACGAGATCGCCGCGCCGGTCATAGATCAGCGTCGCCTGGGCCGGCTGATATTTTGCCACCGTACCTATATCGGGAATCTGCAGGCTCATCTGGACGAGCAGCAGCGTGAAAAGAAAACCGGTCTGCACCAGACAGGTTATCAACAGAAACAGATAAACATGTTTTTCGGTATATATTTTTCTGCGGGCGGCGGGTTTGGTTTTGCCCTTCACCGGGTTCGATTTTCGTTTAGTGGGTGACACAATAGATACTCGTGGTAATATTCCTCTGTATATGTATGGGGCTGATGCGTATGTTACCGTTTTCTTTCATTCTGTGTGTATCCTTCAGCCCTGGAAATTACGAATCGGCCAGTGGAACTGTACCATCTGGCTGTCAACTAGCAACAGGAAAGTCAGCACCATGTCAAAAATCCGTATTCTTCCGGAGCAGCTTGCCAACCAGATTGCAGCGGGCGAGGTGGTCGAGCGACCGGCATCGGTAGTAAAAGAACTGGTTGAAAACAGCCTTGATGCCGGCAGCGACCGGATAGAGGTGGAAATAGAGGGCGGAGGCACCAGGCTTATCCGGGTCATTGACAACGGCCAGGGAATGGATGAGGACGACCTTCTGCTGAGCCTTGAGCGTCACGGAACATCGAAGATACAAAACGAACAAGACCTCGGCTCCATCAATACCCTGGGGTTTCGCGGCGAGGCGATACCGTCGATCGGCTCCGTCTCAAAGATGACCCTCACTTCAAGGGTTGCCGATTCACCGCTGGGAACCAGGGTGGTGCTTGAATACGGCAAGCTCACCAAGGTGCATGAGACCGGCTGCAGCCTCGGCACCACCATTGAGGTGCGCAACCTGTTCGGCAACACTCCGGCGAGGAAAAAGTTTCTCAGGACCACAAGGACCGAGATCGGCCACATCGAAGAGATTGTCAAAAATTATGCTCTTGCCACCACAAAGGCGACCTTCATCCTCAGGGTTGACGGCCGCGAGTCGCTGTACCTGGACCAGACCCTGTCGCTTAAACAGCGGCTGGCCGCTGTCATGCGCTTTAAAGGTGATTTCCTGCCGGTCACGTCAAGCGGCGGCAATTCAAGACATCTCAAGGGATTTCTCGTGCCCCCCGAGCAGGTCTCGGTCGGTCCGTCCAGGCTCCGGCTTTTCGTCAACGGCAGGGCAATCCGCGACCGGATGTTTACCCACGCGATAGCGGAGGGGTTGCGTGGATTTTTGATGAAGGGCAAAAATCCAGCGGGACTGTTCTGCCTTGAGATCCCGCCCGATGAGGTCGACGTGAACGTTCATCCGGCAAAACAGGAGATACGGTTTAGAAACGGTCGCGACGTGCACCTCTTCATCAGCAGCACCATACAGCAGGCGATGGCGGATCACCAGCAACAGATCAAGAGCGTTCTGTTCGGCAAGGACAAACTCCCTGACCGCCAGCCGGTCCCCATCTGGGGACAGCAGGATAGCGAAGACGTGGTTCTGCCGCGCTCAGAAAATCCTGCTGCTGGCGACACCGCCCCTTCCGCGTCTTTTCCTCCAGAGGAAAAAACTGGCGCCCCGCAAGACATTGGTGCCTTCGGAGGTGATAAGGCTTTCAGGCTGGAACAAGACAAGAGCAGCGATGATGTCGCGCCTTGTCCGGTGTCAGCTCCTGTTGCCAGGAGGCCGCAACCAAAAAAACTAAAACCGGCCGTGCGGTCGATATATGAAACCGCCGAACCGATGCCAGGGGGAAGGGGAGCTTCCAGGACGCAAGAGCAGCGGCTCCCGTCTCCTCCCCACCATGGGGAAACCGCGCACAATCTGCAGGTGATTGGACAGCTCGACAACCTGTATATCTTCTGCAAGGGACCGGAAGGTCTGGTCGTGATCGACCAGCACGCCGCCCATGAGCGATTGCTCTTTGAGAAATTGCGCAGACAGTTCCTTGAGCGCAGGGTTGTCAGCCAGACGCTGATGTTTCCGGAAACAGTGGAACTCAGCGTTTTTCAGGCCGAACTCGCCCTGAAAAACAGTGAAGAGATAGCAAGAATAGGGTTTGCCGTTCGCGAGTTCGGGGGCAATACCTTTATTATTTCCGCGGTTCCCGCCGTGGCCGGTACGATCAGCCCAACCGAGCTGTTTCTTGACGTTCTGGAAAAGTTCGGCAGTGAGAAAGAAAGTAGCGGCGGCGGATTACTCGACAACATCCTGGCCAATATGGCGTGCAAGGCTGCGGTGAAGGCGGGGACCCCCCTGTCCGCTCCGGAAATCGACAGGTTGCTCAACGACATGGCCAGAGCGGATCTCTTTTCCCATTGTCCTCACGGGCGTCCCGTTATGAGACTTTTTTTTCCAGACGAGATGAAAAAATGGTTCTATCGCACCTGAGGACAAGGCTGTTTCACAGCCTTGTCCTATCTTTGAAGAACATCCGGGGCAGCAGCGCACCCCGGGTGATGCGGATGGCACTGCTGCTACTCATAACCGCGGCATCACTTGCAACAGGCGGGTGCGCCGCCTCCAGCACCACCCGGATCATTGAAGCCACCGCCTATTGCAACTGCAGCAAATGCTGTGAATGGGAGAGGGGAAACGCGACCTATTTGAAGCTCGACTTCTGGAACAAGTACCAGTCAAGCGGACCAGATAAAGGCAGACCCTATTCCGGCCTGACGGCCAACGGCTCCGTTCCCCGCGAACCCGAGGAGGGTTTTTTTTCCGTCGATTCCATTCGCCGACCATGGATGATCCCTTTTCGGCTGCTGCTCTTTCCGTGGTACTTCCTGCCCCACGACGGGACCCTGGCAGCGGATACCAGCTACTATCCTTTTGGAACACGTATTCATGTTCCAGGTTACGGCTGGGGGGTGGTGCAGGACCGCGGAGGTGCGATAAAGGGACCCGACCGCCTCGACCTCTATTTCCATTCCCACCATGCCGCTCTGGAGTGGGGGCGCAAAAAGGTCCGGGTAACAATTGTCTTCCCATAATGAACCTTTATAGAAAAAATCGTTTTGTGGCCGCATCTCTTGCAAAAATACTCTTGCAATATGTTGGTGTTTCACTTCTTCTTTAAGGTTACAATCGATTTCACCAGAGACTGAGATGGCTCAGGATTGATGAATTCTTACCTGAAACGTACTGCCCCCGCCATCTGCCGTCCGACATGTTCCGGGGACTCACTCTACAGGGCGGGGGCAGCAGGATATAAACAGAAAAAATGAACGATAAAGAGCAAAAAATTACAGTGATAGGAGGAGGGCTGGCCGGGTGCGAAGCGACCTGGCAGCTGATAAGAAGAGGCTGCCGGGTAAGGCTGTTTGAGATGAGACCCCGCAGCTATAGCCCCGCCCACCATTCGGACAACCTGGCTGAACTGGTCTGCTCGAATTCCCTGCGATCCGATGAAGGCCATTCGGCGGTGGGACTGCTGAAAAAGGAGATGTCCCGCCTTGACTCTCTTATTATGAAAACGGCTTATGAAACCAGGGTGCCTGCGGGCAAAGCCCTTGCCGTCAATCGTGAGCTGTTTGCCAAAAAGATCACCGCCACCCTCCATGAACACCCGAACGTCGAAATTATCAGGGAGGAAGTAACGGAACTGCCGCCTCCGGCAAGCGCTCCCATAATCCTTGCAACCGGGCCCCTTACCTCATCCAGCCTTGCCGAGTCCCTTGCCGGGTTTACCGGGAAAAAACGATTGGCATTCTACGATGCCATAGCGCCGATAGTCTATGCGGAGTCGCTGGATATGACGATAATCTACAGCAAATCCCGCTACAGCGACGGTCCGGGAGACTACCTGAACTGCCCCATGGACAAAGCGGCCTATCTCCTCTTTATCGATGAGCTGGCCAAGGCGGAGTACACGCCTTTGAAGGAGTTTGAAGACGTCAAATATTTTGAAGGGTGTCTGCCCGTCGAAGTCATCCGCTCCCGGGGAGAGGATACCCTGCGTTTCGGCCCCATGAAGCCGGTGGGGTTGGCTGACCCGAATACCGGCAAGGAACCATATGCTGTAGTTCAGCTCAGAAAAGAAAACCGTGAAGGCACTACCTACAACATGGTAGGCTTTCAGACCAAGCTCACCTACCCCGAGCAGAAAAGGATATTCCGGCTGATCCCGGGGATGGAGAACGCCGAGTTTGCACGACTCGGCTCCATCCATCGCAACACTTTCGTTACATCTCCGGAGCTTTTGGACCCCACCCTTCAGTTCAAAAAGCGTTCCGACCTGCTGCTTGCCGGCCAGCTCTCCGGGGTTGAAGGATATGTGGAATCCGCCGCCATGGGGCTGCTTGCCGGAATCAACGGTGCCAGGATCAGTATGGGCAAGGCTCCGGTAGTGCCGCCGGCCGAAACCGCGCTCGGCGCTCTTGTCGCCCATCTAACCGGGAGCGACCCGAAAAAATTCCAGCCGTCAAATGTCAATTTCGGGCTGTTTCCCCCCTGGGAAAAGAAAATCCGCAAAAAATTCAGGGGACAGGAGCGGGCCACTAGGTCGGAGCGGGCAATGGATCTGTGGCTTGAACAATATGGCGTTGAGAATTGAGCGCTGTTTACTCCGCCCTCTTTTCCACAAACGACCAGTATGGAAAATCGAGCCTGTAGTCGGCGACAATACCGGGGCTGTGCTCCCTGCTCGCCACAAGGTGCAGCCTGTTGCCCCTGTCGCCAGGGGTGCTGCCGGTTCCTTCCGGTTCGGGGAAAAGGACCATGGCGTTGTCGGCGCTGTACTCGATATCACCGGAACCCTTGAACACCCCGAGGTGAGGGAGGTCGTCGTATGCTCCGCCCTCACCCCGGGATAACTCCGAAATTACCAGAAAAGAGACCTGCAGGTCGTCGCGGATAGATTCCATCTGGCGCAGCCAGGCGTCGATGCCGACCCGCTTCTCGGCAAACTCTTTAAAGGGCAGCTTATGCAGGCTGTCGATAACAACCACGGTATAGTCGCTCCGGGTCTCGTGCCTGATGAACTCGATATGTTTTTTCATCAGCTCCGGGGTGATCTTTCGATCGTTGACGATCCTCCAGTAAAACAACATCTTTTCCAGCACGCCGCAAGCTTTTGCGAACTCGTCCGCTCCCCCGGGTTCGCAGCCTCCGGCTATCATCTCCGCCAGGTCCATCCTCGCCAGGCGACTCAAGGTCCGTTGATAAATTTTTTGCCTGCCGTTTTCAAAGTCATAGTAGAGTACTGGTATCTTGCAGCGGGACATTTCCGAGGCAATCTGAATGACAAAAGTCGATTTTCCCACTTTAGGGCCGCCGCCGATGACGTTTATGCCGTGTATACCGCCTATCGCCCGATCCAGCAGAGAAAATCCCGATGCCATCTTGCGATAGGACTCTTCCCCCTGCCGGGCGATCCCCTGCCGAAACAGCCGAAACTCCTGCGCCGGCGGCCTGAAAGGAGAAAAAGAGCTGGCCTTCCTGATCATTGCGCCCACTTCACCGCTGAAATTTTCCCCGGAATCTGCAGCAAGCTTTACCAGGGTATAATTATTCGGCGCCTGCGGCGGCCATGATACTATTCGTGCCTTATAGCCCACTCGTGAAGCGAATTTTCTGGCGCTTTTGATAGATTCCGGGCTGTTGGCAACAAAGATAAAAAGAGTCTTTATATAGGCGAACAGCTCAGGGTTGAGCTCCTCGAAAAGGTTGTGATCAGCCACGGCAACGCCGGGGAAGCCGAGCTGCTTCAAAGCCAGCAGGCTCTCTTCTTTTTCACACAGAAAAAGCGCACCGTTTTCACATCTGGCTATGTCCTGGACATTGAACAGGCAGTAGGGAGGCCTGGTGAATTTCTCGTTGCCGTGCCAGAAAAAGTCACTGCTGTTTTCTGGGTGGACGCAGCGCGCGCTATAGCAGTTACCGTCCTCCTGGATATAAGGGTAGACAAGGTAGCGGCCGTTATACCCGACCTGCAGTTCTCTGCGTGCCGCTGTGGAGATCGATCTTTGACCAAAATAGTCGTCGATGGCACCGGAACTCCGGTTCTGGTATGACTGGATCTCTTCATTGATATTGTCCCCGGCGTACTTGAGGTATATGCGGTTCTCCCATCTCGTATGGTCGTACCCGGGAACCTCTGCCAGAGGTATTGCCGCAAGTTGCGCGAACCACAACGCAAAGCCGCCGGCAACACATCGGTTGAGACAGCGAAAATAGCCGTAAAAAAAACTCTCCCGGTTGAGGAAAACAACCAGTTTGCCCGGTGCAACCCCCCGCGACCGGCAAAATGGGCACTCAACTACGAGCTTTTCACTCCATTGCCCACCGAGGTGGCTGAGGTAAAATTGAGAAATATCATCGCGGCCGCTGTCCATGTACTCCCCCGTCGACATCTCAGATACCCGCTTTACAGTCGAGCCGCATACACCTTGCATCCATGATCACAAGCACGACCGCTACGGCACGCCACTGTTGTTTCTTATACTCGGACATCCTGTATTCTCTCAAGGATATCGGCATGCAGCACCGCGTCAAATCGTACATGGACCGATAGCAGCTCCTCCCCGTCGGCGGCTCCTGGAATAAATTTCACGGCAATAACGTCCCCGGCCACTTCGGCTGTGCTGCTCTCAAAAGACACATCGAGAAACTGGAACAGCATCCTGGCACCCCACAAGGTTTTGCCTTCCTTGTTATGTTTTGCAACAATTTCAAAAGCCATGCCCCCTGCGCTTATATCTTTGATGTCGCCTATTATCTGGCCTCCGGTCCGGCGGTCCCGGCTGTCGAGCAGCATCGCCCGGACTTTTCCGTCTGCGGCAAATCGCTCGTGGGCTCTGCGGTCCAGGGAATTCTCCTCGATCATTGTACCGGTAGACCGGAAGTCGGCGCAAAATTGTTTGATTTTGTCGATCAGCCGGGGGCAGCTCTCTTCCCACTGCGCAACCCGCTCAAACGGCAGTACCGACACCCTGCAGGCGCCGACGCTGGTCGCCGATATGGTCCAGTTTGAAGGTTCAAGACGTGTCTCCGCCCCCAGGCATCCTCCCCGCTCCACGGTTGTCAGCAATACCTCTTCACCGTTTAAATCAAAAGAGACATTGGCACGTCCCTTGTCAATAAACACAAAACTTTTCATTGAGGTACCCTGGGTGACAATACGTTGGCCGGGATCGTATTTCCTGTGGATCATCGCACCAAACAATTCACAGAACTCTTCCGTGTCAAGAGCGTCGTACAGCTTACTCCAGACTTCAAGATGATCTTCCCTGTCAGCCTCCCTCTTCCCCTGTTCGATAAGCTCCACCGCTCTCATTATCAGCACCAGCGCGCTCTCATCGATTTCAACAAGCCATTCGCGAATTTTTTCCGCCCTGTTAAAGTTCTTCTTGTCGACGTTCACCGCGATCAGCTCCAGCAACAGATTTTGGGCTTGTTCGTTTTCGCCGCCGGCGACCAGTTCCTGTACTGTTTTTTCAATGGATGGACCGAAAAGGGCCGAAGCCCTGCCGTCCCGTCCCACAGCGGCAGCCTGCCTGAGAGCGCTTTTCCGTATCCGGCTCGCCGCCTTGACGCCGGCTTTTGTCTCTTCTTTCAGCGCTGTCCTGAGACTGTCGCACTTCTCTTCCGCCATATCCCACAAATGACCGGGAACCGACCTGGCCGTCTTCTGGCCCTTGGTGTCCAGAAAGGTTTCGAGAACATCAAGGGCCGCCGTACATCGACAATGTCCAAGGGTTGTCATGACAGTCACCAGGAACTGCTCTCTCTCCGTTTCGCTGATGTGCATAAAATCCGGCAGAATGGTTCCCAGCTTAAGTGCCACCTCATCATCGCAGAACTCTTCCAGGGCCTCCACGATGTTGATCATGACCAGCTCCGGAGCTCCGTCCAGTCCCGCCAGTAGCAGCCTCTTCCTGTGGCGTCCCCCGATCTTGTAGATACAGAGGAAAGCCTCCCGCTGCACCCGGTAATCCCGATGCTGCAGGTAGGGCAGGGTCAGCTGTGCATCTTCTTCCTTGCCCGTCTCACCCAGCAGTTTGATGAGATTTCGCTTGCCATACCACGGCATATGATCCTTGAGCCGTTCGCGAACGACCACAGGCACAAAAGTTCTGACACTTGTGAGGATATCGATAATCTTTATCCTGTTTTCGGTGAGTTCCTCCTCTATCAGCGAATCAACCATAAACCGTATGGCGACCGGTCCCTGAAGCACCATGCGATAGATCAGGCTTTCATCGGTATGATCGAGAAGACACTGCTGAAGCAGGTTCGGCAAAATTGTCCTGTCGATAAAATTGTCCTGAACATTGGCAACGACCTTTCTATAGCCGACCGCGTTCTTTATCTGTCCCGCCCGCAGCTGATAAAGCAGGGCCAGGATCGCGTCGCCCTGGCGGAACTCCTCTTTTTTCCAGTAGCTGTACATCACTTCCTGGAGGATAATAATATTTTTTTCAAACAGCTCTTCGCCAAAAGCGGCGCTCTGGGCAGAGTCTCTGAGTATTTCTGCAAGCGGATTCAACAATTTCTGGTTTCCGCTTTCCATTATTTTTTCAGTCAGTTCAAAAACGCACTCCAGCCACGGCAAGAGGTTCCTGTTCTTGTTCTGGTAATAATAACTAACCAGGTATTTCAGGATCTTCGGAACATACGCCCTGTTCTCGCCTTTTAACAGCTTGCTGACAGCACGCGGCAGGTGACGCAGCAGCTCAATACTTTCAAGCGACTGCAAATTTCCACCGACAAGCGATCCCAGCTGAACCTCAAGCCGTTTCTTTCGCCGCTCCCGCTCCCCGTCATCTATTATATGCCTGGTTTTTTCCCGTTTCTGATACTGTTTTCCCCTGTCGGTCTCAAAAAGTCGCTCCAGCACCCTTTGCAGCACCACCCGCTGCGCCTCCTGTTCACCACCGATCTTAAGCCGTTCAAGCTGTATTCTGAGAATTCCCACAACCCTGCCGAACCTATCGAAGGTCAGGCGGGATATAAGGCTGTTATACAGCTGCAACCCGAAATTTCCGGGAAAGTTCTGGCACAGCACCACACAGAGGGCGGTGTTTTTCAGATTGGCGGAGAGATCATTACCCAGACTGCCGGCAACTTTGTCAACCATTGCCTGATCGATCATCATCCCGCTGTTTTCAATCATTTTTGAAAACAGTCGGGAGGGGTAGATCCGCTTCTGTTGATGGATAGACTGCAGGACGTAGCTGACTGCCGCGACGACCACTTCGGTCGCACCCTGGACCGACCTCATCTTTTCCTTGAGCTCCTCTTGAACCAAAGGCCTCTCGTCTTCACCCAGCAGGCAGCCAATCAACTCCGGCCGTACCACGACCTTTTTCTTTGCATGAGCAGCTAAATCACTCTGAGCTTTTGCTGCCCCACCCAGGTTGTCATCGCTTTGCTGAAAATATTTTCTCAACCCCATATTGGTTATCAGCTGGGTGCCGCCACCCTGTCTGGCAATTTTTTCCGCCGTCACCGAGAACGCATCTACTATCTGGTTGTAGGTAAAACGATCGACAGTTTCATCTATCACGATGGCGGAGTAGCCGAGATGACGGAGATGTCGATAGACAACAAGGTTAGGGAAGGAATCGAGAATTTCCGGCGACAACTCGTGGTCGGCGACAAAGCTTGCATTCCTCTCCAGGGAGAAAGAGAGAGAGCCGAAATCGGCCACATACTGCTGGACCCCCTCAAAGCCAAGACTGGCAGCGTTGCTCACCTGCGGGGCCTCAGGTGGGTAGAGACGCCGGGTCGTTATGGAATTATTGAACAGCTTCAGGGCTTCGACACCTCTTTTCTGCACATTAATCAGGGCCATTTCTTTTGCTCCGTCCCGCAGAACTGTTACTATATCCTTCAACAGGTCTTCTTGATATAATTTGCTCAGGCCATTGGCCAGGCCTGAATGTTTAATGAAAATTCATCTGCATTGAATGAGCCGCACCACCCACGTGACCTTGCGGCTACGGTTTTCACTTTGGACAATCAGTGCTTGCTGTACTCGATTTCCCCCTGAAGACAACCATGACAAGTTTGTCCGATCCGCGATCAGGGAATCACACCAGAGTCTACAGCTGCGCACGAAATGGCTCGATCATGGTCTTGTAAGACTCGTGAAAATCCGGCCCGGCCCGGGGACGCCACCACACCTCCCAAGCACTACAAAACACAACTGACCTTAATAATACTCGAACTCTTATAATGTATCCAGTGAATTACCAAACTTTCTGCCACCAAGGAAGAGTTCGACGACCAGGAAGAGGAAAATCACCTTGCCAAAACTACGCGTGGCCTTATTACGCCAAGCTGCAGCAAGGTGGCAGTAAGTTCAAAAAGAGGAAGGCCGACGACATTTGAGTAGGACCCCTGGATTTCTTTTACCAGTGCCGTACCTTTACCTTGAATACCGTACCCTCCCGCTTTGTCAAGAGATTCTCCGCCGGCCACATAGCTTTTAGCGACATCTTCGGAAAATTCGCCAAACACCACCCGGGTCGCGACCACCCGGGATACAGACAGTGATCGCGCTTCATGGTTCACACAAAAACTTGACCTTACCAGGTGAACCCGGCCGGATAAACGCATCAACATGGACACCGCCTCCTCTGCCGATACAGGTTTTCCCAGAATGGCGTCGTCGATACAGACGATGGTGTCTCCGCCAATAACCCAGCTGTCGCGGTTTTTGACACTTATCGCCCGGCATTTTTCAACCGCCATCCTGCGGACAAAATCCTCGGGGCTTTCCCCGGTGTTCCTGTCCTCGTCTATCGCCGTGGCGCAAACGGAGAATTCAAGTCCCAGGGACTGCAGAAAATCAATCCGTCTGGGAGAGCCCGAGGCGAGAATAATAGGTTCTGAATTGCAGTACATTTTGCTGTTGTCTGTTACGTATCCATCAACAGATGGTATTGTTATCTTCGCCGTTGACCTTTTGCAGTGACAAGAAGCCCCTGCAACCGGGCGGTCATATCGCCCGCTGCTCAGCCTCCGGCCCGGAAAACTGCACGTTTTACCATTCCGCGAAAAAAACGAAAAGGATTAAAGCGGATGGCGTCAAGAGCGGTTGGGGGAACAAACCCCGAACCGTGAAATTCTTCGGGACGCCGACCGGTATATTTAATGTCTGCGGATACAGTCGCAACTTTTTTTTGTCTGTTGGCCGCACGCCACAACGGACTCATCTCCGGATTCAGCTCGAGAACGTCAAGCAAGGCGTTGTCAAGGCAGACGGGGTTCCTTGCTCCGCCGAAAAGGTGCAGGGAGAGCGGGTCGCCATGAAGCGGTCCGGAGCGGTGCATGACTGTTACTCCGTCGATGAAATGAACCTGATCCGGTACAAGGTCGACCAGGCCGAGGATAAGTTCTGCAAACCGATCGTGGCTGGTACCCCGGGTCATGTGGAGCATCGCCTTGTGCATTCCCTTGACGATTCCGAACAGATTTTTCACTGCCAGGGTCACGTAAAGCTGATCATGGGCTTTAACCTTCGGCAAGCCTACCAGGAGATCGCAGTCCAATGGTTCGGCGGCGACCGTCACCTCGGTTCCGCAGGACAAAAGCTTCTTGACGGGGGTCGTGAACTCGACACACTCAACCCCCATCGCCGCCAGACCGGCTTTCATTCCCAGATGCTGACACACCCTGCCAACACTGCCAAAGGCCGGAGAGTCTCCCACCAGAACCCGTGCCCCGTTGTCAATAAACCACCCCGCCGTTCCGACAACCACCTCAGCATGGGTGCAGGCAAGACGAGGCCCCCTGCTGCTGATAAAATTTGGTTTGAGAAGCACGGTCCTGCCGTGCAGGTTGTGCAGCCCCAACCGAACCGACATTCCCTCGACCAGAGCTTTCACCTCGTCCCGGCGGTAACCTCTACAATGCTCCAGGGCGACAATATTTTTTCGTTCTTGCCTCGCTAGCATGGCAACAGAGACCGGGGAGAAATCGTAGATAGTTCAAAAGAAGAAAAACCGGACCTTAGCAGGGAGGTCCGGTTTTTCCAGGAGAAAAGAGAGAAGAGATAAAGCATAATAATCATTGCATGTTGCGTGCCATATTACTGGAAATACATTTTACATTGTATTTTCATATAGTTGAAAAACACAGGTCTTGACACATCGTCCATTTTAGCGGAAAAAAGTACAACTTTTTTTACTTACACTCGCGGCTCTGGAATAAATTCTTATCCTTGCCTAAAATAACAACAGGATATGCGTCTAAATTTTTAAACCGCGTGAAAAGCGGTTATTTTTCAAAAGTAATCACCCTGGTCCTGATAACATCCTTGTTCCCGATAATCTGTCCTATCACCTCTTGGGGGATCTCCGACTCGACATCGATTATATTGTACCCCACGGTACCGTTGGACTGGTTCAGGTATCCGGCGATATTGACGTTGTTGGCTCCAAAGATATTGGAAATAAGGGCAATCATCCCCGGAACGTCCCTGTTCACGACGCAAAACCGGGAATGCGCCTTGTCGCTTGGAATCTTCTCAACGCTTGGGAAATTGACACTGTGAATCACGTTGCCGTACTTGAGATAATTGGCAAGTTCGGTTACCGCCATGATCGAACAATTTTCTTCCGATTCCGAAGTGGAGGCTCCAAGATGAGGTGTAGTCAGCACTTTTTCATGCTTCACCAGTGTCGGCGTAGGAAAATCACATAGGTACGCTTCCAGATGCCCCCGATCAAGCGCTTCGACCACGGCCAGTTCATCCACCACCGGGCCGCGTGAATAGTTGACGAGCACCGCACCTTTCCTGATCCGGTTTATGAACTCTGTATTGACAAGGTGCCTTGTCGTTTCAAGCAGGGGAAGATGGAGGCTTATTATATCACTGGCCCGCAACACATCGCCCAGGTTCTTGCAGATACGGACCTCGGGAGAGAGTTGATGCACGTTGGCAATGCTCGGTGCCGGATCGAAACCGAGCACCTTCATGTGCCGGAACACTCCTGCATTGGCCAGCCGAACGCCAATCTGCCCCAGACCAACCACGCCGAGCGTCTTTCCGGCGATTTCCTCCCCCTTAAAAGCAGCCTTTTTCGACTCCACCTCCCCGCTGACCCTGTCGGGCTCCATGACGGCCAGGGACTTACAGAATTCAATACCCCTGAAGATATTTCTTTTCCAGACCCCAATCATTGGGAACACCAGATCGACAACCGCGTTGGCATTCGCTCCTGGGGTATTGAAAACGCAGATTCCTTTTTCCGTGGCCCTGGCCACGTTGATATTATTGGTACCGGCACCGGCCCTTGCGACCGCCATGAGGGAAGGATAATCGTCCACGTCAAGAGGAGAACTGCGGAGGATGATCCCGTCGGGATTGTCCTCATCTTCTGAAACTGAAAAAAGATCGGTAAAAAGATCAAGGCCTTCTTTGGCAATTTTATTTATCTTCTTCACTTTATACTGTACCATTTTCTCTCCTTGAATATAACTTCCCGGTTTTCCCCCGCCGATTCTGCCGATACCCAGACAACTATAAACTATAACTTTTAGACACTATTGATCAACTCCTTTCTCAGGAGCGCCCGACACAGACAGCTGCAGGACTTTATTAAAGCCAAACAGCCCGTCCGCGCGGACGGGCAGAAAACAGAGACAGATACCGTCTTGTACCGGATCAAATCCGAGGATAGTTGCCGCCTCAGCCGACACCCGCAGAAAAAACGATTTACGGAAAAACTGATTCCTGTTGTTCCTGGTAAAAACGCCGGCCAGTTCTGCCGGCATCGTCCGGTAAAGAGTTGACCTGGTCTGCTGGGGCTGCTCGAATATTCCATCGGCCAGGAGGCAGTCGGGAAGAAAACGATGATTGCACCGCAGCCAGTCGTATCTCAGCAGCTCGAGCAGCAGGGCGCTGTCATCGCGATCACGGACCAGCCCGGCCAAATGATGGCACATCAACTCCTGGGTGGCTCCCCGCGAAAAAAAACCCTCTCTTCTGCACCGGGCGAGCAGCATCTCAAAAAAACGGTAAATATCGACCTTCCGGGTTCGTAAATGTTTCCAGAAGGTGACGAAATATCGATTGTTCAAAAATTTTTCCACACACTCTGAAAACCAGTACAGCTCACTCAAGGCGGCATGATCCAGCCAGCGATTTTCCAGGACCGCATACGGCGGTTCCTTGCTGCTGAGATATCCATATTCCCGGGCAACGTGGCAAAGCGGGGTGTCGGGTAGAATCTTCAGCAGCCCCATCTGGATATAATGGGCGCCTATGGCGAACACCGACCTGAATGAGTCGGCGAAACTGTCCCTGGTCTCAAATGGCAGGCCGAGGATCAAATCTACGTGGAGATGAATATTGCCCATTTCTGCCAGACGCCCAATATTCCGCAGGACCACTGCCGGATCTGTCTTCCGGTTAACGGCCTCCAGGGTTTTGGGGTGTGTGGACTGGATGCCTATTTCAAACTGGAAACGGCCCGGATTCATCTTTTCCAGAAACGTGAACATTTCTTCACTGAAACGATCCGGGGCTATCTCGAAATGGAAAAGGGTCTTTCCGCCGTTTTCAGCGAGAAAACGCCATATTGCAAGGGCCCTGTCGGCGACGTCGTTGAAGGTTCTGTCTATGAACCTGACGACCTTTGGCCGGTGTTGAAGAATTTGCAGCAACTCAAGTTCCACCGTTTTTATATCTTTATGGAAGACCCCCTTTTCCACAGCGGAAAGACAGTAGCTGCAGCGAAACGGGCACCCCCTTGAACTTTCGTAATAAATATGCCTATTGAGCAGGTGGTCGGCAAAATCGTCCTGTCGATAGGGAAAGTCAAACCAGCGCTGCTGTTTCGGGGAAAAAGATCCTGAATAGCACCTTTTCAACCGGTCCGCCTTAAGGTCGAGATAGAACTCGCCGCCGACCGCTTCTATCTCGCCAATGACAAACGTTGTATTGTCAACCTCCAGCTTATCGCGCAACACCTGGGCCTGGGGACCTCCTATAACAATCCGGCAACCGGGAAGACACTGGTGCAGATCGAGGGCAAGCTTTTCTATCAGGGTGCTGTTCCAAATCGCCGCAGAAAAGAAAATAGATGCCGGGCGGCTTGCGGTGAGTTGCAATAATGTTTCGTAATAATTGTCATTTATGGTAAACTGCAGCAGTTGAACATCAACATCGGCGCAATTTTTTTCCAGCTCATTCCTGACATAGAAAAGGGCAAGGCAGGAATGGGTATAGCGCCCGTTGATTCCGACAATTTTTATATTTTTCACGACATCGCGGCCACTCCGGCCTCCGCCCCGAACGGTTTTCAAAAAGGTCCCCTTTTTACTTTTTTGCCTGTTTACCATGCCCATCGCTTGTTTTTTTATGCAATCTATACCAATCGACACTATTCTTTCACTCGCCAATTCCTGAACAGTGACCGAATATGCACCAACCAGAAACGGATACGCGAACATGATACGATTTCCCCAATTTGTCCAGTACGCAGCTGCTCTGTTCCTGCTCTTGACCGTCTGCACCCTGTCCCAGGCGCAACCGGTCATCCCGGAGGCCGCCATTCTGAACTATGATCTGGCGATCAGCTTCCAGCTAAGAGAACATCTTATGACTGGAACAGCGAGGATAACAATTCCCCCGGGCAACGGACTGGCCCTGTCGCTTACAGGTCTTGAAGTGACCGGCACACTGCTGCAGCAGAGCAATGGCCGGGAGCAAACGGTCAACAGTGGCGGCGACGTTCTCATTCTTCCCGAAGACCCGAATGACAGGACTCTTTTTATATCCTACCGCAAAAAAATATCGCAGCACGGACAAGAGAACTATATCGAACCAGACGCCATATCGCTTCTCAGCGCCTGGTACCCGGTTCCGCAGACACCGGTGCTGTTTTCCCTTTCGGCAGAGGTTCCCGACGGCTTTGAAGCTATCACGGAATCGGACAGCTTTCCACTACAAAAAATAGGCAACCGTTTCAGGGCGTCATACTCCAATCCGACAACCACCATTCATTTTATCGCCGGCCCCTACACCCTTGCCAGCCGTACCGTCAGACCGGGGCTCGATGTCTATACGATGTTTTTTAGTGAAGATCAGGCGTTATCCCTGCGATATCTCGAACAGGCGGCCGAGTTTCTTGCAGGATATGAGCAAAAGCTTGGTCAATACCCTTTCAGCCATTATGTCATCGTCGCCAACCGGCTACCCACAGGATACGGGATGCCGACTTTCACCCTGCTGGGACAGACGGTGCTGCGGTTGCCTTTTATCGTTACCACCTCCCTTGGCCACGAGATAGTCCACTCATGGTTCGGCAACGGAGTCCAGGTTGACGGGGCCACTGGGAACTGGTGTGAAGGGCTGACCTCTTACCTGAGCGACTACAGCTTCAGGGAACAGCAGGGCGAAGGGCGCAGCAGCCGCAAGGAAAATATCGTCAAATATCTCAGCTACACCGACACTGAAGAGACGATCCCGCTGGCCGATTTTGTTTCAGCGGACCACAATCAGCCGCTGGCGCAAAATCGCCGTGCGGTCGGCTACAACCGCGGCGTGCTTTTTTTCCATGAACTCAGAGAAAAAATCACCACAGCCTCTTTTACCGACGGCCTTCGCCTTTTCTACAAAAACTACAACGGCAAAAGCGCTTCCTGGCAAGACCTAATGCACAGTTTTGCAGCAGCCGGCGGCAAAAATCTGCAGCGGTTCTTTGACGAAAGGCTCAACCGCACATCAATTCCCGAGCTTGCAGTTGAAAATATTGGTGTTGAAAGGAGCGGCACAAACATCACCCTTACTTTTGACATCAGGCAGCTCACCGACGACCCTTTCGTTCTGCGTGTCCCGGTGCGCGTTACCACCCTTTCTGCGACTGTAACCAAAGTGATCGAAACCGGCGCTGCAAAACAAACCGTCAACATCGAACTCGACGACACTCCCTTAACCCTTGAGGTGGACCCGGACTACACTTTTTTACGCCGGCTCTCAGACAATGAGTATCCTGCAGTCTTGTCCCGGTTTCTCGGGGCTGCCGACAAATTGATCGTAACCACAGCAGGAGAAGAGGAAAAATACCAACCGATCCTTTCGCTCTTTGCCAACGAAGATACCATCGTAGTCTCCGCCGACGAAGTACGCAACAAGGACCTCGGTAGTCGCAGCCTCCTGCTTCTTGGCGTCGATCAGTTGCCGGTTACAACACTG
The DNA here is from genome assembly GCF_900104445.1 of Desulforhopalus singaporensis. Taxonomy (GTDB): domain Bacteria; phylum Desulfobacterota; class Desulfobulbia; order Desulfobulbales; family Desulfocapsaceae; genus Desulforhopalus_A; species Desulforhopalus_A singaporensis. The sequence goes on along the minus strand of NZ_FNJI01000001.1, from coordinate 188,720 downwards.
TTCGGTACCGTCCACCGGCCGGCAGCAGGGGTCACCGTCGATGTCCGGCACCATCCGCTTGTCCCCGGCAAGACCGCGGTCCTTCTCAGCAGCAGCTCAAGACAGGAGTCGGCGGCGGTTGCCCGAAGGCTGAAACATTACGGCAAGTACTCCTTTCTGCATTTCAGCGATGGCAGAAAAACCAAGGCCGAAACGGAGCGGACTGAAAACGGCATCGTCATCCCCGTCACCGAATTGCCGGACGGCGGGGCCACCAAAGAGATTTCCGGTTTTGACGGGGTGGTCGACAAGCTCATGGAAAACCGGGTGATCTATGTCGGGGAACAGCACACCTCGCTCAGCGATCATCTGCTGCAGCTGCGCCTGATCGAGGCGATCCATGCCAAACACGATGATCTGGCAATTGGTATGGAAATGTTCCCAGTCACCTCCCAGGATGCTCTTGACTCATACATCCTGGCCCAGGACAGCATCGACGAAGCGGCCTTCTTGCGACAGTCTGACTATTTTAACGTGTGGCGCTTCGATTACCGCTATTACCGCGACATAATCAATTTCGCAAAAAAAAACAAAGTTCCAGTTATCGGCATCAATCTTGACCGGCAAATTGTGTCCGGTGTTTTCCGCGACGGCGACACCGACGGACTTGACCCGCAGGTTCTGGCATCCCTGCCTAAGACCCGTGACCTTGATATTGCCGGCTACCGGCAACGGCTGGAAGCCATACACAACATCCACCAAAGCGGAGGACACGGTTCAGGCTTTTTCAGCGGCTTCATCCAGGCCCAGGGGTTGTGGGACGAAACCATGGCCAGTAATATCAGCAACTATCTCAAACAAAATCCGACAACCAGGATAATTGTCCTTGCCGGAGCCCAGCACACCAGAAAGGATTCGGGTATTCCGCCAAGAGTTGCCAGAAGGCTGAGCGTGCAGCAGGCTTCGGTGGTAAACATCTCTGGCGACAGTTTTGGCGCTTTTGCCCCCGGGCTTGCGGACTATTTTTTCATTTCCGAGGCAGCGCAGCTGCCGCAGTTGCCGAAAATAGGTGTTGTCCTGGTCAGCGAGGAGAACGACCAGATGGTGCTGAAAGTGGACAGTGTCCTTGGAGGTAGTGGAGCCGAGCATGCGGGGTTGAAAAAAAACGATATTCTCATAGAGCTTGACGGCAGGCAGATACACGACATGATCGACGTGAAAGCCGCGATGCTTGACAAGGACGGAGGGGAAACCGTCGCGATAACGGTATTGCGGTCATCCCGTGAGATCAAGTTCAACGTAGAGCTTCGCCCTGAGCTGCCGGCCAGACCGGCAGGACACCCGTAAAACGGGTGTGATACGACCCAGGCGGTCCTGGGCCAGGTTTGGGGCGCACGCCGCCAGACCGGTTAATTCACACAAAAAACGGTAATATTATCTTACTTTTTGAAGTACAACCATTGCAAAAGGAGAATCTATGTATAAAGTTCTGGCTTTGACCGTGTTAACACTATTCATTATATTATTATCTGGAGAATCAGGAATGGCACAATCTAATCTTAAGGATGGTCTTTACGCAAAATTCGATACCGAAAAGGGCGAAATTCTCTGTATGCTCGAGTTTGAGAAAACGCCTCTTACAGTAACCAATTTTGTCGGCCTGGCAGAAGGCACCAAAGACCTTGGCGGTGGCGCCAAAGCAAACGGCGACAGATTTTACGACGGCCTGAAATTTCACAGGGTGATTCCGGACTTCATGATCCAGGGCGGATGTCCCCTTGGAACCGGAACCGGAGGGCCTGGTTACACCTTCCCCGACGAGATTGATCCGAGCCTGACCCACTCAGGAGCTGGTATCCTGTCGATGGCCAACGCCGGGCCGGGGACCAATGGCAGCCAGTTTTTTATCACCCACGTACCGACACCGTGGCTTGACGGCAAACACACGGTTTTCGGCCACGTTGTAAAGGGCCAGGATGTGGTCAACGCCATCAAGGGAGACGACCTCATAAACTCGGTGGAAATTATCCGGGTCGGCGAGGAAGCCGAAGCCTTTGAAAGCGACCAGGAAGCCTTTGACCGACTGCTGGCAGACTACGAAAAGAACCAGAAGGCGAAAGCTCTTGCAGCTATGGAAGCAGAGCAGGAAACAATCAAGAGCCAGTGGCCCGATGCCGTCACCACCCCCTCTGGGCTGAAATACGTTGTGGTAGAGGAAGGCAGTGGCGACACCCCGGCCAAAGGAGCCCAGGTGACAGTTCACTATACCGGCAAACTGCTCAACGGGCAAAAATTCGACAGTTCCTACGACCGCAAGCAACCGATCCAGTTTCCCGTAGGCCAGGGACAGGTCATCAAGGGATGGGAAGAAGCGCTGCTGTCGATGAAAAAAGGTGAAAAACGAGTGGTAATCATCCCGCCGGATCTCGGATACGGGGTTTCCGGCCGGGGCCCGATACCGCCGAACGCCTACATGGTTTTCGATGTCGAGCTGGTTGATTTCAAGTAACAGCTCAAACAGGGTAAACGAAACAACAAAGGGACGGCCGAAAAACGGCCGTCCCTTTGTTGCGTCAGCTGCAGCCAACAAGCAATGACAGAGGGCGGGTTGCCCTCTTATGGTTGCTCAGAGCCCTATTTCCCCGGCTATATCCTGCATCGCCGCCAGGCTCAATTCACAAAACTCCGCCAGGGGGATACCCGCCAGCTCGCACTCCGCTATTATTTCGCGGTCCGCCCCCCTTGCAAACGCCTTTTCCTTATATCTTTTTTTTACCGACTTGGGCTTCACCGCACTCAGTTTTCTGGCAGGATTAACCAGGGCGGCGGCAATAATCAGCCCGGTGATTGTCTCGCCCGCGGCCACCGCGTGATGGAAAGGGCTGGTCCGCTTTTCGCCGGGCCACGCCTGGGTGTTATGGAGCCGTACAGCCTCGACTATTTCGCTGTTCACCCCAATCTTTTCCAGGATCTCTACCGTTTCCCTGGTGTGGGTGTCAAGATCCGTCTGGGTTTCGACGTCGAGGTCGTGCAGAAGTCCCGCCAATCCCCATTTTTCCACATCCTCGCCCAGCTTTTGGGCTGTAGCCCGGAGCACCGCTTCCGCCGCAAGGCAATGGTTGACGAGATTGCGGCTGGCAACGTGAGCCTTGAGCAGTTCAAGCCCCTCCTGGCGATCTATTCCGTAGGGCATTTTCCCTCCTTCAATAGCTGAGCCCGATCCTGTCGCGAACAAGATCAAGGGTTACGGTCGCTTTCTCCCTTGCCTTATCGGCCCCTTTGGCGAGAATGGCACGGAGCATTTGCGGATCCGACAGATATTCTTTCTTTTTCTCTCTGGCCTTGCCGAATTTTTCATTGAGCAGGTCAAGCAGTTCAAGCTTCAGGTATCCGTAAGCGGCGCCGCCGTTCACATAGAGGGAATGAATCTGTTCCATCCGCTCTTTATCGGCAAAAAGCTGCATCAGCTTATAGAGATTACAGTTATCCGGATCCTTGGGCATTTCCACCGGGGTGGCGTCGGTCTCAATGGCCATGACCCGTTTCTTGAGCTGTTTGCCTTCGAGGAAAATGGGAATGGTGTTTCCGTAGGATTTGGACATCTTCTGCCCATCGATACCGGGAACTATAGCGGTAGTCTCACTGATAGCCGGTTCCGGCACGACAAAGGTCTCTCCATACTGGTTGTTGAATTTTATCGCCAGATCGCGCGCCACCTCCAGGTGCTGCTTCTGATCCTTGCCCACCGGAACCCGGTCCGCCTGATACAAGAGAATATCAGCCGCCATGAGCACCGGATATGAGAACAGCCCGTGACTGGGGGCGATCCCCTTGGCGACTTTATCTTTATAGGAATGGCACCTCTCCAGCAGTCCCATCGGCGAAATCGTCGACAACGCCCACATCAGCTCACACACTTCCGGCACATCCGACTGTACCCAGAAGATACATTTATCCGGATCAAGCCCCAGCGCGAGGAAATCCGCCGCCGCCTCAAGGGTGCCCGTGGCCAGTTTTTCCCTGTCATGCACCGATGTCAAGGCGTGCAGATCGACGATAAACACATAGAGTTCGGAACTCTCCATATTGGAGATCATGGTCTGCATCATGCCGAAGTAATTTCCTATATGAAGCTGACCGGAAGGTTGAATGCCTGATAATATTTTCATGACTGTCTGGTAAGTAAATGATGAACAGATAACAACGCTATATCGCACAACAAGGCGCTACCATACCGCAAAATATAAAAAAATGGGAGTAGGGAAATATTTTTCCCCGCTCCCATTTTTTCGGCTGCAGGCGGCTACACCGGCAATTGCCGGCCGCTTGTACGAAGAGCCGTTATTTTACTTCTTCAAAGTCAGCGTCAACGACGTCGTCGTCATCGTCTTTCTTGGTCTTGCCCCCGCCAGCTCCTGCTGGGCCGCTGTCCGGGTTCTCCTTGGAAGCCTGCTGATACATCATCTCTGCCAGCTTGTGGGAGACCTGGGTCAAACTCTCGATTGCGGCTTTGATCGCTTCGGTGTCGTCGCCATCCTTGACCTTTTTAACATTTTCCATTTCACGCTCAACGTTGGCCTTGGTCTCGGCGTCGACCTTGTCTCCGAGATCCTTCAGGCTTTTCTCGGTGGCGTGCACCAGGGCATCGGCTGAGTTCCTGGTTTCAATCAGCTCCTTGCGCTTCTTGTCCTCTTCCGCATGCAGTTCAGCATCCTTGGTCATGCGGTCGATTTCCTCCTGGGTCAGCCCGGAAGATGCGGTTATACGAATCGACTGTTCCTTGCCGGTACCAAGATCCTTGGCCGATACCGAGAGTATCCCGTTGGCGTCGAGGTCAAAGGTAACCTCGATCTGGGGAACCCCTCTGGGTGCCGGTGGAATATCGGTCAACTCAAAACGGCCGATGGCCTTGTTGTCCTGGGCCATTTCCCGCTCACCCTGCAGCACGTGAATCGACACTGCCGGCTGGTTGTCGGCCGCAGTTGAAAAGATCTGGCTTTTCTTGGTCGGAACGGTGGTGTTCTTCTCGATCAGTTTGGTGGTTACCCCGCCCAGAGTTTCAATACCCAGCGACAGGGGGGTAACATCGAGAAGAAGTACATCCTTGACATCACCCTGGAGTACACCGCCCTGAATCGCCGCACCGATGGCCACGACTTCATCGGGATTCACGCCTTTATGGGGATCCTTGCCGAAAATCTCAGCCACCTTGGCCTGCACCTTGGGCATACGGGTCATCCCGCCCACGAGGATTACCTCGTTGATATCCGAGGGTGACAGTCCTGCGTCTTTTAATGCGGTCATACAGGGGTTGACCGTACGATCAATGAGATCCTCGACCAGGGTTTCAAGCTTTGCCCGGCTCAGTTTGATATTGAGGTGCTTGGGCCCGGAGGCGTCGGCAGTGATAAATGGCAGGTTGATATCGGTCTCCTTGGTGGTGGAGAGCTCCATCTTCGCTTTTTCCGCCTCTTCCTTGAGGCGCTGCAGGGCCATCTTGTCGCTTCTGAGATCGATTCCCTGCTCACGCTTGAACTCATCGGCGAGCCAGTTGACAATCCGCATATCGAAATCCTCTCCACCGAGGAACGTATCACCGTTGGTGGATTTAACCTCGAATACACCGTCGCCGATCTCAAGAATCGATACATCAAAGGTGCCGCCGCCAAGGTCGAATACCGCTATTTTTTCTTCCCCTTTCTTGTCAAGCCCATAGGCCAGGGAGGCTGCGGTCGGTTCGTTGATGATCCGCTGGACATTGAGCCCGGCTATCTTCCCTGCATCCTTGGTTGCCTGGCGCTGGGAGTCGTTAAAATATGCCGGCACGGTAACAACCGCGTCGGTAACCTCCTCTCCCAGATACTCCTCAGCAGTCTGCTTCATTTTGGCGAGAATCATCGCCGATATTTCCGCGGGCCGGTACACTTTTCCGTCAACATCTACCGAGACGCTGCCATGGGTTCCCTCGACGATTTTAAATGGACTGATTTCAATCGATCGTCGCACTTCCGCGTCAACGAATTTCCTGCCGATGAGGCGTTTGATTGCGTAAAGTGTGCGCGTCGGGTTGGTAACAGCCTGACGTTTGGCAACTTGTCCCACCAACCGATCTCCATTATCGTTAAAGGCGACAATTGACGGTGTTGTCCTATTTCCTTCAACGTTGGCAATTACCTTGGGTTCTCCCCCTTCCATAATTGCCACACAAGAGTTGGTGGTACCCAGATCTATTCCGATAATTTTACCCATCTTTTTTTTCTCCTTAGATCAATCTCAGCAGCGGATCATCTCTCCGTCCGGCGTTCTTCATAATGTAATTATTGCTGTGTTTGTTGCAACCCACTCTACAGTTGTCATCTTCCACTATTTGTCAAGGAATCAGAGGCTTTTTAGAAGAATCGGCCTTTCCCCTGCGTAGTTATTTACTTTCCCCTGAAGAGACAATGACCTTTGCAGCACGCAGCAATCTATCCTTATAATAATATCCTTTTTCAAACTCAGTAACGACATGGTTGGCGGGAACTTTATCCGTCGCTTCCATTGTCAAGGCTTCCTGGTGTTGGGGATCAAAAGGCTGACCGACACTTTCTATCGGTTTGACCTCGAATTTTTCCAGGATGCCGACCAAACTTTTAAGCGTGAGTTCGACGCCCTCAAGCAGCGCCTTGAGATTTTTTTCGGCATCCACCCCTTCGGTAATGCCTTGCCCTACCGCACGCTCGAGATTATCGACCACCGGCAGGATCTCCCTGAAGATTGTCTCACCGGCATATTTCAGGCTTGCCTGGCGCTCCCGCTCGATACGTTTCTTAAAATTTTCATTTTCCGCGGCACCACGCAACATCCTGTCGCGCAACTCGGCGATTTCCTCATTGACCCTGGCCAGCTCAGCCTCGGCGTCGACAACCTGATTTTCCCCGCCTTCCTCGGTTTCAGCCTCAGAACCACCGGGTTGCTCTTCCTGCACGTCCTCACCGGCTGATCTCTGCTCGGCAGCCATTGCCGCCTCCTCCGCTTCCAGCTCCGCTGCGGTTTTTTCCTGCGCCTCTTCGTTTACCTTGACCTCACTCACCTACTCCTCCTGTTTCTTGCAAAAATCGATGCCAGTTCAATATGAACAAGACCCTGCGTCTCGGGCCTGGTCCAACGCCTTGGTTCAAACTTGTGCCAACAATAAGTAGCGGATTTTTTATTGTCAAGTAATGCCGGGACAATATTGACGACAAGGAAAAGTTCCGATAAATCCAGCCTGACCATTTGACAAAAAACCATGACCGGCTTTGTAAAAAAGGCATGGCTACAAAAAAGGACTGGTTCCAAAGATGGCAGCGAAGTCAGGGCTGAACAGAGAAAATTGACAAACAACACAAACCGGTTGCTCTAGCGGCGATAACGGTTCAACTTGTTCTGCAGGGTTTTTCTGGTAATACCCAGCCGTCTTGCCGCTTCACTCTTGTTGCCGGCGGTTTCCTCAAGGGTCTTCAGGATAAGCTGCTTTTCCGCTTCAAACAGTGATTGCGGCTCTTCCTCTGCAGGGCTGCGGTCGCTGTTGAAGCCGTTGTTCTGAATCGACAGCGGCAACGTTTTTTCCGTCAACTCAGTTCCCCGCATGAGTATTATGCCTCTTTCAATGGCGTTTTCCAGTTCACGAACGTTTCCCGGCCAACTGTAACGGGTCAGACAGTCGAGACACTCATCTGTTATCTTGTCAAAGTTCCGACGATTTTTTTCGGCAAATTTTTCAGCAAAATATTGCGCCAGAAGCCTTATATCCCCGCCTCTGTCCCGAAGCGGCGGAACCGTTAGCATCACCACATTGAGCCGGTAGAAGAGGTCTTCACGAAATTCGTTGTTACCTACCATCTCCTCAAGGTTTCGGTTGGTCGCGGCAATAACCCGTACATCGATATGAACGGTTTCCTCTCCGCCGACCCTTTGCAGTTCCTGTTCCTGCAGGACGCGGAGCAGCTTGACCTGCATCGCCTGGGAGGTCTCACCGATTTCATCGAGGAACAGCGTGCCGCCGTCCGCCTGTACAAATTTCCCTTCTCTTCTCCTGTCTGCCCCGGTAAACGCACCCTTTTCATGGCCAAAGAGTTCCGATTCAAGCAAACTCTCGGCCAGGGCAGCGCAGTTGACCTTGACAAACGGTTGCAGGCCACGGTCACTGTTGACGTGCAGCGCTTCCGCCACCAATTCCTTTCCCGTACCGGATTCTCCGTAAATAAGTACCGTTGCTTCGGTGGGCGCCACGTACTCGACCATTTCGAGCAGTTCTTTCATCGGCGTCGACGATCCTATTATCGAGGTGGTCAACTCCTTGCCTGATCCGGACGGACTCCTTTTCCTCTTCTCCACCTGCCGGTGATCGACCGCGCGCATAAGGGCCAGGCGGAGACGGTCGAAATCCAACGGTTTCGTCAGATAGTCGTGGGCTCCCTGCTGGATAGCTTCCACCGCATCGTCGACGGACGAGTATGCCGTCATGATGATAACCGGCAGATCCGGCTGAATCTTCTGGATCCTGGTAAACGCTTCAAGCCCGTCCATTCTCGCCATCCGCACATCCATCAGCACCGCGTCGTAACTGTTTTCTTCAACCGCCCTGACTGCCGTTGTACCGTCATCGGCTTCGACGCAGCGCCACCCCCACTGGGTTATCATCTTGCAGAGCATATAGCGATGCACCTGTTCGTCATCGACCACCAGTATGGTTTTTCCCTTCTTTTTTGCCATATTGTTATTCCGCTGGTATACTTGATCCGTTGCGTAGTGCGACACTTCTGTACTGCAACACCTCTGTATGTACTTAAAACAACAATTATCAGATCCCCGGACAAGATACACGGATAAACCGCACAGCTTCTTTTTCCGCAGACAATCCGGTAACAGATGTGTATTTCTAACAAAAAATACAAGTTAATTCTTTATCCCGTCAGGAAGGTGCCATGAAGGATCTAGCAATCGTAGCAACCGGAGGTACTATCGATAAAGTCTATTTCGACGCCAAGAGCCGTTATGAGGTGGGTCCGCCCAACGTTGAAAAAGTTCTTGGTGAACTGAACCTGTCGATCACCTTTACCGTAACCTCCCTGATGCGTAAAGACAGCCTCGACATGACCAGGGAGGACAGGAAACTTCTCCATGACCATATCGCAACAGAGCCCTGCCCCCGCATACTTGTCACCCACGGCACCGACACCATGGTGAAAACCGCCCGCAGCCTGCTTAGCCTGAAAGATAAAACCATAGTCTTTACCGGTGCGCTTGAACCGGCGTTATTCAAGACCAGTGATGCAGTTTTCAACATAGGATGTGCTGTCGGAGCGGTACAGGCCCTGCCTTTCGGCGTCTACATCGTAATGAACGCAAAGGTGTTCCCGGCAGACAGGGTGGTCAAGAACCTGTCTTTGAACAGGTTCGAGCAGATATCACCCTGACCAGCCGCCCCGAATCATCGCCCCGATGTACATCGGGGGACTATCGCTCAAAAGAATAGAGCAGGTCTGCCCCCGTCGACTCGATAGAACTGCTCGTCTCGACCCGGAACCCCTTGACAAGATCATAACGCACGCGGAACTGTCCAAGTTCACTGAACATATTGTAGTCGTAGCCGACATAAAGGTCTTCGGTTATCCGTTTGCCAAGAACGACGGAGATGTTCTCTTCCCTGGCATTCCCTTCAAAGTGCACGTCATCGATAAATATTTTTCCCAGATCCTCAACCAGTTTGCTGCCCTCCCCCAGGCCGAGGCTTGAGGCCGCCGCCTTGAGCAGACTGCCGTCTTTCTGGGTTGACCCGGCAAGGGAATGCCCCATGATCAGATAGGACAAGATTTCGGTATCCTCCATATAGGGATCGGAGAACAGCCGGAACTGCAGGTTATGCACCAATCCGCTGATATCCACTCCCACGGTGTATCCTTCACTGAGCGCGGTCTCCGAACCTACTTTTTTTTGCGCCCGCACGTCTATACCGGGGTTATCAATAGGTCCGCCGCTGAAAACAAACCGGCCCCGCTCAATATCAAAAGCACGCCCATAAATGGAATAGCCCCCCTCGACAAGGTCAAGTTCCCCCCTGCCAACAATAAAATTGGAAGGCGTCGTCTCCACCAGCAGGTCGCCGGTGAGTCTGCCGCGCAATCCATACCCGTCAATCATGATCCGGTCGCCGAGAAAGACATGCAGGTCAAGGAACAACGGCCAACCGCTTGAGGATTGCGCATCATCAACTGCATCAACGATCACGACATCTTCTGAAACAGACACCGAATCCTGAAGTTCTTCAGGTGCCACCAGCCCTTCTGTTGCGGTGACGACGCCGGCTATCGTGCCACGCTCACGGTTGAAGGTGAAAACTACATCGGAGTCAACAGTCAGGGAGTATTCGGGCAGGTCCACCAGCAAAAAATCGTTGCTCTTGAGATTGATGGTACCGGTCGGCCCGGATTTCTGATATTCGATTTTTCCGTCAGCATCCATAAGGCCCCCACCCGACGAAGCGGTTCCGCCAATCCTTGCACCGGTGGGAGTTGCAGCCAGTTCAAGCGATACATCCTTGAGGGTGATCCCCTGGTAGGGCAGATAGAGTCCGCCGTCCAGCAGATCGACCTTGCCAGTCAGCCGGGGCACTTTCAGAGTACCGTCTATGGTAAGCACGCTGTTTATCGAACCGCTCGGCTGGATAGCATACAGACTGAGATTACCGAACATCCCCGCTTCAAAGTCGGAAAAAGTGACTTTCCCGGCAATCGGCAGCTGCTCAGGATCAAAGGTAAAATCTCCCGCATTATCTACCCGGAGATCGAATTCCAGCCCCCCTCCATCCTGCTCTTGCACGCTACCGGACCCAAAAAACGATTTATTCTTCAGGGTCATGCTGAAACCGGCACTGGGAAGAAACAGACCATCCATGGCCCCATGACCAACGTCGTCGAGGATCAGTTGCACATTCTGCGCCTGCAGGTCTGCCTGCCCCTTTTTGATTGCCTGACCATCTCCTGCAAAGAAGAGATCCCCGCCGACTGTACCGCCGCCAAGCATTGATCTTTTGAAAAAAGATGCAAACCAGGCAAGAGAACTCTGGTCCAGATGAGCGTTCAGATCCCAGGACAACTCGTCCTGATAATCCAGCTTTCCGCTAATACATCCGGAGACTTCGGTGGCCGGCCCCCTGCCGTGGCCGTCCTTTGTCGCACCCCTTGCCCCGGCGCACAGCCCCTCAAGGCTCAACCGGTTGCGATCCACGGCAAGAACAGCCTGGTCGTTCTGGCTCACTGCACCGCTCACCGGACTATACGCCTGCATGGAAGACAACCGTCCCTGCCATCCCTCCTGCCCATAACTCCCGGCAAACCGCCCCTTTGCGCTGAAGCCATTCCCCGTAACCGCGATGGTTCCGCTATGATCATTCCTGGTACCACCAAATTCGACCGTGCCGTCAAAAGGTTTCAGCCCGGAAAACGCAAGTTTTTGGTAACTGATCCCACCTTTTATTACACCTGTTTTCGAAGGGGCTGCGTCAATCTCACCCTGCAGCGTGCCCAGTTGCAGATCTTTATACCCGAATCGCTCTGCATCAAGAAGAAGGTGCAGCCGGGTATCATCTTTTACCCCTGCAACCGCTCCCTTGGCCGAAAGCTTTCCCCGCATGTCCGGGACCAAGGTGGACAGATCGGTGGACAACAACTCAAAAGTCAAGGTCTTTTCATCCCCGACTCCACCGCTCAGGCGAAGCGAAGAGGGACCGAGTCCGACCGTCAGTCCCGAGGTGGCTACGCTGTTTTCCGATATATTCACCGCCCCTTCGCCGTTCAGCTTCTGGCCCCGCAAAACACCCTTGACATCAAAGACCTGCAGATCGCCGAACAGCCCCCGGTCGTTCCAGTATCCTTGGGCCATAACGCGGCCGTCCACCCTGCCACCAAACTCCGGATGAAACACCGCGGGGTTAAACCCGTCGAACCGGACAGCGGATTTCCACGAAGGCTTGCGATCCCAGATGAATTCGCCATGTTCCAGTCGGGCGACCCCGTTATTATCGCCACTTTGCACCACCAGCCCATCGCTGAACAGTCCTTTTTCGGTCAAATTGAGCCGACCCTCAAGAGACGCCTCCAGCCCATTGAGACTGCCGGATAGTTTTTCTATGTCAAACGAAGCGTCAAGCCCGTCCTCGGTCACATCGCCGATGGAGTTGAAACGGCCGCCGACGGAACCGAACAATGCGTTGGCAAAAACCTGCGGATTAAAGTTATCAACGACTATACCGGCACGCCATGAAAACAACTTTTCCCAGGAAATTGAAGAGTTGTCACCCACCGCGCTCCCCCCGCCGTGATTGATGCGCAGGCGCTTGAATAAAATTCCCCACCCGTCGCCGTCAAGCTCCGTTGTCAGGTGCATGTCCCGATACATCGCCCAATCGCCGTCGGCCTCGACGAGTCCCAGGTAACTGGCGAAATCGCCGTAGAGATCGCCGTGCACCTGCCTGAGGAAAATAGGTGGACAGTGTTTGATCCAGAGCGAAAGATCGACCCCGAGGGCATCAAGCGTCGCCACCCACTGAGGATCGCCGGTGAGATTTTTTACGACACCGGCAACCTTTATATCCCCTGGAGTCTCCATCGCAACCTCAACGGCGAGCCCAAGCAGCGGGCCGCTGAAAGAATACCTGCCGGTCATCGGATGGAACCCGAACCCGGCCAGACGCCATTGCCCCGTCAAGTCAAGACTACGGTCGCCGTCCAGCGCCATATTTCCTTCGGCGGTAAATCCAAGATCCGGTCCCGCTATCCGCAGTCGGTTGATACCCACGCGATTGTTCGTCAGCGACCCCTTGAAATCCAGTGAGTCGACAACCAACAGCTCGCTGTTGTCATTGCCAACCAGCCTGAAGTCGTCAAGTTGCAGATTATCGACCAGTATATCCGGCATCATAGAGTACAGAGACCGTAAATCAACACTGTCAGCTGACTTTTCAGCAACGGAAGTCCCGGAGACCAGTGAATCAGCCGCCGGTGGCTGCTGCAACGTTACCCTCACCCTGTCGACGCCAAGACGGTTGATGACTATTTCTTTTTGCAGGATCTTCGCCCCCTGCCAGGTAAGTTCGACCCTGTCAATCTCAACCAGGCTGTTGCCTGCCCCAAACCTCAGGTCTTTGGCAACCACGTTTTTCAAAAGAGTACCGCTGATCTCACCGACTACAATCCGACCGCCGGTCGCAAGAAACGCCCCCTTCCACAGCAGCTGCAAGCCTGCAGTTGTTGCGAGCAAAAAGAAAAGAACGGCTGACAAGACAACCAGGGCGCCAGACAACAGGTACCGTTTCTTCATCAGAAATCACCCCCAACGTTAAGATGCACCATGAACGGTTGGCCGTCTTCCGTTACTGCCGATGCCACATCCAGCCTCACCTGGCCAAAAGGCAGACGAAACCTGAGCCCGGCGCCCACCCCCTGGGAGTAATCGAGCTGCAGGTCGTCCGAGGCGAGCCCCCCGTCCCAGAACGTCGCGACACTCCAGTACTGACCCAGGATTTTCTCAACCTCAATGGACTGCACGCTGAGATACTTGCCGCCGATCACCTCTCCGGAACTGTCCTTGGTCCCGATGGATCGATACTGGTATCCCCTGATGGTGGTATCTCCACCGGTGTAGAATCGCAGTGACGGCGGCAGGTCATTGCTGGAGTCAACCAGGGTTGCCCCGAACGAGGCCCTGCCGATAAGCCTCACCCCCTTTACCGGGGTGAAGATAGCCTTTCCGTTGACGGTTCCCTGTAAAAAGCTGACATTGGACAGGACATTTTCAAGAGCCCCCAGCACCCCGACCGAAAACTGTAGTCCGTTGGTGGTGTTGAGAATGTTGTCGGCGAACACCACCCCGCCGTTGAGCGACGGGATCAGCATGGTTGCGTCGCCCCGCGTGCTTCCGACATCGTACACCTCGTCACGCACCTCCAGTCCGATACCGAACTTGAACCGTGGCCCGGAATGTTCCTGGGCGACCGATGCGGTTATCAGTCTGGTCGTCGTGTTTTCCCAGGTTTTGTCTTGATAGCCGAGGCTGTGTACCAGCATATCGTACCGGGGGTCTTTTCTTGGGATCTGGGTGGTCAGTGACAGACTTTTTTCAAATTCGGCCATGAGCAGCCCTGCCTGTATCTTATGGCCCCGGTCGTTGAACAGGCGGTTTCGCCAGTCGACCTTTGCCCTGACTCCGGTGTCGGTGGCGAATCCCACCCCGAAACTGTATTTGTTGAGATTATCCGGCGCGACCGCATCGATCACCACCGGAACCCTGTCGGCCGAGGCCGAGTCCTTGTCGGCCCATACCCGAACCTCCCGGAAATAATCGGTACGGTAGAGTGTGGACTGCAGCTCGTAAAGCTTCACCTCGCTAAACGGCTCCCCCTTTTTGTACGGCAGAAAACGGTCCATCAAACTCTTGCGTATCACATTTTCTCCGCCTGAGGTTTCGCCGAACACATACTGTCTTCCCGTTTCAAGGCAGAGATCTATCTCGCCGCTGTTGTCTGCGCGGTTGATTGTTATTTTTTTTCGCAAAAAACCGGAATCAAGAAACCCCAGGGCGATGGCAGCATTGACAAGCCTCTTTTTTTCCTTTTCGTAGACGGTCTGATCAAGGATTTCCCCTTTTCTCAGGGCGAAACTCTGCAGGGCCAGCTCAAGAGTCCTGCTCCTCTTCCCACTGCCTGAAAGACACAGATCTACCTCCTTTATTATCAGCGGTTCACCCTTGTCTATAACATATTCGGCGACCCAGCCGTCATCGCCCGGTCTTAAGCTGGAGGTAACCGCTGGATGGTAATATCCGTAAGGGGCAAGGGCATCTTCAATGTCGGCTGTGGCCTTGCCATGGAGCTTGTACATACCCGCAACCTGCAGCCGGGCGTTTTCCTTCTGCAGATTAATGGACAGACGGGAGAGCACATTATCGTAGAGGGCGCCCTCGACGCCTTTCACCACCACCCTGACCTCCACGGCGGCACAGGCAGGCCTGGTCAGCAACTGAAAGACCAGACCGACCAGCAATAGATTTCGAAACTTCAACAAGGGTGCGATGATTAACTGCAATAGTTTCCCTGGTGGTTCGGGTGACGGATTATTCCTTTTACAACCGGGAACGCTGTGATATCTTCTCGAGATCGTATATAGTGGCGTCACCGGGCCGATTACCTGCCATGTTCATGTGCATGGACCGCACATCGTGTCCGCTGGATCAGATCACAGTTATAATACTCATTACAAACTATTAAATCCACCTGTAAGCGGAAGATGGCAACCCAGACAGTATCAATAGAAAAAATCGTCCACGGCGGGTACGGCCTCGCCCATCTTCCTTCGGGACAGATAGTGCTGGTCAACCAGGTGCTTCCCGGAGAAACCGTTACGGTATCCGTCCGCAGGGGAAAAAAGAACTATCTCATCGGCACCCCGGTCGAAGTTGTCAAACCGCACCCCGACAGGATTGATCCACCCTGCCCATACTACGGACGGTGCGGCGGCTGCGATCTGCAGCACACCGATTACGCCACCCAGCTGACCGTCAAAAAAGATATCCTGGCCGATCTGTTTCAACGCCGCAGCGAATTTCTGCCACCAGATATCCAGGACAAGATCTGCCCGGTGTCGGGCTCGCCCGAGCAGTTTCACTATCGGCAGCGTATCCGTCTGCAGGTCAATGAAAACGGCCAGCTCGGCTTTAATCGTTACAGGTCCCACGAGATCATTGCAGTGGATTCATGTCTACTGGCCCCGGATGCAATCGTGGAAACAGTGTACCGGATACAGCAGAACCAGCAGGGGCGGGACCTTGTTGGGTTGTCTACGGAAGTCGAACTGCTGCTTAACCCGGCGACAGGGTCAACGGTCTGCATCTTCAAATTCAAACGCAGAATTCGACCGGCTGACAAAAACCGGGCGGTCACCCTCTGCAAAGCTGTTGACTGTGTGGAACGAATCTTTTTCACCGGAGCGGATTTTCCCATCCAGGGCCCTTTTGGCGATGCAACCACTTTGGCTCACAACCATCTCAGTGTCATCTATCCGGATTTTTTCGAGTCAGGAAAAGAGCTGCAGCTCAATTGGGAGGTGGGCGGATTCTGCCAGGTCAACCTCAATCAAAACCGGCAGATGATAAAAGAGGTCATCAACCTTGCAGATCTCAGCGGTCGGGACACGGTGCTCGACCTCTACTGCGGAATGGGCAATTTCGCTATCGCCCTGGGACAGACTGCACAACATATTACCGGAATCGAGGGTCAGGGCAGCGCCATACGCAGCGCAGGAAAAAACGCAGAAGTAGCCGATATTACCAACTGCACATTCATCAAAAGCCCTGTTCACCAGGGTTGCCGCAGCCTGATCGAGGATGGTGCCCGGTTCGATTGCGTCATCATCGACCCCCCCAGGCAGGGTGCTCCCGACCTGAGCGCAGAACTTGGTCGCCTGACCAGGGATAAACTGATCTATGTATCCTGCGACCCGGCCACCCTGTGCCGGGACCTCGAAAACCTCTGCGCCAAAGGTTTTTCCGTAACGACGGTACAGCCTATCGACATGTTTCCGCAAACTCACCATATCGAGACCATCGTGCTGCTGCAAAGATAAGTTCTCCCCCCGCAATCTGCCTGCGGTGCTGCCCGCGTATCCCGGGGAAAACCTCGGCTCTCCCGCTGAGCCTTGCCAGATATCAAGGCATCTTTTTTTCAACCAACTCTCCCCATCCTTTTGCAACCTCCGTCATTCTTACATTGGTTCCGACTATACCATATGGTATAATCGCCCCTGCGGGAGCTCGATAGTGGCGGGCTGAGAGGGGTTGCAAACCCGACCGCAGAACCTGATCCGGGTAATGCCGGCGGAGGGAAACGCAACGTAGCCGTCTCTTCCAAAGGCGGCTTTTTTTTATTGGTTATCAAGGTTGTTGCCGGGATCGTCACCGATTAATCAATGGAGGAAAATTATGACAGCATTATTTCGATCAGTCCCTGTCCTGGTCATACTTTTTGCGCTTTGTGTGCAGCCTGCGGCGGCAGAAAAATCGTTGACCCTTATGACCCACGACAGTTTCAACGTCTCAAAAGAGGTGCTTGCAGGCTTTGAAAAAGAGCACGGGGTAAAGGTGCGCATCCTCAAGGCAGGAGATGCGGGAGCAGCGCTTATCCAGGCTATCCTCTCCCGGGAAAACCCGATGGCCGATCTGTTTTTCGGGGTTGACAATACTTTTTTTTCACGAGCCATAAAAGGCGATATCTTCAGACCCTACAATTCTCCCCTGCTGGCCAAGATCCCTGCCGAACTGCAGCTTGATAAGCAACACCGGTTGCTGCCGGTCGATTACGGCGACGTCTGTCTCAACTACGACAAACAGTGGTTCAGGCAGCATGATTTGCTCCCCCCCTCATCACTGGACGATCTTGTTCTGCCCGCTTATAGAGGGCTTACCGTTGTGCAGAACCCGGCGACCTCGTCACCGGGCATGGCCTTTCTGCTGGCAACCGTCGGCAAATATGGTGAAGACGATTTTATCGCGTACTGGAAAAAATTACGAAACAACGACGTCTTGGTGACGGGAGGCTGGGAAGACGCATATTTCGGACACTTTACGGCGGCATCCAAGGGCGACCGGCCGATCGTCGTGAGTTACGCCTCAAGCCCACCCGCCGCAGTCTATTACGCCGAAAAGGAGCTTGCGGAAGCACCGACTGCAGCAGTTGTGACCGCGGGATCGGCATTTCGCCAGATCGAGTTCGCCGGTATTCTCAAAAACACCCAGAACGGTCCGCTGGCTGAAAAATTCATCGACTTCATGCTCAGTCGCAGTTTCCAGGAAGACATCCCGCTGAAGATGTTTGTTTTTCCAAGCAACAGCGAAGCGACCCTCCCGGAGGTTTTTGTCAAACATGCAAAAGTGGCCGAAGATCCGGCAACCGTAAGCCCCGATGCCATAGAGATGAACCGTGAAAAATGGATCGAGGCATGGACCGAGGCGGTGCTGCGCTGATGGCCCAATCGTTACTACACCACCCCGGTTCATTTGGAATCAGCCGGTTGCCGGAAGCCGTCAGCAACCTTTATCGAACTGGAGCAGTCTGCCGTGGTGCTGCGTAGACCTGTTATAAGATGGCTGCTGTTTTCGCTGCCGCTGCTGTTTCTTGCAGTCTTCTATTTTTTCCCCCTGAGCAGGATTATCGGCCTCAGCCTGTCCCAGGACGGCGGGCTGCAGACAACCGTCCTGCAAAAACTATTCGGCAGTGGAACCTATGGCAAGATCCTCTGGTTCTCCATATGGCAGGCAGCCCTTTCCACAATCCTGACCCTGGTTTTTGCGCTGCCCGGCGCATATGTATTCGCCAAGTACAGTTTCAGGGGCAAAGCCGTATTCCAGGCGCTCATGACGGTTCCCTTTGTTATGCCCACCGTGGTAACCGCGGCCGCTTTCAGGGCTCTGCTTGGCCAAAACGGGCTGGTTAACCACTGGTCGATGTCAATGTTTGGCCTGTCTGAACCGGTCATTGATATCGACCAGACAATCGTTTTTTTTCTTCTGGCCCATATTTTTTACAACTACACCCTGGTGGTACGGATGGTAAGCAGTTTCTGGTCCACAATCGACCACAAGGTCGTCGCCGCCGCACGCATGCTTGGCGCCTCGCCCATGGCCGCTTTCCGCACCGTAACCCTGCCGTTACTGATGCCGGCAATAGGGTCGGCGGCCCTGCTGGTCTTTACCTTCTGCTTCACCAGCTTTGGGGTAATACTGATTCTCGGCGGACCACGCTTTTCCACCCTCGAAGTCGAGATCTACAGACAGACGGTGCAGCTTTTCAATCTGCCGATGGCTGCCACCCTCGCCATAATCCAGCTTGTTTTTAATTTTTTGCTCATGTGGCTTCATGCCCGGCTTGCCAAACGGACCAAGGTCTCATTTTTCGCAGGCGATGTGAGCAACACCCAGTCGGATCCTGAGAGCGCGGCAAAACGTAGCTTCGCCTTTTTCAACCTCTCGTTCATGATCCTGCTGCTAGCCACGCCGCTGATCGCTCTTATAATCAGGTCATTCAGCGGCGAGGACGGGTTCACCCTGCTCTACTACACCACGCTCTTTACCCGGGACGACACTTCGCTGCTCATGGTCGAACCAATCGCTTCGGTGAAAAACTCGATTCTTTTCGGTTTCGGCGCCATGTCCATCGCCCTGTCGCTGGGACTTCTTGCGGCTACTTTTCTCAGCGACAACTCGGGAAAGAACATCGCCTTCTGGGATGCCGTTATCATGCTCCCGCTCGCAACCTCAGCGGTAACTCTGGGGTTTGGTTATATTGTCGCCCTCAACAAGCCTCCGGTCAACCTCCGGGATTCTTTGCTGCTGGTCCCCCTGGCTCACGCCCTGGTCGCTTTTCCCTTCGTGGTGCGGTGCCTGCTGCCTTCACTGAGGCAGATTCCTGCTGATCTGCGCGAGGCGGCCACCCTTCTCGGTGCCTCCCCGTTCCGGGTATGGCGGCTGATAGACATTCCCCTGCTGCGCAAGGCCATCCTGGTCGCCGCCATTTTCGCGTTTGCAATCAGCATGGGGGAATTCGGCGCTTCAGCTTTTGTCGCACGTCCCCATACCCCGACAATGCCCGTAGCAATTTTTCGTTTTCTCAGTCATCCAGGCAGCCTGAATTACGGACAGGCCATGGCAATGTCGACAATCCTGATGGTTGTCACCTGTATCTCTTTCTGGCTTGCGGAAAAACTTGAAGCCCGCCTGGCCGACACCCGTTATGTAAAATAGATTCATGTCCACCCCAGCCAAGACCATTCTCAAGGTAAGCGATCTGTCGCGAAAATACCGGGAAGACACTATTCTCGATTCCGTCAGTTTTTCACTATTGTATGGAGAGATTCTCTGTCTGCTCGGACCTTCCGGGTCCGGGAAAACCAGCCTGCTGCGGCTTCTCGCAGGGCTTGACAACGTCGAGACCGGTTCGGTCCTGTTTGAAAATCGCGATATCCGTTCAACCCCGGCCCATAAGCGGCAATTCGGCATGATGTTCCAGGAATATGCGCTGTTCCCGCATAAAAATGTCGAGGAAAATATCGCGTTCGGCCTTGAAATGAAAAAGATGGAGTCCGCCGCAATAGACAAGCAGGTAACAAAAATGCTCAAGCTGGTGGGCCTTGAGGGATTCGGCCACAGGAACATGGACGAGCTTTCCGGCGGCGAGCGGCAGCGGGTGGCGCTCGCCAGAAGTCTTGCCCCGCAGCCGAGGCTGCTGCTTCTTGACGAACCCCTGGGCTCGCTTGACCGAACCCTGCGCGACAGGCTCACGGCAGAAATCCGCAAGATTCTGAAATTACTTGGCGTTACCGCGATCTTCGTTACCCATGACCAGCATGAGGCATTCAGCATCGCTGATAAGATCGGGGTGCTGCACAATGGCCGGCTGGAACAGTTCGACCGCCCGGAAACCGTTTACACCACTCCCGCCAATATTGAAATCGCCCGCTTTCTAGGTTTTTCCAACCTGATCCGGGGTACCGTCGACAACAGCGGCACCTTCTTTCAATCCCTCTCGGGAAAATTAAGATTCCCGGTAAACCGTGCGAAATCGTCATTCCGCCCGGAAACGACCCTTCTGATTCGCCCCGAAGGAGCCGTATTTCGCGGCGTCACGCCCGGTAGCCGCATCGACCCGTTTCAGCTTTGCGGTATTGTTACGGAGAAATCCTATCTCGGCGGCGGATACCGGGTGACGCTTCTTTCAGAAGACAACGAGTTCACCTTCACCCTACCCCTCTATCCGCAGCCGCCGGAACCGGGAGAGACCATCAACCTGACCCTGGCGCCCTCTGCTCTTGTCTGTATCGACGACCCCGCCGGTGGCTAGCGTCGCAGGACGACAGCAGCCAGGCCCCGCGGCGATAATTGCTGCGTCCCCGGGAAAAAAGTTGCTCTTTGCTTGTTTAATGGATATCGACCAGTTATGGTATTAGCGTTTTTTTATTGCAACCGACAGGTTATTATGGAACTGGCTTTCTTTACAATTTTAGCGACATCCTTTGTCATCACCCTGTCCGGCGCATTGATGCCGGGTCCCCTGCTTACCGTGACCATCAGCGAGAGCAGCAGAAAAGGGGCAATGGCCGGCCCTGTCATGATTTTCGGTCACGCCCTTCTTGAGCTTGCGCTTATCTTCTTCCTGCTTTCTGGATTGGCCCCTTTTCTGGCCGGCGATGCCACCTTTATCGTTATCGCTCTTGCAGGGGGTGCGGTTCTTCTCTTTATGGGAACGACAATGGTGCGCGAACTCCCCGGATTGACCTTGACTGGCAAAAACCCGGCACCGGGCTCGAAGAACCTGGTGGTAACGGGGATTGTTCTCAGTGTGGTGAACCCCTACTGGCTCATCTGGTGGGCATCCATCGGTACCGGTTATATCATGCAGTCACTGGCTTTTGGCATGCTCGGTGTCTGCGCTTTTTTCCTGGGCCATATTCTTGCCGATTTCGGCTGGTACGGCTTTGTCTCTTTTGGTATAGCCAAAGGGAAAAAACTGCTCTCAGACACTGTCTACCGCCGGATAATAGGCGGTTGCGCCCTGTGCCTTATTCTCTTCTCCGGCTGGTTTTTCTACAGCGGGATAACAAGACTCATAACAGTCATCTCAACATAGCCACCAGAAACGATGGACAAAGAAAAAAGACCCGCGCAACACAATAAGTACACCTGCAACGACTACCGGGAGGAGATGATCCTGCTGGGGCTGCAGAGACAGCTCCAGGCCCCCGGGCTCTGCGAGGCGGACCGCAAAAAGATAGAGCGGGAAATAGAACGGCTGGAAAAGATTATAGGGTTCTGAAGCATTGTACAACATGGTAACCGTCTTACAAAAAAACTGGTTTATGCTCGGCCTTGTCGCCGTGGCACTGACTGTTGTCGCCGACAGCGCCGGCATTGTTGTGACGCCCGGACTGTGGCTCAAGCAGCACCGGGGTCCCGACGTTGTTATCGTCATCATCTTCCTTCTTTCAGGGCTTTCCCTCGACACCAGACAGGTCAGGGACGGAGTATCGGACTTCCGGGGAACCATGGTTGCGCTTGCGCTGATTTTCATGATCGCGCCTCTCTTGGCCCTCTGCTTCTCCGCCGCTCCCCTGCAGCCCGGCATCCTGATAGGGATATTTCTCGTATCGGCAATGCCGACCACCCTCAGCAGCGGGGTGGTCATGAGCGGTGCTGCCGGCGGCAACATGGTCCACTCGCTGCTGATAACCATTCTTGCCAACACCCTGGCCGTCGTTACCATTCCCGTCTGTCTCGCCCTACTGCTCAAGTTCACCGGCGACAGCCGCATCGTCGAGATCAGCCAGCTGCCGATCATGATCAAGATCGGTACCCTGGTCCTGATTCCGCTCATTGCGGGCATAACCCTCAGGCGAATATTCAGCGCCAGCCTGCAGCCGTTTCTTCCCTACACCTCCACCTGCAACCAGCTGGGTATTCTCGCCATTGTCCTGATGGCCCTGTGCGGCGGCAGGCCGGCCATTGTCAGCGAGTTGGGTTCCATCCCCTCGGTAATCGGTGCGGTTTTCACCTTTCACCTGGCCCTGGTACTTGCAGCCCTTTTTCTTACCCGGATTTTCCGGATCCCCAAACACAAAAGAGAAAGCGTGATCCTCATGGGAGGCCAGAAGACGCTGCCGCTCTCGGTCATAATCCAGGTATCGGTCTTTCCCGAGTACGGACTGGCCCTGGTGGTCTGTGTCATGCACCATATCATCCATCTGGTGATGGATGCCTACCTTATCAAGCATCTCAGGAAAATGGAGTAGCAAGTGGTCATTCTCATCTTCGCAAACGGCGAGCCTGTTTCACCAAGTGTAGTGAAGCAACAGCTTGCCGAAGTTGACTATATCATTGCCGCCGACGGCGGAACAAGACACTGCCGCCTGCTGGGAATCACCCCCGATATTGTCATAGGCGACCTCGACTCGACCGACAAAGAACTGCTGGGGGAGTTTACACGTTCCGGCGTCACCGTGGACAGACACCCGGTCGACAAGGACGCAACCGATCTGGAACTTGCTCTTGTCCACTGCCTTGCCAAGGGCGCAACGCGCGTTATCGTCAGCAGCGCCCTGGGCGGCAGGTGGGATATGAGCCTTGCCAACATCCTGCTCATGGCCAACGAGAAGTACCGCAAAATGCAGATATCAATCGTCGCTGACTGTTCGACCATCAGTATCCTGCACCCCGGCGACAACAGGGTCTGCGGCAGGCAGGGCCAGCGGGTATCGCTGCTGCCCCTGAAAAACGATGTTACAGGGGTAAGGCTTACGGGGTTCAGGTATCCCCTTGACGATTACGACATACAATTCGGTTCTACCATCGGCGTCAGCAACCTGCTGGTTCAGCCCAGCGGTGCGATATATCACGCTGAAGGGATACTGCTCTGCGTAACGGAGCGCACAGATGACGAGGACCACGACTCCTCTTCTCCCCGGAAGGGTTTTCCAACGAAAATTGAGTAACAACCACCGGGAGCTGGCGCTGCAGGGGCTTTTCCTCTCTTCCGGGATGTTGACTTCTTCGATGCCCCAGAGCTTGCCTGCCGCAACGATCTGTGCGCACCACGCTTCAGGATGAGTATATCTTGTCTATGCAGGCGGCTACCAAAGCGTCGTCGGCCAGGTACGGGATGGTTATCTGGTCGCCGTTGGTGTTTTCGCAATTGTATCGAGCGGAGACTTCCATGGCGTTGGGATTCCTGCCCCAGTTGCGGCGGGCGACTCCGCCCATCACATCCCAGTTCATTGCCGATACGATTACCTCATCAACCCTGAGGCTGCCGTCAAGCACCAGTCCGAAACCGCCGTTGACGGCCTTGCCGATCCCGGTGCCTCCGCCGTTATGCAGCGCGACCAGCGACATCCCCCTGGCGCTGTTTCCGGCAAAACAGTGGGCCGCCATGTCGGCGCAGACATTGCTGCCGTCCCTGATGTTTGCCGTCTCCCTGAAGGGGGAGTCGGTTCCACCCGGGTCGTGGTGGTCGCGGCCGACCATTATCGGCCCGACCTCGCCGTTTCTGACCATTTTGTTGAATTGCAGCGCAATCCTGGTCCTGCCGGACGCATCGGCATAGAGTATTCGAGCAGGACTCCCGACCACCAGCCTGTTCTTTTCTGCATCACGGATCCAGTTATAGTTATCCCTGTCGATTGATCCCGCCCGGGGATCGATGCAGGACATTGCCGCCTCGTCCGTTCTGCTCAGGTCCCTGGGATCACAGCTGAGACACACCCAGCGAAACGGCCCGAAGCCGTAATCGAATATCGGGCCCATAATATTTTCAAAATAGGACGGATAGATAAAACCGTCCCGATCATCAACCTTGTTTCTTGCTACTTCCGTTACCCCTGAATCAAACACCGCCTTTAAAAACGCATTGCCGTAATCAAAGAAGAACGCGCCCCTGCCGGTCAGGCTGGTGATGGCATTGAAGTGGCGTCTGAGACTTCGGTTCACAAGAACCGCAAACCTCCTGCGGTCGGTTGCCAGCAGCCTGCTCCTCTGTTCAAACGTCACCCCCTGGGGACAGTACCCTCCGTCATAGACCACGTGACAGGAGGTCTGGTCCGAGAGCAGGTCGACAGCGAGATTCTGTTCATCCAGGTACTCCAGGAGATCGACCACGTTGCCGTAATATCCGATCGATCTGCTATTGCCTTTTGCAGCTGATTCCGCTGCCATTTCGACAATTTCCGCAAGGTTGTCGGAATAGGTATCGACCCAGCCCTGCTGATGGCGGGTTTTAATCCGCGACAGGTCGACCTCGGCGATAATTGAGGTGGCCCCGGCTATAGCCGCCGCTTTTGGCTGTGCGCCGCTCATTCCGCCAAGCCCCGATGAAACGTAGAGCAGACCGGCCAGGTTGCCGTTTTCGGCAACTCCGCACATGTTCCTGCCGGCGCCCAGCAGGGTGTTGTAAGTTCCGTGCACTATCCCCTGGGGCCCTATATACATCCATCCACCGGCGGTCATCTGCCCGTAGGAAGACACCCCCATCTGCGCGGCCACTTCCCAGTCGCGGGGATTATCATAGAGGCCGACCATAAGACCGTTGGTAATAATTACCCTCGGCGCCGCGGGGGTTGACCGGAACAGACCGAGCGGATGCCCCGACTGGACCACAAGAGTCTGATCCTCGGTCAGGTTTTCAAGGTATTTTCTGATAAGCTGATACTGCATCCAGTTCTGGCAGACGGCACCGGTCTCGCCATAGGTCACCAGCTCATAGGGGTAGAGTGCTACGTCGAAATCAAGATTATTGTCGATCATCAGCTGAAAAGCTTTTTCAGCCAGACATTTTCCCCGATATTGATCCACCGGCCTCGCTTTAATGGGGCCGTGAGGGCGAAACCTGTAACCGTAGATTCTCCCGTACCTCAACAACTCCTTGGAAAACTCCGGCAGCAACACAGCGTGATGCCATCTGGGTACATACCTCAGCGCATTTTTCAAAGCGGTCACCGTCTGCGACCTGCGCAGCCGAAACCCCCTGTCTGGTGCGCGGCGCACGCGCGGATCAAACTCTTTTTTTTCCGGTAAATCCTCCCCAAGCGTTATCCTCATCGACCCGGCAGTACCCACTGTTGTTTTCATGGCAGCTCCACAGGAAAATATCATTTATTCGCACCCTCTTCATCCACTCTATTATATCACAGCTGCGGCCAGTCCCGATATTTCCCCCTTTTGGCAAAACGACTGGGAATATCAGCAACAAACCCAGCTCACGCCATAAAACCGGCCATTTTCCCTCGGCCGGATATGACCACAAAAAATCTTGTCGGGGAGCTTACTTATCAATACAATAGAAACAGGTCTACACAAGCCGAAGCAAGATTACAGCCCCGCATTACCACCAGCAAAGGCAGGTATCATGGACGAAATATTGATTAACCCCGGAGAGCTCAGCCTGCACCAGCTCCGAATGATCAACGATGGGACCACCAAGCTGCGCCTTGCGCCGTCGTCTGTCCCCCACATCGAACGATCGGTTGAGACCGTACGCAGCGCCATAGACGAAGGCCGGGTCATATACGGTATCAACACGGGATTCGGGCTGCTGGCAAAAACCATAATCCCAGATCATGAGCTCAAACACCTGCAACATTCCATTGTGCTGTCCCATGCTGCCGGAGTTGGAAAATTCATGTCCGAATCAACGGTACGGCTGATGATGGCCCTGAAAATCAACAGCCTGGCGCGGGGATATTCGGGAATACGGCTGGAGGTCATAGAAGCCCTGCTGGCATTGCTGAACGCGGAGGTATACCCCTGTATCCCTGAAAAGGGTTCTGTGGGCGCCTCGGGCGACCTTGCGCCCCTTGCCCACATGAGCACCGTACTGCTTGGGGAAGGCGAAGTGCGGCACGACGGCAAGACCCTCTCCGGGGCCGAGGGATTGCGCATCGCGGGTCTTGACCCGATAATCTTAGGACCCAAGGAGGGGTTGGCCCTTCTCAACGGCACCCAGGCCTCGACGGCGTTTACCCTCCAGGGACTGTTCGGGGCAGAAGACCTGTTTGTTGCAGCGCTTGTCACCGGTGCCCTCAGCGTCGATGCGGCGATGGGAAGCAGGCGCCCGTTCGAATCGTTGATCCATCAAGTTCGCGGGCATAAAAGCCAGATAGACACAGCCTGTAATTTCCGGATGCTGCTCGGTCACAGTGAGATAGAAGCTGCCCACAAAAATTGTGAATCAGTCCAGGATCCCTATTCACTGCGGTGCCAGCCGCAGGTAATGGGGGCGTGCCTGACCCAGATCAGGAATGCGGCAAAAACCCTTGGTGTTGAAGCGAACGGGGTGTCGGACAACCCGCTGGTCTTCGCCGACCAGGGGGATATTATATCCGGAGGTAATTTTCATGGGGAACCGGTGGCGATGGCAGCCGACAACCTGGCTCTCGCGCTTGCCGAGATGGGGGCGCTTTCGGAAAGACGGATAGCCCTGCTGATCGACACCCACATGTCCGGGCTTCCACCTTTTCTCGTCGAGAAAGGAGGACTCAACTCAGGCTTCATGATCGCCCAGGTCACCTCGGCGGCACTTGCCAGTGAGAACAAATCGTACGCGGTTCCCGCATCGGTGGACAGCATGCCGACGTCGGCCAACCAGGAAGACCACGTGTCGATGGCCACTTTTGCCGGGCGAAGACTTCGCGAGATGAAAGAAAATACGGCGGGAATTCTCGCCATAGAGCTCCTTGCCGCCTGCCAGGGAATCGATTTCCGGGCTCCCCTCAAGACCTCCGAGCCTCTTGAAAGAGCGAAAGCGATGCTGCGGGAGAAAGTTCCCTTCTATGACAAGGACCGCTACTTCGCCCCGGATATTGCCAAAGCCACCGAACTGGTCTTATCAGGCGCCTTCAACACCCTGGTCCTGCCCGGTCTGCTGCCCAGCACCCAGGACAACTGAACCTGCAGCACCGGCCGGCCCGCTACTCAAGCCCCGTCACCCGGCCGGAGGTAAGGTCTTTTAACTCGGCAATAAACAGGTCGCGAACCGTCACGTCCATGGTTATGGTGCAGGTGACAGAATCGAGGTAGCTGCACTTTTCAAGGCAGGCGCCCATGGTCGCGACAAGGTTTCTTACCCCCGCTTCAAACTGATAATGAAAAGAACAGGTGACGGTGACCCGCTCAACGTACTCCGCCAGCTGCGCCTGCTCGACAGCTTCTTTCACCGCCCTGGAATACGCCCGTACAAGTCCTCCGGTACCGAGCTTGGTCCCCCCGAAATACCTGGTCACCACCACGACCGCGTTGCCGATCCTGTTACGTTCGAGAATCGACAGCATCGGTCTGCCGGCGGTGCCGGAAGGCTCTCCGTCATCGCTGCAGTGAATGTCCAGCGGCGACAACGGATCTCCAACGATATATGCAAAGCAGTTGTGGTTGGCCCCTGGATAAAGACTGCTGATATTTTTGATGAACCGTTCCGCATCCACCTTCGACCCGGCGGTGGCCAGCGAGGATATAAAGCGGCTCTTTTTTTCATAAAATTCCGTTACCACATCCTCTGTTACCACCAGAAAACGGCCATTTTCCGCCATCACCTCTGCCCTGCCTCAACTTTATAAAAAAATTTAGGAATATTGGTTCGCCTGGTTTTCACGTCGAAAGGAAAAGAAACATATACTACGAAAACAATGACTTACCACTGGTAATTACTGTCAATGGTGTCGTACAGCAGGCTGCAGTCGGGCAGAACCACCGTCCCCGGAGGAAAATCCACATCGCTCTGGATACCGATAAAATCGAGGCCGGTTTCCCGTGACGCCTCGTAATCGGTGGTGGCATCGCCGACGAAGACACAGCGGCTGCAATCAAGATCGTACCGCTGCAGCAGGTGTCTGATATGCACAGGCTTCTTTGTCGGCGACCCCAGGATTTGATCGAAAAAACCTGCCAGATTCCGTTTGTCGACAATATGCTTGAGTTCCTGCTCGGGCGTACCCGAGACAAGGAAAATTTTCAGGTGCCCGGGACGCTTTTGAAAAAACTGCTCCACCCCCGCCACCAGCGATGTGGCGATCACCCGCTCCACCACCAGCCCCGAATAGTCCGCGGCCCACCTGTCAACCTCGGGTCTGGTCAGCGGCTTGCCTATTATCTCGCTGTGGGCATAGGCGATCTTGTCTATTCTGCTAATTCCGCCGTGAAGCCGGTGATGATGCAGAACTTTTTCGACCGTTTCGTTGTCGTAGGCGCCAAAAAGCGTCCTGAAGGCCTCGGTCTTGATAGCGGTGGAGTCGACGATGACCCCGTCGAAATCGAAAAAAATTGCTTCCAGTCTTTTGTTTTTCATACCGATGACTTGTTACCCGGGCAAAAATCAATTATTGGTGTTGTGACAGGCCACTGTAACATTAAAGACCATATACCGTTTCACTGTCGCGGTAAAGGCCAATCGTGCTTTACCCCAATGCGCTGACAATACAAAAAGTTATGACTACCAGAAACAACACTGAAGGGTGGCGGGAATCACAACCGCAAGCTCTTATACAGACCTCTGTGGGCAACCTGCTGACGTCAAGGGTTACCTGCAGCCGTAGCGGCAAGGAAAAAAACTTCTACCGGTTCGATTTTCCGGCATGGGTAAACATTGTCGCCCTCACTCCGGAACAAAAAATTCTGATGATACGCCAATACCGGTTCGGCTCCGGTAAAATGGAGTGGGAAATTCCCGGCGGAGCGGTCGAAGACGGTGAACAACCTCTTGCGGCCGGTCTGCGCGAGCTGCTTGAAGAGACGGGATACGAAGGAGAAAACGGCAGAATCATCGGCTCCGTATGCCCCAACCCAGCCCTGCAGAACAACAGTTGTTACACGGTACTGGTTGAGAACGTGCAGCGGATATCGCCACAGAACCTTGACGAAATGGAAGATATTTCGGTCGAACCGATGGCTATTGACGAGGTCATGAACATGGTCAAGCAGGGCACGCTTACGCACGGCCTTGTTCTCAACGGACTGCTGTTCTATTTCATGACCCACCGCCCGGATATCTTTTTCTGAAAACAATTGACAGAAAGCCAAAATCTAAGTAATTACTGCAACATTATTGTAACGAGACAACCAAGCGGCAGGATCCTGCCGCTTTTTTTATAGTTTTGACACCAACACAAATCCAATGACTGAAGAAAACCTGACCCTGGCACAACGCAAAGAAAAAGCCGAGTCTCTTGCAGCACTCGGCGTCAAGCTCTATTCCAACGGTTTTTCCCCTGCCAACACCGCAGCAGAACTCCACCCAAAGGGGGAACATCTCGGTCCCCAGGAAAAAGAAGAAGGAGGCGATGTCTACTCGGTGGCTGGACGGATCATGGCCATGCGCAAATTCGGCAAGGCGGCATTCTGCACTGTCGCCGACAAAACCGGCCAGATCCAGATCTACATAAAGCAGGACGTCGTTGGCAACGAACTTTTTGAATCGTTTAAAAAATGGGATATCGGCGACATAGTCGGCCTGGCGGGAACTCTTTTCAAGACAAAGGTAGGCGAGCTGTCGATCCAGGCAAAAGAGCTGGTGATGATCTCCAAATCCCTTCGTCCCCTGCCGGACAAATGGCACGGACTGAGCGATGTGGAGACCAGGTACCGCCAGCGCTACGTCGACCTGATCGTCACCCCGGAAAGCCGCGAGGTCTTCAAAAAAAGGGTGGAGATCATTCGGCTGGTGCGGGAATACCTCAACTCCAAGGAGTATATGGAAGTGGAGACTCCGATGATGCAGCCAATTCCCGGCGGCGCGACGGCCAAGCCTTTCAGGACCTATCACAACGCGCTCAGCATGGAGCTGTTTCTCAGGATCGCCCCGGAGCTCTATCTCAAGAGACTGCTGGTCGGGGGATTCGACCGGGTCTTCGAGATAAACAGGAATTTTCGTAACGAAGGTCTCTCCACCCGGCACAATCCCGAGTTTACCATGCTCGAATTTTACCAGGCGTATGCCACCTATGAAGATCTGATGGAGCTCACCGAAGATATGGTCTCCTCGATCTGTCAAAAGGTCAACGGTTCGATGAAAATTGAGTATCAGGGTACCATGGTGGATCTTTCCCCGCCCTGGAAAAAACTGACCATGGAGCAGGCGCTGGTAGAAATAGCCGGAATCGACCCGGACATTCTCAAAAACGATGCGCAGGTGATGGCCCTGGCCAAGGAAAAAGGGATCGAGCTCGAACCTCTGGCGGGACCGGGCAAGGCCAAGACAGAACTGTTCGAACTGCTGGTTGAGGAAAAACTGATCAACCCCACCTTCATCACCGCATATCCGACCGAGGTGTCGCCTCTGGCGCGAAGAAATGAGGACAACCAGGATATAACCGACCGGTTCGAACTTTTTATCACCGGCCGGGAACTGGCAAACGGTTTCAGTGAACTCAACGATCCAATGGATCAGCTGGCGCGGTTTGAAAAACAGGTCGCCGACCGCGGCGACGATGAGGAAATCCATCCCGAAGTCGACCTGGACTATGTCCGCGCCCTTGAATACGGGATGCCGTCGGCGGCAGGAGAGGGAATCGGTATCGACAGGCTGGTGATGCTCCTGGCCAATGCACCGTCCATAAGAGACGTTATACTGTTTCCCCATCTCAAGCCGGAACAGCAGTCGAAGCCGCAGGCCGACAGTCAATAGCGGACAACCCGGGCAGTAAAAAGATTATGACGTTTGAATGGTTTGTTGGACTGCGGTATTTGCGGGCAAAACATAAACACGGTTTTATTTCGCTCATATCCCTGATTTCGGTTGCGGGCATAGCGGTGGGGGTGACCGCGCTCATTGTCGTTCTCGCCGTGTACACGGGCTTTACCACCAGCCTCAGGGACCAGATTCTCGGCGTCAACTCCCACATCATTGTCCAGAAGTTCAGCGGGCCTATGGACGATTACCGGTTGGTCCGCGACCGTATCCTGAGCGTCGACAACGTCGTCGGCGCCACCCCGTATCTTTACAGCCAGACCCTGCTCAGCGGTAACGGCGGCGGCAGCGGCATAGTTCTGCGGGGGATGGATCCGGAGACGGCCGAACATGTCGTCGGTCTTTCGTCCCAGATGCTTGAAGGCTCGATCCACGACCTGGTCACCACCGGCAACGATCCGGTGCCAAACGTCATCATCGGCAAAAACCTTGCCGCACAAATGCAAGTGGGGGTGGGAGACCGGTTGCGGCTGGTTTCTCCTTCGGGTCCGCTCACGCCCATGGGAGTGATCCCCAAGATCAAGACCTGCGAAGTGTCGGGAATATTCGAAACAGGAATGTACGAATACGATTCTTCGCTCGCCTACATGTCCCTTCAGGCTGTACAGAATTTCCTCGGTCTCGACGACGTGGTCCACGGGATCGAGGTGAAGGTCAAGAGCAGGGCGCTTGACCGCGCCGACCAGGTTGCTGGTGCAATAACCGAAAAACTTGGCAACGGTTATATCGCCAAGGACTGGATGATGATGAACCGCAACCTTTTCGCCGCTTTCAAGCTTGAAAAGATCGGCATGTTCATCGCCATGACCCTGATCATCCTGGTAGCGGCTCTTAACATTATCAGCGCGCTGGTGATGGTGGTCATGGAAAAGAGCAAGGATATAGCAATCCTCAAATCGATGGGCGCCACTTCGGTGTCGATCATGAAGATATTTTTTCTTCAGGGCCTGCTCATAGCGATTGGTGGAACCCTTTTAGGACTGGGCGGCGGCCTCGGGCTTTGCGAACTGCTCTCGCGCTACCAGTTTATCGAACTTCCGACAAACGTCTACCCGATGACCACCCTGCCGATCAAGGTGCTCCCCCTCGATGTTGCCATCATCGTCGCCAGCTCCGTTGCCATCACCCTGCTGGCCACCCTCTACCCGTCGTGGAAGGCGTCCAAGGTACAGCCGGCTGAGGTCCTGTCATGACCATATTGCTGCAGACCAGGGACCTTACCAAGGTATACGGCAGCGGAGGAAATAGCCTCCAGGTCCTCAAGGGTGTAAACCTTACGGTGCAGGCCGGCGAGATGATTGCCATCGTCGGCGCGTCCGGCTCGGGGAAAACCACCCTGCTCCAGATTCTCGGAACCCTCGACACCCCGTCGGGGGGAGAGATTTATTACGAGGGAGAGAAGCTGCTGGATAAAAGCGCCAACGAACTTGCCCGTTTCCGCAACAGCTCCATCGGATTCATGTTCCAGTTTCACCACCTTTTACCCGATTTCACTGCACTGGAAAACGTGATGATGCCGGCACTGATAGGCGGCATACGGCCAAAAGCAATAGTTGCGTCAGCGTTGGACCTGCTTGCCCAGGTGGAACTGTCACACCGGGCAAACCACAAGGTTGGAGAACTTTCCGGGGGAGAACAGCAACGGACCGCGCTGGCACGAGCCCTCGTCATGAACCCGACCCTGCTGCTGGCTGACGAGCCCACCGGCAATCTCGATTCCCGTTCCGGCGATATCGTCTTTTCCCTGCTTCACCGGCTCAGCAGAAATCGAAACCTGGCAACCGTGCTGGTGACTCACAACACCAGGCTGGCCGAACAGATGGATTTTTGTCGCACCCTGAAAGACGGTCTTCTCAACTCCTGATCTTTTTGCATCACGACCTTTTTTCTCCTGTCCCTTTAAAACCAGGTTCAGACGGCCGCACCGTGTCTTACAAGCGATACACCAATGGTCCACATCACCCCACAGATCAGGCTGTCAAGAATCCGCCATGAGCGACGGTTGCCCAAAATCGGGGCCAGCACCCTGCCGCCAAGACTCAGACAGCCGAACCACGTAAAAGAAGCACACACCGCCCCGAGCCAGAACAGCAGTAGGGTCCGGTCCTGGAATTTACTGCTCACTGCACCGATCAGCACAACAGTGTCAAGATAAACATGGGGGTTGAGCAGCGTTACCGCAAATGCCATGAGTACCGCCTGCTTCAACGACTGGACCGGCTCTTCTGATGACTCAAGGGTGCCACCGCGCAGAGCCGACTGCAAAGAGCGCCAGCCGTAGCCGAACAGAAACAGCGCCCCGCCCCAGCTCACCCACCTGGCAAGAGCCGGATTTGCCGCTACCGTTTTGCCGACCCCGGCAACACCTACTGATATGAGTGCAACGTCGCAACATATGCATATTATGGAAATAATTACATAGTGTTTTCCCCGAACACTCTGGGACAACACAAATGCGTTCTGGGCCCCGATCGCAACTATCAGTCCACCCGACGTTGCAAACCCGTGAAAAAATGAGTGTATCATCATCGCTCCTCTACCTGTTTAGACCTTGAGAAATTATCGACGATGTAATAAAAAGTAAAATTAATTTATTTGTTATTTTATTAATTTTTCTAATCAAACCATGCTTGACTACAAACTTCTTGAAGCGATGGCGGCAGTTATACGCGAGGGCGGGTTCGACAAGGGGGCCAGAGTTTTAAATATTACGCAATCTGCGGTCTCCCAGCGGATCAGGCAGCTGGAGGAGTTGACCGGCCAGGTCCTGGTTATCCGTTCTTCACCACCTGAGGCCACCGCCGCCGGGAAAAAGATGATGATTCACTACCAGCAGGTCAGGCATCTTGAAGAAGATCTGTTGACGAATAATTTTCAGCAATCAGAGCACAACTTTACCACTCTTGGTATAGCTCTTAACGCCGACAGTCTCGCCACCTGGTTTCTTCCGGCCATAGCAACCTTTGCCAGGGAGGAAAAGGTATTGCTCGACCTTGCCGTAGATGACCAGGACCAGACCCACAAACTGTTAAAAAACGGTGACGTGGTGGGATGTATAAGTACCAAGAGCAAGCCTATCCAGGGATGCCGCACCATTTTCCTGGGCACAATGACCTACCACATGAGCGCGACCCCAGAATTTGCAGCAAAATGGTTTCCGGAAGCACTCACGGTACCGGATGCGTGCCGGGCACCTGCCGTAATCTTCAACCGCAAAGACGAGCTGCACGACGCGCTCTTTTCCCGCATGTTCGGCAAGACAATTACCGTTCCCGCACACTATGTTCCTTCAACCGAGACATTCATGGACTTTATCGTTGCGGGGCTGGGGTACGGAATGGTGCCTTTTCAGCAGTCCCGCCACCTCTTTGAAAGCGGGTGCCTGGTCGACCTGGCCCCTGGCAGCACCATAAATATCGACCTCTACTGGCACTGCTGGAACCTGCAGTCAAAACTTCTTGACAAGCTCTCACGGTTACTGATTTTTCAGGCGAAGGTGCTTCTTGACACCTGACTTGACGCATCCGCATACCGCACAAGACTGGCGGCAACAGCGGTCACATTGGCTGGAAACAACTTTTTATTAAGGTTAACGGCAAAGCTCGGAAAAAAGCGCGCCGGTCACGGATGCAAGATCAGTTGGTGCAAGCTCTACGTCAAGGCCGCGCCGCCCGCCGCTGATGAAGATAGTTGGGAAGTTTTTTGCCGAACTGTCGAGATACATCTTCAACCTTCTTTTCTGGCCCAGGGGGCTGACACCGCCCAGGATATAGCCGGTGGCTCTCTCGACATCCTGGCGCGGGGCCATAAAGGCTTTTTTGGCTCCGGCCGCCTTTGCCATCTGTTTCAAGTTCAATTTACACGCCACCGGGATAATCCCCACGGCCATATCTCCCCCGTCACCGAGCCCCACGACGAGGGTCTTGAAGACCCGTTGTTCCTTCACACCCAGCTTTTCAGCTGCTTCCATCCCGTAAGAACTGCTTGCGGGGTCATGGTCATACTCGTGTATTTTGTAAGGAATCTTCTTTTTCCGTAATATATTTATCGCGGGTGTCACAACAACCTCACAGCTCAATTCACTGTTTATTTACTTATCCAACATTTGACGGAGCAACACCACAGCTTGACACATTTTTCCCCAGCTGTGCAGCAGCTATTTCTTCTCTATCATTGCCTTGCGATACTCATAGTACGCCTGCCTGGATGCCGCATAGGGATCGACGGAATATTTTCTCAGATCCTCATAAATATCCGGGTTCAGTGAAAGGTCATTGATCCGGTAGACCGAATAGTAAATCAGGTCAACTTCCAGGTCGTTGTACAGATAGGGAATCGGATGTGTATAAGCGTCCACGGCCAGGCCAATCCCGTCACGAACAGATGAAGGACCCAAAAAAGGCCAGCAGATGTAAATACCCTCACCCGCCCCCCATTTGCCGAGTGTCTGACCGAAATCGGCCTTGGTCGGCTGAAGGTCGAACTCTTTGGAAGCTATGTCGACCAGTCCGAGCACACCTATGGTCGAGTTGATCAGAAAACGCTCAAGCACAATTCCCGACTGCTTCAACTCTCCCTGCAGGAGACTGTTGAGCAACCTGACAGGTGCTCCGAGGTTTTGAAAGGCACTGCCGAAGCTCTCCCGCAAATCCTCGGGAACAACCCATGTATAACCATCGGTGACCGGTTTCATCACCCAGTCATAGAGTTTATCGTTGAACTTGAAAAACATGCGGTTAACAGGCTCCAGAGGATCGTTTATGGTAACCTCTTCGCTGTAGTCGTAGTACTCCTCTTCACCATCCTGCATCTCGCTGTCAAGCAGGTCTGGTATATCGATTTCAGTGGTCATTTTATCGATGGCATACACTGAAGTTGAAAAACAGAGCAGAACGGAACATAGTATCGCTGGAATAGTTTTCATCCTGATTTCCAAGGGGTAGTGTTTATATAAAAACTGCCAAAAAACCCAGACAGGGTAACACAATATATACTCTTTACAAAGTTGCAAAACAAGCGGCTCAGATTTTTCACTATCTGTTTTATAATAGAAGTTAGGCGATAAATATGCAGCAAAAAAGTTGTTAGAACATCGTCGATAATTATCTCAACCACAAGGAGGGTTCACGCTATGCTGAATCCGCAGATGAAATCACTAAACGACCCGGAAGGACATTATGTACCAAGCAGGCTGCCGCCGGTAATCGACAGCCACGTACATATCTTTCCCCGTCCCCTTTTCGCTGCGGTCCGGAGATGGTTTGACGACCACGGCTGGACCATAAGATACCGCCTGCGCACAAGGGAAGTTTTCGACTACCTGCTCTCTCGAGGCGTAAGACACATAGTTGCGCTGCAGTACGCCCATAAAAAAGGTATCGCAAGAGGACTAAACGGATACATGGCCGAACAGTGCAAAATGTTCAGCGGACAGGTCACGGGCCTGGCGACAGTCTATCCCGGCGAAGAGGATGCGGTGAATATCCTTCAGGAAGCTTTTGACTCAGGATTGAAAGGGGTAAAGCTTCACGCTCACGTGCAATGTTTCGACATAAATCATTCTTCCATGGAAGAACTGTATGACTGCTGCATACAAAACGACAAACCCCTCCTGATGCATATCGGCCGGGAGCCCAAAAGCCCTGCCTACCCCTGCGACCCCTATAAAATCTGCAAGGCCGAAAAACTGGAAGAGGTGCTGCGCAATTTTCCCGACCTGAAAATCTGTGTGCCCCACCTCGGCGTGGATGAGGTGAGCCACTATCATAAATTGAGCAATCGATACGACAACCTGTGGCTCGACACGGCCATGGTGATAACCGACTACCTGCCTTTTGACAACAGGATCGAGCTTGTCCGTTATCGTACCGACAGAATCATGTACGGCTCGGACTTTCCCAATATCCCCTACGCCTGGGACAGGGAGCTCAGAGAACTGCAGGACAAGGTCCCTGGTGGCGACAATCTGCGAAAAATCTGTGCGGAAAACGCCGCCGTTTTTTTCAATATCGAAGAGTTCAGGTAACGTCCATGGCGGCAACCGCCAGGATGTTATCTGGTGACCCCGCGCTCGCTTGCCTTGATAAACCCGCAGAAGGCCATAGCTTCCTTGATGTCCCCGAACAAGTTCTCGATTTCTGTAAGTGCTTCTTCAGCAAGAAGTCCGGACCGGTAGTAGAGCTTGTAGACTTTTTTGATAACAGAAATTGTTTCTGCGGAAAATCCCCTGCGTTTGAGCCCGGTAACGTTAATCCCCATAACCCTTGCCCGGTCTCCCTGGGCCATGGTGTAGGGAGGCAGATCCTTGGCGATCATGGAACCGCCCGAAGCCATGACGTGAGCCCCGATACGGGTGAACTGATGGACCGCACAGACCCCGCCGAGAATTGCATAGTCTTCAACGACTACATGTCCCGCTAAGGTTGCGACGTTGGCAAAAACACAGAAATTGCCGATATGGCAGTCATGTCCGACGTGGACATAGGCCATGAACAGGTTGTTGTCGCCAATCCTGGTCACCCCGCCGCCTCCGCTGGTCCCTCTGTGGAGCGTGACCGACTCCCGGATGGTATTACCGCTGCCTATGATGAGTTCGGATTTTTCTCCGGCAAATTTCAGGTCTTGGGGTTGCGCCCCCACCGAGGCAAACTGAAATACACGATTGTTCTCACCCAGGGTAGTCCATCCCTCAATTACCACATGGGGGCCTATGTAACAGCCATTTCCTATCTTGACATTTTCACCGATAACGGAGTACGGCCCTATCTCGACGCCCTCACCAATCTCAGCTGCCGGATGAACGATTGCGGTTTCATGAATCATGCGTATGCCTTTTATATCTATACAAAAGATTTTTCAATATAGTGGAACGTACGAGCCGCTCCTGGATGGCGGCAGAAGGATATTTTCATCTACACCCAACCTGCAAGCAGGGGCGCAAAGTGAATCCGAATCTACCCGATCCAACCGTGAAAGACAAGCTTTTGAGCTCATGGACCGGATCAAATGTCCAGGTGGTCTTCGATGACATCGGACAACAGCGGCGCAATCGAATAGACGTCGAACAATGCGCCCTCCTGCTTTTCGGGGTACGAATCTGAACCGAGAATCCTGGTGATCGGCCCCCTGGCGAATTTTTCCATCGCCTGACCGGCCATTACCAGATGGGTGGCGTGGGCCATTACCTCCTTTGCCCCTGCCTCAAGGCAGCGCCTGGCCGTCTGGATAATAGATCCCCCGGTCCGGATCATATCATCGCAGATGATCGCCGTTTTTCCCCTGACCACGCTCGACACCTGTCCGACTATGGTCTTGTCGGTGTCGTACCGGTCTTTATCGGCCGCCGTGTGCGGGCAGTCGAGAAGACTGGCAAGCCTGGCCACCCGTTTTGAAAAACCGTAGTCGGGGGAAACCAGCACGTAATCGGTCAACCCGGTTTTCCTGATCTTTTCCGCCACCAGCTCATCGGTCCAGATATGACTGGTCCTGACCTCTCCGGCATGGGCGTGCAGCACTGCCTCCGAATGAAGATCAACAAAGGCGACATAGTTGGGCCGGGCTCTGAAGATCTGCCTGGTCCTGGTGATGCCTTTGGGGATTTCCTGGGAACCGGGTTTTGCCCGTTCCATGGTCGAATAGCCGAGGAAGGGGATCACGACGCTGATCGAGTTGGCATTCCAGAACCGTCCGCCCGAGATGAGATCAATCAGTTCCTGGTGAGATCTGTCGTCGTGGGTTACTCCAAGGATAACGAGATCCTTTCCGGCAATGGGTTCGGGGAATGCGTGATACCGCTCACCGTCGGCGAACTCTTTGTATATCATCTCCGTAAAAGGAATCCACATTCGCTCGGCAACCCTGTGGCCAAGAGGTGTGGAGGCCTGGTTTGCCACAAGAACCACGTTGTCTTTTTTTGACATATACCCCCCTTCGAGCAACCGGTCTGCAGATGGTCGCAGTTATCCACAGACCGGCATGAATCTGTTTTTGCGTTTATCGGGCCAGCAGTTCGGCGACGATCGCATCACCCATTTCCACGGTTGTAACCGCACTCTCCCTGTCACTTGTCAGATCCGCGGTCACGATTCCTTTTGCAAGGGTTGCACCGACAGCACCATCGATTGCATCGGCCGCGTCATCCTGTCCCAGGCTGTACCTGAGCATCATCGCTCCGGAAAGAATTTGGGCGATCGGATTGGCGATCCCTTTGCCGGCTATGTCCGGCGCCGATCCGCCCGCAGGCTCATAAAGTCCGAATTTGTCGGCGTTAAGCGACGCGGAAGCCAACAGCCCCATCGAGCCGGTAAGCATTGCCGCTTCATCGGAAACAATATCGCCGAACATGTTACCGCAGAGCATGACGTCGAACTGCTGGGGGTAGCGAACCAGCTGCATGGTGGCATTATCTACGTAGATATGGTTGAGCTCGACATCAGGATAGTCCCGGGCAACCTCCATGACAACCTCACGCCACAGCACCATGGTGGTGAGCACGTTGGCCTTATCGACCGAGGTCACTTTCTTGTTCCTGAGCCGTGCCGCATCGAAAGCCATCCGGGCTATGCGTTCGATCTCCGAACGCTTGTACCGCATGGTATCGAAAGCGAACTCATCCGGTCCCTGGCCTTCCCGGCCCTTGGGGGTTCCGAAATATATTCCCGAAGTCAGTTCCCGCACACAGAGGATATCAAATCCATCACCGACGATATCAGGACGCAGGGGGCACGATTTGGTCAAGGAGGGGAAGACCTTTGCCGGCCTGAGATTGCAGAACAGATCGAAGTGCTTGCGCAGCGGCAGCAGCGCGGCTCTTTCCGGCTGCTGATCCGGAGGCAGGCTCTCCCATTTCGGGCCGCCCACGGAGCCGAACAGGACAGCATCGCTGTTCTCGCACAGCTCAAGAGTCGCCTGCGGCAGTGCCGTCTTGTGGTTGTCGATGGCGATGCCGCCGACGTCGGCGTATTCATATTCCAGCTCGAAGGAATATTTTTCCTGTGCCGCATCAAGAACCTTTATGGCCTCTTTCATCACTTCAGGACCGATTCCATCCCCAGGGAGTACCGCTATTTTCTTCATATTATCACCTATTTATATATTTTTACAAGTATCAAACTGCATCAACATTGATTTGTCACGAAGAACCGGATCACGCTCATTGAAACGGCCTTCATGAACCTTTGACGTTAAACCGTAATATGGCTCTTTTGGCACCGCAAAAAGGCAGCACCCACTCCGCGACATCCGTCAACCCATATGGTGAACGGTCAATTACGGTCTGCGCCTTTTCCACCTCTTCTTGCCAGCGGGGACCCTTCATGAGCAGCAGTTCCGGCCCGGTTCCTCCAAACCTTTCCACCATCTCCAGAAACGGCCCCACTTCCGTTACCGCCCGCGAGGTAACGTGCGTTACCGTTGCGTCCTCAAGCAGCAAGGGGCACTCTTCAAGCCTGGCCGGATAGATGCGCAGCTTCTCAAGTTTGAGTTTTCTTGAGATGTGTCTTAGAAAACTCACCCTTTTTTGCCGCGGCTCCACCAGGGAAAGTGTCAGATCCGGAACCACCGCCTTGCAGACCAGTCCCGGGAATCCGCCCCCGGTACCGACATCCACCAGGTGAGCGCCACTCCGGGGCAGCATCGAGACCAGGGTCAAGCTGTCGAGAAAATGTTTCTCGAGAATCTGGGCGTCAGAGACCGATCGGGCAATCAGATTAACCTTTCTGTTCCATTTTTTCAGTTCGGAAAAATAAAGCTCAAGCCGGTCAAGACCAGAGTCACCGAACTCTATAGCAAGTCGCGTGGCACCTTCATGCAGCAGCCTGCGCAGTTCTTTTTCCATCTGATTCTTTTATTTCTCCAGCCGTACCGCAACCGAGTTGGCGTGAGCGGTCAACCCCTCAAGCCTGGCCAGGCGCATTATGTGTTCGCCGTCGTTTCGCAGCGCCGTTTTGCCATAACTGATCAGAGAACTTTTCTTCAGAAAGGTTTCCACCCCAAGCGCGGATGCAAACTTTGCCGTTCCCATGGTCGGCAGGACGTGATTCGGGCCGGCAAAATAGTCTCCGGCAGCCTCGGGGGTATTGTTGCCGAGAAAAATCGCCCCGGCATGTCGGATATGGGGCACCTGGGACCACGGATCGTCTATATCGAGTTCCAGGTGTTCGATAGCCGCATCGTTGGCCACATCGATCGCCTGCTCCAGATTTTCGGTAATGATAATGACCCCTTTGTTCTCAAGTGAGGTCCTGGCAACATCCTCCCTTTCCAGAACCACCAGCTGCTGTTCGAGCTGGTCGAGGACCTGGGCGGCAAGAGGTTCATGACAGGTGACCAGCACCGCGAGCGCCAGGGTATCATGCTCCGCCTGGGCAAGCATGTCCGCGGCCACGACTTTCGGGTCTGCAGTTTCGTCGGCGACGATCAACACCTCCGAAGGACCGGCGATCATATCGATGCGCACCATCCCCGACACCTGCCTCTTGGCTTCGGTTACATACTGGTTACCCGGTCCCACTATCACGTCGACTTTTGGGATGGATTCGGTGCCAAAGGCCAAAGCCCCGATCGCCCAGGCGGAACCCGCCTTGTAGATTTCGGAGATACCGATCTCCTGGGCCGCAACCAGAAGGTGCGGGGATACCGAACCGTCTTCCCCGGGAGGGGTAACCATAACCCTCCTGTTTACTCCGGCTATACCGGCGGGGATACCGTTCATCAGGACCGACGATACCAGCGGGGTTTTTCCGCTTTTTCCTCCGGGAACGTAAAGCCCGGCGCCATCCACCGGCCTGACCAGACGTCCGACCACGGTGCCGTCCTCCCTGGTCTGGATCCATGAATCCTCCATCTCCCGCTCATGGAAGCTTTGGATCCGTCCAATGGCAAGCTCCAGGGTGTGTAGGAATTCATCGTCAACCTTTTGGTACGCCTCGGTCATTTCCTGCAGGCTTACCGGCAGTGCAGAGGCGGTGAATCCGGGACAGTCGAATTTACGGCCATACTCAACCACAGCCTCGTCTTTTCGTGTTTTTACCGCTTCAAGAATCTTTGCAACCGCATCGCGACAGCTGGTATCGGCAGCCTCAAACCTCTCCAGCAGACGGCTGAGCACTGCTTCGCCTTCAGGGGTTCCCAGGGTAACGGGGGTAATTATCATTTTTCGCCTTCTTTTACTGTTTCTCTTAACTTGCTTCCTGCCTCACATCTATCTGGTTGGCCTGGTAAAAACCATGCCACGACTTTACAACACAGCACATCCCTGTAACTGCGGATGCACTATACGCCATTTGTAAGAAATTATAAAGTTACTCATCCCGCTTATCTCAAGCACCAGCGATTTATTTTCACCGGCACCAGGTTTTTGGGGGCCTCGACAAAGCCGCCACCATGTAAGAACACAGGGTGCAAGACGCGCGATGATGCCCGGCGGGGATGAGTGCGATGATCTCGCCCTTTATTTCCACAGAAAAGATAGTTACCATTTTGCTACAAACCTGGGTGATAACGGATCACCCGGCTGGACATCGAAAATCTTTCTGGTATTATCTGTGGTTACATATATGCACAATGATGTCAACCACTTTACTTTCACCCTGGAGCAATTGATGGAATTTGAACCCAAATGGATAGCCTGGGAAATAACCCGCCGATGCAACCTTAAATGCGTGCACTGCAGGTCCTCATCGGAAATCGAGATAACTGGCCATCCGGACTTCAGCCTTGAAGAGGGCAAACGGATAATGGATGACATCGCCCAATACGCCAGCCCCGTTCTCGTTTTGTCCGGCGGCGAGCCCCTGCTGCGCGACGACGTGTTCGAGATTGCCCGTTACGGGACCGACAAGGGTTTCCGGATGTGCCTGGCAACCAACGGAACCCTGGTAACAGACAAGACCTGTAAGGAGATCAAAGCGGCGGACATCAAGATGGTCTCCCTGAGCCTTGACGGGGCCAAGGCCGCAAC
Source organism: Desulforhopalus singaporensis (assembly GCF_900104445.1). Classification (GTDB taxonomy): domain Bacteria; phylum Desulfobacterota; class Desulfobulbia; order Desulfobulbales; family Desulfocapsaceae; genus Desulforhopalus_A; species Desulforhopalus_A singaporensis. The sequence continues at coordinate 145,494 of NZ_FNJI01000001.1, read as the reverse complement.
ACACGACAATTTCAGAAACCAGCAGGGGGCGTTCGAAGGAACCATGAATGCAATTGACCTGTTTCGACGGCATGATATCCCGTTTCTCGTCAACTCGTCTTTTACCGTGAGAAACCGCAAGGAGATACCCGATATCTACAAGCTGGTGAAGAGTCTCGGCGCCACCGCCTGGTATATGTTCATGATCGTTCCCACCGGACGGGGGGAAGATATCATGGATGAGCTGATCCCCAGGGAAATGTACGACGAGATCCTTGAGTGGCACTACCAGGTGGAGAAAGAGGAGAACGAGCTGCTCATGCGGCCGACCTGCGCACCGCACTACTATCGGATAATTAGGGAAAAAGCGAAACAGGCAGGGGAAAAGGTTGTGCGGAGAAACCTCAAATTTTCCACCGGCGGCTCCAAGGGCTGCCTTGCCGGACAGCTGATCTGCCTCATCGATGTCGACGGCGAAGTCCAGCCCTGCTCCTATTTCCCCAAATCGGCAGGCAACGTAAAAACCACCTCATTTAAAGATATATGGGAAAAATCAGAACTTTTCCTTCAACTTCGTGACTTTAAAGGGTATAAAGACAGTTGTGGAAAGTGTGAATATGTTTCGGTCTGCGGCGGATGCAGGGCCCGTTCCTATTCGATGACCGGCGACTTCCTCGCCCAGGAACCTTTCTGCAACTATGTGCCGCTCAAGATGAAAAACGGTCAATCCTGACCGGAACGCTTGTTGTTTTTTACCGAACAACTCAACCCTCAAGCAAGTAACCGCATATTATGAACGACACCTTTCTCAAGGCCTGCCGGGGCGAAAAAACCGACTACACCCCTATCTGGATGATGCGCCAGGCCGGCCGTTACCTCCCTGAATACCAGAAGGTTCGCGGCAACATAACGTTCCTCGAACTATGCAAGAACCCCGAACTCTGTGTCGAGGTAACACTCCAGCCGATCGATATCCTGAACATGGATGCGGCCATTCTGTTTTCCGACATTCTCATTCCCATGGAGGCAATGGGTGCGCCGCTCGAATTCCACGACGGACAGGGACCGGTATTCAGGGAAGTCGTACGGGATCAAGCCGCACTTAACAGGCTGATCGTTCCCGATGCAGACGAATCGATGCCCTTTGTAATGGAAACGATCCGGCTGCTCAGAAAAGAACTCAAGGTGCCGCTGATCGGATTTGCCGGCGCTCCGTTCACATGTGCCACCTATCTGATTGAGGGTGGCAGCTCGAAGGTGTTCTGGGAAACCAAAAAGATGATGTTCACCGCCCCGGAACTGTTTCACGGTCTGATGGATAAAATCACCCGGGCAACCATCGGATACCTGCAGGCCCAGGCCAGGGCCGGAGCCCAGGCCCTGCAGCTTTTCGACAGCTGGGCAGGAGTGCTTGCACCGTGCGATTTCGAGGAGTTCGCCCTCCCCTATGTCAAACGGATCATCGCGGCCCTGCAGCAATTCGACATCCCGCTCATCTATTTTGCCAACAACGGCGCCACCCTGCTGGAACTATCCGTATCCTCGGGGGCCGATGTCATCGGTCTGGACTGGCGCCTCAACATAGGTGACGCCATCGCCAGGGTAGGCAACAAGGCGGTCCAGGGAAACCTCGACCCGTTTTCCCTGTTGCTGCCAGAGGAAAAACTCCGGGCAAGAATCGCCTCGCTGCTTGATGACGCCAAGGACGCCAAGGGGCATATCTTCAATCTCGGCCACGGCATACACCAGTTCACTCCGCCCGAACAGGCAAAAATAGCGGTTGACGCGGTCCATGAACTGAGTCGAAAACGATAGTTCAACGGTACCCCCGGGGTGACGCACATGGTCACAAGGCCACCATCTGTCAGACAATGTCTCGATTATATCAAGCAGTACAACATGCTCGACAACATAAGAGAACATTCGTTCATGGTGGCCCGGGTGTCGGCTGTTATTGTCGATGACCTGCGCAGGGCGGGAATCACCCGGAAACCGGTAGCCGACAGGGACACGGTTATTGCAGGAGCCCTGCTCCATGATATCGCCAAGACCAAGTGCATCAAGGACGGAGGGCTTCATGCCGAAGAGGGTCAGCTGATCTGCAACTCTCTTGGGTACCCTGAAATCGGCGAGATTGTCGCCGAACATGTCATTTTGAAGACCTTTGCCGATAAAAAATACCGGCAGGGATCATTTGGCGCCAAGGAGCTTGTCTTTTACGGCGACAAACGCGTCCGCCATGACCAGATCGTTTCGCTACCGCAACGACTTGACTACATCATAGGCAGGTATGGCAATAATGATGCCGTGCGGGAAAATCACATCCGGGTCAATTTTGAAAAAGCCGTTGAGTTCGAGGACTATCTGTTTCGATATCTCTCCTTTGCCCCGGACGACCTCAAACAACTACTTGCCGATTCAACAGTGCTTAAAGAACTCAACATCCGGGACTGACTTCGTGGTCGGGATGCACTGTCGGCAACAACAGGGTATTCTCCTGACTACTGTTTGAAAACAGTCCCACCCGATTCCGTCACCTGACCTGAATTACAGGCCAAAGTTCTTGACACCTCCGTAGAATATTGGGATAACAATAGAATCAGATTCAACCGAAGCTTTCCTGCATATATTGAAAATATCATTTTTCAGCTTTTGCCATGGCTGCTCCATGCAGCCGCAACGTAGCAGATATCATTTTCACAACCACAAGGAGGCTAGTTTGATGAGACACGTAAAGCGAATTATACCGTCAATGGTTGCAGCAATCTGCCTGAGTGCTTCAGTTGCTGCGGCCGGAACACTGGACGACGTCAAAGCCAAGGGATTTATCCAGGCAGGTGTGAACGGTGACCTTTTCGGTTTTGCCAAGCCGGATGAAAAAGGAGTATGGAAAGGCCTTGACGTCGATACCGCCCGGGCAATCGCAGCAGCGGTCTTCGGCGATGCGGACAAAGTAAAGTACACCCCACTCACCGCCAAAACCCGGTTTACAGCGCTCCAGTCAGGAGAGATAGACGTACTCACCCGTAACGCCACCCAGACCCTCGGAAGAGACACCGCCCTTGGCCTCAATTTTGCCCAGGTCAATTTCTACGACGGCCAGGGTTTTCTCATTCCCAAAGCTCTCGGGGTGACAAGTGCCAAGGAACTGGACGGAGCGTCGGTCTGTGTTCTCCCCGGAACCACCACCGAGCAGAACGTCGCCGATTTTTTCCGCGTCAACAAGATGAGCATGAATCCGGTGGTTATCGAAAACACCGCCGAACTCTCTAAGACCTTTTTTGCAGGCCGCTGCGACGTAATGACCTCCGACGCCTCACAGCTTGCCGGCATCCGTGCTGTGGCGCCCAATCCCGGCGACTATGTCATTCTTCCCGAGATTATCTCCAAAGAGCCCCTGGCTCCGGCAGTACGGCACGGCGACGACCAGTGGAAGGATATTGTCAACTATTCCGTGCTGGCCATGATTGGCGCCGAGGAACTTGGCATAACATCAAAAAATATCGATGAGATGATGGCCTCCACAGATCCGAAAATCAAGCGTTTTCTCGGCGTAAGCCCCGGCAACGGCAAGGCCCTGGGACTCGACGAGAAATGGGCGTACAATATCATCAAGCAAGTGGGCAACTACGGCGAGATGTTCGAGAGAAACGTAGGGGTAAACACGCCGCTGATGATTGAACGGGGCCTCAACGCTCTCTGGACCAATGGCGGTCTCATGTACTCCCCACCCTTCAAGTAATTCACACTATAAATCAACCTTGCCCGGGAGTTTTTCTTCCCGGGCACTGCTTATAGGTGACCATGAACGCACAAGTCCCCGACAAGATCCCGTTCTTCAGGGATCCGTCCAAGCTCTCCGTTTTTTACCAGATAATGACGCTTCTGGGCGTTGTACTGCTGAGCTATTACCTGGTGAGCAACACCCTGGCCAACCTGGAAAGACAATCGATATCAACCGGGTTTGACTTTCTCGGCAAAGAAGCGGCATTTGAAATAGGTGAATCGCTCATCGACTATTCGGCGGCGGACTCCTACGGCAGGGCCCTCATTGTCGGATTTCTCAACACCCTGATCGTCTCGTTTATAGGCATCACACTCACCGTACTGCTGGGAACGGTTATCGGTATCGCCAGGCTCTCCTCAAACTGGCTGGTGGCCAAATTATCGGCGATCTACATTGAGGTTTTCCAGGACATCCCGGTCCTTCTGCAACTGTTTTTCTGGTATGCCTTCTTCTATGAAATCCTGCCTACACCCAGGCAGGCACTGGCCCCGCTGCCGGGGGTGTTCCTCTGCAACCGCGGCCTTATCTTCGGCGTTCCCCACTTCCACCTTGCCTATATTTACGCCGCGATAGCCTTTGGCGCCGGCATAATCTGCGTGATTTTCATCACCAGGTGGAGCCATAAACGCCAGGATGAGAGTGGCAAAATCTTTCCCCTCATAAGGGTTTCAGCCGTCATTCTCGTCGGCGCCCCCCTCCTTGCCTGGCTGCTTGGCGGCGCACCTGCCGAAATGAACGTGCCGGCGCTCAAAGGGTTCAATTTCAAGGGCGGTGTCACCATCAGTCCTGAGTTCACAGCGCTGCTGCTTGGCCTGGTTCTCTATACCGCGGCGTTTGTGGCAGAAGTGGTCCGGGCTGGAATCCAGTCTGTATCCAAGGGTCAGCGGGAAGCCGCCATGTCTATCGGCCTCAAGCCCGCCCATGTTCTCAACCTTGTTATCCTGCCGCAGGCCCTGAGGGTTATCGTGCCCCCGCTCACCAGCCAGATGCTCAACCTGACGAAAAACAGTTCCCTGGCGGTTGCCATAGGATATCCGGATTTCGTCTCGGTAGCCGGAACGACAATAAACCAGACAGGCCAGGCCATAGAAGGGGTCGCCCTGATCATGATCGTCTATCTCATTTTCAGCCTCTCGACCTCGGCGTATATGAACTGGTACAACAAGAGAATAGCTCTCGTGGAAAGATAAGAAGAATATGGAAAAGACCCTACCTACGCAACCTGCAGAATTGGTAAAACCTCCGGCAACGGATATAGGCATCCTCGGGTGGCTCAAGGCAAATCTGTTTAACGGCTGGTTCAACTCACTACTGACGGTTATTGTCATCTACCTGATCTACCTGGCCGCCCCTTCTTTCATCCAGTGGGCATTTCTCGACAGTAGCTGGGCGGCCAACAGCGAACAGTGCAAGATGGCGGGCGCCGGTGCATGCTGGTCGGTGATCACGGCCAATATCCGCTTTATCCTGTTTGGCTTTTACCCCCACGACCTGCAGTGGCGGCCGCTGCTTGCAGTGGTTATCCTGGTGCTCCTCCTGGTATACAGCAGGAACCGCAGCCACTGGAGGAAATCCCTGTTCTACGGCTGGCTCGTCGGCCTGTTTGTCATGGGGCTTCTTCTCAAGGGAGGGCTTTTCGGCCTTGAGCCGGTGGAATCCAACAACTGGGGCGGATTACCGCTGACGCTGCTGCTGTCGGTATTCGGCCTTACGGCCGCCTACCCGGTGGGCATCCTCCTCGCCCTCGGGCGGCAGTCCAAAATGGCGGTTATAAAATCTTTCTGTGTGGTATATATCGAGCTTATCAGGGGGGTCCCGCTTATCAGCCTGCTGTTCATGTCGTCAGTGGTATTCCCCCTCTTTCTTCCCGAGGGGATGGTGATCAACAAGATCCTCCGGGCACAGGTGGCGATCATCCTTTTTACCGCAGCTTATATCGCCGAGGTGGTCAGGGGCGGCCTGCAGGGTCTCGACCGGGGACAATACGAAGCTGCCGAAGCGCTCGGCCTCAACTATTTCCAGACAATGCGGCTCATTATCCTGCCCCAGGCATTGAAGATTGTTATCCCGCCTTCGGTCAGTATCCTGATTTCCGCCTTCAAGGATACTTCCCTGGTGGTGATAATCGCCCTTTACGACCTGCTGAAAACGACCCAGACGACCCTTACCGACCCCAAGTGGATGGGGTATTCGGCCGAAGCGTACATTTTTGTTGCAATGATCTATTTCGTCTGCTGTTTCTTCATGTCGAATTACAGCAGGAAACTGGAAAGAGAACTGGACACGAGCAGATAAAACTCGACGACTTCACGTATCATTACCATATCAATACGCAACCGGGAACTAAACGGATGAACACTACGCAGACAGATAACAACGCCATAATTACCATTGACGATATGCATAAATGGTATGGAGACTTTCATGTCCTGAAAAACATCAACCTTACCGTTACAAGAGGCGAGCGAATAGTTATCTGCGGCCCTTCCGGATCAGGCAAGTCAACCCTGATACGGTGCATCAACCGCCTGGAAGAACACCAGCGCGGTTCAATCATAGTGGACGGTATAGAATTGACCAACGACTTGAAGAACATTGAAAAAATCCGGGCCGAAGTCGGCATGGTTTTCCAGCACTTCAACCTGTTTCCCCACCTTACGATTCTTGAAAACCTGACCCTCGGGCCGATATGGGTGCGCAAGACCCCGAAAAAAGAGGCTGAAGCGACGGCAATGTACTATCTGGAAAAAGTTCGTATCGCCGAGCAGGCGAAAAAATATCCCGGCCAGCTTTCCGGGGGCCAGCAGCAACGGGTCGCCATAGCCCGCAGCCTCTGCATGAAGCCCAACGTCATGCTGTTTGACGAACCGACATCCGCCCTTGACCCGGAAATGGTCAAGGAGGTGCTCGACGTCATGATCAGTCTTGCCAGGGACGGGATGACCATGCTGGTGGTCAGTCATGAGATGGGGTTTGCCAAGAGCGTGGCCCATCGGGTGCTCTTTATGGACGGCGGTGAAATTCTTGAGGAAAATGAACCCCACGCATTTTTCACCGCACCGCAACACGAGAGAACAAAGCTTTTTCTCAGTCAGATCCTTGAATAAATCGGGCGCGGTACGATGTCAATTATCGACGACAGCTATTTTCAGGAACTCTTGCAGTGTTCGCCAGAAACAACAGGACAGGACAAGAACTGTTATTTCGACCCTGTCACCGCAGCATGGCGAATAAAGGCCTGGGATCAGGAATACCTCATTTTACCTGGGACAAAAGAGATCCGGGCGGCATCTGCTGCGGCCCCGCCCATGCATGACTATTTCGGTGTATTTCTTCTCTATTATCTCCTGCGGACACAACCGGGACAATACAGCCACGAATGGATATCTGAAAAAGACCTTGCGGGAGGCCCGACATTTTTCCGGGGACCGCATGCGATCCCCACCTCGCAGATCAGCGACCTGTTTGCCAACGATCTCGATGCATTCAAGAAAAGGTGCACCGAGCTGCAGGGACAACCTATCAACCTTGCCGATGGCGCTTTTTCATTCACGATCGTTCCGGGTATCCGGGTAGCGGTCCTCTACTGGATCGGAGACGATGATTTCCCGGCCGAAGCCAGGGTGCTCTATGACCGATCCGTAGAGCAAATGCTCACCCTCGATGTCGTTTTCGCCCTGGCTGTGGAGGTCTGCCACCGAATCTCTCTTCCCGTGCGACAAAACAGGTAATATCGTAGCATCTTTCAAAACACATGCGATGCGCCATGCGGAGTTCTTGCCTTATCCACAGCCGCAGCCGCAACCTCCGCCGCAGCCGCCATGACCGACAGCACCGGCCAGTGCCCGGACAATTTCCCTGTTATCAGCGGTTGCAACATCGGCTATGGTGATAGCAAAACAGACGCTGCTGTCAGGTGTAATCGGTAGCTTCGTCTGGGCAAGCACAGGGACAAAGAGATGGCCGAAAAACTCTTTGGCACTCATCCCGGGCTCGCAGCAACATACCGACTCCCCTGCCTTCTTGTCAGCCAGGGCGACCTCAAACGGGGTCAGGCCCTCACTTCTAATAGAGTAGATGAAATCAAACGCAGCCGGTTTTTTCCTGCAACCACCATCTTCCCTGCCGCTTTTTTCAACAATCACCACACTCACTTTATTCATCGCTTTAATCTTCATCGCCATACTTTTTCGCTCCTCCCGGCTCCTGCCTCTGTTTGTTTTCACCAAACCATGATACCGATCGTTAAAAATTCAAGATGGGTGTCGGCGACCAGAACGTGGTTTTCGCAACCGCCAGGCGGGAGAAGATAGCGGCAGCACCTTTTTTATGTTGCAAATTTGCCAAATTTGCTACATTTTAGCTGTTAGTTATTTCTTAATCAAAACGGTACATAATACTATGGAAAAAAAGATGGAAAAAACGATAGAGCAGGAAAACGACCAGGTCCTCGTCTCAACAGCCGAAGCAACTCCAGAAAAACAGACCGTGACAGACACTATCGTAGACTGGGTAAAAAAACTCCTTGAATGGAATTACAAGGAGTATGGAACAAAGAAGAAGCCTCTCAAATAGGCAGGACCGATTTTGGCCCGCTGATCATCCGCCGGAGAGTGCGGGAAAGACCTCTATCTGGTCTCCATCCTCGATTCGGTCATCGGGCCGCAACACCGCGCCGCGACGAATGGCGAGCACGCTTTTCGTCCTTAAACCGCTATCTTGAACACACCGGGAAAAAACTTCTTCCCAGGAGGTTGGACAGTCAAGCTCCAACTCCACCATTCCCGGTTCAATGAGCTTAAAATTTATTTTTACCATTTTGTACCGCATTACTTCATAAATTTATTCCAGAAAACCTTGGCGTCATCGCTGATTAACCCCAAAATTTCCCAAAAATCAAGCCCTGGTTCAAATTCTATTTCATGTTCAGCCGGTTACCAGCCCTTTCACCGACTGTTTAAGAGAAAAGACGAATAGTGGATACGCTCAAGGCAAGGCCACTGCACCAGCCTGTTTGCCGAAATACCATATAACCGTCAGGCCCGGATCTGCCAGGGTTCACACCCGATATCGCTTTTCAGGCTGGTAAAAACGAAGCCTCAGCGCATTTGAGACAACCGATACGGAACTCAGCGCCATTGCCGCACCGCCAATCATCGGGTTCAGGGTCGGCCCCCCGAAAAGTGCAAGGACTCCTGCCGCCACGGGAATACCTATCACATTGTAGCCAAAAGCCCAGAACAGGTTTTGATAGATATTTTTCAAGGTGGCTCTGCTCAGGCCAATTGCCGACAGGACACCTTCGAGGCGTCCGCCCATAAGCACGATATCGGCAGACTCCATAGCCACGTCGATCCCGGTCCCCATGGCTATTCCGACGTCTGCCTGGGCAAGTGCGGGGGCGTCGTTTATGCCGTCGCCGACCATCGCCACCACATATCCCTTGAGCTGCAGACGCCTGACCTGTTCGGCCTTGTTTTCCGGAAACACTCCCGCAATGACCTCGCTGATACCGCTCTGCCTCGCAACCGCCCCGGCGGTCTCTTCATTGTCCCCTGTGAGCATCACCGTATGGATCCCAAGCGCATCGAGCCTGGCCACGATAGCTGCGGCCTCTTCTTTGAGCCTGTCAGCGACGGCCAGCGTAGCGCAGAATTTTCCATTTACAGCAAGATACAACACGGTTTTTCCTTGGTGTGAAAGTTCTGCTGCCTGGTGTGTCGCCGCCTGTGTGACACCGGAAACATTTTTTTCCTGCAGCAGTGAGTGGTTCCCCAAAAGCAGCTCATAGCTGTCATTTTGCACCAAAAGTGAAGCTTCTATTCCCTTTCCGGGCAGGGCAAGAAATGACTTGACGGCGGCTGGCTCATAGTTTTTTTCTGCAACCGTTGTCAGGATGGCTTGACCAATGGGATGCTCGGACCGGCTTTCGGCCCCGGCTGCCAGGCGAAGGACCATTTCTTCGCTGAGATCCGAATATAGCGCAATGTCGGTAATTTCCGGCTTGCCCGTAGTGAGAGTTCCGGTTTTGTCAAAAACCATGCAGCCCACATTCTTGGCACGTTCCAGGACCTCCCCGGTCTTCACCAAAATTCCCAGCTGCGCTCCCCGTCCGGTTCCGACCATAATCGAGGTCGGCGTAGCCAGCCCCATGGCACAGGGACAGGCGATTACCAGCACTGCTATAAATATTCTCAGGGAAAAACTGAAATCCGCCCCTCCGATAAAAAACCAACTGATTCCGGCAACCAGGCCGATAGCTATCACCGCCGGGACAAAATAGAGGCTGATTCTGTCGGCCAGCCCGGCTATGGGCGCCTTGGCACCCTGGGCGTCCTGAACCAGCTGGATAATGCGAGCCAGAACGGTATCATGGCCCACTTTTGTCGCTTTTAGGATCAACGTCCCGTTCTTGTTCAGGGTGCCGCAATAGACCTTGGCATCGGCCTTTTTACCCACCGGCATCGATTCTCCGGTCAACATTGACTCGTCGACGACACTGTTTCCCTCGACAACAACCGAGTCGACCGGAATACGCTCTCCGGGTCTTATCAGGATCCTGTCTCCCACCCGGATATCGGTAACCGCCACCACCTTTTGCTTTTCTCCGACCAGCAGGATCGCCCGGTCCGGTGCCAGCTCCATGAGACCGCGTATGGCCCCCGTTGTCTTGAATTTAGACCTAGCCTCCAGGTATTTTCCAAGAGAAACAAGAGCGATAAGCATTGCCGCAGCCTCGTAGTAGAGATCATGGGCAAGATGGACGTCACCAATCACCGCGATTTCCACCAGGTTCCAGGTGGAATAGACAAAGGCTGCGCCGGTGCCGATGGCAATAAGCGAATCCATGTTCGGCACGCCGCGAAAAAGGGCCGGCAGCCCATTGAGATAAAAATTCCGTCCCAGGTAGAGAACCGGGAGAACAAGCAGGAACTGAACCAGACCGTAACGCAGAGGCGCAAGGTCCGGGTCAAATATCCTGGGCAGCTGCAACCCGACCATAGGTCCCATGGAGAGCACCATGATCGTTATGGCCAAGACAAATTCCGGCAACAGCCTAGCTTTTATCCTCAGCAGCTCACTCCCGGCTTCTTCAAGCTTTTGACCGTGGTCTTGCTCTGCCGCCTCTTCTGCGTGGAATCCGAGGCCGGAAATGCGATCGGCAATAGTTGTAACGGATGTCAGTGCCGGGTCAAAGGCAATTAACGCTTTCTGGGTTGCCAGATTTACCGAACACTGGTCCACGCCCTCCATATTGCTGACCACCCGTTCAATTCGGCTTGAGCATGCGGCGCAATGCATACCGGTAATGTTGACCTTGATACTTTTATGCAAGACTATTCTCCTGTATGGCCTGGCCATGAAAAATAAGAGTTGTTAAGACCATAGCATCAACATAAGCATCGAAACCACCCATTGAAAGGGAGAGCGGTACAGCTTTAAAAAAGGGACAACACATAAAGAAACACCAAAGCCGGTATTCGGACGCCTCCCCGCCGGATCACAAGACATAACGGTCAACCGTTTCGGCCTGTTTTCGCTGTGCGCCAAAAAGCAGAATGAGCGAAAACAGCGCACCAACAACCAGCACAGAGATAAGGACATAGAGGGTATTGTCATAAAATCGCCCGCAGCTCACCGATATCGCCACGGCAACGATACTGGATACAGCGGAGACCAGTGAAGCTCCAAGACCGGCGACACCTCCCAGCGGCTGCATGGCCAGCGCGGTGAGGTTGGAAAACAACAACCCGAGAAAAAACATCAAGGTATAGCAGCCGATCATGAACAGGGAAAACGACACCACCCCGTCTTCACCACCAAAGAAAAAAAATCCGCCCAACAGCACAAGACCGATAAGCGCGACAAGACAGAGACGGTGCATACCGTATTTGAAAACCAGCCTGCTGTTTAGCAGGGCGGCAGCGCCAAACCCGGTGGACAAGATGGCAAAATAGAGAGGAAAACTCTTGTCTTTCCCGTAGATTTGCGCAAACATCGCCTGAGATGTACTCAGGTAGAGCAGAAGAATGCCGAAAATAAGACCGGCGGTTGTCGCATAACAGCTCACTGACCGGTTACTAAGGATCAGCAGGGAAGTTCTCAAAACTGGCCCGACCCGAATCCTGGTCCTTTTTTCCGGCGGCAGCGTTTCCGGTTGACAAACCATGATCCATGCCGTCGAACAGACCGCGACAACAAGTAAAAAGAGGAAAACCACCCGCCATCCCCACAGGGATGCGATACCTTGTCCCAGGGCCGGAGCAACCATCGGAATACAGATGAAGACAGTCAGGATAAAGGAGAACACCCTCGCCATGGGGTTTCCGGAGAATTGGTCGCGCACCATGGCCCGTGATATGATCTTCGGACCGGAGACCCCTACTCCCTGGATGATCCGTCCTCCAAGCAGCAGTTCCAAACTTGGCGCAAACATGGAAAGAAGAGTGCCGCAGCAGTAAATCACCACCCCGACCAGGAGACAGTTTTTCCTTCCTATGGCGTCAGAGAGAGGGCCAAAAAACAGTTCTCCGAAAAACATTCCGAAAATAAAGAGGGTGATTACGAGCTGCAAATCGTTTGGATCTTCGACCTGCAATGATTGCCCGATATGGGGCAGTGCGGGCAGCATGGCATCCATGCTCAACGCCACCAGTGAAGTGATTGCAACAACTCTTAGAATAAAACCTGCAGAAGATCGTTCGCTGTTCATAACATTTAGACTCGCCAAGCAACAATACCAACGAGACCCGTGACATCATAGACACGGGGCACCATCTGCACATATCGCGGAAACCGCAGCAGCTAACCAAACTGAAGCAAGTCCGCTGTTAAGCAGATAACGCGCTACAGTAACATAACCAGCACCGTAACCACACCCAAAACGAGAGGTGATGGCAGGTGCGGGAAATATACCCCCAAACAGGAAAAAATAGTTCGCAAATCAGGTGGGTATCGGGGTACAATAGAACATATGTCACATTGTAGCACACAGTTGTAACAAATTGTATTTTCACTTTTACCACGACCAGAGATGACAAATAAAGATCGGTGTCTGCTCGGATCTTCCGGCTGACAGGTGGAACAACCTGGTGGTCACCAGGTAATAACGGACATCCTGCCGACAGGGGGAGAAAACCCTTCTAGCGGCACGCCTATCTCTTCAACAGAGGTTGCACGGATACGAAGTGCAATAAAAGAAAAATATAAGAACGTTTCCCGCACCGCCGCCGGCTTCTTTAAATATCCGGTGGGCAGGGAGGGGGCTAAAAACCTCGGATACAGAGATGCGATTGTTGATTGCGCTCCCGATTATCTTGTTGAAAGTTTCTGTGGTGTCGGCAATCCGTTTCTTCCGGGTCCCATAAAATGCGGTTCGACGGTGCTCGATATCGGCTGCGGAGCCGGCTTCGACATGTATGTCGCCGCATCCTTCACCACCATGTCAGGAACCGTGGAAGGGGTGGATTTGACCGGCGAGATGGTTGCCAAGGCCCGCAAGAACCTGCAAAATCTCGGTCTTGACAACTGCAGAGTCCACCTTGTTGACACCGAAGTCCTGCCCTTTGACGACGAACGTTTCGACACCGTTATTTCCAATGGAGCGATCAATCTTTCCCCATATAAAGACAAGTTGTTCGATGAAATATTCAGGGTCCTCAAGAACGGAGGTCGGCTGCAGTTTGCAGATATCATCCTCGATAAGGATCTCCCGCCGGAGGTTAAGAAAAGCTCGCAGGCATGGTCGGAATGAATTGGCGGCGCGATCCCTGGACGGGATCAGCTCAACCTTCTTGAAAACGCGGGATTCAAAGAGACAAGACTTGTCGCGTTTACGCCGGTGAAAACTTCCTTGTACACCGTTGGGGCAATTTTTTCGGCTTTAAAAGAACGGTAGAATCGATGCGACGAACTGCATCTGGGTCTTCTGCAGCCAACGGCCATAAGCGGCGAGCTCATCCTGGTATCCTAACGACGAGCTAAGCGAAAGCCTGGCGACCTCCTCATTGGTCAACAGGCTCCGATACTCACTTCTTTTTTCCAGGAGGGGAACAAACATATTGGTTATCCGCCTAGGCATCTCCTCGATCAAGACTTCACCAAGATAGGTCTTCATGGCCTGTTCCATGGAAAACGATGGACAAAAATCGATCAGTACGCCTTCAAGTGTAAAAAGTGCTTTCCTGAACAGAATAAGATCTCCCGGGAAAAGTATTCCCTCAAAAGTCAGCCGTTCGAGCAACCGGAAACTTTTTTGAAGCGGATCGGCGCAGAATTTCTCCGACCGAAAAAATGAAGCAACAATATGTTTTATCTCCCCGGGTGAAACGGGGCTTTTCGCCAGTCGTGTCATGGCACTGATTGATCGGCTCAGATCCGCCACCTCACCCGTTGCAGCAGCGAGCATCATCGCAGCAATGTTTATGCGAAGCGGCCTTCCAAGTCGCCCGACCAGCGTCCAGTCGATAACCACTACTATCGGACCGACCTTATCATCTTCAACCACCAGAAGATTCCCCGCATGGGGATCACCGTGAAAAAGAGAACTTTCCTCATGGCTAAAAAGAGGAACGCAGACAAGTGCAGTAAAGAGCCTGCAGGCAAGGTGCAGCCGCTCACCCGGTGAAAGCCGCACCTCAGTTATCTTTCTTCCCCTGATTCTCTGCATGCCTGTCATGGCGGAAGAACGGAATGCTGTGAGTTCGGGCACCGATACCCGATCCAGGCTCCGGTAAAGTTTTGCCGCCTCACTCAGATTTTTTTGTTCGGCAACCAGGTCCGTTTCCTTTTCCAGCGCTTCCCGCAACTCGGAACACAATCCCGACACCCGCATCAGCCCCAGCCCGTATCTTGCCTTGTTACTTTCCAGGTGTTTTGCCATCCGGCCGATGACCTGCAGCTCTTCTTCCACCATCTCCCTGACGGCTGGTTTCAAAACCTTAAAGACACCATCCACCTGCTTGTTTTTCGCCTTCTGATGCCAGCAAAACGGCAAAACAGCAGCCACACTCGCCTCGGCCAGAATCGTGGTGCCAAGTTCCAGATGGCCCGAATGGCCGAGCCGATCCCACTCCCGTTGGACATGGTTCCTGACTGCGCCAATAGATGCCTTGCTGCCGCTGTCCTCAAGGCTTGCAAGCCAGCCATGCAATAACGAATGGCCCGGATGATGGCGTGCCACTATCTGTCCCAGTTTGTGCAGTGTCGGAAAGTGCATCGCAAGATTGACGCAACGTTCGGCAACGGGACAATCTGTCTTGAGCAGGGCCTGGTCAAGAAGTGCTTTTTGCAGACGGGGGACGGAGAGAAGGGAAAGAAACATGGTGACACCGTCCCGAACTAATAATTCGTAACGCTTAAGCGACCCCGGCAAGGCGTTTTCCGGTTTCGCCAGGGCCACCAGCAGGGAAGCGGCGAGGCGACAAAATTTCTCCTCCCCCCTGTTTTGTGCAAAATTACCTATCGCCTTTTCACAGACACTGCGATCAATGACACCTGTTCCCGATTGACAAAACCGCCCCAGGAGCTGTTTGAGCTGCATGATCTCTTGCTTTTCCATAAAAGCGTCGCAACCGGATTATCCCGCATTTTTCATAACAGCATCATACGTTTTCAAGAAAATGTATCAATAACTGGAGCCGAGAACAGATAGATATATTCGACGGTCAACAGCTATCAGGGGCAACGGTAAATATTTATCGCTCGGCAATGGCCCGGCGGCTAGACCGGCGGTGAATCCACCGGTCTAGCCGACAATGACCCTGGTGTCTGTCACCCCCTTGATCCAAGGCGAAGGCCGCCGTTAATGAAAAACGTCTCTCCGGCAAGAGCTTCATTTTTATAAATATCGCAAACCAGGACAGCCACCTCCTCAGGCTCGATGAGTCTGCCTATAGGTATATCACCGAGAACCCTGTCCAGTGCTTTCTGATTCATGTTTTTTACCATGGGGGTTCCCACATACCCGGGAGCTACTGCCGCACAGCGGATTTTATCGGCCAGTTTTCTCCGGAAGAATTCAGCCGTCAAAACCTTGGGAATGACGCTCATTGCCGCTTTGGTGGACGAATAGTTTATCTGGCCGGCCGTTCCCAGCGAACCTGTTGAGGAAACTAAACAGACCAGCCCCCGACACTCATGATTGACCATCTGCTCGACACACTCCCTGACAGTGAGGAAGACGCCGGTAAGATTAATATCAATTACCTTCTTAAAATCCTCCAGCGGCATTTTACTGGTCACCTTACCTGATTCCCTGTCGACAGAGACCATCATCCCATCTTTTATGATACCGGCAAATGGCGCCACGAGATTGATCCGGCCGTATTGTTTTATGGCAAATTCGGCAAGCGCCCCATTGTCCTCTTCAGATGTTACGTCGCAGACAAAAGTTACAGCATCATCACCGAGCTGCTCCTGGGCACGACCAAGCGCATCACCATCGATATCGGCAATCACCACCTTACCGCCCGAGGCAATCCAATGCCGGGCCAAGGCGAGTCCTATTCCGCCGCTTCCCCCGGTTATAACGGCAACCGCCCCCTGAATATCAAGCATATTTCTTCTCCTGAAGTTTCAACAACTCCTCATACTTGTTCCATAAACGCACTTGGGTGCATACGCCACAGTAGTACTGAAGGAATATGCACTCTTGCAACTGCTGGTTTACAAAGCGATACGTTATTTATCACCGGCTACCGGTTTTTGTATTTTTTCCGCACCGCCGGCCAACACCCCGGCCGCTTCAGAAGCTGTCTTCTTATCTGCGGCTACAGCAACAATGGTGCCTGCCGCGTTGTTTACCGCAGGAGTCTCTTTTATCTTTTGCTCTTTATTTTTCGTCTCTACAGCCGCACTATCAGCTTCATTTATTTTTTTGACACTGATGCCGGTTTTTTTTCTGTCTGGCTCTGCCTTGGAGGAACCGACGGCTGTTTTTTTGCTGCCGGCGGAGACTTTGGCTTGCCCGGTCTTGGCCCTGCCAGATTTCTTTTTACTGTTTACCCCAGGCTTGGCCGGATTGTTTTTTTTGGGTGATGTCTTCACCTCTTCGTCCTTGCTTTTTTCGGTACCGGGAAAAAGCTTTTCCGCTTCGGAATATCCTCTGTCGAAAAGCGATCTTACACTGGAGGTCGTCTGCTGCAAGCCTTTGCTCCAGTAGAGACACCCATCCTTACCAAACTTCGGCAGCCACGGACACTTCTCCAGGGTATTTTCAAGCAGCTTCCCTGAGTTGTCCTGCATAACTTCAAGCAGATCGAAAGCATTATCCGATGCCGTTTTCTGATATTTGAGCAACCTGGAATAACAATCTCTGTTCACCATCTTTACTGTTCCCCTTACTAAACAAGATTACTTACGGGATTGCGCCGCCACCTGCTCCCACTTTTCGAACCCTTCTACCATCAACTTTCTGCAATCTTCCCTGCTTTTCTTCATCAGGGAAAGAGTATCGATCAGCGGTTTTTTATTATCCTCCGTCATCCACGGAAATTGACGCCAAAAACCGTTAACCATATTCTCTGAATAGTCCTGCAAGACATCCATGGTGGTAAAGGTGTTCTCAAACACTGCCTTGTTAAAACTGATCATCTGGTTGGTGATTTTCTGGTATTCCATTTTTTCTCCATCGATATGATTTATACTTGCACAATAAACCCTTCGGCCATTACCTAAAAAGTGGTGTCCCCGATGCAACAATATGATTATGTACCTAGGCAAAACTGTTGTCAACCTGATTTTTGTGCATTGCACAATCATCGCACACAAAATCACAACCAGAAAAATCAGCCTCTAGATGCCTTTCTATTTACAATTACCTTACTTCTTTCATACCACTCTGTTCTCTTTGACAGAATTAATGTTGCAGTGTAACATTAATCGAATGGTGGTATAATACCATTGTGATACAGGCAAAAAACAAGACAAGTACCAACCGTTTCTCCGCTCTTGAAGAGCGAGGGGAAATAAAACGGTAAAGCTGGAAGGAAGAGACTGTGGCAAACATCATATACATTAAAAAATACCCCAACAGAAGGTTATACAACACTAATACCAGCAGCTACATCACGATCAGCGACGTAGCCGACCTCATCAAGCAGGGATTCAGGGTGCAGGTCACCGATGTGACCACGGATTACGATGTCACCGCCCTGGTTCTGACCCAGATCATCATGGACAAGGCAAAGAAAAACCAGGAATTGCTCCCAGTCTCCCTGCTGCATCTGGTAATCCAGTTCGGAGAAAACCTGCTGCATGATTTTTTCGACAAGTACCTGGAGAAAACCATGGAAAGCTATCTGGTCTACCGAAAGAATATGGACGATCAGGTTAATGCCTATCTTGATATGGGCATGGATTTTTCCAGTCTGGCGGAAAAAACCCTCCGTGATATTGAAGCAATGAATGTCTTCAGTGAATCCTATAAAAATTTTACCAGGAAGAAGTAATTTTCATTCATGCCTCCCAGGCGAACCCTCCGTTATGAAGCCCTTACGCAAACCAGCGCCACACTCAACCGGAACCTTACACCTCGCCGTGGCAGGAGCCCCCCCTGCCCGCCCTTTTACCAAAAAGTCTGACAGGAATTTGACAGGATAAAAACATTCTACTGAACCCGGCTACCAGCAAAAACCGAAGGAGTTGATCATGGGGGACACCGATACCCAGCAAAATGCCAGCGACATAACCAGTCTCTTTGAAACATGGATAAAAACCACCAAACTGTTCTGGCATGATTTTTCAGCAGAAAAGACGAACAGCGAAAAACAAACCTCTCAAACCGTCCACCCCGGTTTCCATGAGGAAAAAATACGGGACGAGGAACACAAAGCCTACCGCAGCTGGGAGAGTGCAACCAACAATTTCCTGTTGTTTCTGCAATACATGACAACACCGGAAAACCGGGAGGTGATTATGAAGAGCGGGGCCACCTTTGCAGATGCACTCATGCATGCGGCTACTGATTCTTTTGAAAACCTGACGTCCTTCCACAATCAGCTGCTGCAGGTTTTTGCCAAGATAAATAAACACAGCACATATAACTTTGATGATCTTGACCATGGTTCCTTTGAATCGTTTCGAGAGCTGTACAGAACGGAAATTCAGAAATATCTGCAGATACCCAAGATAGGGCTGCCAAGAGAGTACCAGGAGCGAATCTCCCGTTTTGTCGACAGATCTTCTCTTTTCAATTCCCATCTCGCCGAACTGCTCTACCTCTTTGCAATTCCACTGGAAAAAGCCAACAGGACAATGCAGGATAAAATTAATGAGATGATCGAGCGGGGTGAGCTATCGGAAGATCTCCAGGAAGGCTATAAGGAATGGGTAAAGATCCTTGAAGGATATTACATGGAGTTGCTGAAGTCCTCTGAGTATACCCATGCTCTCAATGATACCATCCAGTCCCTGGCCATGTATAAGGAAGCCAAGGATGACGTTGCCGCCGTTATGCTCAAAGAGCTGCAGATACCGACCAACAAGGAGATGGACGAAGTTTACAAAGATCTGTATCAGATGAAAAAAACGGTGAACGCTCTGCGCACCGAAGTTATAGAGCTTAAAAAGATGCTGCAGGAAAAATCTCCCGCGGCGCCTGTCGAGGAAAACTTGTCAGAGACCTATAGCAAAAAAGGAGAGGCAAGATGAGCCAGGTAGAAATACCTGTCGATCTTATCCTGCAGAAGATCGACGAAGAAAGGCATGCTGCTACGAGTAAGCTGAAAAAAGGGTTTGGCGTCCTGACCGGCGAACTTGACACGGACATCTCCACAACCCCCTATGAAACAGTCTACAGTGAAGACCGGGTAAAGCTGAAGCACTACATCCCCGAAAAAATAAGATGCCGGACGCCCTTGGTTATTATCTATGCATTGATTAATCGTGAAACCATGCTGGACCTCCAGCCGGGCCGAAGCGTCGTGGAACTGCTGCTCAAAGAAGGGATCGAGGTATACATGATCGACTGGGGTTACCCCACCAGAAAGGATCAATATCAAACCATCGACGACCATGTCAACGGATATATTGCCAATATCGTAGAACATATCTGCGCCGCAAAAGAGGTGGATAAGGTCAATATCATGGGCATCTGCATGGGCGGCGTCTTTTCCATCATATACACCGCCCTGCATCCCCACAGGGTTCGCAATCTGGTGACGACGGTCACTCCCACCAATTTCGAGACAGACAAGGGATTGCTGAACGTCTGGATGAAACAGACCGATGCGCAGGTTCTGGGCGACGCCTACGCGAATATGCCCGGAGATATCATGAATCTGGGTTTTCTGCTACTCAACCCGGCACGGCTGATGATAGATAAATATGTTGGTTTTCTCCAGAATATCGATGACAAAAACTACATTGAGAACTTTATCCGCATGGAGAAATGGATATTCGACAGCCCGGATGTCCCGGCGGCAACGTTCAAGCAGTTCATCGTCGACTTTTACAAGAAGAACCTCCTCATACAGTCCCGGCTGGAGATAGGCGGCAAACGCGTCGACCTTAAAAAAATCACCGTACCGATTCTTAATTTTTACGGTCAATTCGACCACCTCGTCCCGCCCGAAGCCTGCGACCGGTTCACATCGGAAATCGGCTCAACAGACAAGGAAGACATCTGTTTAAAGACAGGCCATATCGGCATCTACGTCAGCTCGAAATGTCAAAAAGAATTCGTTCCAAAGATTGCCCATTGGTTGTCACAACGGGACAACTAGTACTCTATACGCCACGGAGATCTAAAAATGCCCCAGATAGAATATTATTTCAAAGTTTTCTGCAAAATAAGCGAAGCCATCCAGACACAGCCGGACCGGGAGGCAATACTCAAGCTCATCGTCGAAAGTGCTGCCGAGGCGATGAACGCCAAGGCCTGCTCCCTATTCATGATCAAAAGCACCAAAGAGCCGGATGAACCGTTTTACCCGGTGGCCAATACAGGTCTTTCCGAATCCTATATCCACACCGGCCTTTCATCGCACAAAATAGACAGTATCAGGGAGACCCTGGTAAAGGATGGCTACCTTATATCCAGAGACGCAACAACCGACCCGCGTCTTGAAAATCATGAGATCAAAAAACGCGAAGGCATCGCATCTCTACTGGTTGTGCCGGTAAAAGCTGAAAGAAAACCAATCGGCGTTCTAGCCCTCTATACCGCCGACAGCAGGGACTTTTCCAAACCGGAAATAGATTTTCTGGCAGCGCTGGCAAATCAGGGGGGGCTCGCCATTGTCCGCGCCCACAAGGATTACCGCATCAAACGCGATATCGGATTGTTCGCTGCGCTGTCAGAACACTTGAGTTCGTCTCTTGACATCAGGGAGGTGCTCAAAATGATGACCTCGGAAATCGCCGGGGCCATTGAACTGAAAGGAGTTACCATCAGACTTCTCGACAACGGCAGCAACGAGCTGAAGCTGGTGTCAAGCTATGGTCTCAGCGACAAATATCTGCACAAGGGGCCCATCTCGGCAACAAGAGAAAAAGCGTTTTTCGAAAAGAAAGTAGAGTATATAGAAGATGTGCAGGAACAAAACGATATTGATTACAAAAAAGAGAGGATCGAGGAAGGCATTACCTCCATGCTGCATCTCCCCATTACCATAAAGGGCAACACCATCGGCTTGATGGGGCTATACGCCACCAGGAGAAGATCGGTATCCGAGGATGACATCAAGCTGGCCAGGTCGATTGCCACCCAATGCGGCCTTGCTATCCACAACGCATCCATGTACCTCCAGCTTAAAGAGGAAAAAAAGAGCCTGGAAGAAGAAATCTGGGGTCACAAATCCTGGTTCTGAAGAAAAACATCGATCGTCCCATGACGAATCATGCCGGAAAACGCACAAATAAAGCACTAGGAAAATTTTTCAAAACTTTTGCATTTTCCACAAAAGCAGATTGTCCGGGGTGGTGTTAACGGTAATGGTATATGACGAGAGCTGATGCGACTGCAGCTGCCATATCATTTCCAACCTGCACCTTCATTGTTTTTGCCCATTTTTCGAAAGGTCAAGCTGAAACCTGACAGGCCCCCTGTAGTTTTCTTTGCCAAAGACACTGTCAAGCGCACAGCTTGAATTGGGGTCGGACCAGGACGTGGCAATGGCGACATGCCCTTTTGGAAAAGGGGTTACCTCGATATCGATATAGTCACAAGGAGCCAGGGCGACCTCTTTTTCGACAAGGTCATCATCTTCCCCATAACAGAGGAGCCAGGTAATATTTTTTTCTTTTAATGCCTTTAAGTTGAGACTCTTGCCAAACAGCCGTACCGGAAGAGTGCCGTCATCATCTATCGGCACATTGTAGGAAAGATAACTCATTTCGGTTACGGCCATTGGCAGGTCGGATCGCTCGTTGGCAAGCCAGTAGTTGATAGCCGCGACTGTTTTATTTTTGATACCGCCCCGCTTACTGTTTCCGCCGTCAAGCATCATCATGTCGTTTAAAAGAGCAATAAGCGGCCCCGACGTTTCAATACTCTTCAGTTTGTAAATCCACCCCATCAGTTCACCGTCGGCAATCCTGTTACCGTTGTCAAGGACTTTAGTACCGTAAGCCAGGTCGTTAAACTCCTTGGGCAGGCTTTTTAAAAACGTACCAAGCCCCTTGCTCCGAGTTCCGTCCATTGGCGCCACACAGGTGATGAAAGCATCCACCAGGCCATCCAGTTCTCCGGAAAGGATATTGCACAAGGATGAATAACCACCCTGGCAGTAACCATTCAAGGTAACCGGCAAACCGTGACGTTGCTTTATCTTTTCACAGAAATAACGGGTATCTCGCGCGTTATCCTCAAGAGTCATAGTCTGCACTGCCGGAGTTTCGTGAATATCCTTCATCAGCCGGATATAGGTCGGAATCGATCTGTTGGCAAAGGCGTGGGCATAACTTTTGTGTTCACCCGGAAGAAATCCAAGAATATTTCCACCAAGCACGAACGGGGGAATAATGAGCACCGGCTTCAGGCTGTTATCGACTTCTACATGGTCCCTGTTTGGTTTGGTCTGGTAGAGATAATACCTGTCCGTTTCCGCAATCAGACTTTCCGGATCCCTTTCAAAATGAAAACCGTACTCATTTTCGATATCCAATATCGCCTGGGGATACTCGACAACAACCCGATGCAGTACCTCCTCATTTTTCAGAAAATACTCATCAAGGGTTTTATCTGTATTACCATTCAAGGTAGCAAGCAAAGCGTCATGGAACCTGGCGCTCTCTTTTTTATTGTAGTTTTCCAGCACGTTAACACATCCCTGGGCATAACGGGTGAACAACGCGACATTAAAGTTCAACAGATCGTAATACGCGGTAAAATTCTGCTGCGGCGTCCTGGTGAGAACTCGCTCGACTTCAACCTTGTTGAAAATCCTGATTGCATTTAACAGCGGCAGGAGAAAGTCATCGCCGTAGCTTGCCAACCCCTCGGTGAGATACTTGGCGGCGACGATCTGGGAGAGCAGAATTTTATTTATCCGAGCAAGCGATATATGATTATCGTTCATATTCATATAGGAGGGCAGGTAAGTGCAGAAGCCCCGCACACAAACTCCACGGAGCCCCCAACACATTGAGAAGGATGGAATTACTTCTCCTCGATCAGCTCTTCAAACTTGGCAAAACCATCCTCGACCGCTTTTTTGAAATCATCACGGGCCTGTTTTGCCATATCGATTGATGATTTGAGTGAACTTTTACTCTCTTCAGTTACCCACGGCAGTTGATCAAGATAGCTGTTGAGAACTTTCTCAGACTGATCCTGGACCATGAGCATGGCGTTATAGCTGTTATCGAACATGGTCTTTTGAAATGCGAGGGTTTGCTTGGCAAGTTTTGCAGTCTCCATTGTAACCTCCTTGTCTGTTTTTTTCCTTTAACGGCAACCGCAGCCTAAAAATGAAATGTGTCCTTCCCGTTTTTTACCAAGGCCACGGTACGACCCTGATTCTGAGTCATATTTATAGCAACGAACAACACTATGTCAAGAATAAATTGTTGCGCTGCACAATACACCAACATCTCCCTGAACCAACCAAACATCATAAAAAAAACATCAAATTAACAAGATATTACATTTACAGGGAAACGGCCAGAACATCATTATTATTGTTGCAATGTAACAAAGCGTGGTTCTGGCAAAAACATAACTTTAAAAAATATTTTTTGAAATTTCCCCTACAGAAGCGCAAGCTCAAACCCCTTGATACCGGAGCCCAGCTAGGTAGCGGACAGGTCGGCACCTTTATCGCACACCTCCTTCGGAAGAGAGTCTCACTTGCAGGGCTGCGCAAAAGCGAACAATAATATCTTGAGCGAACCGGACCAATGATTATTATTGAGTCTTGAGTGTAACCTGCAAGACCTGCAGGTAAAAACGTTGTTTGACACTACGTTAAACCGGCGTCGGGCTGACCCGGGTCAAGTTCACGCCGCAACCCATTAATCTCATAAGAAGAAGGTAAAATGGAAAGTATCAAGATCAAGGGAATGAGCTGCCAACATTGTGTAGGCTCGGTTACAAAAGCCCTGCAGGGAATTGAAGGCATCAGCCAAGTGTCCGTCGATCTCGATAATGGCAAGGCGACGTTTGAAAACGACGGCGCATCCCAGGACGACATCAAAGCAGCTATTACTGGTATCGGGTTCGAAGTTCTCGACTGACTCCCAACCGGCAATAGAAAAATCGCCCCGGCTATTCAACAGACATCGGGATGATCAAGGCAGGTCATGGGGACTTCACCACTGGCTCCGGTTCGTCGGCTCATCTCGATGAATGAACGCCAACGCCACAGCGAATAAACGGCGCAGTCACCCGGTAGCGGGGTCATGACAGCTGCTCGCCTTTTCAATAGTTGATGTTGGTTTCAAATTCCTTCAAGCGCTTATGGATCGACCGCAGTTCGGTAATGGTGGTCCAGTTGGCTATAAAAATCGAAAACGACTCCCTGACTTTGGCAAAGGCGTTGGACACCTGCACCAGCACCCCTAGAGTGATTATGCCGGTAAACAATCCCGGCCCCATGATCAGGTAAGGAACAATCAGCATGAACTGTTCAAAAAAATTGATCCAGATATCAAAATATCCGTAGTGGAGGAACAACCTGTTGTAGTTGAACTTCAGACCGGTGAAGAGCTCGACGAGAGTCTCTGTCTTGGCATAATTCACTTTATCATCTTCTGCATAGACCAGTTCCTTGCGAAATGCCGCCTCCACTTTCTGGTTGTTGTATTCAAGTCCCGGCAGCTTAATCCCGACAAACCAGGAGATCAGCAGCCCGCCCAGCGAAACGATAAGGGCCACCCACACGAGGCTGCCGGGGACAGCTTTTATCAACTCTATATCCACGCCCCTGCTGAGCCCCCAGAGAATCGGCAAAAAAGCAATGAGCGTCAGCATAGCGCGAATGACCTGCAACCCAAGGCTTTCGACGATACGGGCAAAACGGTATATATCTTCCTGGATACGCTGACTCGCCCCCTCGACATCCCCTTCCACCAGCTGCCATTTGGCAACATAGGAAAAGGTCATCGCCTCCCGCCACTTGAAAGCATAAACCCTGGTAAAATACCCAGTCACCGTGGCGATAAGCACGTAGGGGAAGGCAATTTTGCAGAAAATCAGCATCTCGACCCACAATTCGGAGACTTCATGATCGGTGGCTTTCTGCAGCATATCGTAAAACATGCCGTACCACTCATTGATTTTTACCGTCAGCTCCACCTGGACAACCAGGGCCAGAAGTAAAAACAATCCTCCCCCGTATGCCCAGACACACCACTCCTTGGTTTTGTAAAATGCACGAAACATAGGTCTTTTTACAGTTTTTTATCAGTTGTAAGGCGGCGCGGCTATTTTGGTTTTAGATATCCAGTCCCGGTTCCTGTACCAGCGGAAGCCCGACGACACTTTTTATCGACTCTTTCCATCTGATCTGAGCAAGTTCCTTCAGTTGGTGGTACAGGGCGCAGATATTCTTGTCCGCCTGCCCCTTCTTGATCCGCGCTATCTCCTCTTCTGTCCGGGCGGAATCGGTTCTGATCCGCTCGTCGATTTTATTCATCTTTCCCAGCCAGACGGTTGCTGATACATATGGAAGCAATTGGTAAACCATAGCGACCACATCAGGAAAATCGAGCATCGGCTCAACGCTCACCGAGGTGGTAAATCCATGGGCAAAAGCGTACTCAAGACTTGCCACACGCTCCCTGTAAGACGGGGCACCGGGTTCCCAGAACCGAAGAATTGCATCATCTCTTGCGGTGATGGTGAAGCGAAACTGGATATTATCCCGAAACTCCACCAACTCGGCGCACAGGCTCTTGATACAAGCAAGACGTGGCTTCGACACGATGAGGACACGGTTGCCGGCGCCTAACAGCGATTTCAGAAGCTTTACCGAAGCGTCTATATTTTCCTCAACAATATCGTGCACCGAGGGAAACATGATCTGTCCGCCATATCGTCTTGCCGCAAGAGCAGGATCCTGCGCAAGCACCACGCATTCTTTCCATTCTCCGGGACCAGCGATTTTACCGCTGCGAAGCGCCGCCGCCCTGGCGTAACAATACCTGCAGTCGTTGGGGCATCCCAGGCTGCAGTTGATTTCAGCAACCGCCCACTCTCTTGTTCCCTTGATCGGCTTGGTATTCATTAAATGACAAGTGGTTACGGGAGATTAATAGACCATGACAGCTGTTGCTCACCAGAGCTTGAAAAGCTCCCGGCACCCTTTGCGGGCAAACGACATCATGGCAAGAAACGAACTGTCATCGAAGGGTTCGGCTTCGGCGGTGGACTGTATTTCTATCCAGTTACCGTTTGCCGACATGACAAAATTGGCATCGGTTTCAGCGTGTGAATCCTCGGAATAATCAAGATCAAGCATGATCTCGCCGTTTACGATTCCGGAGGATATTGCGGCCACCGGAGTTATCTCGGGCATCTTTTCAAGACGACCGTCACCTGCAAGTTTTCTAAACGCATCGGCCACCGCGATCGCTGCGCCGGTTATGGATGCGGTTCTCGTTCCGCCGTCGGCGTTCAAAACGTCACAGTCCACCCGCAAGGTCCTCTCCCCGAAACTGTGCAGGTCGACCATAGCGCGCAGGCTTCTGCCGATCAAACGCTGGATCTCCATGGTTCGTCCCGACTGCCCCTTTGTTTCGCGCCGATACCTGCTCCCGGTGGCACAGGGCAACATTCCATATTCAGCGGTTATCCACCCTGAGCCGGTCTCCCTTAAAAACGGCGGGACGTTCTCTTCCACCGACACGCCGCAGATCACATGGGTGTTTCCCATCCTGATCAGGACAGATCCGTCGGCCTGGGGTTGAATGCCCCGCTCTATAACAGCCCGCCGCATTTCTTCATTTGTTCTGTTGTCGTTTCGCATAACTTATCCGCTTGTCGCTCCCATGAAGTTTTTTCCAGCTCTATAGCACAAACTGGACGTTACGGCTAACATGAATAAGAAACCACCTCATCGGTTCATGTTATTACAAGGCGTCTGTCCTGCAGGTCGAACACTTAAACAGACTCAGGCCCGACGCACCATAAGTGCCGGGCCTGAGATATCAAGGTGTTCGCCATCTTCCGCCGCAGCGATGGTACTACCTTTTAAGCTCTTTTCTCACCAGCTCAAGATAGGACGGTCCTACCTTTTTTTCCCAGATGCGATAGACCTGTTCGCTTTTTTCCCTCATAAAAGCATCCGATTCATGATTAAGCTTTAGAAAAGTCACCCCGTCGGCCCTGGCTGCCTCGACCTGGGCAAGCTGCTGTTTTTTCGTCATTTCGCGGGCATCATGGCTCTCCTCTTTCACCACGGCAAGAAATATTTTTCGAAGCTCTTCGGGAAGGCTGTTCAGCCACTTTCTGTTTACCAAGTGAACGTAAAGTCCCTGGGCGTAGTTCAACTCGGTATAGTACCTGGCCACGGTAAACTTTTTTGAAATGTTGCAGACGATCGGCGTATGGTCAAGTCCGTCGATAACACCGGTCTGCAGCGCCTGGGGTACATCCGGCCAGGGAAGAACAGAAAACTTGAGGCCCCACGCTTTGTAGGAATCGATATTTACCGGAGCCTGGGCGATCCGGAAATTTACCCGGCGTCCCTCCTCAACCGTGGCTACCGGGGTTGTTGTCGCCCAGCCGTAACTGCCGTAACCGGTAAAATCAAGTACCTGGATATTCTGGGCCAGCGCCGCATCCCGAAACGGTCCCCAGAGTTTCTCGTTATTTCTGAAATCATTGAGCTTTTCAAAGGTATCCACAACATACGGCAGGTTGACGATCCCCAGTTTCGGCGCAATATTGGCGGCTGCGACAGACGAGCTCATCATTCCCTGGACGGCACCGAATTTAAGCTTGTTGATCACGTCCTTTTCCCCACCGAGTTGACTGAGCGGACGGAAATCGACGTACAGCTGCCCGTTGGTCTCCCGCCACAGCCTGTCGCGAATCCGGTAGCCGGCCGCCACTCCCTCAATAGCCGGATGACCGACACAGGAGAGCAGGTATACATATTTTGCGCCGGTCGGATCGAAATCGGGCTGCCACCGCGCAAGCGGATCATCCTTGCCCCAGACCATATCACCACCGCAAGAAACACAAACCAAAAAAACCAAAACCAGCAAAACCACCTTGCAACTCTTCATCACTCCTCCTTTTCAAGTTCATAAGTCAGGGCCCGAAGAATACCGAAGAACGGTTTGAAAATGCAAGGTTTTTTACAGGATTCGAGTCATTTGCCCGGAAACGGCGCTCGCCGACCGCGTCGGCGTATAAACATCACAATTAGGCGTAAACTATTTTCTTCGTAATATTATTCACAATCCAACAATTCACGCTTTACATACTACGCAATCATGTAACAAAAATCGTATTTTATTAAACAAAAAGGTTTACGCAGATAAGCTTTTTTGGTATTGAAGTAGCAGGACTGACACAACAATTCAACGACCTGCTGACAATCGGGCGAACCCATAAAAAAGGCTGCAACAGCCTCGAAGGAGGTAAATTTTGAAAAAGCTACTGCTCATCCTGGTACTTTTTACTTTTCTGGCACCCATGACAGGGAGTTGCGCGGACAACAAGAAAAACCCTCTGGAAGCCTGGAAGCCGTCTTTTGATCCGAGCGGTGCCGAATATACCTATATTCTCTCCAACGTTTCCCACCCGGTCATCGAAGGAGTAGGCGTGGGGTATCGTATTCGCGATAAAGTCTGGGAAAAGTCAAACGGAAGACTCTATGTGGACTTTCGTCCGCTCAGTCAGCTAGGCGGGGAAAAGGACGTGATTTCCAAGCTCAAGCTTGGCGCCATCCAGGGAATGATGAGCTCGTCGGTTGCCGCCGCCAATATTTCAGACATACTCGGAATCGTGAACCTGCCTTACGTTGTCGACACTTTCGACAAGCTCGACAAGTTCCGCAACACGCCGGCTCTCTGGGAACCTTTTGCAAACGGAGCGCAGAAACAGGGGCTGCTGGTCGCCGACATAACCGGATATGGGCCTTATGGATGGGCCACCACCACACCTGTCAGGACCATAGCCGACGCCAAGGAAACCAATTTTCGTATAGCCCAGGCTCCTGTAAATACCGATATCTACAAAGCGTGGGGGCTCAAGTTTACCGTGATGCCCTGGCCGGATGTACCCCAGGCGCTGCAGACCGGAGTCATCACCGGGCTCGACCATACCGCCATAGTCTGCAATATCACTAAGAAATTCACCATCGCCAAATCATTTACAGAACTCAACTATGCCCAGGGACTGTTCGTTCACCTGGTCAACAAACGCTGGCTTGACAAACTGCCCGATGATCTCCAGAAGATCCTGCTTGACGTCATCAAGGAAGAGAGCGCCAAAACCAGGCAGCTCACGCGCCAGCAGTACGAAGTACAGATTGCAAGCGCTAAAGATGCCGGGGTCGAGTTCACCCGCCTCAGCAACGACGAAATAGACAAACTCAAAGAAATCGCAGAACCGGTCCTGGCAAAATGGGGCCAGAAAATCGGTCCGGAATACCTGGGCACGGTTCGCACCCAATTGGATCAGTAGCCTCCCATCTCCTCTTGCTATTGACCCATACGCAGCAAGGACAAGAAGCGTTAACCCGCTTCCTTTCCTTGCTGTTTTTTTTGTCCTGAGAAAACCTCCTCAACCGCCCCAGCCTGACCACGCTTTGCCCCCCCTTCCGATACAGGTTGCATCCTGGTCAAAACAAAGCAATCTCCAGTTTGCTCTTGACTATCTGGGCAAAGTGCGGAAAAAACAGTGTTCTGTAACGTTTTTATCTGTATATTCCACTGATTGATTTTTTTTTCAGGCGCCGAACAACAACAAAAAGCAACGCCCGGATGCCGGGTTCAACCCATTTGACCGCCACGTTGGTCCAAACGTGCAAAATTTTTAATCCACGACAGTCATGTTCAAAAAAACCTTCACGACCATTGACCGCTTCTTCAAGCATTTAGAGGAGTGGTCTCTTTTTTTAACCGTCTGCATCGCCCTTTTCACGGCAATGGCCAATGTCATTCTGCGTAAGGCAACGAGTGATCTCAGCCTCTACTGGTCCGACGAAGTCGTACGCAAAGTCATTTTCTTTTCCACCTATATGGGTTGCGTTGCCGCCATTCGGCACCGTTCATTGATACGAATAGATGCGCTGCCGCAAATGTTTCCGGCACTGAAAAGACCGCTCACCCTGCTGTCCAACATCTCCATCCTGATCTTTTCCGCAGTGATGGTGTATCTCGGCTGGTCGATGACAACGATGATGTATGGCGACGAATATGCCCGGACGGCGACCCTGCAGATACCTGAATATCTTTTTTACGCAATCCTCCCCCTGACCGGTGCCATGATGTTTCTCCGCACGGCCATCAACATCTGCGACGACTGGTCCGCCGCCTCAACCAGGGGGAGGGACTGAGAATGGACAACAGCTACCTGCTCATATTCGCCCTTCTGCTCGGCTGCCTGGCCTCAACCGTGCCGGTCTTCATGGCGCTGTTTTTCACTGGCGCGGCCGGCCTTGTTTTTCTCGTCGGAATCGATCCGCAGATTGTGATCGAAGTGCTGTACCGCAGCATGGACAAGTTC
Source organism: Desulforhopalus singaporensis (assembly GCF_900104445.1). Lineage (GTDB taxonomy): Bacteria > Desulfobacterota > Desulfobulbia > Desulfobulbales > Desulfocapsaceae > Desulforhopalus_A > Desulforhopalus_A singaporensis. Next base: position 114,607 of record NZ_FNJI01000001.1, on the reverse strand, counting down.
GCCCTGGTTGTTGTCATGTTTTTTGTCCTTTGCGGTAACATAATGACCACTGGCTCCATTGTTGAAAAATTGATCAAGACTGCCAATGTCATGGTAGGTTTTCTTCCCGGGGGACTGGCCATGGCCGGCGTACTCGCTTGCGGTTTTTTCGGCGCTATCTCCGGTTCAACCGTTGCCACCGTGGTGGCTATCGGCGGGTTTATGATTCCGGCGCTTATCAACAACAGTTACGAGGAGAAATTTTCAGTCGGATTGATGACCACCGCGCCGATTCTGGGGGTTATTATCCCGCCGTCAATCTCAATGATTCTTTATGCGATGGTGAGCAACGACCAACTGGAGGCTCTTTTTCTTACCGGGTTCATCCCCGGAATGCTGATAATGGCAACAATGAGTTGTTACGCCTATTTTGCATGTAAGAAGATGGGCATGCCCCCCCTGCCGCGTCCTTCGTTTTCCGAAATTGTATCCGTCCTCAAGGAATCGATATGGGCATTGATGCTGCCGCTGCTCATTTTCGGCGGGATCTACTCCGGGCTCTTCACCGCCAACGAAGCGGCGGTGGTCGCCTGTTTTTATGCATTTTTCGTTGAGATTGTCATCCACGGCGACATGAAACTTGGGGATGTGAAACGGGTGGTGGTCTCTTCAGCCATCACTTCGGCAACCCTTTTGATTATCGTTGCCGGAGCCTCGGTGTTCGGCGAATACCTTACCTTTGAACAGATCCCCGCCAAAATAGCCACCGTTGTGGTCAACAACATTTCCTCGCCGTGGATTTTCCTGCTGGCGGTGAATATACTGCTGCTCTTTATCGGCATGTTCATGGACATAATCTCGGCCACCCTGATCCTGACCCCGATCTTTCTTCCGCTACTGGCCAAGTTCGGTATCGACACCATGCACTTTGGCCTCCTTATGACCATAAACCTCGGGATCGGCTACTGCACCCCGCCGCTAGGGGTGAGTTTGTATATTTCCGGCGCAACGGTAAGTAAAGATATTGTCTACGTCAGTAAAGCAGTGCTTCCTTTTCTGGTGCTGCAGATCGCTCTTCTGTTTGTTTTGACCTTCTGCCCCGACATCGTCTTATTGCTGCCGCGTTTAATATACGGCTGATAATTAAAAAAGATCAGCAATGAAAACCAAGTATATATGGAGACCGATACATGCCTAAAATTCTGGTACCGATCGACGATTCACCCACAGCTAGGAAAACGCTGCAAAACATCGTCGAACTCAAAGACAGGTTCGCAACGAGCCTGACGCTGCTTCACGTTATCGACACCGATCAGCTCGCCTACCGGATGATACCCGATCTTCAGGTAGATATGGTCAAGGAAAATGCGACGAAGGCTGGCAAAAAATTTCTTGAGCGGGCGAAAACTGACCTGGAGAAAGAGGGATTTGGTGTTGATATCATTCTAAAATTCGGCGAACCTCGCTATACTATAGCGGCCATTGCCAACGACCAGGCTTTTGATCTGCTGGTGATCGGCCGTCACCAGGGAGGAGGGAAAATCAGAGACGTGATCTTCGGCTCGGTCGCCAACCACGTACTGCACAACGTTGCCTGCCCGGTGCTGCTGTTCTAGAACGGGCCGCCGACAACACGCCGTTTTCCGGCCTGCCCGGTTTTAAGGGGCAGGCCGGAGGATTACGCGCCTCTATATGATACAGATTCTGAAACCGTTTTTCTTCACCGCCTTTTTGTGGTACGGCTTCCTGCTGAACACCTTCACCACCAGGGAAACCCCAAGCACCGTAACAGGTACAGCAATAAGGGCGGCAACGGACATCAACAACAACATCACTACATAACCGGACAACCAAACCATAGCAAACAACTCCTCTTGTTTATTAACAACTGCCAGTTTTTTTCAGTATCCCAAAGCTGAGCTTTATAAAAAAAGACACACTCCTTCCGGGTCTAGGTAAAACTCACCCTCTTGTTTTCAGCGTGGTGCAACTGATCCTATGCAAACCTTTTGAGCGGCTCCTGCCGCTTGCCCGCCGCAACGGGCGGACCTCACCCTGCTGTAACCCTGACCGCTTAGCGTTTGGTTTGTAAGACTACAGAAACACCTGGGGGAGATCTCCTGACGGATATACCGGGACACTGCAGAAGCTGCAAATTTGCCCGGGCACACTCGTCAGGGGATCAGGGAAAATCTCTTTTACAAGGGTTTACAAACAGGGCTGAACTCACTCGTCGAGGTTGACTTTTGAGGCAGTAAAAGCGGGCAGACAGACGACGATATATTCGGCGCCTTCTTCTCCGGGGGTGGAGTAGCGCACCCACTCCCCCTTGGTGACGATTATGGCCTGGTCCGGGTGTACCTCTCGGACTCCGGCCCTGGTCTCAACCTGAAGCATACCTTTTAAAACGACGATATACTCGTTGAACTCATGGGTCTGGCCAGGCTTGCTCCAGCCGGAAACAGATCTCATCCGGGCGATGCTCAACTCGGAGGTGTCGCTGTTCACGCGCCCTACAAACTCTTCAATTCTTTTTGGTCTATCGCCATCTACCTCAATAAGTATCGGCTGATCTATTAAACGTATCATTTAAATTTTCCTCAACTGCTTTACACCAACTCCCCCAAAACGCCCGGTCTTTTACCAATATGGGCCGGGCGCCCTGGAAAAAACTGCAAACTGCTGCGACAAGCCTGGTTACGAAGAAGCCGCACGGGAAAACAACAGCTTCATGCCAAGACCAATCATGGCTCCGCCCAACAACCTGTCAATCCAGTGCCCGGTACGCAGAACCTTTTCATTGACCGCCGGAATAGACAGCACCACGACCACAAAAGAAAACCAGAGCAGTTGGATGATCATGAGCCACACCCCGTAAACCACGACATGAAACACCGGCATGTCCGGAGACAGCACCAGGGTAAAAAGAGATACGAAGTATATCGGAGCCTTCGGGTTAAGCGCATTACACAGAAACCCCGCCCCGACGGTCTTGACCATTGATCCGCCGGATCCCGGCGCCCCGCAGGCGATCGAGCCCGTCTTTGGTTTTGATTTCAACCCGTTTATCCCGAGATAAATAAGGTAACAGCCGCCGCCGATTTTCACCCACCACAGCAGTTCAGCCGAATGGGCGATAACGGCAGCCAACCCGAAAGCTGAGTAGGTTATATGCACCGAAAGTCCGAGGGCGATCCCAAGACTTGTCAGCAACCCGGCGCGTCTGCCGCCTGACAGTGTCCGCTGGGTGACGAAAACAAAATCGGGTCCGGGTGCAGCTGCGGCCAGGGTATGCACCAGGGTCAGCACCAGAATTCCGTGTAAAAAATCCATCAATTACTCCTGACCCTTTTTTACAACTTCCGTTTATCGATGACCCGGTCGCCCTTGCCTTCAAATCGCTCAAGGGTCCTCTCTTCAACAAGCTTTATCTGCACCCCGATCCCGAGCTCCGACGCCATCCGTCTCTTGATGCTTTCAACTAGGGTCCGCTGCTTTCTCATCTCGTCGAAGAAAAGCGACTCGACAACCTCCACCATGACTGTAAGCTTGTCTTCGTTGTTTTCTCTTTCAACGATCAGGCGATAGTGAGGTTCGGTACCCTCTATATCGAACAGTATCGACTCGATCTGGGTCGGGAAAACGTTTACTCCCTTGATGATCAGCATGTCGTCGGAACGGCCCATCATCCTCGACACCCTGATGAAGGTGCGTCCGCAGGGACACGGTTCGGCGATCTGCCGGGTAAGATCCCTGGTGCGGTAACGAATCACCGGGAAAGCCTCCTTGGTGAGCGTTGTTATGACGAGCTCGCCGACCTCGCCCGGAGCGACAGGCTCCAGGGTTTCAGGGTTGAGGATCTCAACGAGGAAGTGGTCTTCATTGACGTGCAGCCCATTACATTGCTGGCACTCACCGGCCACGCCGGGTCCCAGCACCTCGGAGAGACCATAATTGTCGGTGGCCTTGATACCCAGCCGTTCGTTGATTTCCTTTCTCATCCCCTCGGACCACGGCTCGGCACCGAACAGTCCATAGCGCAGCGACAGGCCGTTGGGGTTGATCCCCATGTCCATCATCACGTCGGCCATTTTCAGCGCATAGGACGGGGTACAGACCAGGGCAGTGGTCTTGAAATCCTGCATGATCTGAATCTGTCGCTTGGTGTTACCGGCGGATATCGGGATGACAGACGCCCCCAACCGCTCGGCTCCGTAATGCAGACCGAATCCGCCGGTAAAAAGACCGTAACCAAAAGCGATCTGTATGACATCGTCGGCGGTAACCCCGGCGCCGCAGAGAATTCTGGCCACAAGATTGGACCAGGTGACGATATCTTTCTTGCTGTAGCCGACAACTGTTGCCATCCCGGTGGTGCCGGAAGAGGAATGAACCCTCACCACATCGCGCAACGGTACCGCAAACAGCCCGTAGGGATAATTATCCCGAAGATCCTGCTTCATGGTGAAGGGAAATTTGCGTATATCCTCTAACGAGGTGATTTTTTCCGGATCGAGGTTTTGCTCCTGGAATTTATTCCGGTAAAACGGCACATTGGTTCCGACCCGTTTCAGGGTTTTGACAAGCCTTTCAAGCTGAAGTTTCTCAAGATCGGGACGGGCCAGACACTCTTGTTCCTTTTGCCAATACATGCGTATCCAACATTTTTTTGAATTAACCTAAACGCTACACGAACCTGCAGGACTCGTAAGACGAATTACCCCCTGCTAAAGAGCACAAATCTGCTCCCTTGAGATAATGGTAAAACCGCCTTTTTTCAAAGTCTTGATAGCTTCTTCCATTTTCTCAAAGCGAAAGATCAACACTGCATTTTCGCCGGTTCTGTTTACAAAGGCGTACATATACTCCACGTTGATATTTGCCTCCTTGAGACAGGACAGAACCTTGGCGAGTCCGCCGGTCCTGTCTTCCACCTCAACGGCGATAACATGGGTTTTACCCACGGTAAAACCTTTGTCGCGAAGAACCTCCTTGGCCTTTTCCACCTTGTCGACTATTAGTCTCAGGATTCCGAAATCGGCCGTATCGGCGACCGACAGAGCCCGGATATTGACACCCGCGTCGGCGAGGACGGTCGTGATTTCAGCAAGTCTTCCCGATTTATTCTCTAAAAAAACCGCAATTTGTTCTACCAGCATGATTTCCTCACTTTTCAGATTTTACGGTTATCGATAACCCTCTGCGCCTTGCCTTCGCTCCGCTGGATGCTCTTGGGCTCCACCAGCTTCACTTTACAGGTCACCCCCAGAAGATCCTTGATCTCTTTCTGGATATGTCTCGAGAGCTTTTCAAGAACCCGGATTTCATCGGAGAACAGCCCTTCACTCACCTCAACCTGTACCTCCATGGTATCGAGGTTGCCCTCGCGTTCCACCACTATCTGGTAATGGGGCTCAACCCCTTCAACACCCATCAGTACATGTTCTACTTGTGACGGAAAGACGTTGACTCCGCGAATGATGAGCATGTCGTCGGTTCTGCCGGTCACCTTCTCCATCCTTACCAGGGTGCGACCGCAGGCACACGTCTCGTAATAGAGTCTGGATATATCCTTGGTGCGGTACCTGATAATCGGGAAAGCTTCCTTGGTGAGAGTGGTGAAGACGAGCTCACCCTTTTCCCCCGGCGGCAGCACTTCCCCGGTGTCGGGATCAATGATTTCGGGAAGAAAATGATCTTCAAAAATATGCATTCCCCTGTCGCTGTGCAGACACTCCTGGGCGACTCCGGGCCCCATCACTTCCGACAGGCCGTAGATATCGGTTGCCTTCAGGTTGAGTTTGCGTTCAACCTCTTCACGCATGTTCTCGCTCCACGGTTCCGCCCCGAAAATACCGACACGCAGAGACAAAGACTTGGGATCCACATGCATCGAGTCCATGGCATCGGCCAGGTTCAACGCGTAGGAAGGAGTAGACAGCAGCACCGTCGAACCAAAATCCCTCATGATATTGATCTGCCGCTTGGAATTTCCTCCGGACACAGGGATTACCGTAGCCCCCAGACGTTCGATGCCGTAATGGGCTCCGAGCCCGCCGGTGAAAAGTCCATACCCGTAGGCGTTATGGACCATGTCCCCCTTGGTAGCGCCGGCGCAGCACAGCGCTCTTGCCATCACGTTGGACCAGGTCTCGATATCCTTCTGGGTATACCCGACAACCGTCGGTTTGCCCGTTGTTCCAGAAGAGGCGTGTACCCGTACAACCTCGTCGAGGGGCACGGTAAACAGCCCGAACGGATAGTTGTCTCTGAGGTCATTTTTAACCGTAAAGGGAAGCCGGGATAAATCGCTGAGCGTCTTAATATCCTCTGGCTTTACCCCCGCCTCTTCCATTTTAACGCGATACGGTTTCACCGTCCGGTAAACCCTGGCGACAAGGTGCTGCAACCGCCTGAGCTGTATCGATTCAAGACCAACCCTGGGCAGAGTTTCTATTTCTTCTTCCCAATACGTCAATGACATTTCGTCCCCCCCCTTGTTATTCGCTGGCTTTTCTGCCCGCATCAAAAGCGCGCAGGTTAACTTCCCTAAACCTTGCCGGAACCCTGGTCTGAATCACATTTTCAAACACGCCGGGGTCGATCGGCAAAAAAGTAGAGAGGGCACCGACCATAACAACATTGGCGGTACGCACCTCACCAACACCCTGGGCCAGATCAAATGCGTCGACGACAACGACCTCTATGTTGCGCTCGGTCAATTGATCCAGCACGTTTTCCGGATACTCCGCCTGCCCCGTTGCCACGGATGGCGGGAGAATCTTCTGTGTGTTGACGATTACCCTGCTGCCCTTGTGAAGGTAGGGCAGGTAACGAACAGCCTCCATCATCTCAAAAGCCATCTGTATATCCGCACCACCCGGTTCGATAAGCGGCGAGTACACTTTCTTGCCGTACCTCAGCTGGGCGGTAACCGAGCCACCCCGCTGCGCCATTCCGTGCACTTCGCTTTTTTTCGCGTCATACCCCGCTTCAAGGAGCGCGTATACCGTTACCTCACTGGCCAGGAGTATGCCTTGCCCGCCAACCCCCGAAAAGAGGATGTTCCCTGTTTCTTCCATTATTTTTCCTCCCCACGGGTGATAGCATTGAATTTGCACAGCGATGCGCACTGTCCGCAGTCGTTGCAGATGATTTCATCAATTTTTGACAACCCCTGCTGCTTCTTACGATAACCGCGCTGTTCGGCTTCGCCTTCGGCAAATGGAGTCCAGCTGATAGCCGGACATCCGAGGCGAATGCAGGACATACAGCCGACACAGTTTTCCTGGTTGGTAAAATAGGACACCGGCTGCCGCTCTTTCATCTCCGGCAACAGCACGCAGGGAGCTTCGGAGATAACAACCGCCTGCTCGTCGAGAGCCACGGCCTCCTTGAGCACTTTCCTGGTTTCGACGATATCGTGCGGATTTACCTTGTAGACATGTTTCACCCCAACCGCCCGGCATAACTGCTCCAGATCAAGCTCCGGGGCAACCTCCCCCTTGATGGAATAGCCGCTGGCCGGGTTCTGCTGTTGGCCAGTCATCGCCGTGATCCGGTTGTCGAGAATAATAAGAGTTGCGGCGGATTTGTTGTACACCGAGTTAATCAGCCCGGTTATGCCGGAGTGGATGAAGGTGGAGTCGCCGATAACGGAAACCACCTTGTCATGACCGCCCTCACCAAGCGCCTTGGCCATGCCGTGGGCGATGGAGACGGAAGCCCCCATGCAGACACATGAATCCATGGCCGAAAGAGGCGGCAGAAAGCCCAGGGTATAACAACCGATATCTCCGGAAACAAAGACTTTCATCCGGGACAGGTTGAAAAATATTCCCCTGTGGGGACAACCGGCACACATATTCGGCGGCCTGTTGGGCAGTTCCACTGGGGCGAAAAGATCCTGCTCATAACCGGGATCAAGCGCCCGCCTGACAATGGAAGTGTTCAGTTCCCCCTGGTTGGGGATCAGCTCCTTGCCTTTGCATTTTATCCCCATCGCCTTTATATGGGTCTCCAGAAACGGATCGAGCTCTTCCACCACAATGAGCTCGTCAACCGTTTCGGCAAACTCACGTATCTTGTTTTCCGGCAGAGGCCAGCTCATGCCGAGCTTGAGTACTGCCGCATCGGGGAAAGCCTCCTTAACATAAAGATACGATACCCCCGAGGTAATGATCCCTCTGCTGGTGTCCCCTTCCTCGATGCGATTCAAGGGAAACGTTTCGGCAAACTCACGCAGTTTTGCCATCCGATCTTCGACGACCGCTCTTCTTTTCCTGGCCACCGCTGGCAGCATGACCAGCTTGCCGGGAATCTTGTTGATGTTGCACTGGGCATGGGAATCGCGTTTTTCGCCCTTGCCGACAACACCTTTCACATGGGATACCCTGGTGGTTATCCGCAGGATAAACGGCGTATCGAAGTCTTCGCTCAACTCGAAGGCCAGCTTGACCATCTCTTTTGCCTCCCGGGGATCGGAAGGTTCGAGCATCGGCAATTTGGCGGCAAAGGCGTAGTTCCTGTTATCCTGTTCGTTCTGGGATGAGTGCATTTCCGGATCATCGGCACTTACCAGTACCAGACCACCGCACACTCCGGTATATGATGCAGTAAAAAGCGGGTCGGCAGCAACATTGACACCCACATGTTTCATGGTTGCAAGAGCGCGGCCGCCGGCAAAACTTGCGCCGATCGCCACCTCGAGCCCGACTTTTTCATTCGGCGCCCATTCGGTATATACCCCTTCATAGGTGGAGAGGTTTTCCATTATCTCTGTAGAGGGTGTCCCCGGATACCCTGAGGCGACCGTTACCCCGGCCTCGAACGCTCCCAGAGCGATCGCCTCGTTACCGGACATCCAGAGCAGATCATCATTTATTGTAGCCACATCTTCTCCTGAAAAAATAAAATTGACTTTGGGGTGTTACCAGCCATACCCTCCGCTCATCCTGCAGGCAAACGAAGGAAACATACCGCTGAGAATAACAGTGCAGACTACTCCGAACAACGCCTATCAGGCAAGTTTTTTTTCACCCGGCTGAATAGTGCCATATATTTTGCATTAGTTGTCGGTAAAAACAACCTGACAACTGTCGCCAGGGTCTTTTATCCTTTGGAAAATGATGTATTTTTACCATAACATACAGATAATTGTTTCACTCTGACAACTCCCCGGCAACTGTACTCTGGACGCCTGACTCGTTACCCGGGATAGAGTTGTTGGTTTATAAACGGCCCAGGCGCCGCCGGCAATCTCTCATGGAGGATAATCGTCATGTATATCGGTAGAATAATGCGTACCAACCTGATCACCATATCTCCGGACACCAGCCTGGTGGACGCCAGGAATCTTCTTGAAGAAAAGAAGATCGACCACCTGCTGGTCGTCGACCGGAACCAGAAGCTGGTGGGTATCGTCGCCAATCGCGATATCAAACAATATTGGGCTTCTCCGGCAACCTCGCTGTCAACCCATGAACTCAACTACCTGCTGCAAAAAGTGACAGCGTCGATGGTAATGATCAAGACCGTAGTAACGGTGCCCACCAGTACCACCATAGAACGCGCAGCGTTTATCATGCAGCAGCACCGGATAGGCTCCCTTCCGGTCATGGAGGGCGACAAGCTCGCGGGAATTATCACCAGTACCGACGTAATGAGCGTGCTGCTAAAAGCGATCGGCATCAGCGACGACTCGTTAAGGCTCGGCCTGTTTGTGGTCGACTCCCTGGGACAGCTGGCTCAAGTGTCGGCCACCTTGAGGGATGCCGGAGTGAACATACTCAGTCTTTTTTGCTGGCCAGAGGAGGATTATCCGGGAATAACCCAGCTGCTCATCCGGGTCGGATCGGCCGACGGAACCAAAGCCGTGGACGCGTTGACCGCCAAGGGATTCAAAGTGAAAACCCAGTATGAAAAAGACATCACCCCCTATCTCCCCACCACGTAAGGGGCGACAGCGAAGGTTGGTGGAAGTGGCGCACCGATACAGCTTTACCCGGCGGGGCGGGTAAAGCTGTATCGGTGTTGCGGTTGTATGCGGCCCGCTGGAAAAACCAGCAGTTATCCAGGGTTACTGACTGTTTCTTGTACCGAAAACAAGCTTTCCGCCAAGATGCCCCGCAATGGCCGCAGCAGCGATCATGACTCCGGATGTTGCCAGATAGACGAGCTGGTACGGTGATTCCGGGGCCAGGACCTGCGGGTCGATCACTCTCCAGAACACCAGGATATTAACGCAGAAAAGAACGATAACAGCGCAGGTGATCTTGGTAATAAAGATCGCGCTCTTGATCCCCTTGTACCTCTTTTGCCACTCAAGGTATCCGGTTAACAGCACAGGGGGAAGCATGATCAGTGTAAAGATCAGGTTACAGTAAGCGACAGTCCCCAAAACCGCATTCTCCAAAAACACGGCCATCAGCAAGAAGATGACCACCGCGGGTAAGATTCCATTGGGAAAATGGGCACTGATCGGGTGCAGGTGAAGTTTCAGGCTGAGCGATGCCAGCCAGCCAAGGATCCTGGTTCCAATCTTTTTCTTTTTTTTCCCGCCGATCGGCAGGCTAATCGGCTCAACAGCCACTTTCGGAGGTTCGGCCAGATCGTTGCCTTCCTCATCAATCGGAACGAACATGGATGCGGGCGCCGCGCATACAGGACATTTCGCCGGGGGCGCATCCCCTTCATGAATATATCCGCATACGGTACATTTCCAGCGTGCCGCGGTCTCTTTTTCGGTTTGAGCGACAGGGAGATGACTGTCGGTATCGGTTACTTCCTCGAACTGGTCGGCGGTCGCCTCACATATCGGGCATTTTTCCGGTGGTTCGACACCGGTATGCAGATACCCGGAGACAGTGCATCGCCAGGTCTTGACCTGCTTGGGCGGATCAGCCGGTTCGCTCCTGTTGGTTGTTACTGCGGTTGTCCCGCTGTCGTTTGCCTGTTGTGGTTCAACCTGCTGTGGTTCAGCCGGTTTTTCCGTAAACATCTTTTCCGGTGCTTCACAGACCGGACACGCCTCAGGCGGCTTTTCCTCCTTGTGAACGTACCCGCACACTCCACATTCCCAATGACTCATATATACCTCTCTCTCTCGGTTATTCCTGAATTTCCATACGGTTCCCCCCTCTTAATAAAAAATCCGCGTAAGAACTTCAAGACAAGAAATTGAAAGAACATCAATTCCCTTTTGGCAAAACGGCAAACATCACCCTTGAGAAAGAGTTATTTTATGGACCGGGCCATGGAAGATATCCTCAGCAGGCTCTTCCGGCTTTTATCAAAAGCATCGGGAACTCTCTGCCCATCGCTCTTTCGGCAAAGCTCTTCAGTCAGCTTCCTGAACTCACTGAAAATTTCAAAAGTAGAGCCGCCTTCCGGCTCGGACTGCTTCATGTCTGAGCACCGCAGCATAAATCTTGCCACGGCATCATAGGATTGTTCCAGAATATTGAGACAGTCGGCGACAACACCGACGGAGTTCTCGATATCGTCTGCACACCGCGACGCGGCACCGAAAGCCGACTTTTTTCTCTTTTCGTCAAGCTGTTTCATCAACTTGATATTTTTTTTCCACAGATCTGCGGTTCGTTTCTCCACCAACCGCTCGAACCTTTTGCGATACAGTTGATTTTCCGACACAAGACGGGTATGGGAGAGAACCAGTTCCACCGAATGTTTGAGAAGCCCCATATCCACTATCGGTTTAGCCAGGTAACCTTTGGCTCCCGCGTCCAGAGCCTCCAGCGCCAACCCCGTGGAATCGGTATCGGCAACAACAATCACCGGTAATGCGACAAACCGTTCACTGATTGTTCTCAACAACTCCATCCCGTTCATCTCAGGCATATTCAGATCTGCAAGCACCAGGTCCGGCCGCCCTTTTTCTATACTCTCAAGCGCTTCCGGCCCGGTCAGCGCCTTGAGCACCCTGAAACCTTCGGCTTTCAGGAAAGCGATCATGGATGTCCTTGTAAGAGTATCGCTTTCAGCGATTAACAACACAGGTCTGTCCGACTTCACTGTACATTTCCCATTTTTATGAAACTACCTTGAAACTACATGATATTCCACCAACAAAAGTCAATTCCGACAAAGCATACGGCTAGTTTCCTCTGGTTGATCGTTTGTTGTACCTGTATGCCCGTCAGGCAATCCTCCAGTGCTGCAGTCAACAGTTTTAGACAGCAACAACGGTATTTCAGAACTTGTTGAGAACAATTATCTCAGCTGTTTCTAAATAATGTCAAGCGGCTTTTGAGATATTACGTGAAGCTGTTCCAAAAGATTACCCCGGCCAGACGGCAACCCCTGGATTATTGGTGGAAAAATCTTCGAGTAAGTTTTCAGTAAATGTAATTATTTTACAAAAAACAAGCAGTTACTAACAGCAACAACCCGCCCGTGGGTGATATCCATTTGCCGCATTGCAGAAGACGGCGCCCGGTCCATTGACCTGCGCATGTATACCACGCATTCGGCCGTAAAAACCAACCGGCCGCTTTTTTACAAAAAACATTGCGCCAAGCTAAGTGATCGACTATATGTCCGGTCTCAATTACGTTATTACGGTGACTTCACCATGCGGACGAGAGGCAACCCGCATTACAAATTCTCCCTCACCGGCCGGCTATCCGGCATGTGGCTTTCCACAATTTTGAACAGATCCCTGATGCGATGCGTGGCTGCCCGGTGATGTACAACAAACAACAAGGTAGTCATGCTTTCCATTACCAGACAATTTCGTTTTGACGCTGCCCATAAACTTGAGCGGACGGAGCTCAGTGACCAGGAAAACCAGCTTCTATACGGCAAGTGCTCAGCACTGCATGGCCACAGTTACACCCTTGAGGTGACCGTTTCCGGGCCCGTTGACGAATCCGGGATGATCATCAATTTTACCGAGCTTAAAAAGCTGGTAACGGACCTGGTCATAACCCGGTACGACCATGCATACCTCAACGAACTCGAGGAATACCGCAACGAAGTGGTGACGGTCGAGAACATGGCCCTGCATATTTTCAGGACCCTGTCAAAAGCTTCCGAATTCAACGATCTGACTTTGCTCAGGATACGTCTTTACGAAACGGCAGACTCCTGGGCAACAGTCACAGCCTGATCCATACCTCATGCTTTTGTGTCACGAAATGTTCAGCTCCCTCCAGGGAGAGGGGCCCCACACCGGGCGTCCGGCTTTTTTCATCAGGCTCTCCGGCTGCCTGGAACCTTTTTGTCCCTGGTGCGACACCAAGGACGCATGGTTTGGAGGAAGTCCTGCAAGTATTGAGGACATAATCCAAAAAGTCGTCAGGGAAAGCCATAGGTTTGTGGTAATCACCGGAGGAGAACCCTTCCTGCAATGGGACGACGGACTTTCCCGCCTTGACCGCGAACTTGCCGAGATGAAAATAGAGGTGCAGTATGAAACGTCGGGTAAGGTTGCCATTCCGCAACAGGTGCGCGGCGAAGTGATCTGTTCACCCAAATACCTGTCAGGCAAATGGCATCTGGCCAGGGAATCAATGTATCGCGCCGATGCTTTTAAATTTGTTGCCTGCCGAGAAAGTATCTTTTTCATCGACGCCTTTATCGCCGAACACGGGATCGATCGGGACCGGGTATGGCTCATGCCGAAAGGAAAAACAAGAAAGGAACAGACAGAACTGCTGCAGTTTCTCTGGGAGCACTGCGTCAAAAAAGGCTACCGCCTTTCGGCCAGGCTGCATATTCTCTGTTTTGATCAGAAAAAAGGAGTATAACCCATGTGTGATACCCTGGTAGTCCTCTCCGGCGGCATGGACTCCGCCGTTCTTTTAGCCGACTGTATAAACAAGGCTCACCGGTGCGCCGCGATAAGTTTTGATTACGGCGCCAAACATAACGACTGCGAACTGGCCATGGCAACAGCGCTTTGCCAACTGTTGAAGGTTCCCCATACCGTTGTGGAGCTTCCTTTTATCAACCGGCTGTTCTCTTCCACCCTTCTTCAATCGGGAGAAGAGGTGCCCGATGGCGCATATGACGCTGAAACCATGCAAAGCACCGTTGTTCCCTTTCGCAATGGAATAATGCTCTCCATTGCGGCGGGCTATGCGGAATCCCTCGGGGCCTCCAGGGTCGTACTCGCTTCCCACAGCGGCGACCATTTCATCTATCCGGACTGCAGGCCCGAATTCAACGACGCTTTTTCCAGGGCGGTCCGTATGGGCACTGACGGCAAGGTCGCAATCGAGTTTCCTTTTGCCCGGCTGGACAAACGGCAGATCGGCGATCTCGGACACACCCTCGGTGTTGATTTCACCAGTACCTGGACCTGCTACAAGGGAGGCGAGGTCCACTGCGGCACCTGCGGCGCCTGCGACGAGCGCAAATACGCGCTGCGCTTCGACGAAGGGAAAGATCCGACGATTTATGCAAGGTAACAGGTATAAAACATTACCCGCCACCCCAGACAACAATTATGAAGCCAGACAGCAACAGAACAAATCCTTTGGGCCAACAGGTCGAATATACTTTTACCTACAACCCCGAGCTGCTTTTTCCCGTTCCCAGAACAGTGGGGCGCGAAACTCTAGGACTCGGGGGAAACCGTCCCCTGCCGTTTTTCGGTGAAGATATCTGGAACTGCTGGGAGCTTTCCTGGCTCAATGACCGGGGCAAACCCATATCGGCGGTCATGGAACTGAGGATACCGTGTACCAGTCAATGCATAATTGAATCAAAATCGCTCAAACTGTATCTCAACTCCTTTAATATGAGCCGGTTCAAGGATCAGCAAGAAGTTGCACAGATTATTGGTGCGGATCTTTCATCAACCGCCGGAACAGAGGTCCAGGTGCGCATTTTCGATTGCAATGACAGGAAGACGCTGATGACAACCGTCCCCCGCGGACGCTGCATAGACGATCTTGAAGCCGGAGATTATGTCTACAGGGTCGACCCCGCCCTTCTCAGATGCAGCGACAAGAAGGCGGAAAATGAAACTCTCTGCTCCAATATTTTACGCACCAACTGTCCCGTTACCGGCCAGCCCGACTGGGCCACGGTGGAGATAACCTACAGCGGCAACAAAATCGACGAATCTTCGCTGCTGGCTTACCTGGTCTCCTTTAGGACCCATACGGGCTATCATGAAAACTGTGTGGAAACCATTTATGTGCACCTGATGGAACACCTTTTGCTCGACTCGTTGACCATAAGCGGACGCTTTACCAGGCGAGGCGGCGTCGACATAAACCCCTGCAGAAGCAGTGCGCAAACCCCGTTTGCCAACCACAGACTCGTGCGTCAATAACGACCCAGCCCCTTGAAGTGTTGTTCCCGGAGTGGTATTAAAGAAGTCGTTTACGCCTGAAAAATGATAGCAGCATCACCTGATCACCAAGAGAAAGAAATGACCAAGCACGTACCCGACCGCCACGCTGTCTCATCTCACCGATATTGCCTGATGTGCGGTTGCGACAACCCCCTCTCCTTCGGCCTCGACTTTAAACTCGATTCGAATAACATTGCCGCGGCAACCTTCAGACCGGATGAAAACCTGCAGGGATACCAGGGGATTGTTCACGGAGGTGTGCTGTCCGCCCTTCTCGATACAGCGATGGCCCAATGTCTGCTCAAGCAGAATATCGAGGCGCTGACAGGAGAACTGACCATACGTTTCTACCAGCCGGTCGCATGCAACAGCCTGCTGAGCATAAGAGCGTGGGTGGACAGTTCGCTGCCCCCGCTTTTTCACCTGCGGGCGGAAATACTGGTGGACGATCGCCTGGCCTGCAAGGCCAGGGCAAAGTTTATGCAGAGATAGCCTGCACCGACCGTGCAGGCTACCGTGAATTCCGGCACCGTTGTGGTTAACTGACGGCCTTGCCTATTCCCGGAAAGAGTGCCCTATGTTCTGCAGGGTGTGATCGAGACCTCTGAAATCCTGCCGGTCAAATCCTTCGAAAATTGCATTTAAACCTTCAGCATCGTACTCGGGGGACTGGGGTAGAGTGACCGGCAGCGGTTGCCTGGAAATCTGGTGGTAAAGCTCGATCTGTTGTTCCATATTGTCGATATTGAAATCGTTGAGCTGAGAAGAAAAGCCGAACAGGTGCCGCATGATATGGAAGTCATACTGGTTGACAAGACTGTATATTTCACCACTTCTTCTCACGGCCTCGTCGTCAAGACTATCCCTGTGGTGACTGCAGGCGCTCTGGCAGGTGGGAATGCCCAGGTGCATGTTGAGCTCGGCAAGCAGGATATTGAGCATGGCGTTGGCAACCGAGCCGAACATCATTGGCATATCCTTTTTCGTCATGTCCGCTATCGTCGGCATTGCCGCGTTGATACACTTTATCCCCGGGTTGACAAGCTGGCCCAGCACCAGGCCGAAAACGCTCTCGGCCTGGGCAAGGGTTGCAAGCGAGCTCATGCTGTAAGGACCGGTCAGCCCGCCTATGGGCATGGAGTTCATTATGTAGGGCAGTCCCCTGACGGCCGCTTTTAAAAAGGGGTCGACCATCTCTTCACTGACACTCATGTATGTGGATATGATGCTCAGCGCCACCCCGACCCTGTGTCCCTGGGTTGAAAAATATCTCAGGCGGTCATAGGCCGCATCTGAGTAAACGGTAGGCATGATCAACTTACCGTCCGCCGCCGCAACCATATCATCGATTGCCGTCACTTCGGTACGCTCCCGGGTGGCAATATCATTTTTCTTCACCCGGCTGCAGATATTAAATGATGACTGCAGATTGGTCAGAATGTCAGTCCGGCCGAACAATTCGGCCAGACGTTTCATATCACGATTGTCTGGAGAGCGCGGCGTATCGTTGTCTACTATGTAGGCGGCCATCCCGCCGGTACCGAATCCCGCAGGCCAGAACTCCATCCCCTGCCTTGTCCGGTCAAGACATTTTTCCACCGTCTCCCTGGAGATGTAGAACCTGCCCGTTTCTTCGGTATAGACGATCTGCGCTGCTTCTCCCCGGGGCATGGCGGCCAGAAGCTTAGCTGCAGCCACCGGCGAAACAGCAACCCCGTAAGACTCTATGAGAAGCAGGGCATCTTCCTGGATTTGATTGTATAATGTTTCGTTGCCATATTGCTGTTTTGATTTGGACACGACCGTCTGCTGCATGCTGAACCTCGCTTGTTGTCAGATAATTGTTGCCGCTGATCATTCTTGTTCGTTGTATGCCTGGCGAAGCATCTTCAACAGTGAAAAGATCATCATAAAAATAATTATTGAAAACGGTGCTCCGGCAATAATCGCTGCTTTCTGCAGTGCCTGTAAACCGCCTGTTATCAGGAGCACCAAGGCGAGTGAACCGATCAAGCCGCCCCAGATGAGTTTCATCATGGTGCCGGGTTCCATACTTCCGCGGGCCATCTGCATGGCGACGAAAAAAGATGCCGAGTCGGCAGAAGTGATAAGGAAAATAAGGAGATTGATAAAAACAATCCACCCCATTATATCGCCACCGGGAAAACTCGACAGCAGAACATAGATACCGGATCCCATATCGGCCTTTAACGCCTCGGCCATGGGTGCGGTGCCATTAATCTGTGCATACTGCGCCGCGCCGCCGACAACACTGAACCATACGAGCGCAACCAGGGTCGGGACCAGCGCGACTCCGAGGATAAACTCGCGAATAGTTCGACCTCTTGATATACGCGCTACGAAGCCGCCGCAGAACGGCCCCCAGGAAATCCACCAGATCCAGTAGAAGACGGTCCACCAGCCGAGCCAGGGCGTCTTGTCATGGAAATCGGTCCAGAACGTGACGTAGACAAAGTTATTGATATAGCTGCCGGTTGTCTGCACCATCAGGTTCAGCAGATCATTGGTCGGGCCCATCAGCAGGATGAAACCACCCCAGATAAACGCTACGTATACGTTGATATTACTTAAATTCTTGATTCCCTTCTCAATTCCCGACACAGCGGAAAGGATGTAGCAGGCGATGAGAAAAATCATAAAGACGACCATGCCGAAGGTGTCAAGGCCGGTGCCGAAAATGTGTTTGATGCCGGCGTTGATACTTATAATACCAAGACCCAGAGCGGTGCTTACCCCGGCGACCGTTGCAAACGCCGCCAGGAATTCGACGAATCTGCCAAAAAAGCTTCCTGTTATCTTGTCACCGAAAAGCCCGTAGAGCGAGATGGAGACATTCATCGGTTTTCCCATGCGGTAAGCGGGAAAGGCTATTGCCAGCCCGACCAGGGCAAAGATGGCCCAGGCATGAAGGCCCCAGTGCATTACGCCGATCTGGATGGCAACTGGCATCGCCTCCGCCGTCTGGGGCTCGGCGAGATAGGGTGTGTTCATGTAGTGCATTATCGGCTCACCCACAGCCCAGAAAGCGTACCCCACACCGACACCGCAACTGAACAGCATGGCAATCCATGAAAAATAACTGAACTGCGGTTTTTCACCGGGTTTTCCCAGTTTCAGATCACCATATTTGCTGAAGGCGACATAGACACAGACGCCGAGATAGATGGCTACGGACAGGATAAAATACCAGCTGAAGCCGGTTATGAATTTTTGGAATCTGGAGAGCATTCCGTCAAACTGTGCCGGTGCGATGATTCCAAAGATAACGGCGGCAACAATAATGGCCCCGGTTGTCCAGAAAATCACCGGATCCATCTTTCCAAAATACTTTTCCAACCCGTTCTTTACTACCGGTTCTACCGGGGGAGCGGCAACCGCTTCCAACTGTTGACTGTTGTTCATGTTCCCTCCTTGTTCATTCTCAGGTTTCGGTATGGGGTAAGCTCTCTAGCTCCTGATCCACCTTTTGGCGCTGAGAATCAAAGGTTATCTGCCTTGGAGACCCCGATTAAGAACGCCAATCAAGCATGCCGACCGCGCGTGAGAGGCTGTCGCCACCTTGTTGCGACAAGACGTTGCAACAGTTATGCCATCTCCAAGAAATTCTATATATCCTTGAAAAGATAGACAAAAACGACACTAATGGAAGCAGTGGACACCATTTTACCGGACAAACAGGACAAATGTGGCCGATCTACAGCCACGCAGCAAAAATATATTGGTATTTCAATGACATAAACAAAGACATAGTTGGCGCAGTCTACTTCAGCTTGTACCTGCTTACCCTTCTCTGCAACGTCCGTCGGCTGATCCCCAGATCCTTGGCAGTGCGTCCCATGTGCCACTTATTTTGATTGAGGGCATTGAGGATCATATTTCTTTCGAACTGCGCTATTTCTTCACTCGCCTGGCTGGAAGTAGGTAACAGGTTTACGGGAGCAGCAGGAGTCTGCCTCGTATCTGACTCGCCTGGCTTTAGCGACGGATTGAAGCTGATTTCCTTAAGGGTTACGAATCGCCTCAAGACGTTGAACAGTTCACGCACATTGCCTGGCCAGTTATGGCTTTCGAGCGTATGGTAGAATTTTGGTGAGAGCTGGATCTCTTCGCCCAGCTCCTCGGCAAAGATCTTGATAAAGTGATCTATCAGCAGCGGCAGGTCCTCAAGACGCTCCCTCAGCGGGGGCATGAGTATCGGCACCGTATTGATGCGGTAGTAAAAATCCTCCCTCATCATGCCCGACCTGACCATTTGCGCAAGATCCCTGTTGGTTGCGGAAATTAGCCTGAAATTTGAGCTCAACTTGTTGTTGCTGCCGACGGGAATGAACCCCTGCCCATCAAGAACCCTTAACAGTTTAATCTGCAGGGGTATTGACATTTCGCCGATTTCGTCAAGAAAAAGAGTGCCTTTATCAGCGGCCATAAGATACCCTTCCCTGTCGGCATGGGCTCCGGAAAAGGCACCGCGTACGTGACCGAAGAATTCGCTCTCCAGAAGATTTTCCGAGATGGCCCCGCAGTTAACCGCAACAAACGGGTGATCCTTTCTTTCACTGAGTTGGTGAATGGTTCTGGCGGCAAGCTCTTTGCCGGTTCCCGATTCTCCATGGATAATTACCGGCACCAGGGTACCGGCCGCCTTGACAATTCTGTCATAGGCAACCTGTATCGCATCACTTTTGCCGATCAACTCCCCGAGACGGTATCTTTCCTTCGTGGAAAAACGCAGCCGGCTGTTTTCGGCACGAAGCTTCAACTCCTCTTCTTTCTGCTCGGTTATGTCGGTCAAAAGACCGTCGATCACTTTCAACACCCCGGCCTTTGAAAAAATCGCTTTTCCCTGTTCATGGATCCAGCGATATTCTCCCCAGGCAGAACGCATGCGGTAGACAAGATCGTACCGGTTGTTCTCAGGGGTCAGTCTTTCTATGACTTTAATATTTTCATGCTGATCGTCCTTATGGACCAGCTTCCGAAACGCATAGATGGAGACTATCTCTTCCGGCGAAAAACCGATCAGGGTACTGGATCCCTTACTGGCATACTCAAAGGTCAAGTCGGCGTCGTACAAACAGCGGAAAACCATCCCGGGGAGGTTGTCCAGAAGCGACGACAGCTGCTTCAACCGATCAGCAAGGTCCTGATTTTCCCGAACAAGTTCCGAAAAAGCGATCTCACTTTCCTCGACTTTCCTCATCATCTCAGACACATCCTTTGTACATGCCCGGTGTTTCCCGGTGGTGGGGGTGGTCAGCAGGATAAACCTGCCGCATTACATACCGATTATAAAAACTTTAACTCCAACAAAATAACTTTACAATCGTTACCCAGAAAAAACAGGATCGAAGGCCCCCTGCCGGAAAACAGTTCCGGCGGGGTTACGGCAGGCTTTGTTTTAAAAAGCACAAGAGAAGAGGTGTAAAGAAGTACTGTTTTTTATGATAACAGCCAATATAGTGCTAAAACAACCGGTGACATATTGGCTGTTATCGACGAGACTAGTCGATTTCCTCTGGAAGAGAAGTTACAGTTCCGTCCCAGGTGTCTACTTCACTGGAGACGACCTCATCCTCGGCAAACCAGGTTGCGGTGACATTTTTCGTTTCGGTATAGAAAGCAAAGCCGTCGCGTCCCATGCAGTGCAGGTCGCCAAAGAACGATTGCTTATGGCCGGTGAAGCCGAAGATTCCAAGCGGAACCGGAATACCGACATTGATACCCACCATGCCGCCGTCGGTTTCCTTGGCAAATTTACGCGCATAATAACCGTTCTGGGTATAGATAACCGAACCGTTTGCGAACCTGCTGCCGTTCATTATGGCTAACCCTTCATCAAAATTTTCAACTCTTTTTATGCACAGAACAGGGCCGAAAACCTCTTCACGGCCGATCGACATCTCCTCGGTGACATGGTCGAAGATGGTCGGACCTACGAAGAAACCGTTCTCACAGCCTTGGGGAACTTCGGGGTTTCTGCCGTCAAGCACCAGCTCGGCCCCCTCTTTAATCCCTTTTTCAATCCAGCTGACAACAAAGTCCTGATGGCCGCGGTTGACCACCGGCCCCATGTCGGTCGCCTTGTCATAGGCTGGGCCAAGTTTTATTTCTGAGCTGTATTTCTTCAAAAGCGCCACCAGCTCGTCCCCTATTTTATTTTCCACAACAACCACCGGCAGAGCCATGCAGCGTTCTCCCGCGCAGCCGCAGAAGGCGTTCATTATCCCCTTTGCCGCACGCTCGAGCTTGCAGTCGCTCAGAACCAGGGCGTGATTCTTGGCTTCGGTCAGGGCCTGGACCCGTTTGCCCGAACCAGAAGCAGTAGCGTAAATATGCAGCCCGACCTTGGTAGAGCCTACAAAGCTTACCCCGGCTATATCCTCGTGCTTGAGCAGGATCTCCGCCTCGTTTCGCCCGGCGGTGACCACGTTGAGCACCCCCGGGGGCAATCCCGCCTCACTCCACAGCTCCATCAGCCGCATCGACGACTGTGGCACGAAACTGGCGGCTTTTAGCACCATGCAGTTTCCTGTGGCGATGCATATGGGAGCCATCCAGCCATGGGGTATCATCGCCGGAAAATTCCACGGGGCGATACCGGCAAAAACGCCGACCGGGTGGCGATACTGAACGGTATCGTACCCGGAGCTGACATTCATCAGCGACGATCCGGACATAAGCGTCGGGGCACCGCAGGCGAATTCGATCACCTCAATAACCTTGATCAGGTCCCCATAGGCTTCCATCCATTTTTTCCCCTGCTCTCTGGCCAGCAGATGGATCAGCTCCGACATATGCTGCTCGATCAGTGACTTCATCTTGAACAGCACCTGAACCCTCTTGCTCACCGGTGTATCGGCCCATTGGGGAAAAGCTTTTTGGGCCGCGACAATTGCCGACTCAACCTCATCAGCCGTGCATTGCGGGGCATAGGCGATCACTTCACCGGTAGACGGATTGTAGCAGGGCATATACTTGTCGCTGGCCGATTTATGCCACTGTCCGTTCACATAAAACTTCAGGTTTACCGCATCGCTTTCAAGGGCCGGATCATCCACCGGAAAAAAGTAGCGTGTATCTTCAACTTCAGACATATCTGTATCCTCCTGAATTGGTCTCATCAATGGTGTGGTTCACGGAATCAGGGTCGCAGGCCCCGGTTACCACTTCAAAGAGTGGTGCAGGCAGTTGCGCCAAACAGCAAGCAGCCTGCTATTTATCGTCAGGCGTCGTTATGGCGCGGCTCCGATGGAACCCTTGAACCAGTCGTTCAAGGGTTCATGCACCCGGTAGAAAGTGTTGGTCATATCCTGGAGCAGCTGTGCTCTATCACCTCGGCTGCAAACTGCATATCGTCCTTGGTTGCACAGATCGGCGGATTTATACGGATAATGTTGCCGTGTACGCCGCCGCGGCCGACAATCAACCCGTTATCCTTATTCAGTTCCGCAACCATGGCCGCTTCTTCAGGTGCCGACTCTCTGGTCGTCCTGTCTTTTACGAACTCGATGCCGCGCATCAATCCCCGACCGCGAAAGTCGCCGATAAAACTGTATTTCTCTTTCAATGCAATCATCCTTGATTCAAGGAGGTCTCCCGCCTCGATGACATTGCCCATAAGGTCGTCGTCGGCGATTACCCTCAGTACGGCGCGCCCTGCGGCACACGACACCGGATTGGACCCGTAGGTGTTGAAGAATTTTTTCTTCGCCATAGCTTCAGCTATCTCTCTTTTGGCGACGACTGCGGCAAGCGGGTAGCCGTTGCCGATGCCCTTGGCCATGACCACGATATCCGGGGTGACGCCATGGGACTCAAAACCCCACATATGCGACCCCATCCGGCCGAACCCGGTCTGTACTTCATCCACGATGCACACCCCTCCAGCCGCCCTCACCTGCGCAAAGGCCTTGGCAAGGTAGGTGTCGGGCATCGGGATAACGCCGCCGAACCCCTGTATCGGCTCAACGATAAATCCCGCAACCTGGCCGGGTGTGGAGCTGTTGATGGTAATATCTATCTCGTTCACATAGGGATCGACGGTAGCACCGAAAACCCCCCGGTACTGATCGGGATTATGGACATGAACAACGCCGCCGTCCGACGGAATCGACTGACGGCAGGTCTTGATTCCGGTCATGGTCATTGCCGGACCCTGCAGCCCGTGAAAGCTGTTGCGCAGGGAGAGTATTTCGTAATTATGGGTATACAGCCTTGCCATAAGTAGTGCCAGATCGTTTGCCTCCGCCCCGCTGTTGACAAAATGGACAACCCAGTCTTCACCCGCAGGCATCGTCGCCACGAGTTCTTCGGCAAAATGGGCCGGCACCGCCTGGTAATACATGGTAGTGCAGTGCACCATTTCATCGATCTGCTTTTTAGCCTCCCGGTTGACAAGGGGATGGCAGTGGCCGACGCTGATACAGAGATTCTGCGCGAGACAGTCAAGATACTTCCTGTCGTTCTCGTCATATACGTACTGCATCCGGGCGCGCTTGAGCACAACGGGCTTGGAAAACGCGGTAAAGGTGCCAAGCGACGGCGACATATACCGGTGCCGACGGGCCAGGGTCGCCTGATAGTCCCAGTCGGTCGTGATCGGTTTATAGGTATTCATGGGCTAAACATTCCTTTGTAGCTGTTTTTTATTGCAAACTCTTCTCCCCGTAACAGACTGCTGGTACAGGGAGAAGAGCGGTGGGGGCAGAACGAGCGGCCACGACTCGACAGTCTACCGGCCGCGACCTGTCAACCCAGGCCCGTGTTTTTCAGGAAACGGTTGACACAGTTTATATCGAGATCGAGTAATTTTGAAATATTGTATTTCGCTGCAATTCCGTCAACGGTAGTCTGTCCCTCGGAGATCCAGAAGATATTCTTATCGTCACGGACTTCTCCCATAACAATCGGGTCGTTGAGATCGGAAACGGCTACACCCAGACTCTCGGCCACATATTTCTTGGCTGCGTCAATTCTCATGCCGCGGTTCAGTTGCATACGCGCTACCAGATCTCCAGCTGTGCGTACTCCGCCCATTCCCGCAACAAGTGCATGTGCAGCATGCATCCCATAAGGATCACCAACGCCTACCTACAACCCGTCGAGCCGGCAGATCTCCACATGCGCCTTGGTGGCTCTGGACAAGGCGTCCACCGGCACGGTCAGCGTCAGGGGAATACCGCACACACCCATGCCGAGATTGGCGTGCACAGGAATCTCCGACACTTCGGAACATGCCTTGCAGAAAGTGACCGAACGGGCGACGTTCCATGGCAGGGTACCGCTGGTTACTATGTTGATCGCCGGACCGAAGATTGTGGCACCGGCCTGTTGGGCAAGTCTCACCTGATCCTGGGGGTAGAGGCCGGCAAGCTTTACCCCGCGCCAGCTGAGATTCCCGTGCATGCCAAGGACAAATTCGCCCGCCATACCCATCTCGATGCCCATTGCCGGGTATTTTTCCTTCAAAATCTCGGTCGCCTTCAGGGCCGTCAGGAAGTCTGCGTCACCCGCGGCCCCTACGGTATCTATATTGATGCCGTCCACCCCGGCCTCGTACATGGCCGAAGCCACGAAAACGATATCGCTTACCGCGTGTTCTATCGCTTCTTCATAGGCTTGCCTGGCCTCATCTATTTTACCAAGCGGCAGGAGGTCCGCCGGATTGGGACACGGACCGTCAGGCTGGCTGTACAGTCCGAGATTGGGCATGGCGCCGTAATAGACCGGCGCGACAGTGGAATTAAGAAGCAGGTCAAGATCCGGCAGCTCAAACCCGTTTATCGGCTTGCACGGCTTGAAGCTGTAGTCTATGTGACTCAACTCAAGGGTATCCGCGCCAAGAGCCCTCTCAAATACCTGCAGGGACTGCACCCTGTCTATGACGATATGCGCCCGCCTGATCTTCGACGACATACCGTCGTAGGTCATTACCACCTCCCGGCCTCTTTCTATGCCGACCAGGGTGTCCTGATTTTTGAACATCTCGAAGATATGTTCCTGCTCGTCCCTGGCAAGGGGCTCAATTCCCGCCCGGGACGCCGCATCGTTACAGCCCTCTTCGATGTCAGCCTTCACCTCGTCTTCGGTGAGTTCGACCTTGTAGCCGTCACCAAATCTGGTCAGAATCTTTGACATGTGTATCTCCTTCGTCAGCTTCTGGTAAGCTCACTTCAGTTTCTGTTTCGGATTTCACCCGCTTATTCCTTGAGCTGGCTTAAATGGTGTTGAAAACGTCAGCTGAAATCCGCGGAAATTGTTTTTGCGACCACTCCTGTATGTTTTTTTCAGCTCACGGCGATTGCCAGCAGCTGCTCCGCTTTGCGGACCCCGTCCTGGGCGTCTTCAGCATAAGCGTCCGCTCCGATACGCTGCGCCCACCTCGGCGTCACCGGGGCTCCGCCGACCATCGTCTTGAATTTTTCCCTCAGCCCTTTGGCCTTCAATAGTTCCTCGAGCTCTTTCTGGCGCGGCATGGTGGTTGTCAGCAGCGCACTGGTGCCGATAATGTCGACGTCGTGTTGTACCGCCTGTTCAACTATTTTTTCGGTATCGATGTCACGGCCGATGTCATGCACCCTAAAACCGTTGGCCTGCAGCAGGGAGGTGACGATACACTTGCCGATATCATGAACATCTCCTTTTACCGTGGCAATCAGGATGGTCCCCTTGTTTGACCTGACCGTGGTCGTAGCACTCAGGACCTCGTTTACCACGTCGGTTACCGCCTTCATCGCGTCCGCTGCGGTGATAAGTTCCGGCAGGAACAGCTGGCCCCTGCCGAACCGGTCACCAACTTCGTTGATAGCCGGGATAAACGCCAGGTTCATAAGTTCTACCGGGTCTGCCCCCCCGTCGATCACCTGGCGGGCAAGCGAGACAGCTTCTTCCTTGCTGCCCTTAATCAGACACTGGCCTGCAGATTCAACAACGCCCTGTTCAATCATCTTGTAACGTCTCCTTTTTCTGTTATCGGGGAAAAGCCCGGACAAAAACCTCGCGTCCTGCACAAACTTTTCCACTCATGCCACTGTTTTTCCGACCCAACAGCCAAGCACAGTCAAATATCAAAAAGCCCTTGCCTGAAACCCTGCAGATAATTGGCGCAGTACTGGTCTCTTCCGGCGAGCGCTTCAGCCGCGATCATGTTGGCCATCATCCGGCGGTCAAGCGGATTGATGATCAATCCGTCAAGCCCCTTGCTTATCGCCATCACCGCAAAAAGCTGGTTGAGGAATTGCCTGTTCGGCAGGCCAAAAGAGATGTTCGACAGCCCGCACATGGTATGAACGCCTTCAAATCGCTTGATAATTTGTTCAACCGAATTGAGAAAGCCGGTTCCGAAGTCCTTATTCGTCGATATGGGCTGAACCAGCGGGTCGACATAGATGTTATCGATATCGACGTTGTTCCTGAGCAGCCCGTTGACCAGTTTGTCGGCAATTTCCAGACGATCGTCAACGGTCTCGGGCATCCCTTCGTCGCTCATGCACAGGGCCACAACCTTGAAATCCGTCCCCGCCACTATCGGCATCAGCGTTTCATACCGCTCTTTTTCCAGCGAGATGGAGTTGATCATCGGGGTTCCCCGATGCATGGTCAGGGCAGCTTCGATCGCGGCGGGACTGGGGCTGTCGATACTGCACGGAGCATCGACTTCCTGCTGAACCACCTCCACCAGCCATTTGATATAATCGGCTTCTTCCTCAACGAAAATACCCGCATTCACGTCGATATAATCGGCGCCGGCTTCATACTGGCTCCTGGCAACGGACCTGATATACTCGGCGTCCTTGTCCATGATCGCCTGACCGATTTTTTTCCGGCTGGCATTTATCAATTCTCCTACGACAATCATCGAACCTGCTCCTTGTTCAGAGATTTCCAAGAGTCTTTAATTGAACTCAGCTCCCTGTTTTTGATTTATTTATTACTGATAACGACATATCCAACCGCCGGCCTCACGATATTTTCAGCTCTTCTTCAGCCCCCTTGACGATTGCCCGAAGCTCCTCTGCAACATGGTCGGAGAGAGGTTCCGGCTGATGCTTTGCCAGTATATCCCTGGCAAATTCCATCGCCCTGGTATAGAGATCCTTGCTGCCGTCGGCTTCCCAGCTTCCCCTTCTCCTGCGGTCCATAAGCTTTGGCTGCGGATACATTCGCATATTTTTAAAGGTGTTTTCGTGCGCGAGATAATCCTTAAACTGTCCCACCTCCTTGATGAGATCAACGGAAAGAGTATCGTCGTTTATCGGTATTCCACCTACTGCGAATTTGATCATCCGGACAAATTCCGCGTCCATTACCATCTGCCCATAGTCAAAGGTCATTCCGCTTTCGATCATTCCCGGGCCATAAATCAGGTTAGTCCCTGCTAACGCTGCCAACAGGCCGGTCATGGTCTTCTCGTGACCACTTTGGGCATCGCATACCTTGCTGTCGCCCTATCCGCCCGCCGCCCAGGTCGGCAACCCGTAATAATTGCCGAGACGGGCAACGGCGGCATTGATCATTCCGCATTCGGCTGACCCGACCGAGGCGGTGCCGAACCGCAGGTCCATTGCGGTGGTCGAGCTGCCGTAAACCATCGGCGTGCCTTTTTTGGTCAACTGCCCCAGGGCGATGCCGGTCAGCACCTCGGCGTTATGATCGACCAGGGTACCAGCCATATGTACCGGGGTCGACCCCCCCGCCATTGCCATGGAGAGTACATTGACGGCAATGCCGTTTTTCGCACCCTCCATGATAATTTCACAGGCGTCCTTCACCAGCTTGAGCGGACTCACCGGACACGTGTTGAACGACAGCAGAGGACGCTCTTTAAGATTTTCAGCCCCGCCGGCCACCACCTTTGCCATTTCAACCAGTTTTCTCACGTTAAAGCCGTCGATGGGACCGATGAAACAGTGCTTTGAGGTGTTGGGGAAAAAGGCTTCGGCGTTGTGCAGCGGAGCGACTTCCTGGGGCACCTCGTGCGCCCCGACCGCTCTCAGGTAGACGTCTATTTCGTCAAGATAATCGACTACCTTTGCCGTATCGGCGACATCCTGCTTGGTGGTCTTCCTCAGCTCGCCTGTTTCCGGATCGACAATATTGACCCCTTCACCGAAGTTGGTGAAACCGACCCGGTTGTTTTCCATGACAAAGTCGTTTCTCGGGTTTCTTCCGGCCAGAAAAATCTTCGGCGGCGCGGTGTCGATTGCATCTTCAATCAGATAGGGAGGCAGCTTGGCGATCTTCCTGCCGCGATCGATATCGGCACCGTTATCGCCAAATATCTCCAGCGCTTTTTCATCTTCAACGAACATCCCTGTTTTTTCGAGCACCTCCAGGGTGGCGAGATGAAGTTCATAACATTCATCATCTGTCAGCGAGTTGAGACTGAACCCGCTGTTTGAACGTTTCCCTGCCAACAAGTTTCTTCGCAAAATCATACCTCCTGCCGGTTGAGTGATATGCAGTAAAAAACTGCACTGAGCCATCCCTATTTTCGCTCTTTACGGGCACCTCACCGGTTATCCCGGCAAAAGAATGAAAAAGAAAGGGTTTTACCCTCACCAAGCAATTAATATGCCACATAACGTTTCCATCAATAACCCGCTGCAATCACACGAACATTCATCTGCTACCGGACAGACACGCACGGCTATACTTCAGGACATATTTGTCCCAAATACGGTCACAACCTATCTTTTCCCCATATTTTCATACAGATAAAATACAGACAGAAGTGTCCGGGAACAAATTGCCTTCCATTGCCGGCAAAACCTGGGTATCATCACCAGATCCCGACATGAAGGTGTGCAGGACAAGGGCGATCGCCTCGACGACAAGTAGCCGCAATAAAAATGCAAACACCACAAACTTCGCGACATATATGAATATTTTCAACAAATTACACGACTACATTGACGACAACTTCGAGCTGTTCGTTAAGCGGCTCACCCAGTGGCTGTCCATTCCATCGATAAGCACCCTGCCGGCTAACAGGAAAGAAGTATCGGAGGCCGCGCTCTGGATACTCGATCAGCTTGAAGCTGCCGGCCTTAACGACGCGACCGTTATAGAGACCAAAGGGCATCCGCTGGTCTTCGGTCAAAAGCTGGTCAACCCGGACCTGCCAACCCTGCTCATATACGGCCACTATGACGTGCAGCCGGTGGATCCTCTTGAGGAATGGATAACCCCGCCGTTTTCCCCCGATATCCGGGACGGCGCAATCTACGCCCGCGGCGCAAGCGACGACAAGGGTCAGGTTCTCCTTGTTCTTTTTGCCATAGAAGCGTGGACCAGAACAGCGGGGGCGGTACCGGTCAATATCAAAGTTGTGCTCGAAGGCGAGGAGGAATCAAGCGGTGATGCCATCGAGAAATATGTGACGGCCAATCCGGAAATGTTCAGCGCGGACGCAGTGCTGATCTGCGACACCCCAATGATGAGCGCAACCCAACCGTCGATAATCACCAGTCTTCGGGGGATCGTATACAGTGAAATAGCCATGTCCGGCGCCAGTTCGGACCTTCATTCCGGCAGTTACGGCGGCGTTGCCCCGAACCCGGTCCATGGACTGTGCCTGCTGCTTGGCAAACTCAAGCAGGAAGACGGGGTGATAAGGATTCCCGAACTGCAAAAAGCCCTTGACGACTCTTCTGCGCCGACAAGGGCAGAGCTTGATTACTGGCAGCAGAATGGTCGCGCCATCAGGGCAGAGCTCTGCCGGACGATGGGGGTTACACAGCTGGTCGGGGAAACTGAGCGGCCGCCCCTTGAATGCATAGGTCTGCGCCCCACCCTGGAAATCCACGGCATACGGGGTGGTTTCGTCGGCGAAGGAGAGAAAACCGTCATCCCGGCAAAAGCGCTGGCAAAGGTGAGTCTCAGGGTGCCTCCCGGTCTTGATCCGGACAAGGTGGCAGAATGGTTTACCAAGGCCGTACGCGACAACAGCCCGCAAGGATACGAGACGGAGACCAGAATTCTCCATATCGGAAGAGGCCTGGCTGTCGATCCGGAAAACAGCTATTTCAGGGCTGCCGTCAGGGCTCTTGAAAAGACCTACGGCAAGGGCCCCCTGTTAACAAGGGAGGGCGGCTCTATTCCCGTTGCCGCCCTTTTCAACGAGATCCTGCAGATCCCGGTCATCCTTATGGGATTTGGCCTGCCCGACGACAACCTGCACGCCCCCAACGAAAAATTCAGCCTTGAGCAGTTTCGCCGCGGTATAAAGACGGTTGCCCTGTTTCTCAAGGAGATCACCTGAAAAGATTACCCTGCGGGCGTACCTTATTTGAGCGGGGCAAACAGGTATTCGAGACCGTTGACTTTTATTTCATAGACGGCGGCCAGCGCCTGTCCCAGCTTTCCTGCCGGAAACCCCTGCTGCGCAAACCAGACGACGTAAGGTTCGGGAAGATCGACCAGGCGGTATCCGGCATATCTGCCAAAAGGCATCTTCATTGCCGCAAGCCTGAGCAGCGCCTCATGGTCATACTCCTGCTTTTTCATAAATTTTCATCGATAAAAAATGTTACCCAGCCAAGCTCAGCCATGGTCATTTCCGGTTGACACCCCAGCCTCCTCAAAAGAAGCCATCTCCCGCATCATCCTGCAGGCAAGGTCGACAAGGTTCATTGTCACTGCGGCGCCGGTTCCCTCGCCAAGCCGGAACCCCAGATCAACAACCGGCTCAAGCCCCATCAGCTCAAGAGCCGCCCGCTGTCCGATCTCGATGGACTTGTGGCCGGCAATCAGGTAGGGGCCGACGGCGGGACAGATCAGGCAGGCGACAAGCCCTGCCGCCGTCGATATGACGCCGTCCAGCACCACGCAGCATCCGCTGGCAGCGGCGGCAAGGGTCGCCCCGCAGATTCCCGCCAGTTCGTATCCACCCATTTTACAGAGCAGCTCCAGCCCGTTATCCCCCGAGGGCCGGTGCAGATCCAGCGCCTTTTCGATCACCTCGCGCTTTCTTTCCAGTCCACGGTCGTCCACCCCGGTTCCCCGACCCACAACCTGTTCCGGGGTAAGCCTAGTCGCGGCGCAGATGATTGCCGACGCGCTGGTGGTATTGCCGATCCCCATCTCTCCCATACCAACAAGTTGACAGGGCGACTGCTGGTTTTTCTCAAGAAACACCCTCGCCCCGTTTTCGATGGCGCAAAGAGCCTGCTTCCTTGTCATGGCGTCGCCCAGGGCAAAATTTTCGGTGCCGTAGGCGACTTTTTTATCAATCAGCAGGGGATGGGCGGCAAAGTCGCCGTTTACCCCCATATCAACCACCGAAAGCTCGATTCCGTACTGGCGGCAGAAACTGTTGATAGCCGCCCCGCCGTCGAGAAAATTATCCACCATCTGCACGGTAACCTTGGCGGGAAATGCGGAGACTCCTTCCTCGACAATGCCGTGATCGCCTGCAAAAACAAACATCCGCCGGCACGGCACTGCCGGGTCGAGAGTTTGCTGAATGGTGCTCAGCTGGACCGCAAGCTCCTCTATGGTGCCAAGGGCTCCCAGCGGTTTGGTCTTAAGATCGACCTTTTTCCTGGCGCTGTGGCGCATCTCGTCGGAGAGGGGTTCTATCTTGGCCGCGATCTCACCGAGAAAGCCGGGCAGATCGTTTTTTACCCTGGGTTCAAACGTCTTGTCCTCCGGCTGCACCCAGCTGTCCGCTTCGGCTGAAGGCGCTTTCTTGAGATCGACGATATATTTCAGGCTGTTGCCGGAGAGTACGTGGGGGAGAACCCTTTCAACCTCCTCAACCCGGATCACCTCCTCAACAAGCATTGCAAGGTTATCCTGCTGTCTACTACAGAACGCAAGGGCCTCAACCATATGCTCTCTTCTCGGGCCATAGGCCCCGTATATCTCCAGCTCCTTGTAATGAATGAGGTTCAGCAGATTGGTGTCGAGCTCTTCGTTTTTCTTCAATCCGCTGAAAAAGATCAGCTTGCCCGATTTTTTCAACTTGGTGATACAGAGGCTGAAGGCGATATGACTGTCGCAGCAATTGATGGCCAGATCGAAATCGGCCTCCACGCTGTCTTTGACAACGGATATTCCGTTGGTGTCGCAGACAACCTTTATCCTGCCGATCTTTTCCTGACTCCTCTCGATCACCACCACCCGGTATCCCTTCTCCCGCAGCACCAGTGCAGCAAGAACCCCCAGCACTCCGCCGCCGTAGACGACGACCTTTCCGCCCTGATGTGCAGAGACCAGCGACAACCCGTTGATGACACATCCTACCGGTTCGCAGAAGGTCACATAACGCGGCTCCATCCTCTCTTTGACCTCAATCAGGCTGCTTTTTGCAACACTGAGATAGGTTGCAAAACCGCCGTCTGTGTGAAAACCGGTGATCTTCATCTCATCGCAGAGATTTTCCCTTCCCGCCCTGCAATACTGGCAATTTCCGCAGGATTCGCCGGGCCATACCGTATAGAGGGCACCGGTCGCCTCATCAACGGCCGCCACCTCATGCCCCAGAACCCTGGGAAGCTTGAGGTCCCGGTGTCCCTGACGCCACATTTTCGCATCGGTCCGGCAAACCGCACAGCAGACAACCTTCAGCACCGCCCGTCCCGGCCCGGTAACAGGGCGGGAGTCGTCATGCAACAGCCCCATGGACTCCGACCGGTTGAGTACCAGTTTCATTGAGTTCACTCCCCTTCTTCTGCGATTTCAAAAGGCTCTTCGGTTATAACAAGTTTCATAAGTTTTCCATCCAGTCCCGCCTTCTTCAGTTCTGCCTGTCCTTTTATTGCCTGGTCAAGATGGTCAAGCGGATAGACAGACGCCTTGTTCATGCTGCAACGCGTAAACCCGTCCTGGGTAAACCGGAAATAGTCGTCTCCGGCTTTTACAACAATCAGCTCTATCATTTTCGCTCCTTAAGCCTTTTGCGCCAGAGCGTCCAGTTTTTCGAGACCTTTTGCAGGGTTGTCATTCTGCTTCTCCACCCATCGCCTTAACGCGTCAAGAGCTTTTCCTGAAAGCAGGATTTCCCGGGCCATCCGCACGCCCTCGTCAAGAGTTGCTGCCACTTTTCTGACGTGGAAAATCAGGGCGCTGTTGAGGATAACCGCATCATTTCGCGCCCCCTCTCCCCTGCCGGCAAGCAGCCGGTACATTTTCAGGGCGGCATCGTCCTTGTCAACATCGGCGGCAAGCTCCTCAGGGTTCCAGGTGCCAAGCCCAACCTCTTCTGGTACAAACGTTATCTCCTCGAACCTGCCGTCATGAAGATGCAGCCCAAGGCTCCTGCCGCATACCGATCCCTCGTCCATCCCCCTGTCACTGTCGTTGATGCCGCCGTAGATAACAATGGCATCGCTGTAGCCTATGGCCTGCATCACTTCAGCAACAGGCTTTACAAGAGAGGGTGCATAGACACCTCTTACCGCGATACGCGGCAGCGCCGGATGGGCAAGGGAAGCCGCGATATTCAGCGGCGAGCCGAAACATATCTGGGAAAGAATGCGCCCCAGCGCCATCGGATGGACCAGCGGACTCATGCCGTTGAACAGGCCGACTCCGGCTTCTTTTATACTGCCGGCGACCGTCTCCACAGGACATTCGACATCAACCCCGAGAAGTTCCGCCATGTCAACGGTCCCGCAGGCAGAAGTAATCGCCCTGGCTCCGTGTCTTGCCACCTTAACCCCGCCGGCGGCCGCGACAAGCGAGGCGGCGGTACTGATATTGAAGGTCTTGAAACTGTCCATGCCGGTCCCGCAGTTGTCGACTACCTCCATACCGTCGAGGTCCACCTTGTTGGTATCGAGATCGTAGACCGCACTCCAGCCCCCGGCGACCTCGTCGGCGGTCTCTCCCTTGGTGGTCAGCGCGGCAAGAAATGCTCCCTGCTGCATATCATTGACCTCGTTGGCAAGAACCATCCGAAACGCTTCATAGGCCTGCTCGCGGGACAGGTCTTCTTTTCTGACCAGTTGGGTTATAATCTGTCCAAGTTGTCTGTTTTTTTCCATTTCCATCGCTATCTCCAGTCTGCTGAGCCGAAACCGCATGTCCGGCAAAAGCCATAAACGCGCACCACGCAATTAACAATGAGAGGCCGGAACGAAACTGTTCCCGACCCGGATAGTCATTTTCATTGCCGGACAGAGAAAATTGCACGGACCCCGCCAGGGTTCTCCCATATCCGACCTATCCACACCCCGGCGCAACAACACCAGGGCCAGAAGCCAAGAAACAGAGAACTCCAGTGGTTGACTCTGAAGGCGGATATGATCACATCCACCTGTTCAGGCAGGCTTTCTGACTCACGAATTATTCTGCAGCAACCGCCTTCCCGGAAATTTCCAGTGACGACCCCCGCAACCGTAAACCGGCAATCGGGGTGATGGAGCGTTGTAAGCCTCCAGTTTCTGCAGCTTTCGAATACAGCAAGGACTGGCTTGTGACGGACTCCCACCGTCTTTCCTATTATCGTGTATACGCACCTGACAGGACCTGTTATACTCCAGGTACCCTGTGAAAATCAACGGTGAGATAAGGTTCTACAACAGATAACATAAAATCAAAAAAAACACTGGAGGGGAGAGTTGCGTGAAAAAACAGAAAAATCAGTCGATCAATGGTGCAGAACCCACCCCCTTGTCAAGGATCTTGTCAACTACCGTGAACTGACCTGGCACAACCCCGAAGCGTCGGCAGAAACCACCAGCCTGCCCGATTCTGCCCCGAGCCTTGAGGATATGGTTGAAGCGGAGAAAAGATGGCATCGCTTCAGGCCGTTTCTGGCAAAGGCTTTTCCCGAGACCGCAGCAGCAGGGGGGATCATCGAGTCCGGTGTTCGCAGAATCGCCACCATGCAGCAGGCAATGACAGATCACTTTGCCATGGAGCTGCCGGGAACGGCTCTGCTCAAATGCGATCATCAGCTGCCGGTTTCAGGGTCCATAAAAGCCCGCGGAGGCATCTACGAGGTCCTTAAGCTGGCGGAGGAAATAGCCCTTGCCAAGGGGTTCCTCAGCCTTGAAGACGATTATGCAAAATTGTGCGAGCCAGAGGCAAAAGCGGTTCTCAACCGTTATTCCATCGCGGTCGGCTCCACCGGCAACCTTGGCCTTTCCATCGGCATCATCGGGGCCGCTCTTGGCTTTCGGGTAACCGTCCACATGTCCCACGATGCCCGTGCCTGGAAGAAAAATCTTCTGCGCCAGAAAAAAGTGACAGTGGTCGAGCACAAAGGCAGCTACTCGGCAGCCGTTGCCGCGGGGCGAAAAAACTGTGCCAATGCCCCCCGTTGCCATTTTATTGACGACGAGAACTCAAAAGATCTCTTCCTCGGATACAGCGTTGCCGCCCTGCGCCTGAAAAACCAGCTGGCCGAACAGGAGATAGCGGTCGATCACAACAACCCGCTCTTTGTCTATCTCCCATGCGGGGTAGGCGGAGGCCCGGGAGGCATCACCTTCGGACTCAAGCATGTTTTCGGCCACAACGTATACTGCTATTTTGCCGAACCGACCCACGCCCCCTGCATGTTTCTCGGTCTCTACACCAAATTACACGAGCGGGTGGCGGTGACCGACTTCGGCCTTGACAACGTCACCGATGCGGACGGGCTTGCGGTCGGCAGACCTTCCGGATTTGTCGGCAAGATCATGGGACGACTGGTCGACGGACTATTCACCGTTAATGACACCACCATGTACCGGATGCTCGCCCTCCTGGCAGACACCGAGAACATAAGGATGGAGCCGTCGGCCCTTGCCGGCATGGTCGGGATCGTACGAATGGCCCAAAGCCACCCCCTGCTCTCCACCAATAGCCCGCAACACCGCGAGGAGATCGCCGCCAGGGCCACCCACCTGGTATGGGGAACCGGCGGAAGCATGGTCCCCGAAGGTGAAATGAGCGGATATTACGAAAGAGGAAAACAACTCCTTGAAATCGACCAGCAATAGGTTTTTCCCGCCTGCAGATATCAACCAGGCCTTATTGCAGCGATGTCATGATCTTCTTCGGGCTCTGCCTCGGCCACAGGTTCAGGCGGGTGCTTAACCAGGAAATTGCAAGCTGCATTGCCAGACAGCCAGGACGTCTCATCAAGCAGATCAAGGGCTGATCTCATTTTTAACACATAATTACAGCTGGCGTGATTAGCCGTTGAAGTTTGTTGCAGCGGGTTGGTATTATCAGTAGCAGGACCAGTCAATTTACCGGGTGATATACAAGCGGCCGCGCCAGAAGGCCAGGCGTAAAGACTACCTGTCGAGCCACAGGGTATCAAGGGGCCGGGACAGCAGGAGGAGCCCTGAAAAACAGAGGCGGTTTTACACATTGAGATAAAGGGACATAACCAATGGCTAAAAAAAGAACATACCGGGTTGTCGACGGCCGGATGAATTTTGTATGTCCGGAATGCCATACCAGAAGACTGGTGGGTGTTTCTCCCCACCTGAAAAACCGGTCGATCAAATGCCATAAATGCTCAACAGTCGTCAGCTGCACACTGAACAGGCGGGAAACTATTCGCGAGCAGCAGTTCGGCAAAGTCCTGTTAACCCGGTACGACAGGTCGGTGGTGGAGGTCAATCTTCTCGATATCTCGACATGGGGGGTCGGCTTCGAGTTACCATTCAGAGAGCTCAAAAAACTCTCTGTCGGCGAAAGGATCGAATTCAGGTGCCCCTGGAACCCTAAACTTCTCGGTTCTTCAGCCTACGTGATCCGAGCCATAAACGGCCGCAGGGTGGGCGCAGAACGATTACGAAAATCCTGATCCAAAGAATCGGACCTTTTGGCCATCAGGGGGTTACACCGACAGGGCAGTCGTAACTATCGACCAGGAGTTTTACCACCATTTTTGCCAGTGTCGCATGATTCATACTTGGGACAGGTCTTACAGCACCTGTTCTTCTTTTTATATTTCTCGCAACATTTTTTCTTGTCCTTGTCCATACAACACCTTGTTTGCGGTCATCACACCCCGTTTAATTCGCCTGCAGACGTGGCTCAACAACCACTTCACCTTTTAAAAAGTTCCAAAATTTCCCCATTTTTTCACACCGGTTCCGCAAAAAGAGGTTGTATGTGCAAGACCTCTTGCAGCGGGCTTATATGACTTATGTAAGCTCATATTATTTTTTTGACAACTCTATCATCCCGTTTTTTTGATCTGCTTACCGAGTCCTGCTGTATTTCAATCTTACTCCACGCCATTGCCCGACAGCCGAAAAGATTCATCGGCAGATTTTTTTTCATGCAGGCCGAAATCGCTCAATATCAGATAAAGACAGGGGATGACCAGCAGGACAAGCAGGGTCGAGGCGACCAGGCCAAAGACCACGCTCACCACCAGCGGGATAAGGATCTGCGCCTGGAGGCTTTTCTCAAACAGCAGCGGCAGCAAACCGGCAATGGTTGTGGCGGAAGTCAAGAGCACAGCCCGAAAACGGCTCCTGCTTGCCTGTCCCGCAGCAACAACAAGTGAAATATCCGCACTTCTGCCGTTTTTCAGAAACAGCACAAGCAGGAGCGAGTCGTTGACGACAATACCTGCCAGGGCGCTGAACCCAAGCAGGCTCGGCATGCTGATGACCACCCCCATAAGGAAATGTCCCCAGACAACACCGATAAACGACAATGGGATGGCGATCATGACAACAAGCGGCTCCATATAACTGCGGAACTGGAAGCTCAACAGAATAAAAATGCCGATCAGCCCCACTCCAAGAGCCCGTACCATGGAGAACTGGGTCTTTTTCGATTCCTCCGTCTCTCCGCCAATGGTTACCCCAATACCCGGATAGCGGTCTGGAAACGAGGACAGGAAATCTTGTTCAAATAGCGCCAGCAACTCCTTGGCATTGGTTATCCGGGTATCGATATCGCCCCTGAGGGTCACGGCCCGCATATTGTTGAACCTGGCTATTCTTGCCCGGCCGCGATCTATCTCCCAGTCGGCAAGATTGGCAAGGGCAATCCTGTCTCCACCGGGCACCACTACGTGATAATTTTCCAGGTCGTCCAGGCTGCTTCTGTCCTGATTTGCAAAACGAACGGTAACCTCGTAGCTTGCATCGCCAACCTGGATTTCATCGGCCGTTATCCCATAGAATCCGGCCCGCAGCTGTCCCGCAAGCGTCGCCGCGTCCACTCCCAAAGCCGTCGCTCCCTCTTTGAGACGAAGCTTTACTTCCGGTTTTCCCGGCCGCAGGTCATCATCAAGATTGAGTACGCCGTCAAATCCGGCAAACCATTGCTGCATCTGGTGTGCAGCCTTTTTCATAAGGTCGAGGTCATCGCCGCGCAAACGGATTTCAATGGGCCTGCCGGCTGGGCCAAACCCCGGCTCACTCATTGTCAGGCTGACGACATCGGGCAAGGGACCGGTCTCCTTACGCCAGACAGCCAGATAATCGTCAATCCGCCCCACCCTTTTTTCCGCAGCCAGAAGGTCTACGGTTACTGTGGC
This sequence comes from Desulforhopalus singaporensis, assembly GCF_900104445.1. GTDB lineage: Bacteria > Desulfobacterota > Desulfobulbia > Desulfobulbales > Desulfocapsaceae > Desulforhopalus_A > Desulforhopalus_A singaporensis. The sequence continues at coordinate 75,836 of NZ_FNJI01000001.1, read as the reverse complement.
CACATGGGGCCCCTTTTCAAACGCCTCATCGTTTTTATTAAACTGGACAGCCGCGGTTACCACCAGATCCTGGTCTTTTGGCTGGATCTTTTTAAACCGATCGTTCATCGCAGCAAGGCCTTGCAGGATACGATTTACCGTCGCTTCGGTTTTTTCAAGCGGGGTTCCCTGACCCATGAGCAGCCGTGCGACCACCACATCTCCTTCAATCTCAGGAAAACCTATCACCTTTATTTTTCCGGAGGCGACCAGGCCGACAGAAACAACAAAGAGTGCCGCCACGCAACCGACAAAGAGATACCGCCAGGCAGCAACGAAATCGACGGTGCGGCCGACAAGCTGCTCGCGCATCCAATCAATAGAGGAATCGAATCGTTGTCTCAGCCCTTTCCTGCTCTTTTGTCGGTACCGATCCATGGAGTGCGACAGATGCGCCGGCAGGATGCAGAACGCCTCGACAAGGCTCACCGCCAGCACCAGGATCAAGATCATGGGAACGACCTTGAGCACCTTGCCGATCTGTCCCTCGATAAAAGCCAGAGGCCCCAGCACACAGAGAGTGGTGATAAATGACGAGGCAACGCCGGCTGCCACCTCCCGGGTACCGTCGACTGCGGCGGTCAGCGCATTTTTGCCGCGCTGGCGGTGAACTGCGATATTTTCTGCGATGACGATGGCATCATCCATCAACAACCCCAGGGCCAGCAGCAGCCCGACCATTGTCATCATATTGATTGTGAGCCCTAAATAGGGCAGGAAAAAAAAAGCGCCCAGAAAAGAGACCGGCAGGCCGGCGACCACCCAGAAAGAGACGCGCAGGTTGAAAAAAAGCCACAGGACCAGGAAAACGAGCAGCAGCCCCTCCCAGCCGTTGACCAGAAGCATCCGCAGCCGATCAGCCAGGATGACCGAGTTGTCCTGGGTGATGGAGAGCTCAACCTGGGGATGACGCTGGTGCTCAGCTGCGATAAAAGTTTTCACCCGGTCGGCAATGCGGATGGTGTCCTGATCCCCGGTTTTCATGACATTGAGCATGGCGCTGCGCCTGCCGTTCACCATGTTTTTTTCTTCGGCAAGCTCGAAGGTATCGTGGATTTTCGCCACATCACCCAGCAAAACCTCTCCCGCCCCGCTGCCCGTTTTGATGACCAGCTGCTCCAGGCCTAAGACAGACTGGTGGTGGTTGGCAAAGCGCAGGAGGATATCGTGCTGCCCTGTTTCTATACTGCCCGCCGGCAGATCGATGTTCTGGGCACCGATAACCCGGGCAAGCTCAACTACGCTCATACCAAGCTTTTGCAATCCGCTTTCCGACACCTCGACCCGGAACCGGCGAGCGGAGAAACCTTCGATATCGATCAGGGAAATACCCTCTTCCTGCATGCGGTCCTTGAGTTCCTCGCAATACGTTTTGAGATCGGTAATACTCATCGGCCCGGAAACGATGACGGAAACCACCGGGTCGGTTTTGCCGACCTCGGTTACAACCGGAGTTTCAACCTCGACCGGAAAATCGTCGACACCTTTAACCAGCTGATCAATTTCATCCATAAAAACCTGGAGATCCCCGCCTTCCGCCATTTCAACCGTAGTCAGGGCCAAACCTTCCCTGGCCTCGGAACGAATCTCCTTGACAAAGGTCAGGCTGTCAAGAGCGTCTTCCACGCGCCGACAGACAACCTCCTCGACCTCCTCTGCCGCAGCACCCGGATAGACAATAGTTATCAACACCTCATCCGGAGAATAATCGGGAAAAGTCTCACGCTGTATCTGCGGCAGGCTGAAAAGCCCCATGACCAGGAAAATAAGCATGAGCAGATTGGCGGCGGTCGGGTGTCCGACAAATTTGGCGATCACGGGTCTCTCCAGGTATTTTCCGCCTGGGCCACGATGCGCTGCTGCAGCTGCTCGTCGACAACAGGTACCAGCCTCATTCCGGTAACAGCCGGAGCGGGATCGGAGACGACAAGGGTCTCACCGCCACCAAGTCCCGATGCGATTACCGCCAGATCGGACAGGACGACAAGCGGCTGAACCGAAACCGGTTGCAGCCGGCTGTCACCATCGACGACAAAAACCCGGTCGCCGTGCAGCGCACTCCTGGGGATGACGATACTGTCGGGCCTGGCTGCTCCCTGCAGTTCAACTTCGCAGAACTGGCCCCGGGTCAGAGGCGGACGTTTACCGGGAATAACCTTGCGGTACGGCTCATCCACCGCGACGACCAGCCGAAAATCACGGGTGGCTGGATCGATCGTTTCCCGCAACCGATCCACCCGTGCCCGCCACTGGGCCTGCCAGTCGCCGCTCGTTATACGCACCGCCGCCGCCAGCCGGGAGAGCCTGTCCATCGCTGCCGGGTATCCCAGAGTCTGACTACCACTCTCATCCTGCATGCCGATAAGGTGGCGAAGCCGCTCTGGTGCCACCTGAACCTCTATCTCCGCCACGTCGGTGCCGTGCGCCTCAAAAAGCATCTGTCCCACCCCGAGAACCTGAAAAGGCTCGATCGCCACAGAACCTATACGGCAATCGAACGGGGCTCTGATAACGGTTTTGGCCAGCTCCAGCTCGGCCTGCTCCAGCTTTGCCTTTTGCGAGGCTTTTTTAGCCTCAAGGTTTTTTTGCCTGGACGGGATCAGCCTCAGGGTATTCTTCAGATCCTGCACCCGCTGCCTCTGTTGCAGGACATTGCGTTCTTCAAGGTCCACCTCATAAGGGGTCAAGGTATTCTTGTCTAGGGCGTTCTTCTTTCTTTTAAGCGACTGCTCGGCAAGCTCCAGCGAACGTTGCTCTATATTCAGGGAAAGGCGTGTGTTTTCTTTTTGAACCGACAGTTCGTCAAGGCCGGCTTCAACCTCCGATAGAGCGGCAACGGCTGCGGCCACCGCATACTCGTATTGAGCCGGTTCTATGGTCAATAACACGTCGCCGCTAAAGAGCATTGCACCAGCCTTCAACTCGGGATGAATCATTTTCACCGGTCCGCGAACCTCGGCAACCGCCCTCCACACCCTGCCAGGTTCGACAATACCGTACCCCGAGGTTCTTGGCACAAACCCGGTTTTGGCAACGGTTATGACCCGCACCGCCTGAACAGTTTCCCCGACCTCTTTCCGAGGTGGTCCGCTCCTGGAAACGACCAGTAAAGCGACCACCAGCACGGCTGCAACAAGCGGTATGAAAACAACTGTTTTGCGGCGAAAAAAACTGTTACCGTTCACGGCACCTCACATAACGACATGTTTTTTCAATGATTTGCACCTTCGCTGTCATGACCGTCCGAGCTGTGCCTGAGCAACCCGTGCAGACTTTCTGCAAAATGGGTAAAATCGACGTAGTGGGCAACGTACTTTCGGCCCGCCACGACACTTTCATCGGCACGTTCCCTGGCGGCAAGAGCCAGTTGGAACTTCTCCCTGATCGCACCCTCCACCGCTGCTGTGAGTTGCCGAGCCATTTTATCGACCGAACCGTCCGCAAGCGCCTCATCCGCCAGAACAATTACCGGGTCAACGTCATCGGCCGGTTTCAGCCCCGTATATGCTGCCCCCTCACCTGCACGGTGAACGCGGACCAGGGTTTCAAAAAAATATTTGTCGGCAAGCTCTAACGCGGCCTTTCCCCCTTTTCTCACTTCGAGCGCATGGGCAAAGGCTGCGCGTATCTCCTTTTCATCCTTATACCGGACCCATTTGAGGACCGGATCGATATTGCCCGACTGTAATCCGACTCTGGCATCAGCGATTACCGGACCATCCAGGGTGTCGCAATGACCAAAACTCTTTTTCGGCATCGCCAGAAAAACGAAGCCAACCAGCACCAGTGCAGCAATATTTTCTGCAAGAGTAAACGTTCTCATAATCCCCCCTTCGCTGTTTGCGATAAAACGCTCCGTTTTCGTCCTCGCTATCCCCCGGGACAGGATCAAAACGGGCGTTGTTGCTTCCCGGCTTTTGTGGTGCAGCATCAAGGCACACAGGCTAAAGAGACGACCGGCCCTGCTTCAGGATAAAACCGGCGACACCTCCCGCTGTTGCCGACTACCAATGTGAATATATTTTCACATAACGGGTAAAAAAAATTATTTCATTACTATCATCTCGCGCAACACCACCCAGCAGCCGCCAATATGGCCGTCGACATCAAACCGGCCCTCCCCCATATGGTAAAGCAGCGCAGCAGGCTGAACAATGCCCAGAAACATTCCGGCAACAACATGCGCATCAATATCTGTTCTGATTTGCCCCCGCTCCTGACCTTCTCTGACAATATCCTCTATTTCCGCAAGGTAGCCGGTAATTATGCGGTACATCCGCTGCCGTCTCTCCCGTTTCTGGCCCCAGAGTTCATCGGAAAAAACGATCCGAGGAATCCCCTGCTGCCGACTGATCAACCGGCCGTGGCGAAAGAGCATCTCTTTTAGCCGGTCAACACAATTGTCGGTCTGCTGTCTCACCTGTTCCAGATTGCTGTAGAGTCTGGCGCGAATATGTTCGAGCACGGCGCTCAGCATGGCGTCCCTGTTTCTGAAATGCCTATACAGCGCCGACGGTGCCAGTCCCATATGGCGGGCGACATCGGTCATTTTCAGCTTTTTTATCTCCTGGTCGCCCAGAATCGCCAGCGCGGCTTCGACAATCTGCTCTTTCCTGACTTCAGTGGGTAATTTTTCCGTCGTCAATTGTTGCGGTCCCTATGTGAATTTATTTTCACATTAAGCAAGTTTTTTCCTGCTGTCAAGATCGGGTGAATTGTTTTTCTCGCCGGGTCTTGCCCGTTCTTGTTTTCTGGCAGACAGAAGCCTCCATAAAAGACAGCCGGCCGTCCCCGTCATACTACTTTTTCTACAGCTGCTGGAAATAGATAAAAAGAAGCAGGAGCAATCAGACCCTGTCCACCCTGAACGCCTCAATCCAGCCTTCTGCCAGCTTATCCCTTGTCTCGGTAAACCGTCTGGACGCTATCCCGAGAATTTTTTCCATAAAGGGATATCCCGCCTCTGGCCGCCTGGTAAAATACTCGCGCAGCTTGTCGGTTGCAATCGCTACAACGGTCACAGGTTCAACGCAAACCGCCCTTGAGGTGTAGCGACCTGCAGGAGAGAGTGATGACCAGCCAAAAATCTCATGGGAGCCAATTGTCGTGACGACAATATTCCTGTCGGCGCTTTCGGTTTTGCGCCTGGAATAATCCTCAAACCTGATATCGGTTTTCAGAACCTTATCCCTGACGGCAACAACCAGTTCCACCGTCCCTTTCATCAAGCCGTAGAGCCGCACAGCCTCCTGCCCTTCGACAAAAACATCCTGCCCCGCCTTAAACTCCATTATTTCAACCTGGTCGGTGAGTTCTCGCAGAAGTTCCCCGGAAAAATCCTCAAAAATAAAAAATTCAGCAAGTAATTTACTCTTTTCCATACCCGTGCCTCCGAAAATAATCCAGTTATACTCAACAACACTCGAATCAGCGGTAACGCAGGCGCCCGTCTTTTACTCTATTTTTCCAGGTGCATCACACCACCACTATATTTTTCATAAACACCACAAGGTCCGCCCGCAAGGTTTGCACCCCCACCAGCCACCCATGGCCATATATCCGGTTGCCCCCGGAACCTTTTGTTGTTACTCTACATAATCGACAAAAAAGCGGCGTGGTGACGGTCGTCATATAATCCGAATAAATCGCATTGCCCCGACCCACTGCTTAAAAAACCAAAGGTGCAACCGTAAAGTCTTGCGATACCGGACACCATCGATACCTATCAATAAAAAAAGGGCTGAAAGAAATAGAATATTCACGAACCTCACATTATCCGTGCAGTGCACGCCGCCTCTACGACTGGCACTCACGCAGCGGTGCACTCAACCGCCTGCTGCCTCCCTGGCAGAAAACAGCCATCGTGCGGACCACAGGCAACATCGAGACCGGAACACGGGTAAAGCTCAAAATTTACAACGGCCCGGTGGGGTTTACCTTTTGTGCCCATCACGTCGACAATATTCCGGGCGTCATGTTTCGGGATGTTCAGGAGAAAGGCCCATTTTCCAGCTGGTCCCACAGCCACCTTTTCGCCGACACCCTATCCGGCTCGACACTTACCGACAAGATCGCATACACTCTTCCCCTGCAGCCATTCTGGCCGCGATTCGCACTGCGCCAAGTCCAGCAAAGCCTTGACCGGATTTTTGCGCACCGGGAATTTCTGCTCCAGCAGGACATCAGGCTGCACAGCCGCTGCAGTACCAAGCCGCTGCGCCTGCTGGTTACCGGGGCAAGCGGCGTGCTTGGCCGCGAACTTATCCCGCTGCTCACCACCGGCGGTCATAGCGTCTGGAGACTGGTAAGAAGAAAGCCCGACCCGAACTGCCAGGAGATATTCTGGGACCCGGCAAGGGGGTTCCTGGATCCGGGGCAGCTGCCGGAAATTGACGGGGTGATACACCTTGCCGGAGAATATATAGGACTGTCGAGATGGTCGAAACAGAAAAAAGAACGCGTCATCGACAGCCGCGTGCAAGGAACCAGGCTGCTCTGCCGCGTTATCAGCGCCATGAAGAAAAAACCTGAAGTACTGCTCTGCGCGTCTGCTGTAGGCTATTACGGAAACTCGACAGAAAAAGAGATGAGCGAAGAATCGCCTCCCGGCAGTGATTTCATATCCGAAGTATGCAGACTATGGGAGGGAGCAACGCAGCAAGCTGTAGAAAGCGGAATCCGTACCGTTTTGCTGCGGCTGGGAGTCGGCCTCACCCCCCGGGGCGGGGCTCTGCAGACGATTTTGCGCCACTCTCCCCTCGGCTTCATCAGAAGATTCGGCCCCGGAACCCAGTATATCAGCTGGATAACCACTGACGACATGATTTCGGCCATGCTCCATTGCCTTACCTGCCCCGAGCTCGATGGACCGGTAAATATCGCGGCACCGGAACCGGTTACCAACACCGAGTTCATAAAACTCCTGGCCAGGCTGACGGGCCGTCCGCTGCTTTTTCCGGTTTCCGGCAAGCTGCTGGAACTGTCCTACGGCCAGATGGCTTCGGAAATACTACTGTCGGGGTGTCATGTGTCAACAGTGAAACTGCAGCAGTCGGGATATCGTTTTCGACACCCCACCCTGGAAACGGCACTGCGGCAGCTACTTGGTAAAAACAACCTCAAACCTTGCTGATCTCCCGTGACAACATCGCTTAAAACAATTTTCTGGATAATCATGACCACGGCCCTTGCGTGTGGTTTTCTTCACCATATTGTGGCTCCTGATGTCATCAACTTCGAACGATTGCACATCTTCCTGTTCAACCTGGTGAGCGGAGGAACACTGCTCATCTATTTTACCGAAGACCGAAAAAAGCTCAGCCCCCGGGGGGTACTGTTTCTGGTTCTTGCGATCCTGTTTGCCCTCTGTGCATTTTTCCAGTGGTACCAACCGACCCTGGTCATCCCCCTGATACTGGCGCTAATTATTGAAAAAGTCCGGGTCGAACACTTCGGCGGATGGCTGCCGATGGCCCTGTTTGACAGCAATGAAGCAACCAGCAGGAAATTCCATCAGGCGTCCCTGCTCTGTTTGTCACTGGGACTGACCATATCGAGTATTGCCATACTCAACAGCCAGTTCACCCACTGGTTCAGTCTGGAAAAGCTCAAACTGGACACTTTTTTTCTCGGGTTCTCCTTTCCCATATCGCTCATCAGCATGTCGGTCATCTTTTCACTGATGAAAAACCACACGACTCCGACAGGTGACTATCTCAAGGAGTTTTCATTTTGGGTTATCAATCTCGGGGTCATCGTTTTCTTTCTGTTTATTCTCGCAGGATGGTTTCTTCCCCAGGTTTTTATCTCGGTGGTCCTGTTCATAACAGTGACCCTGATTCTCTATCTTTACTACCGACTGGGAATACGTCTGCAGCAGAAAACATTTCTCACCTCGGGAATTCTTTTTCTGGTGGTCACCTCTATCACCGGCATCATCTATATCCTGCTCGCCTTTTCCCAGGACTACGACCCGCAAAGAACATTGCCGCTGCTCAGAATGCACGCCTTCACCGCACTGTACGGCTGGAACCTCAGCGGCCTTGCGGTAATCAGCCGTCACGGCGACTTTCCAATCAAGCTCCATTCCCAGAAAGTTATCGCCCTGCACTGGCTGACCGTACTGATTCTCTGTCCGCTGGGCTATTTTCTGCCCGTATTTGGTGCACTCGCGGTGATCGGATACGGATGGCTGCTGCATATCCTGCTTTTTAACAGCGGACAGGTCGACACCGGAGTCGTAACAATGGAAGACAGGGTATTGGGACACAACCCGAAGCAATCCGATACCGTTACCAGATAAACTGCCGTATTTATAGTTCGGGCGGTCGGCAACTGTTGTCGAAAGGAACTGGTGAGGGGGCCTTTTCCAGGTGCAGCAGGTCGGCTGCGACACCACACTCCAGGCCAAAAGTGAGATAGCCGGCATACCCCAGAAGCGGCATTTCAAAAATATGAAATCTCTGCACCAACGGAATCGAATAGATCCATTTTGCGTAGCTGAAACTGTTCCACATTTCCCAGAACAGCCCGCAGAAAAGAGCGGAAATCGCGAGCAGAAAGAGCCGTTTCCAGTTCCCGTGCTTCAGTGGAGTAAATATGGTCGCACGGCCCAGCAGCCGCTGTATGCCGGTGACGATGATCAGGGGGGAGAGCCATAACAGCGGATAAAGATATTCCGGCCAGATGCCGATTGCCAACAATCCGGCGCAGCCAATACAGACACCACCCCCAGCCGCAACCCTTGGATACCTGATATCGACCTTCAGGTAGTTGTCAAGCCCGCCGCTCAATCCCGGGAAAGTGACGAACATCTCATAGGTGGACAGTACAGCCGGCAGGACGGTTGTAAAGGATAAGGTTGCAAACAGCGCATACTGGATCAATGACAACCCGTCAACCCCTGTATAATACCAGTTTCGGACATACCTGTTCAGGTATTCGAAAAACCACCAGAACAGAGCGCTGAATAAAAAAAGCCCGACGAGATAACCTGACCGGTGGGTCAACATGCATCTGCCCGACCTCCTGTATGTAACGCCATTGACCACTCCTATATATCCCAACCATAACGGGAAAAAGGTAAACGGCTGCACCCGGGCAAACCAGTCGAACCTGGTCCAGGCCAGGATCCAGGAGACAAGGCACAGCAGGACAGCGCCACGCCACCACCGGGGATAAGGATTTCTCGGGAGTAATTTTGGCGGGGTACGGCTCAGGGCCACTTTCACCGCCAGGGGCGTGATAACCGCGACAACAATCGACGCCATGACCACAAAGACCAACCATGAAAATCCAGCATGCACCACACAACCTGGCAACGGGAAAAAATCAAGAACCGGTCCAAGATCACCGTTTACCAACACTATTCCACACATCGGCAGGAGCGTCATCACAACAGCCACCGTTATAGCCGGCAACAATTTTTGCATAAGAAAGTTACGGTTCATTGTTTTTTATTGCACAATAAGTAAAAGCCGCCCGGCGGAAAACTGTTTTTCAGTGCTGACATATTGTATCACAATTCAGTTTCGTCCCCCGCCGTCCTTTTCTCTCTTTCCATCCGGTTGCTGTGATATAATAAAAAAAACACGAGGTATAAGGTTGGGCAAACTCTACTATAACCCGTTAACAAGGCGCGGTTTTTTCGTGGATGTGCAAACCGTGTAACACCCAAATAAAACAGGTGAGGTGTCATATGTCTTCGATTAAATGGCAAACAACCCTGGGATACGCTGAGGACTCGGCCATTGCAACCAGGAAACCAATCTTGCTGTATTTTCACGATAAAAATTGTATCGGCTGCAGGGAAATGGACAAGAAAACCATGGCATCCGAAGAGGTCGTCAACTTCGTCAACGATCATCTGATTGGGTTGCTGATAGATAGTGAGAGCAAGGAAGCGTATGATGAGTACAACACTATATGGACTCCCACGCTGATCGTTCTCGATTTTCACGGACGTGAGATACAGAAAACAGTCGGTTTCCACGGACCCGATTCATTTCTCGCCCGCATGCTCCTGGGAACCGCCAAGGTGTACTTCGCCGTCGGCGAATACGACGCCGCCAATGTTCAGTTCAAGAAACTGATGGAAAAATACCCGAACAGTACCACCCTTCCCGAAGCAATTTTTTACCATGGCATTAACGGTTATAAACAGCACAATGATCCAGCGGCGCTGAGGAGAGCCTGCGAGCACCTTGGTGAAAAATACCCGGAGAGCAGCTGGGCGAAACGAGCGACGCCTTACGCTAACTTGTAGTCATCGGATTTGACTCGAACCTGCCCCTTGTTTTAGAATAAACCGTAAAAAAGGGGGGAGCGAACCGGTGCAACAAAATTGCCAGGTGCATGGATCACCACAATGGTGATCATGACACCTGGCTGATATCATTGGTTAATACTGCCAACCTGACAATTAGGGGCATGGATTGCCCACGGTATGACCAGATTCCGGTTCTTTTTGAAACAGTGTTGAGTTAAAAATTTTAATGAACTTTCGAAGAATTTTTCCTTTTCGGGTATTTATCAAAAACGGCGGCCGCAGCGATCGACTGAAGAACTATTTCAGTAATCTTCTTTCCCTGGCGGATGTAAAGATCAACGGCGATCGCCCCTGGGATATGCAGGTTCACGATGATGCCCTCTACTCCAGGGTGATTGCCGAAAGTTCCCTGGGGCTGGGGGAGGCATACATGGACGGCTGGTGGGACTGCGAAGCCCTGGATCAGTTTTTTTTCAGAGTCTTAAACGCCGAACTCAATCTCAAGATAACCAACTGGCACGATATGCTCGCTGCCGCCAGGGCAAAATTATTCAACCTGCAGAAAATTTCCCGGGCCTTTGAAATCGGGCAACACCATTACGACATCGGCAACGATCTCTATCAACGTATGCTGGATACCCACATGATGTACAGCTGCGGGTACTGGAACAATGCCGAAACCCTTGAGCAGGCCCAGGAGGCCAAGCTCGACCTTATCTGCAGGAAACTGAAGCTTGAGCCAGGCTTGCGGCTGCTCGACATCGGTTGCGGCTGGGGCGGAATGGCTGCTTATGCTGCAAAAAAATATGGCGTGTCCGTAGTCGGGATCACCGTCTCCCACGAACAGGCCGAGTATGCTAAACGATTTTGCCGGGATCTGCCGGTGTCCATTGAACTGCGGGATTACAGGAACATTGAGGGCACATTCGACCGCATCGTCTCCATCGGCATGTTCGAACATGTAGGTTATAAAAATTACAGGACCTTCATGGAATGCCAGCAACAGCTTTTGGCCCCCGAGGGACTGACCCTGCTGCACACAATCGGGGGTAACAGGACAGTGGCTACCTGCGAGAAATGGATAAGCCGCTACATCTTTCCAAATTCCATGCTGCCCTCCATGCAACAGATAGCCACCGCTGCGGAAGGCCTCTTTGTTATCGAAGACCTGCACAACTTTGGTATCGATTACGACACTACCTTGATGCACTGGTTCGACAACTTTGACAAAGCGTGGCCCGAGCTGCAAAAGCATGCGTATGACCAGCGTTTTTACCGCATGTGGAAATACTACCTTCTCTCCTGCGCCGGCTCATTCAGGGCAAGAAAAAACCAGCTGTGGCAAATAGTTATGTCACCTGGGGGGTGCAGCTATGGGTACCATGCCCCAAGATAATCCTCCACAAGGCGGCCCCCAGTAAACAGCCAGACTACTACTTTACATTTCGTGAAATTACCCGGCAAGCTGTCACCCAGGACGATGGTGACTGCCGAGTGATCGCACCGACTTCCTCTTATCGCAGTAAATAATTGTCAAGATATACTACCGACAGTGATTACCTTATAAAAGTGACAGACCATTACCGCGGTGACGCATAGAGCGAACCGTGAAGGTGCTGTGATTGCTGAAAGAGACTTCTTCAGGAGGTAACATATGTACGACAAAAAACAGTTATGCGAGAAAATTACCTCTATCTATCCGGATATCGGTCAATGCGGCATCGATATAGATGTCGATTTCGACAACAAGGAAAGAGCCTGGGTAGTCCGGCTGGTGAAAGACAGCCATAAACTCAGCCACTATCTTGACCTGCCGGAGGCCGACGACTGTATGGACGGGAAAAAATGTGTATCACTCGGTCTTGAAATAGCACAACTGAGAAAAAACGTGGAAGGAAAACAGTTTTAATTCCACGTTGTCTACACTGCCGAAAGATTCTGCCCGCGACTGGAAAGCAAGCGGGTTGAACTGTCTCCTTATCGAACGAACACACGGGAGCAATAACATGAAGAATTTAGCTGTTGCGGGAAAAAACATTAAATTAAACGACGATGGTTTTCTGATAGACGAAAGAGACTGGAGCCCGGAGGTGGCTCAAAAACTAGCGACATCAGTGGGTATTGAATCGCTGGATGACGAGAAGATGGAAATAGTAATATTTTTAAGAAATTACTATAAAAAATTCCATGCATTCCCAATTCTCAACTATGTTTGCAAACATGTCAAACAACCCAGTCAGTGCCTCAACAACGAATTTATCAACCCAATGAACGCGTGGAAGATAGCCGGCCTGCCAAAACTCGACGGTATTCACTTCGTGGCGGTTGACGGGAAAAACTTCAAGCTTGAAGAGTGTTGCTGAACCGTTTGCGGATACGTGGCACCCCGGTTTTGCTCAGGTTGCAGCCTGCTGTCACCGTAAAGAGCGCTCCCCTGAAAACTTGTTCGGGGGAGCAGGAAAAAAGTGGTGACAGTATTTAGACCCGGAGTTGCGTTTGCACCTGTTCAGGCGACCCCCAGCAGCTCCACCTGATACTCAAGCTTCTGCCCGGCCAGGGGATGGTTGCCGTCCAGGACCACGGTCTCTTCATCAACCTGCTGCACGACAAAATTCGCCCGTTCACCGTCCCGGTTCTGATACTGGACCGTTTTCCCCGGAACCAGTTTCATGTCCGGGGGAAACATCTTCTTCTCAACCTTGATAACCAGTTCGCTGTTGTAGTGGCCATACCCCTGCTCCGGGGTTATTGTTATCTGGCGGGTCTCTCCCGGCTTCATGCCGGCAATTCCTGATTCTAGGCTTGGAAAAACCCTTTTGCTGCCGATCTTAAAGGTCAGAGGTTTGGTCTTTTCATCACTGACGCGGCTGCCGTTTTCCAGAATTACCGAATACCTTATGGTTACTGACCTGCCCTGTTCAGCAACTGCTGCACTCTTTGTCATAATCAGCCTGTTGGTTGAGATTGCAATTGATATTTCACCTTGGTGGTGCCGAGATTAAAAGCTAACCTTCTCCGGCGGTCGACGCTCCGGCACAACTACCTTCGCAAGCTTGCCCTCGTTGAATTCTCCACTCACATAGAGCGTACAATAGCAACTGCCGAACTCCCGGACATCCTCTTCCCGATAGTCGCAGGGGCAGATGATATCGGAATCGTTTTCCCTTATTCCCGACGCAAGTCTGCACGGACAGGCCATATACCCGTACCTCTCTTTATTGATCAGCAATCCGTCCAGAATCCCAAACGTATGTTTGTCATCGCGGTTGAAGAAATACCCCTGTCTTTCCTGGGCATCCTTCAACATACCGTACAATTCATGCGCATCCATCAGATCCCCAGTACCTCCTTTAACTCATCCTCCTTAAAGCCGACAACTACCGCTTCGCCGATTACCGTGGTCGGGAACGAACACCGCTTATTCACCTGCTTCACCTTCTTTATCGTATCCCGACGTTCCTCGCCAAGAAGCTCATCGACATAGACAAATTCAAACGGCAAACGGTTCTGCTGCAAAAACTCCATGAGTGCCCTGCAGTGACTGCAGGTGCTCACGGCATACAGCTTGATTTGAGGATAGCTGCCGGCCATGGTTCCATCCATATTGTTATTTGCCTTCAATATCGGTCGGCACAACGGTGACCGGAACCCGTGATTCACGCATCACTCCCTTGATGCTGTCACCGATTGAGTTCCGATGCAGCAACCCCTTGTGGGCTCCCATTACGATGAGATCACACTGGTTTTTCTCCGCTGTTTCGATGATGGTCTCAACAATGTTTCCGTCACTGATTATTATCTCCCGGGACTGCAGGTCGCTATCCGCATTGCCAACGCCAACCAGCTTGCAGAATTCCTGGATATCGCTCATCACATGGGCGGATGTTCTTTTTCCGGTGAGCGACTTGCGAACTTCCCCTTCCTTGGTGTGGGTGATATCTTCCCAGCGGTGTTGACCGAGCAGCCCCTTGATTCGTCCTTCGACGTTTTCCGGCAGCGGTTCGATGATATACAGCAGATACACCGTTGCCTGAAAACGCATACTCAGGGAAATTGCATAGTCGTAAGCCTGCTGACAATTAGGCGTAAGGTCGGTTGCAAAAAGAATTTTATTCATTGGCTTGATCATGTCTTCAACTCTCCATTTTAAATGGCGGGGTATCCTGCCCCGCCGGGTGGTTATAACGAAAAAAAAGTACGGCACAGCAAAATATCCTGCGCCAAGGTTTTATAAACATATAATTCAGGTATCTTTTGCCGGACGATTTTCCGCGAACCTACGTCCCTGTCAGCATCCGGCTTCATCATCATAATCACCAAGGCGAAGAAAATAAACAAGAGGAACGCCTGTCAGCATAAAAATTCCTGTAATCACAATACCCAACCCGAATGATCGGTGTTCTGCGACCTGAGCTATCAACATCGGTATTCCTCCCGCACCCACCAGAAATCCCAGAGGCGGTCCAATAGCGCTGGTCACAGATCTCAACGTTGGGTGGGCGACCCTGGCCAGGGCGCCGAAAGCTGCCGGGAAAAACGGTGTCAGCACCGCGGGCTGGATAATCAGGGCGATCACCAGAGGCCATCCGGTAAGAAACCCGATGCTGACAGTCAAAAGAGCGGCTGACGACAGGGTAAAACACATAAACTTCCTGTGCCCCACCTTGTCTGCGACGATACCGGCAAAAAAAACCACCACAAAACCTGAAAGCTGGGAAAATCCGATTAACGAATTGGCCAAGCCGAGATCAAATCCCCTCTCGGTTACAAAAAAGAGCGGCAGCATGGAGAGAATCCCGGCATTGCCCGCCATTCCCATGCCCAACAGCAGAGCAAGCAGCCAGAACGACGGTAACGAGACAACTCTTTTAACATTACCGGGGTTAAGAGGCCTGCCGGGAAAAGCCCCCCCTTCACTGGACACGGTGAAAACCAACGCCGAGACCAGGGATAAAACGGCCCATGACAGTAAAATTACCCGCCATGAGAACCAGTTCAACATTAGAGCGGCGATCAGAGGAGCCGTCACAAAGGCCAGAGGAGGGGCGCATTGATGAACTCCCAACCCCTTTCCCCAGTCGGATTTCTGGATTTCCGCGGTAATCGTGGCAATAGCTGAAGGCAGATGGAGAAAACCGGTAAACCCGATCACCATCAAAACGAGGCTCATGGCCCAGAAACTGTTGACAAACATAAAAGGTAACAGGACAACCCCCAGCAGCCAAGCCGAAAGCCTCAGCGTTCCGGAATGATACAGCCGTGAAGAAATGTACCCCGAAAACAGTGGAGCTATGGTGTACCCGATGGTGATCATGAGAAAAAGATACCCGACATCACCATTGCCAAGGCCGAGATCCTGCCGAATCTGTGGCATCAGGGGACCAAAGATCACCCTGGTCACAAATCCGAGGTAAAACAGCCACGCCAGAGAAAGGGTCAGGCCGATTTTGTCGCGAAAGGATTCCGGCATCGGACAGTCATAAAGGCCGATATCATCCATAATGTTAGTTCCTGTCGGTTGTTGCTGAACTTGTTGCGGGGTTGCTGGCGGCAAAAGCCGACCGCTGACGTTCTATCATCATTGGTCGACCGTTTTCCCCTACTATAGGGCAAGGGTTACCCGGTGTCAACGACATTGCCACCAATACAGATCAAACACCAGAACAACTTGCAGATATATAATTGTTTTTACGAGATATATCTCTTCACCAAAAACATACCAAATTGCATGTAATAACTCTTGACTTCTGCTCCCATGAGTGTAATTATAGACTTGTATCATATTTTGACCAGCAATTTGTATGTAATTTTATATGAAATCCGCCAAACCGGCCTCTGCGGCTTGTCCGCAAGGGACAAGAAACCAACGGGAGATTTTCTTATGACAGCTGTCACAAAAGACCCCTACAGCGGGTTGCAACTTATCGAACTCAGTCATGAATGGGGGCATGGAGTGCCATCATACCCCGGGCAGGCCGACGTCAAGATGTTTCGCGGCGTCAAGCATGCGCAACACGGTGTTCTCGCGTGGAAGATCAACACCGTGATGCATACCGGCACCCATATGAACGCACCGCTCCACCTGGTGCAGAGGGCAAAGGATCTTGCCGCCATCGCGCCTGACCGTCTGTTCGGTAACGGCGTAGTGCTTGGTATTGCTAAAGCCAGTTACGGGGTGATTACCGCGCGCGATCTCGAATCGGCAACCCCGTCGGTACAGGAAGGAGACGTGGTCGTCATTGTCACCGGATGGCACCATAAATACTCCGATGGACTGGAATATTACGGCGAATCTCCGGGGTTGTCCAGGGATGCTGCCGATTGGCTGGTAGCCAAAAAATGCCGGATGGTGGCGGTGGACACCCCCCAGGTGGACCACCCGCTGGCCACCTCGCTGGCCGGACATCGCGGCGGCCCCACAATGAACCGGCTGGTCGGCGCATACAAGAAGGCGACCGGACTCGATCCGCAAAAAGAGCATCCCCACTGGAATATTGCCCATAAAACAATTCTTCAGGCGGATATTCCGACAATTGAGCAGGTCGGCGGAGATGTGGATCTGTTGATCGGCAAACGCGCCACGTTTGTCGCCACACCATGGAAATTCGTGCACGGCGACGCCTGTCCCGTTCGCTTGGTGGCAATGACCGATCCCGACGGTACCTATCGGATCCCAGACGGTAAGTAACACAGAAAAGGAGAACGACAGTGAGCCTTGAAATATACGACTTAAGCCATGATTTTCAGCAACATATGCCGGAATGGCCCTCCAGTCCCGGCGTCAATGTCACCATTGACAAATTTCATGCCAAGGACGGTTTATACCAGGTAAACTGGGAAGGCATCATGCACAGGTGCACCCATATGGACGCGCCCATTCATGTCACCGAGAACACCCCCGGCATCAGCGAATACCCGCTGTGGCGCCTGGCGGGTACCGGAGTTGCTGTTTCCATCCCGAAAGGAAAATGGGGCGTGATCACTCCCGAAGACCTGGAAAAGGCGACACCAGCCATCCGGGAAGGCGATATCGTCATGATCAACACCGGCTTCCATCATAAGTGGGCGGACAGTGATGAATACTTTGCCTACGGATGCGGGATATCCGGTGCCGGTGCGCAATGGCTCGTGGACAAAAAGGTGAAATGCGTCGGTTACGGCTGTCAGGCCAACGATCATCCCATCGCCACCAAATTGGTGGACCACGGACTGGGCCCCTCCCAGCCGCACCTCATCGACGAATACAAGGCCGAGACCGGCAGAGATCCCAAGGTTGATTTCCCCGACTGGGAACCGGCCCACAAGACCCTGATGGTCAAGGGAAACATCCCGGGAATTGAAAACGTTGGCGGCGATCTCGACAAAGTTACCGGCAAACGCTGTTTCTTCATGGCGTTTCCCTGGCGCTGGACCGGCGGTGACGGCTGTATCGTCCGGGTACTTGCAGTAGTTGATCCCGACCAGAGTTTTCGTTTTGAACAAGGAGTGTAATCGCGCCGCAACCTTTTAAAAAATTCTTTCATACACCGGGAAAGGGTGGCAAGCCCTTTTCCGCAAAAAAACTCCGAGCCAAAAAACCTACGACAATACTGATTACGGTTTGCGGCCGACAGGGTTGTTCTGGAAACGGGACAACCTTCCGATAGTTGAAAAGGAGTGATCATGAACGCACCCATCACCACAGGTTTTATCAACCCTCCCCTGCTCATCGACAACCTTGGCAGATGTCTGACGTATCTCCGCCTTGCGATTACCGATCGCTGTAACCTGCGATGCAGATACTGCATGCCGCCGGAGGGCGCGTCTTTTTTAAGGCATGACCAAATACTCAGCTACGAGGAACTGGACCGGCTGACCTCCATTTTTGTTTCGTTGGGGATAAGCAAGATACGCATAACCGGCGGTGAACCCTTTGCCCGGAAAGACTGCGTTACTTTTATGAGCCGGATAAAGGAAAAACAG
Source organism: Desulforhopalus singaporensis (assembly GCF_900104445.1). Taxonomy (GTDB): domain Bacteria; phylum Desulfobacterota; class Desulfobulbia; order Desulfobulbales; family Desulfocapsaceae; genus Desulforhopalus_A; species Desulforhopalus_A singaporensis. Next base: position 57,568 of record NZ_FNJI01000001.1, on the reverse strand, counting down.
CCCGGCCTGGATCTGCGCATTACCACCAACGGCGTGGCCGTGCAGCCGCACCTTGCAAAACTCAAAACAATCGGTATCGGTGGAATAAACCTCAGTCTCGACACCCTGGACTCCGTCCGTTTCCGGGAGATAACACGTGTTGGCAGGCTCGATAGCGTCCTTACCACTTTCCATGAAACGATCAGGTTGGGAATCCCCTTAAAAATCAACAGCGTGGTCCAACCCGACACCAGTGATGCGGAAATTATGCAGATCGCAGCCCTGGCCCAGTACCACCCGATAGATGTCAGGTTTATCGAGCCAATGCCGTTTTCCGGCAGCACACAAGCCTTTACCACGCTGGATACCTGCCTGGAGGAAAGGATCAAACGGCTGTTTCCCGCCAGAAGGAAAGCTTCGTCCATAGGGATCGAGACCGCCAGCAAATTTACCGTTGCCGGATATCGGGGCACGATCGGCCTCATTGAAGGGGAGTCGAGAAAGTTCTGCGGCAGCTGCAATAAAGTACGCGTCACCCCTGCCGGGATGATGAAGAACTGCCTTTATGACGAAGGCGTGCTGGACCTGAGGGAACTGCTGCGCAGCAATATGACCGATCAGGAGATCGCAGACAACATCCGACAAACTGTCAGCTGTAAAATGGAAGACGGCTACCAGGCAGCCGCGAAACGCCATGCCGAGCATCACTATTCAATGGCATCAATAGGAGGATGAATATGATTTCCGTACCCCATGCACTGCAAATCCTGAAAGACAACCTTCCCGCGCCCCGTATCGTGAATATGGCGCTGGAACAGACATTGTCCCACCGTCTTGCCGAAGATATCCACGCTCCCGAGCCTTCTCCCCGCTATACCAATTCGGCCATGGACGGCTTTGCCCTGCGATGGCACGACGTCAGCGATATCGGCAACACGGGACCTGTAACCCTGAAAATCGCGGGGGAAAGCCAGGCCGGCATCCCCTACACCGAGGTTGTCGGTTCCGCCCAGGCCATTCGTGTCAGCACCGGCGCCATGATACCTACCGGTTGCGATGTTGTGGTCCGGGTTGAGGACGCCGACGACCTGGGACACAGTGTCGTTATCCATCGCTGCAGGAAACAGTGGCAGGACATAAGGCGCCGTGGCGAGGAGTTTGAGCAGGGTACCAAGATACTGGCCAAAGGGCTTGTGCTGAAGGCGCGGCAGATCGCCCTGCTCTCGGCCCTGGGTCTGGCCAGGGTGGCAGTCTACGATACCCCGAGGGTTTCGTTGTTCATTACAGGTACCGAGCTGGCCCGTCACGATGACAAACAGATAGACCGGTACCAGGTGAGAGACGCCAACGCCCCCATGCTGCAGAGCAGTATCATCGAGGCGGGCGGCAGGGTAATCAAATGTCTTCATGTGGAAGACGATCTTGCAACCACCATAACCCAGATGGCAAAAGTGGTGAACAGCGGGTGTGATCTCATTCTCTGCTCTGGCGGAGTCTCGGTGGGCAACCATGATCACGTCAAGCAGGCTGCGGAAGCGATCGGGTTCAAGGAGCTGTTCTGGAAAATCAAGCAAAAACCAGGTAAACCCCTCTACGTCGCCAAAAAAAATGAAACCCTCCTGTTCGGCCTTCCCGGCAACCCGGTCTCGGCATTCATGTGTTTCCAGAACTTCGTCATGCCGACCCTGGCGGCGCTCCAAGGGGAGCAGCTCCTGAAGAAAAGTATTACCGCCATGGCGGAAAACATGGTCTGCAACACCGGCAAGAGAACTGATTTCTTACGGGTTGGCATCACCGACACCCCCAACGCCACGCCAACCTTTCGCCTACTGGAACGCCAGGGCTCCCACATGCTCACCTCCATCGTCGATGCGGATGGATACGTAGCCATAGAACCCGGCTTCAGTCTGCACCCCGGGGAGTTGACGGAAGTCTATATGTTTTAGGACAAAACAAGACCTTGAAACATCCTTTACAGGACTCCATCCTGACCGCCTGTCGAAAAACAACCATTTGCATTTTCAGCAGGGCGATCAGGAGGATGCGATCAACACCCATGGCTACCGCCCCCCACTGCCAAAGCGAGGGGCCATGGCATGGGTGTCGTGGTGCCATAAAATATATCCGCGACCATGAGGCTATTCGTCCACAAGCATTAAAACGATTACTAATCCGGACAATACTTCACACAGAGGTTAGTAAACAGTAAACGGCAATACAGCTCATATGGCATTGTGTTGGTAATTGGCACCTTTTTTATCGACGATATATTGGAAACGCACCATCGAGAAGCCCGGGAAAAAAAATTTAAAGCACACACTTTAAAACAGTACGATCACCCAGAACGCCCCCTTGAGACGTCTTGCGCCATATTTCACCAAGGCGATGCCCATGCAGTAGAGCGGCACCGGCTCCCTCGATTGTCACAGTTCAGACATACGTTTTGAAAGCTTCATCCGCTGTTACCGGGATATCTTTCCCCCTATACTCGACGTTAATATTGACCGGACTTTCCAGTTCTTCGCCTTTCATGAACACTTTTGAGGATACCAGCCTAAATGGCAACTGCTGGCCCGACGGATAAGATCGCCAGAATTGCGGCACAAGAATAAATTCGCGTGCCTGCGCAGAAGAACAGTCATCATTAAAGTGCGTAGGCTGCACATAGCAAAAGTAATTTTCCGGATCATGAGCTTTTCGACAATGACTTTTAACATTTAAGAGAACAGACAGGAACAAGCCTGATTATTGCTGATCAACAGTTAATATTATGACCAATACTGTCGTCATTGCATGGAGTAGTGAATACATCCCGGCGCTCAATACAGCGAGTTGCAAGAACCTGCTGACCGCACGTTGAACAAATCATGTAAATACTCGTCGATTCCTGCGGTTGCTGCCGTGCACATTGAACAGGTTCAACGGCAAAAAGGTTCTCAAGGGACAAGATAAATATTTTGTGAACGCGATCGTCTATTAACTTCTGAAACGAGATAATATCTTCCAACCCTGCATTATTTTTAATAATTTTATTTTCCAGCCGGTAAAAGACTTCTTCATCGCCGAAATTCATAGCTTTCTTCCTGAAAACCCAACCTTTCTTCCCGGGTCCGCTATAGAGTGTATAGTTGTGCTTGCCGTAATCCATGACCATAAGGCGCTGGTTCCAACGGTCACTCCGAGAAGGACCTGAATCGCATCGAGGGCGGAGGTGCAGTTTTCGGCAAGCACAGAAAAACTGTTATCGTCGAGAACATTCTCGTTTAAGAGATGTTGGACATATTCGCAGAACTTACTCCCCAGAGCAAGCTCTGGACAAACATGACCGTGAAAGTCCACTACCCTCTTGAACGCAATATTGGCTAACATCTTTCGATCCTCCGCAAAAAAAATCGCATGAATTCACGGCCACGCAAAACCCTGAATAAAAGTCCCCAGATACCGGGGTTAACAAAATCACAGCCTTGATAGTATTCCGGTTGATTGTACAGATAGCCATCCCTGTATGGTCCTCGGCAATGTTGCAGCGATAAATAGCAGGACTTCCATTTATTCCACAGCTTTATTCTTCCGGTAACCCGAGACATTAAAAACCTATCTTCTGACATTGCATTGGACCTTTTCAACACAAATAACACATATTTTATAATCGTGCTACCAACTCAAAAGCGCCCCTAAGTCAATCAAAATATTACAAATAAATATTTCATGTTACCAGAAATATCATAAAGACCCGGCGCCAGTTTCGCAGGAACCTGCTGTAACGATAGAATTTTTTATCAATAAATCCAGATGATCCCACTTCCAGGTAAACGTATGACAAGAGCTGATGGGATGCTGTTTAAAAATAAAAATGTCGTCAAGCAAAAGAGCACAAAGCCTTCCAAACATACTGATTACAAATCTATTTTTCAGGAAAAGCAAGGCGTACATGTCAGCTTTATTGGGATTGAAAACTCATAATCGCTGTGGTATAAAGTCGTGATTTTGACTATCAGCCATAGTCAAGAAACAGGTGTATAAAAGTCTTTCTTTCAAGGGAACCCGGTTAAAATCCGGGGCGGACCCGCCGCTGTAAGTGGGGACGAAAACCGCATAAAGTCACTGTACTGTAGACGTGTTACTTCGAAACAGTATGGGAAGACGCGGTAAGTAGGATAATCCACGAGCCAGAATATCTTGGGGACAGATACGTTACTTCTCGGAGAGATGGAAAATCCCCGAGCTGATTTTTTTGTCGGCTCGTGGTGTATTCGCCGACCGGGAGGTTCCTTTCAATGACGGCCTATCATCTTTTTCTCCTCGTCTTATCGATTTACATTTTCTTTCTGGTCTTAACAGGTTTCTATTTCAATAAAAAGCACCACTCCCAGGTTGACTTCTGGCTGGCCGGAAAATCCGTGGGTGCACTCTCCATCGGTTTTTCTGCTGCCGCTTCCTGGCTTACCGCCGGGGCACTGCTAGCGGTTATCGGTTTCTATATGCTGCTTGGCATGGGATCTGTCTGGGGGTTTGTGGCACCAAATATTCTAGCCCTCGTCATCATTGCCTTTTTTGTCAAAAAAATCAAATCGCTCCCGTCAATTACCCAGCCGGAACTGCTGGAACTCAGGTATGGCAATTATCTGCGACTACCGGTAGCAATCATAATCACCGTGGTCATGATATTGTTCGCCGTCGCCGATATCAAGGGTTTTGCCATGGTTCTCCAGGTGTTCTACGGCATCGACCCCACCTATGCTGCACTGATAGTCGGTCTGGCTGTTGCAGTCTATGTAACGCTAGGTGGCCTTTCAGCAGTTATCACTTCTGATATTGTCCAGTTCCTCTTCCTGTCGGTTTTCATAATGGTCATGTCCTGTATTGTTATGAGCAGTGCGACCGGTGCCGCTGATATTTCCCTGGGACAACTGTTGACTTCTGCACCACAAGGATGGTGGAACCCCGCTTCCATCGGCCTTCCCATGGTCCTCATATTTGTTTTTGCCATTGTTCCCGGCTGGATTACCGAACAGGACCCCTGGCAAAGGGTCTGGGCGGCAAAAGACGAGAAGGCCGCACGCAATGGAATGCTGCTTGGTTCTCTCTTGGTGGCAATTGTCTTTGGCGGCTGTGCGCTCATTGCGGTGGGACTCAATACCATCTATCCTGAAATTGGTAGTGCCGGATTTCCCATGGGCATGGCCAAGGCAGAACCAGCACTTTTAGCCTTTATCATGGACAGCAGGTTCTCGGATTTCAGCCTGGCACTCTGTGCTGTGGCCCTTGCGGCTGCGGCGATGTCCTGTGCCGATACTTTTGCCGCATCCGGCGCCTCATGTATAGCCCGGGACATTTATCAGAGATACCTGCACCGGGACGCTGATAAGCGGCAGATGAGCATAGTAAGCAGGTTCAGCGTATTGCTGATTGTGTTTCTTGCGACTTTGGGATCATTTTTTATCACCAACATCATAGATGCCATCCATATAGCAACGTTCATTGCATCAGCATCCTATTTTTTCGTACTCATGGGTGGCCTTTACTGGAGCAGGGCTACCGGTCCCGGAGCCCTTGCCTCACTGTGGACGGGTTTCTTCATGCAGACCGGGCTGGTGGTTTTCGACCTCATCAAAACAGCACCGATGTCTCCCCCCTATCTGGAAAGTATCCATCCTGTCTTCATGGGTCACGGAGTCATTGCCTCCATGTTGACTTCAGGAACCGTTTTTGTCGCCGTGTCATTGGTCACCAAACGTTCAAGGCAGGAAAACCTGGAACCTTTCTTTAAAAAAGATCAAGGTTATGTTGAGCCGGAATATCAACATGCCCAGTTGACAACCGATCACAACTAAGGACAACAGCCGTTTTTGCCCGGGACCCTCGTAATATTGCGAGAGTCCCGCAGAAGGCTTGATAAGATGTAATACTTCCCTCCCTGTTAAAACCGGCTCCCCTCACCTTTTTGGTATTATCACCCTTCCCAGCGAGTTATTTTTCAGGAAGTCCCTTGATATAGCATCTGACGGGCAGATTTGTGCGAACAGCAGACAAACAGTTGTTGCATGAGATACAACTGGCCTTGTTTATCTTGCCGGAGGCTAAACGTTTCACGAAGTCAGGTTCTCGAATAAAGGGCCGGGACAGAGAAACCATGTCAGCCTTGCCGCTTTCAACGATCTCTTCCATCAGACTCAATTTCCGGACGCCCCCTACCAGCATGAGAGGAACCTGCCCCATCACAGGTTTGACGATTTCTGCGGCTTCAAGATGGTAGGCGTCATGGTAGGTAAAACGCCCCCGCTTATCCTTGCTGCGGGTTGTGGCTGACGGTGAGAACGAAAGAGTACCGCTGCTGATTTCGATTCCGTCAACCCCCAGATCCACCAACCATCGAGAATAACGGGCCGCCAGTGTCGGATCTATGCCGGTCCCTGGTGTATAGTCGTTCGAGCTGAGTTTTACCATGACCACCATATCAGAGGGTACATTGGCTTTTATTGCAAGAATTGCCTCTTTTATAAAGCGAAAACGATTTTCGTCACTACCGCCCCACTTATCGCTCCTGCGGTTAAAAAATGGTGAAAGAAATTGATTCACCATATACCCATGTGCCGCATGAACTTGAACTCCGTCCGCACCAGCCTCTGCTGCTCTGCGAGCACCATTTCCAAATTCCGTGACGAGTTCTTCAATCTCGGCAGCCGTCATTTCCCGGGGTTCAGTCTTAAATATGGGATCCGGGCCAATATTGGAAGGTGAAATCGTTTCTCGTCCGGTTATCTGCACCCGGGTTTGCCGCCCTGCATGAGCCAGTTGAAAAACCACTTTCGAATTGTTCCGATGAATCACATCGACCAACCCTTTCAATCCCTTTATATGTTTGTCGCTGAAGATACCGGTCTGCTTCAGACCCGCTTTCCCGCTAGGATGCACGCACATATGACCCGGTACAATGAGACCGACATCTCCCTTTGCCAGTTGCCGGTATCGGCTTAAAATTGCGTCGGTCACAGTTCCATCTGGTTCAGCCATGGCTTCATAAGTCGCTGAACTCATGAAACGATTTTTTACCGTCATCGAACGAATTTTAACAGGACAGAATAAGCTGCTCATATTTGATTCTCTTTTTGCTATGATTGACAGTGATTGAAAATGACAATAAATAGCCTGTTTGCACTGGGACCTCACCCTTATATATCCCTTATCAAACCATTCCGTTTACGATTCTATTCAACTCCCAGTTTTTTTGCCAACAATATGATGGGTAGAAGTGGTCCCGTTTTTTTGACCACCACTTTATGCGTCTTGGTGTAGGCGTTCAGATATGATCTGAACTGTTGTAGCTTGAAATATATTCATAACTCCGAAACCGAATACTGAGTTGGCAACCGGATGTTATGCGCGTCGCGCTGTTACGGCCCCCCCCTGTTCACACTTTTTCATGAACAATACACCTTGTTGGGCAGTTCCCCGCCGATTTTAGATACTGCTGCTAAAACCTGACGACACCCGTCAATTCTCTAGAGCAACAAGGCGCATGATTTGCAAAAAAGGGGGGAAACATATGTTCCCGATACAGCTTTAGTGTCTGGCGTATTGCTCCTGCATAGTTATCACCTGGTTATCGGACAGATAGTCATCATAGGGCACCATCTTATCGATAACACCGCCGGGGAGAATCTCGATGATTCTGTTGGCCACGGTCTGGATAAGGGTATGATCGTGGGAGGAAAACAGCACGATTTCCGAAAACGCCTGCATGCCTTTATTTAATGCCGTTATCGACTCCAGATCAAGATGGTTGGTGGGCTCATCGAGAATAAGCGCGTTGGCGTCGCTGAGCATCATCTTCGCGAGCATGCAGCGAACCCGCTCGCCTCCGGACAGGACAGAGGTTTTCTTCAGGGCCTCATCCCCGGAAAAGAGCATTTTCCCCAGAAATCCCCTAGCATAACTCTCCCCCTCGGTCACCGGGGTGTATTCGCCCAGCCAGTCAATCAGCGTTTTGTCTTCAGTGAAGAATGCACTGTTCTCTTTCGGGAAATATGTGGTGCTCATGGTCTGTCCCCAGCGAAAAGTCCCACTGTCGGGTTGCATCTTGCCAACAAGAATCTGGAACAGTGCTGTTATGGCCGGACTGTTCAGACCAACAAAGGCTATTTTTTCGCCCTTACCGACGGTTAGGGAGAAGTTATCGAGCAACTTTACTCCGTCCACACTCTTGGAGATGCCGTCCATCTCAAGAATCACGTCGCCGCAGCTCCTGCCGGGCTTGAAATGTATAAACGGATACTTACGTGACGACGCGGGCAATTCCTCAATTTCAAGTTTTTCAAGCAGTTTCTTTCGGGCTGTGGCCTGGCGCGCTTTTGACGCATTGGAGGAGAACCTGGCGATGAACTCCTTGAGTTCGGATGCCTTTGACTCAGCCTTCCTGCTAGCCTCCTGGCGCTGCTTCAGCGCCAGCTGGCTAGCCTGGTACCAGAAGTCATAGTTGCCTACATAGACCTGGATGCGACTGTAATCTATATCGGCCATATGGGTACAGACCTGGTTGAGAAAATGACGATCGTGCGAGACGATGATGACGGTGTTCTTGAATCTTTCCAGGAATCCTTCGAGCCACTTTATCGATTTGACGTCGAGGTTGTTGGTCGGTTCGTCCAGGAGCAGGATATCCGGGCTGCCGAAAAGCGCCTGGGCCAGGAGCACCCGTACTTTCTGCCCGCCCTCAAGCTCACGCATCTTTCGTTCCCTCAGTTCTTCACCGATGCCAAGACCGGTAAGAAGAACCGCAGCCTCGGACTCCACTTCATAACCGTTCATTTCGGCAAACTCTGCCTCGAGTTCCCCGCTGCGGATACCGTCTTCTTCGGTAAACTCGCCTTTCGCGTACAACGCTTCCCGTTCAGCGATAACTTCATGCAGCCGCTCATGGCCCATGAGGACCGTCTGTGCCACCGTCAACTCATCGAAAGCGAACTGGTCCTGGCTGAGAACGGCAATCCTTTCCTTTGCGCCGACGAACACTTCTCCCTTGTCGGGTTCGAGCTGGCCCGCGAGAATTTTCAGAAAAGTCGACTTGCCGGCGCCGTTGGCGCCGATCAGGCCGTAGCAGTTTCCGGCGGTGAACTTAATGTTGACATCTTTAAAAATAACACGCTTGCCGTATGCAAGCGCGATATCAGAGGCTTGAATCATTTGTTTTTCCTTTAAAACATGGTGGTGAACCGGCGGGGAATCTAGCGGGTGGCCGTACGCAGGTAATAGTCGTAGTCACCCTCGTATATGCGCATTTGCCCATGGTCGATCTCGAATACCCGATCAACCAGGGACCGCAGAAAATGGCGGTCGTGACTTACCAGGATAATGGTTCCCTGATATTGCTGCAGCCCTTCAAGCAGTACTTCCCGTGAGAGTATGTCGAGATGATTGGTCGGCTCATCCAGCACCAGAAAATTGTGCGGCTGAGACAGGATCTTCGCCAGCACAACCCTGCTTTTCTCTCCTCCGGAAAGGTGGGCGATCCGTTTTTCGATATCATCTCCCTGAAAGAGAAACGCAGCACATATATTTCGTATGGTCCCGATATTTTCCAGCGGCGCACTCTCCTGGACCGCCTCAAAAACGGTCATGTCAGGATCAAGGATGTCCATGGCATGCTGGCTGAAATAGCCGGTAGACACCCCGGCTCCGTTTAAAACCTGGCCGGAGGTGGGCTCACTATTTCCGGTCAGCACCTTGAGCAGGGTAGATTTTCCCGCGCCGTTAACACCCACCAGGGCAATTTTTTCAAGCCGTCTTATGGTGCCGGACAGCCCGCTGAAAACCGGCTTGACCCCATCGGCAGCACTTCTCCATTCCTTACCCAGGTCATGCAGATGCAATACGTCATCGCCGCTGCGCGGGATTTCCGGCAGTTTGAGTTTGATGCTTTTCTGTTCGGGCGGCAGAACGATCCGTTCGATCTTTTCAAGCTTCTTGATACGCGATTGCACCTGGGCGGCATGGGACACCCGTGCACCAAACTTGGCGATAAACTCCTCTTCCTTTGCGAGCATCTCCTGTTGGCGCTGATAGCTGGCCAGAAGCTGATCCCGGCGGATCTCACGTTCCCGGAGGTAAAAATCATAATTGCCGCCATAGGTCGTGGCGGAGCCATTGCTGACCTCGATGATGCGCGAAACGATCTTATTCATAAAGTCACGATCATGACAGGTCATCAGCAGGGCACCCTTGAAGGTCGAGGACAGCCATTCCTCGAGCCAGATGATAGACTCCATGTCGAGATGGTTGGTCGGCTCGTCAAGCAGGAGGACATCCGGGTTGATCAGCAGGATCTTGGCAAGCGCGATCCGCATCTTCCAGCCGCCGCTGAAAGTCTCAACCGGCAGGTCGAAATCGGAGTTGCCAAACCCCAGCCCCGAAAGAATCTCCTTGGCGTTTGCATCCAGTTCATATCCGCCGCGATGCTCAAACAGCTCTACGACATTGCCGTACTCTTCCAGCAGGACCGCCATCTCATCATCTTCCATGGGCTCCGCCATGCGCGCCTCCATCCGACGCATCTGGCTGCCCATCTCCACAATATCACCGGCAGCCGACATTACCTCCGCCAGGACAGTGCGTCCTTTCATCTCGCCGACATCCTGGGAGAAATAACCGATCACCGTCTTTTTGGAGCATGAGATCTCCCCCCGGTCGGCTTCTTCCTGCCTGGTTATCAGGCGGAAAACAGAAGTTTTTCCGGCGCCGTTGGCTCCAACCAGGCCGGTCCGGGATCCCGCAAGCACCTGCAGGTTAGCACCGCAAAACAGCACCCGTGAACCATATTGTTTGTGTATGTTCGTCAGATGAATCATGATGATCAGCGTCCCGCACCGACGGCCCTGTTGCGATTTTTACGTTTCGTGCTGTGGACGGGCTTTTGCGCCCTGGACTTTTTTTGGCCTTTCCGGGCCGCGTGAAAGGTCCGGCTGTCCTCCACCCCGCCCGTCTCCGACTCCATACGAAGCCTCATGGACTTGCCGTTTATACGGGCATTGTAAAGAACTTTTTGTATGGCGCGGGGCATCCCCGTGGGAAGATCAACGGTGCTGAAGTCATTAAAGATAGCGACCCGGCCGATATATTTGCTGTCGATATCCGCCTCATTGGCAATGGCGCCGACGATATTGCCCGGCTTGACACCATCCATTTCACCGACCTCCAGCCGGTAGCGGCACATACCCTCTTCAGAAACCGTAGTTGCACGACGTGTAGGCCTTGCTGGACCATGTTCCTTCCGCTCCGGTTTTCTGCGTCCGCGTTCCGGGCGATTCGGTACCGGCCGCTCCGGGATATCCTCGAGAAACAGTGGTGTCGCTCCCTGCATCATCTTGGCAAGAGCCGCAGCTACATGTTCTGCCGGAGTTTGGTTTTCCTTGCAGTATTCACCGATGATATTTTTAAAAACCGTGCAATCCGAGGCAAGGGTCTCGGTAATCCGCTGCTTGTACCTCTCCAGCCGCCTGCGGTTAATCTCTGCAACAGAAGGAAGTTTCATAGCCTCGATTTTCTGCCTGGTGGCCCGCTCAATGCTCCTGAGCATCGACTTCTGCCTCGGCGAGATGAAAAGGATCGCCTTTCCCACCCTGCCTGCCCGACCGGTCCTGCCGATACGGTGGATATAGGATTCCGTATCAAAAGGAACGTCAAAATTGATCACATGGGAAATCCGCTCCACGTCAAGGCCGCGGGCCGCCACGTCGGTAGCTACCAGGATATCAATTTTTCCGGCCTTGAGCATCTCCACGTTGCGCATCCGCTGGTTTTGCGGGATATCGCCGTTAAGCGCGGTTGCCTTATAGCCGAACTCACCCAGATACTCCGCCAGCTCAACTGTCTGCATCTTCGTACGGACAAAAATGAGCACCCCGTCTGAATCCTGGGTTTCAAGAATTTTCTTTAACGCTTCCTTCTTGTCGCCCATGGTATTGACCATCAGAAAACGCTGCTCGATTGTCGCCGCAGTGGCAGTTTTATCGGCGATGGTTATTTCAACGGGGTCATTGAGATAGGTAGCGGCAATCCTTCTGACCGAGACCGGCATTGTAGCCGAGAAAAGCGCGATCTGACGATGAGGCGGCGTCTGGGCAACAATCCATTCCACATCATCGATAAAACCCATTCTCAGCATTTCATCCGCCTCGTCAAGGACAAGGGCCTCAAGGCCGGAGAGGTCCAGGCTGCCGCGACGGATATGATCCATCACCCGGCCAGGGGTCCCAACCACAACATCGACACCGCGACGAAGCTTACTTAGCTGGCCGCCATATTCCTCGCCGCCATAGAGGGCAAGGACATTGAGGTTGGGGATATACGCGCCATAACGCTCTACCGCCTCGGATATCTGGAGCGCCAGCTCCCGGGTTGGGGCCAGCACCATCACACGCGCGCCACGTTTACTCCCTTGGCGTAAATTATTCAGAAGAGGCAGGGCAAAAGCTGCCGTCTTACCAGTTCCGGTCTGGGCCTGGCCGACAACGTCTTGCCCGGAAAGGACATGCGGAATTATCTTTGCCTGGATGGGAGTCGGCTCTTCATAGCCTTCCTTCTCCAGGGCTTTGAGCAAGGGGGGGGCCAGACCGAGGTCGGTAAAATCCTGTATAACGGTCAGAAAATCATCAGACATAGTAAATCCTGTAAAGTAAAGGTTCATCCCGAGAGGATGAAAAGACATCATCAACAAGGGGAAAAGGGGCGGAGAGGAACGATCCGAACCGGCTGAGGACCGTATAAACGTCACGAATCTGGGAAACCGCCATAATGTGTCTGTCCAGCTCACGACACAACTGCACACGGGAATTACTGGTCTGACACGCACAAAAAACAGGTCATATACCAGAGATGAAGGATTTACGCCAGGTATTTCGCAATAAGGCGGAGTTAAAAAGAACAAACCGGCCACAAATGGAGAGAGAACGTGCCGCAGCCCGGAGTTGTCGTTGTTTTTTTTTCATCATAGCAGGTGTTGAATCCCGCCTTTTCACGAGCTAAAAACGAAGGTGCCTGCCGACCGGCTGGCGGACAACCTTATCGGACCGCTTTTCATCACCTTGCCGTTGTACGATATTTCGAGCAGGTATTCACCGCTGCCAGGCGCGAGCCCGTCGAACCGGAAGTCACCGAACTCGTCGCAGAGCTGTTCCGCGACCACCTCGTTTTCCTTTTTCAGTACGACTCGCGCCCCGACGCCGCACTCTTCAACCCCATCCTGCTCAACACCAACTGACCCGGCGAGAAAACAGCTGGTGTAGCGCTGCAGGTTCCGGTAAAAACACCTGGGACTGCCGCCTCTGTTTTGCGAATCCGGCGGCGGCTGCAGCTCCTGCTCCACAATTTTTTCCCGGAGGGTTTCATCACTGCCCCTGAAGATACTCAGGGCGCCGGTGGGACACGCCTGTACACATCGGGGTACTTGCCAGCCATCGTCGAGCAGATGAGCACAGAACGTGCATTTCTGAACCATCTTTTCCTCCTCGTTCCACCACAACGCCCCATGGGGACAGGCTGATACGAGATCCCTGTTGCCACAGGCCTTAGCGGAATCGACAATGACAATTCCGTCCTCACGCTTTCTGAGCCCCCCCCTGCCGGCAGAGACGCAGGGCGCATCATCACAGTGAAAACATGGCTTGGGAAGATAGGCCACGTCGATCAGCGGAAACACTCCCCGCTCCTTTTTCAGGATGTTCATCCAGCGGTGGCCGTGCAGCGGCTGGGGACGGCTGTAACCGGGCCAGTCGTTGTCGCAATGCTCGTCCTTGCAGGCGAGAAAGCAGTTATTGCAGTTCTCGCACTTCCCGACATCGATTATAAAGGCATATTTATTCATGAAACATCTCCTGAACTCCAGGGCTGGATCTGTACCAGACAGCTGTTGGACGGGGTGGAATGGGAACGGGAAATGATATTCCTGCTCGACGTCAGCAGGTTGACGCACCCTCCCCTGTCCGCTGAATGGCCCGGCTCGCCGACGGGATCGTACACGGCGGACCCCTCCGCGCTGATCACCGTTTTCGGAGGAACCCTGTCTGTTACCTGGGCGGCCAGGATCACCGCCCCCCGGTCGTTATACATCCGTACCAGAGTGTTGTCCGCTATCCCCCTCTCCCGTGCGTCGACGCTGTTGATCCTCACTATCCAGTAGTAATAGCCGTCAATCAGCGTCCGGTGTTCCCTGACATCGTTTATTATCGAGTCCTTGCCGTCAAACATGGTGTGAAAGCTGTAGCGGGGATGAGGAGACACGAGATTTAACGGATATTTCTCATAGAGCTCTTTTACATGGTGCCCCTCCCACGAAGGAATATACGAAGGCAGCGGCGGACGTTCGGGATCGTCGGGGTCAAACCTCTTTAAGCTCGAAGACTCAAATTCCAGCTTTCCCGACTGGGTCTGCAGCCCTTTACGCCATTTTTCCGCATAATCTGCCGGCAGCGGCGCCAGCTCCGGCACATCCTTTTCCCTGCCTTCGGCAAACCAGCGCCAGGAGACCGGGGCACGGTTTTGCTCTGCGGGCGCCGGCACCACGTAATACCCCTTTTTGACAAAATCCTTCCAGCTTACCCTGGTCGGCAGATCGCTTGCGTCAAACAACCTCCGGCACCAGTCCAGCTCGGTCATCGCCTCGGAAAAAAGGTTGCCGAGACCAAGGCGGTTCGCCAGGTCGAGAAAAATCTGATAGTCGGAACGGGACTCGCCCAGAGGTTCGATGCACTTATGCTGCATGGTGACAATACGGTGGTTCCACTGAATAAACTGATGGTGGGAATAGCCTCCCGAGTTTGCTGTTTCACCGATGTCCCATCTCTCGAAATTGGTACACGCCGGCAGCAGGATATCGGCGAATTTCGCCTCTCCTTCAAACCATATCGACTGGTTCACCACAAACTCCAGCCGCTCGCTGCGGTACGCCCTGACATAGCGGTTGGAATCCCCCATGGTGCCGAAGTGAGATCCGCCGTACTTGTAATACAACCGAATGGGTGAATGACCAGGCGCCGGATAGCCGAATTTTCTGAACTGCCCTTCGATCGATTTCGGGTCCGTCGGGTAGCCGGTAATTTCTTCCCCGAGGATTGCCTCGGGAATGCGCATCCTCGGTACCAGCTGAGACACCGGATTCATGGACGGCAGCTGCACCATGCGCTGATACATGCTGACCCGCAGACCGGTGTTGTCGAGATCGCCTGAAAGACCGCCTTCCGCATACCCGGGGAAATAGAAGTGAGTATCCACCGGGGCGCCCTGCTGCAGACACCCCAGGTTGACCCCTGGCTTGCCGAGTCCCTGCATCGCCATGAGACAGACCATTGAACGAGCCCACTCAATACCGGTGGCGCATCGGCAGGCACCGCCGAACCCGGCGAGCCCGCCTGGGGAGAGGTATGTTTTCCTGCTCCCCCACTGCCTCGCCAGACTCCTGACCACTCTGCCGGGAACACCCGTCTCGGGTTCCTGCCATTCAGGGGTTTTCGCCGTCCCATCGGTTACGCCCAGAACATAATCCCGCCACTTGGCGAAGCCCGTCGTCCTCTCGGCGACATACTCCTTGTCGTAGAGGTCTTCCGTTATCCACACCCAGGCAATGGCCAGGGCCATGGCGTTTCCGGTATCGGGACGGGGCGCGATCCATTTGCCGCCCAGCAGCGCCGCGGTGTGGTTGTAGAAGGGGTCGATATGCACCATCCTGATCCCGAGCGATTTTGCCCATTGCCGACGCACCGTGCCTTCAAAGGCCCCGTATACGCCGCTGGTCGACTCGGGATCACTGGACCAGAAAACGATCATTTCCGCCTCTTTGAGACAATCTTCCACCGTTCCGTAAGTATCGGAGGCGCCATTTCTGATGGAGTTGCCCCAATGGTGCACCGCCCCCCAGTACCATCCCTCCCAACTATCGGGGTTGTGTACCACCTGGCTCGAACCGATGGAATTCATAAACCTGGTCTTGGCGCTCAGCCAGTAGCCGATGTTGCCCCAGGTGTGGTGTGAACCGCAGCTGTTCAATATGGCGCCGGGTCCATGCTCCCGCTTGACCCTTTTGATCTCGGCTGCGACAATATCGAGGGCCTCGTCCCAGCTTACCCGCTCATAGGATGATATTCCCCGGTTCTGTGGGTTCCGATCGCCCCGGGGATCGAAATCGACCCGTTTCATCGGATAGAGCAGCCTGTCCTTGGAATAGATCAGTGACCGGAGGCCAAAAACATATGGGTTGACCGTCCCCCTGCGCGGCGGAGTAAAGGATCTGCCCCGGGCCGTTATGGTCCAGGACCGGCCGTCCCGGTCATCGAATTCAATGGGGGTGATACGAACTATTTTACCGTTTCGGACATAGACGAACACCGGCCCGCCGTTGGTGTTGTTCACATAGCGGACAACGCCCCCGCCCATTTTCGTGCCATACTCCACCTCTTTCTGCAAACCGGCAAGGTGTGAGAGTGTCTGGATGAACCAGATCACCTTTTCATCTGCGCCCCGTACCTCCACGCGAAAATTTTTCATCGCGTTGAGAATCGTCAGGTGGTCGTTTCGGGCAAAAACCAGCTGCCACACGGTCGCCGCATCGTTGAAGATGATCTCTATCTCCGTTTTTTCCCCCTGTGACTCGGAGGCCGTTACGGTGCCGCCCCTACAACAGAGAAGTATCTTCAGGCCAATATCCCTGACAGATATAAGCGCCGTCATGTCCCGTTGCCGCAACCTGTTTTTGACCTCCGGATCACGCCATGTTTTCAGGCGCGCCATGGCCGGCAGCGTTTTCAGTGCCGTTTTCAGACAGCGACTTGAAAAACCTGTATGAGTTCGCATCACGGTGCGAAGAAGAGTTTGCATCGCAACTCCCTGCAGTATGCCATATATGAGTGGAACCTTTCCCCTTGCCTTTTAATTTTGAAGCAATTTCCGTTCCATTTATTTTTCCGTATATTTTCAATAGCATCTAAATATTCATTCACAACTTTAACCAAATACGGTATCATTATTAACCAAATATGGTATTTAATTGTATTTTACCAAATACGGTATTTCCGGGGAGATAAAGACCATGGATGCCAACCTGTTTTTCAAGAAAGCGACGCTTCTGATATGCAGCAGCCTGGATGTGGACGTCGCATTGTGGCGATTGTTTCAGTTCATCCGCGACCAGCTGCCGGCGGACGCCATATATCTCAACATCTACGAACCCAGTACCAGCTCTATCCGCTACGTGGCCATGGCTGATCATCACGGCGGCAAAAAAATCGAAAAATCCATCCCGCTGCCCGACAGCCTCATCCACGCCATTGAAAGCGGAGAGCGGCTGCAGAATTATCTGGTCATCAATGAACCTGAAAAAGACTCCATGGGCAGGATCATCACAGCCGAACTGAATCTTGAAAACCACAGCTTCATCGCCCTGCGTCTTTTTATCGAAAAACAGCGGCTCGGTGTCATAGATCTGTTTGCCAAAGGCAGGAACCGTTTTACCAGGCGACATGCCGACCGGCTGTCGCAGCTGCGCGAGCCTTTCGCCATCGCCATGGCCAACGCCCTCAAGCACCAGCAGCTGATAGAGTTGAAAGAACAGTTGCTCTCCGATAACCGCTACCTCAACAGCGAACTTCTCCAGCAGTCGGGCAACGAGGTTGTCGGCAGTGACATGGGATTAAAGGAGGTGATGAGCAAGGTCGGCCAGATCACCCACCTGAAAAACACGGTATTGCTTCTTGGCGAAACCGGCACCGGCAAGGAGGTGATCGCCAACGCTATCCACCGCCTCTCTCCCCGGTGCAATGAACCCTTTATCAAGGTGAACTGCGGGGCCATTCCCGAAGACCTGATAGACAGCGAGCTTTTCGGCCATGAGAAAGGGGCTTTCACCGGTGCCATCGGCAAGAAACGGGGCAGGTTCGAGCGAGCCCACGGAGGGACGATTTTTCTAGACGAAATAGGCGAACTGCCCCCCTGGGCGCAGGTCCGACTTCTCCGGGTTCTCCAGACCCAGGAAATCGAACGGGTCGGCGGCTCGCCTCCCATCAAACTCGATATCAGGGTTATCGCCGCAACCCACCGGGACCTGCAGCAGATGGTAGCCGAAGGAAAATTCCGCCAGGATTTATGGTTCCGCATCAACATGTTCCCCATCACCATCCCGCCGCTCAGGCAACGGCCCCAGGACATCGGTCCGTTAACCCACTTTTTCATAAGGAAAAAATCGGAGATGCTCGGCATCCAGCCGATACCGCAGGTTGCTCCTGAGGCGCTGGAAGGACTGGTCCGCCACACCTGGCCAGGCAATGTCCGGGAACTGGAGAACGTTATCGAAAGTTCGCTGATCCAGCACCGCCAAGGTCCGCTTCGTTTCCAGCGCCAGCTCAATCCGTCAACGGTGGTTGCCGGCGGGCTGCTGCAGCAACACGCTCAAGTGACAACCCTTGACGATGCCATGCGCCTTCATATCGACCGGGCGCTCAGCCTGACAGACGGCAAAATAAGCGGCAGGGATGGGGCCGCAACGCTGCTCGGACTGCACCCCAACACACTCCGCAACCGCATGGCAAAACTCAATATCGAGTTCGGCAGAAAAAGAGGAAAAACACCCCCCAATCGTCAACACCCGGCCTCCGGTCAGGTTGGTTAGCAATAATGGGCCAGCGGTGCATCAGTGCACCCGACTTCCAGTCATCTGCTCGGGTTTGCGTATTTTCAGCGCCCTTGCGGCAAATTCGTTGCTTTCACCGAGCCTGCCGAGTCTCTGGTAGAGCCCGGAAAATGTCTCAAAAACCGTGGCCAGGTGCATGGAGTTGGTTTGCCAGTCTTTTTCAAGAATTTTTCTTGAACTGATAAGCGCCTTTTCCGCCTCTTCGTATTTTCCGCCGTCTATATAAAGGGTGGCGAGATTATGGTACCCCTGGGCAAGTGCCGGGTGATCCGGCCCCTGGGCTTTTTTCCATATCGACAGGGACTGCTGCAGCATCGCCTCAGCGTCTTCCAGCTTGTTCTGCATGCGATAAATGGCGGCCATGTTTTCAAGAGACTGGGTTATGGCCGGATGATCCTCGCCAAAAGCTTTTTTACGGATATCCAAAGCCTTTGCGTGTTGTTTCAGGGCAAGACTGCGGTCGCCCTTCTTTTCGTGGATTATTGCAAGATTGTTAAGCGACTGGGCGATTGCAGGATGATTTTTCCCCAGACTCTTTTCCCTTGTTTCAAGGGATTTTTCAAGAAGAACGAGAGCCTCGTCAAGCCGCTTGGTGTTGATATATATTTCCGCAAGGCTGTTCTGCGTTTCCGCAAGCGCCGGATGGTCATCGCCCAGTGTTGCCGAATAGATCGCGGCAGCTTCCAGCAACAGGGACTCGGCTTGTTCCGTTTTTCCGGTGGCCCCGTAAACGGTGGCCAGCCTGTCGATTGCAGCGCCCGTTTCCGGACTGTCCTGTTCAAGGGTCGCGCGGTATATATCAATTGCCTGCTTGAGCAGCGGCTCGGCGGCGGCGATAAGGCCCTGGGCCAGGTAGACCTCCGAGACCTGTGTCAAGAGCGCGGCAAACTCAGGATGCTCGACCCCGATAGTCTGTTCATAGATCCCGAGGACACGGCGCAGTTTTGCTTCGGCGTCCTCGAGTTTCCCCTGGTGCCTGTCGATCATGGCAATACTTTTCAAAACCGAGCCGTAGGCGGGATCAACGGTTCCTTCCATACCTTCCACCGACTTGAGAGCTTTCTCCAGCTGCTTTCGGGCCATCTCCAGGTTGCCCTGCCCCAGGCAGGCGGTGGCAAGGGTGTTGTAGCTTGAGGCAAGCAATTCCGGAACTTCGGCACAACGCTTTTCATAGATTTCGACAACCCGCTGCATTTTCGACTCTGCTTCAAAAAATCTCTGCTGGGAAATATACATCTCGGCTACGTTGAACAAGCTGTCGGCAAGATCAAGGGAATCCTCGCCCGACACCGCCTTGCTCACCTGGGCCGACTGCAGCAGAGCCTGTTCCGCCCGGTCGTAATCCCCGCTCATCTGGTACAGCTCGCCAAGATTATTGAGCGACACCGCGACCGTATGATGCTTTTCCCCGTACAATTCCCGGGCTTTTTCCAGGGCGTTGCGGCCAGAGTCGAGCGCTGCTCCGAGATCTCCCTGCTGCATCAGTTCTATCGCCTTCTGATTGAGCTTTTCCCAGCTGTCAGCCATAATATTTTCACTTTACCTGTGGTTTTAAAAAATGAAGACAGAGTACAGCCCCCGGAATTTCCCGGGACATTGCTGCTCCGGGGGCCTCCTGCTGTCTGCTCTTAGTTAAATCGACATGATGGTGGTACCGCTGTTGCCCATCAGCCCATAGGTCTGGGCCATGGCGACCTTGGCGCCTTCCACCTGCCGGTCGCCGCACCTTCCCCGCAACTGATTGGCGCACTCGATAACCTGCCAGAGCGCCTGGGCGGAGAGCGCTTCACCGTGAGATGAGAACCCCCCGCTCGGGTTAACCGGCAGTTTTCCCCCGATTCTGGTCAGCCCGTCACGCAACATCCGGTCGGCTTCACCTTCCTTGCAGAATCCGCAGGTTTCCAGGTACACCAGATAGTGCCAGGAACTGTTATCGGGAAGTTCCAGCACATCGATATCCTCGGGGCCGATGCCTGATTTTTCATAGGCCTGGCGGGATGCCGAGTAGCTTTCACTGAGCATCGGGGCCTCGGGTACCGACGGACAGGACAGCGCGGAAATGCGAATGGTGGGGTCGCCGTACATGGCGCTGCCCATGGTGGTGGCATTAATCTTCACCGGATGGTCGGCCTTGTCGATCAATTCCCTGTCGGCAGTCACGATTACCGCCGCTGCGCCTGTACTCACCGGACAGATCTCGTACAGTCTCAGTGGATCACAAACATATACGGAATTCAAGACCTCTTCAACAGAGTAAGTTTTTTTAAAGCGGGCGTGGGGGTTCTTTGCCCCGTACTCGCTCATGAGGACTTTGACCAGTGCCAGGTCCTCTTCTGTGGTATCATACTTCGCCATTCTCTTACGGCACTCAAGTGCCCAGTAGATCGGGTTGGGCATACCACCCATCTTCCACCTGATGACATCACGATCCTGGACGGCATTATCCGATTTTGCGGTGAGAAAACCCTTGGGCGACACATCGGCACCAAAAGCCAGCGCGGTGTCCGTCTCCCCTGCTGCGACACTGTTGTACGCCATCCTGATGGCGGCAGACCCGGTGGCGCAGGCGTTGTATACATTTACCACCGGAATGCCGGTCTCCCCGAAAATAGACTCAAGATACTGGCCGGAAAGGTGGCCGGCGTTGCCGCCATAGATAAAGATACCGGCCATAATCGACTGGATCTTGTGCCATTCCACGTTGGCGTCCTTCAAGGCTCCGTCCACTGCCACGGCCGCGAAATCGGCGAATACCTGTTCGGAGAATCCCATCCACGGGTGTATCCCGGTTCCAACTATATATACATCTCTCATTGTCATTTTCCCTTTAGATTATACACTGCAATATCGGTTATTTGACAGCGGCAAACGCCCATGTCACCACCTGCTGTTTTTCGTCATTGGTGAACATCGTCAAGGTGGTGGTCTCCATCTCCATGCCGATCTCAAGAGAATCCAGGTCGGTATCGGTTATGATGCCCGCCACCTGAATCTTCTCCTGTTCGAACTCAACCAGGCCGATACCGTACGGAGTTATCTTTTTCTCCGTCTTAAACGGCGGAGGGCAGGGATAATACTGGATAGTATAACTCGCCAGTTTGCCTTTGACGGGAAGCAGGACATTCTCAACCCCTTCCCTGGAACAGCCGGGACGATGCTGATAATGTTCCCTGGGGAAAAAATAGGTTCCGCAAGAGTTGCATTTTGCGCTCATCAGTCTGACTTCGCCGGTGGACCAGTCCACTAAATCCGGTATCCGCGCTACTTTGTTTGCCATGTTTTCCATTGTCCTATTCCTAAGCTTTTATATCCTGATTGATCGTAACCAGCTGTTAACGGCCGACAAACTTCGCCGCCCTTTTCTCCAGAAATGCATTCACCCCCTCCGCCTTGTCTTCAAGAGAAAGGGCCAGGGCATACATCTCATACTCATAATCAAGTCCATCCTGCAGGCTCATCTGCGCCCCCTTGTTGATCGCCTGCTTGGCGAGCTTGAGCGCCGCCGGACTCTTGACCGCGATCTTTGCCGCAACCTCCCTGGCGGTAGGCATCAACTCGTCCATAGCTACCACCCGGTTGACCAGACCGATCCGCTCAGCCTCCTCGGCCCTGATGATGTCGCCGGTGAAGATAAGCTCTTTTGCCCGGCACATCCCCACAAGACGCTGCAGCCGCTGGGTACCGCCGCCGCCAGGTATGATGCCGAGATTGATTTCCGGCTGGCCGAACTTCGCCTTTTCCGACGCGATGATCAGGTCGCACCCCATGGCGATTTCACAGCCGCCGCCAAGGCAGAATCCGTTGACCGCGGCGATAACCGGTTTGGCAAGTTTTTCAACAATCGATCCCAGGCGCACGATATTATGGGCCGCATAGGGAGTGGTGGCGTGAAACTCCTTAATGTCTGAGCCTGCGACAAACGCCTTTCCAGAACCCGTCAGAATCAGCACTCTTATATCGTCATCCGCCTCAACCTCCCTTACCGCCTCACCAAATTCCGCCCGTGTCTGATTGTTGAGAGCGTTCATGGCCTCAGGACGGTTGAAGGTGACCACGGCTATGTTGTCCTCTTTTTCGAAAATGATGTTCTCGTAAGCCATACCTTTTCCCTCAGGCTGAAAGTTTTTGGCGGCGGATGCCATATTCGCACAGCTTACTCAGGGCCTTGACCCCTGAGATAAGCGACGGGAAGACCGGAAGATCCTTGCCAAGCTGGTCCATTATCACGTTTTTGTATTTGTTGTAGCCGACGATCATACAGACCACCACCGGCTTGCCGACCTCCTGGACGATCTTCTGGATGATCTTTTTCTGCACCGCTTCCTGGGTATATTCAAAACCTGCCAGGATAATAACCGCCGCGTCTATGTTCGGGTCTCTGAACGCATCGGGGAATGTGGTCTCCAGGGTCCTGGTAAAACCGATCTTCGTTACCGAAAAGTAGAGATCGACAGGGTTGGACACCGGGGTGTCGAACATATCCTTGAGCTTTTCCGTGGTCTCAGCGGTCAGTTTGGGCAGCTCCAGCCCATAAGTGGCGCACAGGTCGGAGACATTTACCCCGACCGAGCCAGCCAGGGTGATCACCGCGACCCGGTTTCCTTTTGGCAGCGGCTGGGTGGAAAACACTTTGGCGAAATCTTTGAGTTCGGTGAAGTCGTCGGCCATGATCATACCGGTCTGCCTGGCCGCCGCCTCGACGATCTTGGCATTGCTGGCGATGCTTCCGGTATGGCTCATGGCTGCTCTTGCGCCAGCCTCTGTCCGCCCGCCGCTGAGAAAGATCACCGGTTTTTCCGCCGCAACCTTCTTTGCTATGGCGGTCAGGTTTTTCCCGTCGGAAACGGTTTCCAGATACATCGAAATGACGTCGACGTCCTGTTCCTTGCCGAAGTATTCCAGCAGGTCGTTTTCATTGACGTCGCATTTGTTGCCGATTGAGCAGACCTTGCTGATATCAAGGCTCTCGTTTTCGACGATATCAGAAGCCATACCGGCCGCCAGAAGACCCGACTGGCCGATAAGCACCACATTGCCCCTGGGCACTTTTCTGGTCATCGGGTAAATGGAGGTCACGATATCCCGGGACACGATACCGGAGCAGTTGGGACCCATCACCCGAATATTGTTCTGTTTTGCTATTTCAACGATTTCCTGCTGAAATTTCTTACCTTCCCCGCCCATTTCGGCAAAACCCGCAGACTCAATAATTACCGCCTTGACCCCTTTTTCCGCACAATCCCTGACCGTTGCCACGGTCAGTTTGGGAGTGGGAAGAGCGGTAACCGCCAGATCAACGTCTCCGGGAATCTCTTTTACCGATTTGTAGACCTTGTATCCCAGGATTTCATCCGACTTCGGGTTCACCGGATAGACCTCTCCTTGAAAATCGCTGTCGGCTATATTCTTGATTATCACATAACCGAGTTTTCCGGGTGTTCCGCTGGCCCCGATAACCGCCACCGATTTCGGTTTAAAAAATAGTTCCATCATAATCGCACCGTCCTTGAGGTTGTCTTTGAAAAATTTGCCCTCTTTTACGAGAGAATTATCCGGGCATCCACGACAACGGCGCCGTCACTGTAGGCGAACACCGGGTTCATATCTATCTCTTCAATGCCGGGGGTGCGGTCGACAAAGTCTGACAGCTTTACCAGCATATCCTGGAGACAGGGCACGTCGGCCGGCTCCTGGCCCCGATACCCTTCAAGAAGTTTTCGGCCCTGTATTTCACGGGTCATATCCTCTGCGTCGGCTTTTTCGATCGGGACAATCCTGAATGAGACGTCTTTGAGCACTTCGACCAGGACCCCGCCAAGACCGAACATCACCACCGGACCAAAGCTCGGATCCTTGATCATTCCCATGATTATCTCCGTACCCGGCCTGGCCATTTTCTGAACGGCGACCCCTTCGATATTCGCCTCAGGCGCATAGTTCCGGCATGAAGAGATGATTTCGTCGTATGCCCTGGCAACCGCCTCCCCGTTTTTCAGGTTGACTTTTACCCCGCCGGCATCGCTCTTATGCGTGATATCGACCGATGACACCTTCAGCACCACCGGGTATCCGATCTGCTCACTGATGGCAATAGCCTGTTCTTTAGTGTCGGCAAGCACGGTGGGGGTACAGTTGATACCTGCTTTACCCAGGATCTGTTTGGCCTCAATCTCAGTGAGGACCGTTCTCTTCTCATCCCGGGCCTTGTTTAAAATCTGGGCTGTCGTCATTGTCTGTTCCTCATTAAATGTGACGTTTGTTCCTCGTCATTGAACATTTCCGTTACGCCGCGGTCAGACCGCCATCGACATAAATGGTCTGGCCGGAGACAAAGCTGGCGGCTTCGGAACAAAGGTAAACCACCGCACCCACCATATCCTCAGGCATACCGATCCTGCCCATGGGCACCGCGGCGGCATATTTCGCCGCAAGCTCCGGATTTTCAGCAATATGTCTGGTACCGGGGGTGATGACGAGAGCCGGGCCAAGGGCGTTGACACGGATCCTGCTCGGTGCCCACTCAAGAGCAAGCGCCCTGGTGATCAGCTCAACGGCTCCCTTGGTGGCGCAATATCCTGTGTTCCCGCCCGTGTAGCCACGGATTCCGCGCACCGAAGAGAGGTTGACGATCGCTCCGCCGCCCTGCTCGCGCATGACCTTGCCCACCGCCTTGCAGGCGACCATGGTTCCTTTGACATTGACGTTGAAAAGCTTGTCCCAGTCTTCCATCGGATAGTCGAACGCATCATGTTTTATGTTCATCCCCATGGCGTTGACCAGGATATCGATTTTGCCGTACCTGTTAACGACGCTGTCAACAAGTTGCTTCACGCTCGCTTCGTCGGTAACATCGCTTGCTATGGCGACAGCCTCATTACCTGTTTTTTCCGTTATCTTCTTTGCCACCGCCCCGATCGTCTGCTCATTTCTGCTGGAGACAACCACCGTCGCCCCGTGATACGCCAGACCGAGCGCCAGCGCCTCGCCGATCCCGCCGGCACCACCGGTGACAATGGCTATTTTCCCATCAAGCTTGAATATATCTTTCATAACCCGCTCCTATCATACTATTTTACATGTCAAACAGGACAGTTCAAACACTCACAATCAATACCAGCACTTCAGCCGGCTTGCCGTTATTAATCACCATATCCCGCTCCTCTCCGGGCGCTATGTAGACGCAGTCTCCTTCGTTGAGCACGTGTTTTTCGTCCTTGCCGGATACGGTGACAGACCCCTTGACGACGTAATACACCCGCTCTTTGGGCGAAGGACACATCTCCGCACCACCATCGGGCTGGAAATAGGAGTAGCAGACGGTGGTCCTCTTGGACTGCGCCTCTGTTATCTTCTGCAAGCCGTACACTCCTGAGTGTTTCGCCGCATCATACGGAGTTCCTTCAGCATCTTTCACGCTGATCATTTGCTCTTTCTCCTGGTTGCCTGTAGCAAAGTAACGAGAGCCCGCCGGTTCGCTGCCGACAGGCTCCTGCCTCATAGATTATTTTTGCGGATCGAGAAGTATCTCTCCTAGGTTGACATCCTTTGGCGTGTTGAACTCGATCTCGCACTGTTGGTATCGATCCGCACGGACCAGGACCTTGTACGTCCGGTTCCTGTCAAGCCCCTCGAACTCGAAGTCGCCGAAAACGTCGGTTTTGGTCTCCAGATTGAGGCCGCCTCCGGACAGGCTCACCCTGACTCCGGCGGCACATTCGCCCTGGTTGTCCCTGTAGACCACCTCTCCGGCCACAAACCGCTTGGGAACACCTGCGTATTTCACCAGCGAGCCGGTGTTGAACTCAGGCTTCAGATCTTCAAAATTCAGCCTTGCGGCAAGCTTTGCAACTTCACTCTCCGGATCGTCAAGATCACCGAACAGAAGCGCTCCGGTGGGACACGACTCAACGCACCTCGGCATCTTTTCGCCCTCGTCAAGACGGTGCGCGCACATGGTGCATTTTTGCGCAATCTCTTGTTCTTCATTCCAGTAGATCACCCGGTAGGGACAGGCGTTGACGATCTCCTTCTGTCCTTTGGACTTCTCCGGATCGATCATAACGATGCCGTCGTCCCTTCGGTAAACCGCCCCGTCTTTTGCCGCATCGATACAGGGAGCATTTTCGCAGTGCATGCACGGCTTGGGGATATAGCTCAATTTGGGTTTGGGATATACCCCCCTTTCAATCTCCACCAACTGCATCCAGAACTGGCCGTTCAGGGGCTGCGCTGCTGAATAGGAGGGATAATCGTTGCCGTAATACTCATCACGGCAGGAAAGAAAACAGTTGTAACAACCGTTGCATTTAGCGACATCTACAAGGATGGAAAATCTAGCCATGGTATCAGCCCTCCCACTTTTCAATTTCGATAAGACATGAATTGGGTGTCATGCCCGGAGCATTCCTGGAAACCATCCGGGAAGGTGTAAGAATGTTGACACAGCCGCCCTTGTCCGGAGAATCGGCGTCGCCGGGAATCAGCGGATCGTACTTGGCGGAGGAAGCGTAGCTGTGAATGACGCCGACGCGGACCCGCTGGGTGACAACGGCTGCGCAGAGGACCGAACCACGATCGTTGTAGAGCCTGACGATATCGCCCGTCTGGATGTTTCTTGCTGCGGCATCCGCCGGATTGAGCCTTGCCGGCCACCAGGCATACCCGTCTTTCTTGATCCTGTGGGTCGGGATATCGTCGAGCCAGTCGGTATGTTTGTCGTAATGGCAGTGAAAGGTGAACCTGGGATGGGGCGACAAAAGCTGCAGCGAATATCTCTTATACAACTCGCTGTGATGGCCCTCCCAGCTTTCGATATAGCGCGGCACCACCGGCCGCTCCTCATCATCGGGAAATTTCGACTTCAGGCTTTCCGAGGCGAACTCAATCTTGCCGCTGTAGGTTCCCAGCTCCTTGGCCTTGATCGTGCCGCGCTTGGGATTGTTCGGATCCGGGGTGTCGCATTCCCGTCCTTCGGCAAACCACCGCAGCGAAGGCGTCGACTTGTAATCGTCATCGATATTGATGATGCAATACCCCTTTTGGTCAAACTCTTCCCAGCTGATATGTTCGCCCAGATCCGATGCATCGAAAAAAGCCCTGATCCAGTCCATCTCGGTCTTGCCGTCGGTGAACTCCTCCTTTCTGCCGAGACGTTCGGCCAGCAGGGTGAAGATCTCGTAATCCGACTTGGATTCCCATAACGGCTCGATGCATTTCTGCTGACGGACGACGATTCTGAAGTTACAGCCGCTGCTGGCATGACAGGTGTATCCACCGCACGCGCCCCATTCCCCCACATCGTCACGCTCAAAATTGGAACACGCCGGCAGGATGATATCGGCCATGCGGGTCTCGCTATTGTACCATATATCCTGGTTGACGACGAACTCGAGCTTGGGGCTCTGATACATCCTGACCCATTTCGAGGTGTCGCTCATGGTGCCCATGAACGAGCCGCCGTAACGATAGAACAATTTAACCTCCGAATACCCTTCCATCGGGTATTCGAAATGGGTGAACTGCTGCTCCAGTGACTGGCCACAGAATCCCTCCCCATACCAGCTGACCGGAGGGTTGAGGACTGCATCGGGCAGCGTCAGCCGCCATAGGCGCTGTTTGGTCTGGTTTACCGGCAGATGGTTAGCAACCGAGGAAGTCGCAACCCGCCCTTGGGGATCGGCGTACGCCGGAAACCAGGTTTTGGTGTCCGACGGCGCCCCCATAGTGGTACCCCAGATCGATCGTCCCGGCTTTCCGAGCCCCTGCATAGCCTGGAGCAGTACCATCATCCGCGCCCACTCGGTACCGAACGCGGTTCGACAGGCACCGCCCTCTCCACCTCGCGCACCGCCGGAAAGCACCGTCCGCTTGGCGGCCCATTCGCGGGCCAGGGCCCGAATCACCCTGGCCTTCACCCCCGATTCCTGCTCGGCCCATTCCGGGGTTTTCGGCAACCCGTCGGTTTCGCCGAGCACATAGGGTTTGAACTCCTCAAATCCGATGGTCCTGTCCTTGACATATTCCTTGTCATAAAGGTCCTCGGTGATCCATACATAGGCTATGGCCATGGCCATGGCGGTATCGGTACCCATTCTCGGGGCAATCCACTTTCCTTCCATCACCGCGGCGGTAAAATTGTGGAACGGATCGATAAATACCATTTCGACCCCTTTCTCTTTCAGCCATTGCCGCCAGAGTGCAGAATCCTGGCCGGTGTAGGTCCCCCTGGTGGTATCGGGATCGTTTGACCAGAGCACGATCATCTCCGCGTTCTGCAGGGCATCTTCCAGCATATCATAGGGTTCGGGCATACCAAGCCGCCAGTAAAAACCGTAGCTATGGGTCGCTCCCCAGTGCCACCCTTCCCAGCTGTCGGGATTGTCGAGCACCGGCGTATATCCGAGCATGTTCATAAAGCGCGCAAACGGCCCCATCTTGTAACCGACAATCCCCCAGTTATGATGAGATGAAGTGAGCCCGGTTATGGCCGATGATCCGTACTTCTCGGTAACCCTCTTGATTTCAGAGGAAACAATGTCAAGCGCCTCGTCCCAGCTGATTCTCTGGTACGGCGACTTACCGCGGTTCTGCGGGTTACGCTCCCCGTTCGGATCGAAGTCTACCCTTTTCATGGGATACCTGATGCGTTCGTCAGAATAGAGCCGCCGTCTGTCGGCATGCACATACGGCGCCACCGCAAATTTCTTCGGGGGAGAATATTTCTTCCCACCTGCTTCAATCGTCCAGGGCTTGAAATCTCCCTCTTCGGCGACCAGCGGCCGCATCCGCGTCACCTTGCCGTCCTTTACGTAAACACTGACCGGTCCCGCATTGGTGCAATTGGTAAAAACACGCTCACCCATTGTATAACCTCCCTGAATTGAGCTTCTGGTAGACCACTGTCGTCATCATGCCTCTACGTCCTCTTTTAATATGTCAGGCTAATCAGCAGATGCCCGCTCCCCGGTTGCACACCTTTCACCATGCATCACAAGGGGCTGCAGGTTTCCAGGACTCCCTTGGCATCCGAAAAACCCGGTTTGTTCCATATATCGCAACAATAACCATTTAATTCTTAACAATACACCAACAGTTATGCATGTCAAGACATTTTACATGTAATATAAAAAGATAACATTATGAATTGTAAAAGTAATATTATATGCAGTTTCAATACCTTATGAAAACTGCAAAACATTCATAGACTTTTTTTCTTGACACAAAATCGGTTCTAATCTATTTGTTTCAACATACGGAACATTAAAGTTTTACAACCAGACCGGCGGGCAGCGGTGCCCGCTTTAGGGATTTTCAGTCATCTGGCACAACGGCACAGTACAATGAACAAACAACCGGTTACCACAGGTTCCTCCGTTGAAAAAGCGCTGGCTATTCTTCTCACCTTTACGCCTGAAACGACCGAGCTGGGAACCACGGAAATCAGCCAGAAGCTGGGAATGCATAAGTCAACCACCAGCCGCCTTATTAAAAGTCTCGTCACCGCCGATTTTCTGCAGCAGAATCCGGTAACAAAAAAATACCAGCTTGGCAGCTCCGCCTACAGACTGGGATATATCTCCACCCGGTCAAGAAACACCACGCTCCTCACCATAGCCCGGCCTTTTCTTGTCGAGCTGGCTGCCAAAACGGGTGAAAGCATTGCGCTGGAGATGGTATCGGGAATAGATGTGATACTGGCAGCACACGTCGAAGGCCCCAGTCATCTCCGCTTCAATTTCCAGCAGGGCGAGCTGGTGCCGCTCAACGTCGCAGCAGGGGCGAAGGTAATCCTCGCATACAGCGACGCCAGGTTCCTGGAGTCGTGCCTGAAGCGCGATTTCAAGAAATTCAACGACAACACCATCGTCTCCAAGAAAGAATACCTGAAAGTACTTGAAACAGTCAAAAAAGAGGGAATCGCTTACGACCGGGGAGAGCGCTACCATGATATTCATGCCATGGCCGTTCCCATATTCAATCCCGATACGCCGCCGACCGCAGCTATTATCATTGCCGGACCGTCTTCACGGCTGACCGATGATTTTTTTGCCTCGGTAACCCCGGTTCTGTGCGATACAGCGGAGCGTATCAGCAAAAGACTCAACGACCACGGATGACATCTCCCGCTTCCCGGTGATCATCAGCTTTTGCCCAAAGTGACAGGTGACAGCATGATAACCAGGGAGATGACATGAGAACAGAAAAAACGGCCTGACAGGAGGGCAACACAACGAGACAACTGATAATCGGGGCTGATCCCCGCCCTGCTACATTACATGCATTATTGAATGTTTTCTTGAACATGCTGTTGAGGTATCCCAATTATTTTGAGGTATAAGTTGGTCGCCCCGGCGAAGTTACAGCTGGAGACCAGAATCAATTAAAAGCCGTTTTCAAGGAGGTTCAAAATGAAAAAATTCACAGTAACCCCGCTCATTGCACTGGCCCTGACGCTCTTTCTGCTTGGCGACGGCTACACCAAGCAGATCACCCTCAGATTCGCCCACCAGAACCCGGAATCAGGACTGAGCAGCAAGAACTGCGTTTCTCCATGGCTCAAGCAGGTGGAAGAAGCCACCGGCGGAAAAGTCAAAATCCAGCCCTACTACGGCCAGACCCTGGCAAAAGGCAAAGACATGTGGAACGCCGTCAAGATGGGAATCACCGACATCGGCTGGGCGTTCCACGGATACTGGCCCGGGATGACTCCGGTAACCGACGTTATCAGCCTACCCGCCATGTCTTTTAAAAGCGCCGAGAAGGGTAGTGAAGTGTTGTGGAAGCTCTATGAGAAATATCCCGCCATTCAGGATGAATTCAAGGACGTCAAGGTCCTGCTTTTTTACACCAGCCCGCCATACACCCTGATCACCAGGGAAAAACCGGTGAAAAATCTTGATGATCTCAAGGGCATGAAGATACGCATGACCGGCGGCGGCCCCACCGACATGATGAAAGCTCTTGGCGGCATTCCCATGCTCATTCCGATGCCGGACAACTATATCTCTTTACAAAAAGGGGTCATCGACGGTATGGGCGCGCCGTGGGAGGCAATTCATGTCTGGCGGTTCTATGAAGTCGTCGATTATTACACCGAGGTGCCGTTTCCGGCGGTTTATTTCTCAATCATCATGAACAAACGCAAATGGGACAGCCTGCCCGAAGACATCCAGCAGGCCATCATGTCTGTTGGCGGCGTGGAGGGCTCGAAATTCTGGGGCCGACATTTTTTCGACGATATGAGGCAGACAGGTATTGAAAAGGTGAAATCCATCGGCAAGGGCGACAACATAATCGAACTGACAGCCGAGGAGCGTCAGAAATGGATAGACCTCGGCGGCAAACCTGTGTGGGAAAGCTGGGTGGCCGACATGGAGAAAAAAGGTGTTGCCAACGCCAGGGAAATACTCAACACCACCATAGAACTTGGCCAACAACAATAGCGTTCCTACTGACTCGGGAGACCAACCCATGCACAATGTATCCGCTCTGGCACATAAAATCGTGCGGTTCGGCATAAAAATCCTGGTCTGCTCCGCCTGTGCAACTCTTGCGGCAATGATGTTTCTCATGGCCGCCGATGTGGTCGGCAGGTATTTTTTCAATGCCCCGATTCCCGGCGGTCTTGAACTGGTCGAATACATGATGGCCGTTATCGTGCCGTTCAGCATCGCTTATTGCGCACTGCAGAAATCCCACGTGGCGGTGGACCTGGTGGTGGATCGTCTCCCCAGGCCGGTGCGCCGGCTTCTCGGGGTGATTGTAACATGTCTGTCGATACTATTCGTCGCAGTCATAAGCTGGGAAAATATCGCCTATATCGGCGAGACCTACCGATCCAATCTCACATCAGCCGTTCTCAAAATTCCGGCATTTCCCTTTGTAGCCGCAGTGGCGATAGGCATGTCGGTATTCTGTATTGTTCTGGTTGTGCAGCTGCTTGAAAAATTTACAAAAGAGGACAGATCATGAGTCCGATAGCCGTTGGTTTCATAGGGATGCTCTTTGTGCTCGTACTGCTCCTGTCACGGATGCACATCGGTCTGGCCATGGGGCTGGTCGGCTTTCTGGGGTTTGGCTACATCGCCGGATGGGATCCGGCTCTTGGTCTACTCAGAACCGTCCCCTACACCACCTTTGCCAACGAGGGCATGAGTGTTATCCCCCTGTTTATCCTGATGGGCGCCTTTGCCTTTGAGGCCGGCATGAGCGAAGACCTGTACAGGGCGGTGCATAAGATTTTCGGCGGCCTCAGGGGCGGCCTCGCCATGGCGACGGTCGCAGCCTGTGCCTGCTTTGCCGCCATCAGCGGATCGAGCCTTGCCACCGCCGCGACTCTTGGCCGGGTAGCAATGCCTGAGATGAAAAAATACCGCTACGACCTCGGCCTTGCCACCGGCTCAATCGCCGCAGGAGGCTGCATCGGCATCCTGATCCCGCCAAGCGTGATCCTCATCATCTACGGCATTCTCACCGAACAATCAATCGGCAAGCTCTTTATGGCCGGAGTGATCCCGGGAATACTGGAAGCCCTTTTCTACATTATAACCATCTGGCTGCTGACCAGGAAAAATCCCCATATGGGGCCCCCTGGCCCCCGTGCCAACACCAGGGAAAAACTGAAAGCCTTTACCAAAACCTGGGAGGTGCTTGTTCTCTTTACCCTGGTCATCGGTGGTCTCTACATGGGAATTTTCACCCCAACCGAAGCCGCCGGCATAGGAGCTTTCTGTGCTTTCTGTTTTGCCGTTTTACGGGGCAGCATGAAGTGGGAGAATATCGCGAACAGCCTCACCTCCACCGCGTCTACCACCGGGATGCTTTTTCTCATCGTGGCCGGAGCCATGATTCTCGGCTATTTTTTCGCCATTACCCGGCTGCCGTTCGAGTTTGCTAGCATGGTCGCCGCCCTGCCGGTCAACCGCTATGTAATTCTCGCCTGTATTGTCGTGGTGGTGTTGATACTCGGCTGCCTGATGGATTCGCTGGCGATCGTCCTGCTGACGGTTCCGGTCTTTTATCCGCTGATCCTTGAACTCAACTTCGATCCGATCTGGTTCGGGATCATCGTCGTCAGGGTGACCGAGATGGGGCTTATCACCCCGCCGGTGGGATTAAACGTCTTTGTCCTCCACGGCATTACCGGAACCCCGATGCAGACAATTTTCAAGGGTGTCCTTCCGTTTCTGGTGGCGGATGTGATTGAGCTGATTCTTCTTATCTCCATTCCCCAGCTCTCCCTCTTTCTCCCCAACCTCATGAGCGGCTGAGAGCCGCCCATAAGGCGCAAAAGAGTGGGGCCGAAACGCCGTTATTTTCGCCCCACTCTACTGTTTCTCTGGTTTTCCACACTTTCTCGATCGCCGAAGTAGATACAGTGTGCCAGACACACATTGTCGGCACAGGCCGGAACAAGACCGTTGTCCACCCTCTTGTGGCAGAGATTGCACTTTCTGGCCACCCCATCCTGCTCGTCGAAGGCGATCGCCCCGTACGGGCAGCTGTCGATACAGCTGCGGCAGCCGCTGCAGGCTTCCTCGTCCAGCACAACTATCCCGTCATCTCTTTGACTGATTGCGGACTCGGGACAGCTGTCAACGCAGGGGGGATCATCGCAATGCCTGCAGACATTGACCCGAAAAGAAAATTGTTCCCTGCCGCTTTCATCGGGCCCGGACAGCTCCGTCACATAAAGAAGCTGAACACCAGGAGCTGTACTGAACTCCTGCTTACAGGCTACCTCGCAGGTTCTGCAGCCCCAGCAGGCTTCATGATCGATCACCAGTTCATACGGTTTCATTACTCGTTCTCCGTCTCGGGATAGATTTTACATAATAGTGAACGGATATGGGTTGCCCCCATTGCCGGATCGCAGTTTTCAAAAGAGTTGTCAATCAACACATTGACGTTTGATTTGTTCCATCCGTACCCGGGCCCCTGCTCCTCGGGAAACCACCAGCCATGTTCGGCCGAGACGACATCGGGAGCCAGGCCGCTGAACAATTTTGCCCGCTGCCTGATCTTTCCTCTCGGCGACTCGACAACCACCCACTGTCCCTCACTGATCCCTTCTTTTGCTGCGGTTTCAGGATGAATTTCCACCACCGGGTCCCGGTGCAGCTCCCGCATCCAGGGAAGCTGACGGTTTTCGGTATGAAAAAAACCGGGGATTCTTCGCCCGGTAATCAGGGTATAGGGATATCTGCCTGCTCGCTCCGGCGTGCTCACTGGGCTTTCCGGTGGCTCCTTGAATTGCGGCAGCGGGTCGTACCCCCACTTTTCAAGCAGGGTCGAATAGAGCTCAAACTTCCCGGTGGGGGTGGAAAATCCCTTGTCCAGATATTTACGGTAGGCCACCTCGCCGCGAATATAATCCATCTTCTTGAAGTCCTGAAAAGTTATCCCCATCGGTTCGAGAATGTAGTCCAGGCCGCCTTCAAAAGTATCCCACCAGTCCTCTTCCTGGCCCACTTTTTTGGCCAGGGCGTTGAGTATTTCGTGATCCGGAAGACACTCACCCACCTGGATGACTTTCCTCCTTGGCAGGATGTACCCGTGCCGTTTCCAGTAATCGCCGATATAATCCATCTCCAGCCAGGTCGCCGAGGGGAGAACAATGTCGGCATACTCTGCCGTCGGGGTGATAAAGAAATCACAGACGGTGAAAAAGTCAAGCTTGCTCAGGGCTCTTCTGACCTCTTCGCCGTTGGCCCGGCTCAACACCGGGTTGGAACTGATCATGAAAATCATCTTCACCGGGTACGGTTTTTCCGTGTTTATCGCATCCCAGACACACTTGGGATTGAGGATGGAAAACTTGTCGGCAAGCCTGAAACGTTCTCCGCCCAGTCTTTTGGCCGCCTGTTCAGGCGACAGCCGCTTATGAGCGCCGAAGCTGCTCACCTTGCGTATATTGGGAGTTTTGAAAAGCACCTGGCCGCCGGGAACGTCTATATTGCCGGTTATCCCCATAAGCGTCATCAGCGCGCGGTCGTTGTCGGCACAGTTGATCTGCTGCTCAATAGCTACCCCCCACTGGATTCCCGCAGGCTTCGTCGTCGCATAGAGCCGGGCGGCTTCCCTGATTTTTCCGGCCGGAACACCTGTTATCTCCGCCACCCGGTCGGTGGAATACTGTTTCACCCTCGCAACAAACGGCTCCCAGCCGTGAACATGGTTGGCAATGAACTCTTTGTCGTACAACCCTTCCTCGACTATGACATTCGCCATTCCCAGCGCCAGGGCCGTATCGGTTCCCGGTCTCAGCTGCAGCCACACGTCGGCACGGGAAGCCATCCGCGTCATCCGCGGGTCCACCACAATCAGCTTGGCGCCGCGATCAAGGCTTACTGAAAACGACTCTCCCTTATACTCGTCGGGGTTGCTGATAACCACGTTATTGCCCCATACCATGATGCATTTGGGATGGTTTTCATAATCGACAATCGGGTTAGACCCGCAGGTAATAATACTCGTCGCCAGCCGGGGACCGTAACAAAAATGACCGGCGGTCAATACGTTGGGAGTTCCGAGAAGGTTGGCAAACCGGTATATGACACTTTCGTTTTCCCTGCCGGTACCGTACCCCATGGCAATCGATTCCGCGCCGAACTCCGCCTTGTAGGCATTGATCTTCCCACCAATGGTGTCAAGAGCCTCGTCCCAGGAAATCCGCTCCCAGCGGTTGCTCCCCTTGGCCCCAACCCGGCGGACCGGATACTTGAGGCGGTCGGGATGATAGGCCAGCTGCAACGAGGCAAGCCCCTTGGAACACAACGTGCCGTGATTTATCGGACAATCAGGGTCACCGGCAATCTTGACCGCCTTACCGTTTTTGGTGTAGACGAGAACCCCGCAGCCACCGTGACACATGCGGCAATGACTCTTCACCACGGAATCATAGCCGTAGACTTCCATTTCCCGTTCTATATTCGATACCTTGAATCGCCCCATCCGTATCTCCTTAACGTTGATCTTCCAGGTGTTTTTTCCTTCCTGCTCCCCGATAATACTTACCAGAACCCCATCAACCGGACCAGCGGTAAATTACCGGCGGCTTTTTACCCCAACATGTCCTGCACTGCCCGACAGGCTGCGTCAAGCGAGTCTTCTCCACCAAACCGGACGCTGTGTTGCAATAATTTTTTTCTGATTTCCCCGTCATCTAAAATCGTTGCAATAGCTGCGGCCAGGCTGCTTTCATTACATTCTGTCCTGGCAACCAGTCCCGCCACCCCCATGGCCCTAGCCCGACGCGACACTCCCGGCTGGTCCCGCCCCCACGGCACAAGCAGAAGCGGTGTCCGGTATCGTATCGCTTTCATAACCGTACCGTGTCCGCCATGGCTTATCACCAGGCGGCACTCTGGCATAACGAGGGAATGGGGTATATAGCCGCATACCAGCACGTTTTCAGGGACCGCCTTTAGCATGCGCCGGTCGTGGCGACGCCCCACGGTGACCAGGACCCTCAGCTCCATTTTCACCAGTGCGCTTACCGCAGCCTTGACAATTTGCTCATCATTTTCCTGGGCTGCCATACTCAGTGAAACGAGTACCCAGGGATGGCCGGGTTCGAAAAAAGCTTGCGGCACCGCCCCTGACGCTTCCCAGAAGAGAGGACCGCAATAGATATTGCCGGGGGGCAGATCCCTTTTGTTGCCATCGAACAGGCGGTCGGTGGCATGCAGGGCCAGATCACTATGGAGCACGACAGGGCTCAGCCAATACCGGTACATTCGATATCCAAGCGGTGAAAAATCGTCGCTGCCCTCTTCGGTGGTGCGAAAACCGAAGTAAAATCCAGGGTTCACCAGACACCAGGGCACGGCGAACTCGGCGGCCAGCACCCTCGCCAGTCCGGCGCCAAACAGCGAAGACAAAAAACAGCAAGGGGATAAGCGCCGCACTCTTTCGGCCACCACCGGCTTTACCAGCTCAGCCCACTGGGTGAAAGGATTAGGGCAATTCCGGTCGAGTTGACGGTGATTTTGCCAGAGCCGTCTGATCGCTGGGTTGAAAATTTTTCCCAGCTCCAGCTCATCGGGTAAGCAGAGAGCAGCCAGCCCGGCCCGTCGTACAGTTGCAACCAGTGAACGCTCGCATATCATGGCAACACCATGCCCCCTTTGCTGCAGGCCGGCTGCAACAGCGAGCAGAGGCGGCCAGTCTCCGCCGCCACACGCCGATACTATTCCAACGATCGTTTTATTTTCGCCTTTTTGCATCATGGTAGTACCGGATTCTTCCGTGGGGTAAAGACTTTACCCTTCCCCCGGAGTGTGCAAATGACTGTTGTGCAGCAGTTGCATTTCAACAACGAGTACATACCTGTAACTGCATGGCGACAACAGACTGTATTCCCTTTTTATATTACCTTCCGGTTTATGGAGGGCAAACGATGCCACAAACGCTATGAACAGCAAACTCAGCCAGCAACTGACAAAACATATCCTGGCCCGCCTCGGCTTCAGCCACCCTCCTCCGGCCACCCTGGCCGGTCTGACAGCGCTGTACTCTTCCTGGTGCAACCATATTCCCTTTGACAACATCCACAAGTTGATCCATCTCGCCAACGACGATCCCTCCCCGCTACCCGGCGCCAACCCTGAGGAATTTTTTAAAAACTGGCTTTCCCATGGGACCGGAGGACTCTGCTGGGCCGGAAACGAAGCGCTGTTCAGGTTGCTCGACACCCTTGGTTTTTCCGTTAAACGCGGGCTTGCCACAATGCTCATCTCAGACAACGAACCATCCAACCATGGGACGGTCATCGCCCTTTTCAACGCCAGCCTTTACCTGGTCGACGCGTCGATGCTGCACGACAGACCGGTACTGCTCGGCGCCAGACCACAGACGTTTTTCGGCAACAAACCGTGGAAGCTTACCTGTGAAATTCACAACGGTAAACACCATCTGAGAACCCGAATGCTGCATATGCCCCAGGGCTGCACCTGCCGCATCGATAAGATCGGCGTCGACGGTGACGACTTTATCCGCTGCAATGAATTCACCCGTCACCGTAGTCCGTTCAACCGATCCCTCTACCTTCGCATAAATCGCAACGATTCGGTTACCGGACTCGCTTTCGGCAAAAAAATCACTATCGGCCCGGACCAATCGATAACCGAGTCCCCCTGCAGCACGAAAGAGCAGCTTGAGTTTCTGGTATACCAGATAGGGATCAGCAAACGGATACTTACCCATTTATTGTAACCACGGACCGGCAACTAGTCCGCGTTATCTCCAGGGAGAGTATAAAATCATTAATAAACCGACAAGGATAATTACATACAATATATCAACACCAAGTTTCATACAACAGGAATTGATACACCATAGAAAACCCGGCGCATGGTTCATGCAGCCGATGGAGAGAGCGGCGCAGGTTTTCCGGCATCAGGTCATCTGCGATGGAGCAACAACCTTGTCGGAATTTGTTTTACCCGGGAAAGATTATTGGGAAGAGAGATTTTCTTGCAACCATGTGGTGCATCCGGAGTCTTTCTTTGGTCAGATCCACATCGCGCATCTGGATTGCTTCAAAAATATTTTCATGTTCGCTCTTTATCTCGATAATCCGATCCATCCGCAGGTCTTCGGTGCGAAAACGCAGAAATATTTTCTGGCACAGATCGCGGTAACGTTTGCTGAGCGCCTCATTGTCGGCCATATCGATTATAGCCACATGGAATTCGGTATCCAGTACGAACAGTTTGCGGGTTACATGGGTTGCCGAGATATTCTCGTAGGCAATTTTTTTCTGCTTGAGTTTTTCAAGTCCTTTATCGGTCATTTTTCGTATCGCCTGGCCGATAAACCCCACCTCAAGGACTTCCCGTATCTCAAAAAGATCCTCCGCCTCCTTCTTGGTCATCTTGTGCACCGAATACCCCTGGTTGGGTACAAAATCAAGATATCCTTCCTGGGCGAGGATCGCGAGAGCGTTGTTGACTGGGGTTCTGCTGACATTGAGCTGTTTGGCCAGATCCACGAAAACCAGGCGCTGGCCGGGCACTATTTCATAATTGAGCATAAGCTCGATTATCTTGTGATAAACTTTGAGGGTTAAATTTTTACTTTTTTTCAACTCTGTTCTCTTTATTGTAATTCGATCATGACAAACCGGTTCCCGCCGGGGTGGACAGGATTGTAAACGGGGTAGTATACTCGCCAATCAAACCAGTGTCAATTGTCTTAACAGCCGACGCCACACAATATAATCAAGCAATATCAAAAAGTTAGTCTGTCTGCACTGTTTTCTTCCACCCGCCCGGCAACGCGCCCCCTCCGCCGCCCTGCCGGGTGTGGCCGGTTCTCAATACATCATATTGGGCAGGAACAGGATTATCTGCGGGAATACAGCCATAATGACAATACCAACAAGCACCGCAAGCATAAATGGGGCAATCCCCCTGAAGATCGACTCCAGTCTCATCCCGCCGCCGGGAAGCCCCCCGGCGACACCGTAAACGATATATACGTTTATGCCGACAGGCGGTGTTATGACCCCCATTTCGGTAACCATGACAATTATAACCCCAAACCAGATCGGATCGTATCCCAGGCTTAAAACCAAGGGGAAGAAGATCGGCACCGTGAGCATGACAAGCGCCAGTGAGTCCATGAAACAGCCGCCGACAAAATATACCAGCACCACCATGCCGAGGATGAGCAGCGGAGGCAGGTCAAAACTGCCGATCCATTCGGCTATATCATAGGGAATCCTCGTCACCGCCAGGAATTTGCCGAAAACGGTCGCCCCGGCAATCAACATCAGGACCATGCAGGAGGTTTTAAGAGTCTCGTACAGAGCGTCCACAAACCGCTCCCAGGTCAGCTGCCGGCGGACAAGAGAAACCACCAGGACTCCCACAACCCCGACTGCCGCGGCTTCCGTCGGAGTGAACAGCCCGAAAAAGAGTCCTCCCATGACCAGAGCAAAAACGGCCATGGTCTCACCCATGCCGCCGAGGGATTTCAACTTTTCCATCCAGGTGAACGACTCCCCCCTCGGCCCCTGTTCAGGCGACAGGGCGCACCAGATAATTACCGTAAGAATGAAGAGCACCGTCACCAGTATAGCTGGCAGGATGCCCGCCATAAAGAGCTTTCCTATGGACTGTTCGGTCAGGATGCCGTAGACGATAAGGACCACGCTGGGAGGCATGATCATGCCCAGGCCTCCACCCGACGCAACGGATCCCGCTGCCAGCTCATCCTTGTAATCGAACTTTTTCATCTCGGGGAGTCCGACAGTGGCCATGGTCGCCGCCGTTGCCGCACTCGACCCGCAAACGGCGCCAAATGCGGTACAGGCCGACACGGTGGCAATGGCCAATCCGCCTTTGGTATGGCCTAAAAATTTATAAGCAGAAGAATAAAGCTTTGAACTGATCCCTGCGTTAAATGCGAGCTGTCCCATTAAAATAAAAAGAGGGATGGTCGTCAGGCCATAAGAGGAAAAAACCTCATAAAAATCCTTGGCCAGCAGATTCAACCCGCCCTTGGTCGAACTCATGATGGAGAAACCTACAAAACCTACCATGGCCATGACGTAGGCGACCGGCATGCGGGTCATGAAAATCGCGACCATAAT
This sequence comes from Desulforhopalus singaporensis, assembly GCF_900104445.1. GTDB lineage: Bacteria > Desulfobacterota > Desulfobulbia > Desulfobulbales > Desulfocapsaceae > Desulforhopalus_A > Desulforhopalus_A singaporensis. The sequence goes on along the minus strand of NZ_FNJI01000001.1, from coordinate 16,322 downwards.
CACAATTCCGGTAATACCGATTATTGATGGGGTCATTATTTTATCAACTTTAAAATTGTTTTGAGCATGCTATTAATTATCGTCAGGACAAAGATCAGAAACCCCCCGGCAAGGATATAGATAATAATATATTCAGGCAGCTGCAGATTCATCGACAACTCGCCGGATTCCATCATCTTTTCGGCGTAGACAAACATTCGCCAGGCGACAAGGACAAACAGCACCAGGCTCATGGTTTCAGTGCACAGCCCAATCCAGTTTTTCATATTGGTGGAAAACTTGCGGATAAAAAGCTCCACACCGATATGTCCCTGCTCGTGGTGGGTAAAGGGCAGTGAACAGGCAATAGCTATTCCGCCCATGAAACTGACCAATTCGACGGATCCGAAGATAGGATACTTGAAGAGCCGTCCTATAACATCCGCACAGGTCAACAGTGCCATACCAAACAGAAAGACGGCACCAACCATCTTGAGCTTGCCTAACACAAACTCCAACATTTTCTGAACCGATTCCATTGTCGGATTGTATCTCCGTTGTACGCGACATGTTACGGGAATGACACCGCCAGGATGCCATTCCCCGTTACCTCTCCTGCCGTGACTGACGGCGACTTACATATGGGCTTTGAGCGAATTTCTTATAATCTCAACCACTTTTGCGCCATTGAGGTTTTTCTTGTCAAGCTCGGCTGCATAGCTGTCGATAACCGGACTGACCGCAGCCTGCCACCGCTTGGTCTCCTCCGGATCGATCCCTTTGATGGAGCCTCCCTGCTCAAGGGCAAATTTCAGGCCGCCCAGGTCGCTGCTGTCCCACGCATCGCCGTGTTTCAACAGCCAGACCTTGTTGATTTCAGTAATAATATCCTGGTCTTTTTTATCCAGCGATTCCCACTTGTCCTTATTCATGGTGACTATAAAGGTCGTGGTATAGGCAGAGGCGTAGCATCCGGCGGTATACCTGGTGACTTCACCAAGTTTCCAGCCGCCATTGGCTTCCATGGGGTGGGCACTGCCGTCGACAACGCCCTTCTGCAGGCTCTGGTAGGCATCGCCCATTCCCATCGCAACCGGCGTTGCCCCGAGCGCCTTGACCATCTCGGCGCTCATCCCGGTGGAACGGATCCGCAGACCTTTGAGATCCTCGAGATTGGTTATGGCTTTCTCCCGGGTATTGATGAAGCCCGGTCCATGAGCATGGAGATAAAGGAGGTGAGTGTCATCGAACTCTTTGGGGTGAAGGGCATTGTAAAGGTCATTTGCAACGGAGGTCGCAACCCTGCCCGAAGGATAGCCGAAAGGAAGGTCCAGCGCCCCGGTTACCGGAAAACGCCCGCGGGTATAGGCGAGCACTGTGAAGCCGACATCGGCAATACCATCCACGACACCGTCATAGGTCTGCTTTGCCTTCAACAGACTACCGCCGGGATACAACTGCACCTTGACACGTCCTTCAGTCTGTTTTTCAACCTCCTTGCACCATGACTCAGCGAGTTGCGACTGAATGTGGGTGGGTGGAAAAAAACTGGCGTACTTTAGCGTTATCGACTTCGCCTGTGAGAAAACCGGTGTGACGACGAGCAAGGAAAAAATTGCTATAACCGTTAAACCGGACAAGACCATTCTCTTCATGTGCAGCCTCCCTAAATTGATGATATGTGCTGTTAACCAGCCTTTGCCAAATGTTTCCTGCCTGTGACTCCTCCCTCTGTTGTTGGGAATATTTGGTCCGGACAACATGGTGCTCAAGCCGTCACCACCCTCCGTTTTTTTTCTGATTCCAGATATTATGCTGCAGCCGATGCACCGTCCGCACCAGCCGCCTCGTACTTAATACGCAAACTCATGATACGACAACCAGGCCATCACGCCGCAATCATGCCGCGAACCTGTCAGGCGAATTTCTCTGCGGATTTTGCTGTAAACAGTGATAAAGTTAGAAAATACAAAATGCGAACAGAACATGTCCGACCTTGATCTTGAGAGTTGTTATTGTGGTCTTATTAAACATTCACCGACAGTTCGATGTCAATTGAATAGAAGTATATACCACGGGTTCCGCCTAAAATGTGCGAATATATATAATACAATGTTACATGTAAAAAAAGTTTTGTCAACGTTTAAATAAGTGAAAATCCACCACAACACGATCGTTTAAAACAGCTGCACTTATCTCGATTTGTTGACGATTTTGCTCCGGGAGGACAACGCCTGCCGGAGCAAAAAAAAAAATGCGCAGCCGCAAATACGGATCAAGAACGATTGCTCACCACCATCGCCATTCCCATGCCGCCACCGATACACATACTGATCAGGCCGGTGCCTTGATTATTACGGTGCATCTGGTTCATGGTGGCCACCATCTGTCTGGCTCCGGTACATCCCACCGGATGGCCCATCGATATTCCACTGCCATAGCGGTTCGGTTTCTCGACATCTATTCCCAGTTCAATCATGCACCCTATGGCCTGCGCTGCAAACGCTTCGTTGAGCTCGATCATCTCGATATCATCAAGGGTCATTTTCGCCTGGTCAAGGGCCTTGCGGATTGCCGGTACCGGGCCAAGCCCCATGTAAGCAGGGTCGAGTCCGCCTGCAGCAAAACTCTCAATGGTCAGCAAAGGTTTCAGCCCGAGCTGTTCGGCTTTTTCCTCACTCATGAGCAAAACCGCAGCAGCTCCGTCATTGATACCTGAGGCATTACCGGCGGTAACAGTGCCATCTTTGGCGAATACCGGCCGCAGTTTGCCAAGTTTCTCCATCGAGGTCTCCATGGGTCGTTCGTCTCGATCGACAACGACCTCACCCTTTCGCGTGGAGATCTTGACCGGAACGATCTCATCTTGGAAAACTCCTTCCCTGATTCCCCTAATCGCTCTTTCATGACTCAGACAGGCGAGCCGGTCCTGGTCGTTGCGGCTGATGTCGTAAAGTGATGCGATATTTTCTGCTGTCACTCCCATATGGTAACCATAAAAAATTTCATACAGACCATCATACACCATCAGGTCGTGCACTTCGCCGACACCGGTCACCTCCATCCGATGCCCCCACCGCCCCTTCATCAAGGCCATCGGGACCTGGCTCATGTTCTCCTGGCCGCCAGCCAGTACCACCTCCGACTGTCCGGTCATAATAGACTGGGCCCCAAGAGCTATGGCCTTCAGCCCCGACCCGCACACCTTGTTCAGAGAAAAAGCCGGCGTCTCCTTGTTTATCCCGGCCCTGATCATCGCCTGACGAGCCGGATTCTGCCCCAGCCCCGACTGTAGAACGTTGCCCATGATAACCTCGTCCACCGCGACCTCCGGGGCGCCGCCATCCCACTGGTCATACCGCTTTTCAAGCTCTGTACGGTCGCTGCTGTCCAGCCTGGACACCGCGGTTTTCACTATATCATCACCCAGCCCCGGGCGCAGCCCGGCCTTTTTCATCGTCTCCTGCAAAACAGTTGCGCCAAGATCAACCGCCGAAACATCCTTCAACACCCCGCCGAATGCGCCTACAGCTGTACGGCACCCGCTGACAATAACAGCTTTTTTCATCTTACCTCCTCCGTTTTGATTTTGTTCTGCAACCCGGTCGTCAACCGACTGTTTGTTTGGACAGTGGTAACTTATTCCATTTGGCTTATTTATCAAACGGGTTATTTGTTCCTTTTACGTAACCGAAGAAGGTCTTGAGTCACAGGAATACGTTTGTTTTCACAGCCCGCCCGCAGAAAACAGCTTAAGCAAAAATTGACAAGACAGGCTCCCCTACCGCCCCCTGCCGCGGTCAAGCTCCTGCGTATTCCGGAAAAATCAAAGGGAACAGGGAGCGTTTCGAGTTCTGGTGGTGCATCCTGACAAGATCCCGCGCACCATCCACATCCCTGTCTCGTATCGTCCGAAAAAGCATGTCATGCTCCCGGACAATATCCCTGATTCTGTCGACTATTAGGTTTTCGATACTGATACGGAGAAAGATCTTGTGGCAGAGCTCTTTGTACCTGTTGAGGAGAACATCGTTTTTTGCCATCGACAGTATCGCCAGATGAAACTCGGTGTCGATAATAAACAGTTTTCGATCGACGCGCGTTGACAGGAGGTTTTCATAATCGTTTTTGCACTTCTCGATTTTCCGCAGGCCATCGTCTGACACATTTCGCACCGCTTTCACGATAAAATCAGCTTCCAGCGCATCACGGATATCGTACAAATCCTCTGCTTCTGGCCTGGAGAGACGGTGAACCGAGTACCCCTGGTTCGGCACGAAATCAAGATAGCCCTCCTGTGCGAGGATACTCAGGGCGTTGTTAACAGGAGTCCGGCTTACCTTCAACTGTCTGGCCAGATCTATAAATACAAGACGTTGACCGGGCACCAGCTCATAGTTCATCATCAGTTCTATGATTTTACCGTAAACCTTGAATGTCAGATTCTTATTTCGTTTCAAAATCACCTCCTTCTATCCGGAATCAGGCTTACCTGCAAACTGTCGCAACTTTTTACGTTTTCCTGCCCAATTACACCTTGACATCGACCATATAACATGTAATATAAAATACAATTAGAGTCAAGCTTCACGTATAAAAACATAACACCGTTCCAGCGACGGCAACATATTCTTGTCGACCCTGTTTTATTGCAGCACCGGGGACAAGATCATACAGGAGACGAGTAAGGCGGGTACAAAACGGGGTTTTTCCCCGAATCTACCCGGCGGCCACTTTTGCAACGAGCGGCGGCTTGACAGCGGCTACTGCCTCGGAGCGTTATGGTTAGCTACAACGACACAACATGTTGACTTTTGCCTTTTTGGATTACATGCAATTTAACATACATTTGACGGTGCGGACAGCAATGATAGCCTCGATAATTTGCGAAGATGCTTTCACAGTTGCATAATTATTGATGCTACCACTCCAGTTGCGCAAACTCACCGGTAAATGTTGCCTAAAACCAGAGGAGAAATCAATCTATGCGCCCAGTTAAAACGAAAGACAAAACTGTTTTGAGATCACTCGGCCTCGGAGGATATTTCGGAGGCGGTGCCGAGGGCATGGTGGATGTCAAGGACGGGAAGATCGTGCGCGTCCGCCCCTTGCGATACGGCTGGAAATACAAGAAAGAAGACATCCGGCAGTGGAAGATGGAGCGGAACGGGAAAACCATCGAGCCTACATGGAAATCTCTCCCCGGCCCCTTTTCTCTCGCGTACAAGAAGAGGGTCTATTCCCCCAACCGGGTTCCCTACCCGATGAAAAGGATCGATTGGGACCCCAACGGTGAACGTAATCCGCAGAACCGGGGCAAGAGTAAATTTGTCCGTATTTCCTGGGACGAAGCGGCTGAACTGATCTCCAGTGAAATCAGGAGAGTACACGAAAAATACGGCTACAACGCCATCCTGATGCAAGGCGACGGCCACGGCGAATGCAAGACCATCAACACCCCCCACGGCCACCCCGGCGTCCTGCTCGAATACTTGGGCGGATTCACCCTTCAGGTACGCAACCCAGACAGCTGGGAAGGATGGTACTGGGGAGCAAAACATGTCTGGGGACAAGGCGCCCAGGGCATCATGTATCCGGCGGCCAACATCATCAAGGACACCATCGAGCATTCCGACATGGTCCTGTTCTGGGGCTGTGACCCGGAAACGACCCCCTGGGGTTTTGTCGGCCAATTTGCCAGCCGTCTCTGCTATTTCCTCACCGAAGCGGGAATCGACCAGGTATATGTCTGCCCGGACTGTAATTATGGTGCAGCAATCCACGCCGACAAATGGATCCCGATCCTGCCCAATACGGACGCTGCCATGCAGCTTGCCATCATCTATATATGGCTCACCGAAGGAACCTATGACAAGGAGTATGTCAAGACCCATACCGTAGGCATGGACAAGGTCGCTGACTACGTCCTCGGCAAGGAAGACGGCGTCCCGAAAACTCCCGAATGGGCCTCGCCGAAATGCGGAGTGCCGGAGTGGACCATCAAGGCCCTGGCAAGAGAATTCGGGGCCAAGACCACATCCATCGCCCACTATTTCGGCGGCGGCTTCATCCGCGGTCCCTTTTCCCACGAACCTGCGCGGCTTGAGTGTATAATGCTCGGCATGCAGGGACTGGGCGGCCCCGGGGTGCACCAGCACCAGTGGACCTACTTCGGGTTACCAAGGGCTGAGGGGCTCGGCGGTACGTTCTTCTGGAATCCGGAAATCGAGGAACAGCTGGCCCTGCCGGTTCTCAGCGCGGTCTCCGCCTGGCAGGAACAGGTCATCCCCAAGACTTTGATCCAAAACGCTTTTCTCTCCGATGAACCGATCACGTTTTTTGGAACCGGCGCGCAGAACGCGCTCGTTGCCGACCAGTTTATCAAGTATACGTACCCGATAGAGGCGGAAAAGAAAGGTTCGCCGATCCATATGATATGGGCGGACAGCCCCTGCCGCATCACCTGCTGGAACTACGGCCACGAGACGGAAATAGCCATGAGAAGTCCGCAGATCGAGTGTTTTGTGGCACAACATCCGTGGTTTGAAAACGACTGCGTCTATGCCGATATAGTCCTGCCGGCGAACACCTACATGGAAGTGGACGATATCGTCACCAATATCCGCCAGGGAACCATGCAACCCAACATCATGATTACAGAAAAAGCCATCGAACCGATCGGCGAGTCGAAAAGCGACGCGGAATGTGTTCGTGAAGTCGCCAAGAAGTTCGAGGGGATGGAAGAAGAGATGACCGGCGGCAAAACCACTGCGGACCTGCAAAAGGCTATCTGGGGGTATATGGGCGGCGAAAAACTGGTCTCCTGGGAAGAGCTTAAGGAAAAAGGCTACTGGATCTATCCCACGGCGGAAGACTGGGACCAGGATCCTCCGGGATTCCGGAAATTCTACGAAGATCCGGAAAAGCATCCGCTTACCACCCCGACGGGCAAACTCGAATTCTACTCGGAAGCGCTGGCCAAGGCGTTCCCGAACGATAAGGAACGCGGTCCTATCCCGAGATGGATAGAGAAAAGCCACAACCATGACGAGCGGCTTTCGAGCCATCGGGCCAGAGTGTTTCCGCTGCTGGTTATGTCCAACCACGGCAGATGGCGGGTACACGCCCAGTGCGACGACATAACCTGGACCAGGGAGACCCCGACGATGAAAGTGACGGGCCCTGACGGGTACAAGTATGAACCGTGCTGGATGCACCCAAGTGAAGCTGAAAAACGTGGCATCAAGAACGGCGATATCGTCAAAATCTACAATGAGCGGGGCATAGTACTTGCCGGTGCCTATGTAACCGAACGTCTCCGGCCAGGGGTTGCCTACATTGACCACGGGGCACGTCACGACCCGATCAAGACCGGGGAAATTGAACGCGGCGGCGCCATCAACACCATTACCCCTGGCGCCATTACCAGCGATAACTGTGTCGGTCAGATCGGCGGAGGCTACCTGGTAGAGGTTCAGAAGGTGACCGGTGAGGAAATGGATGGCTGGAGACGGGACTTCCCCGAGGCTTTTGCAAGAAAATACGATCCGGCTGCGGGACTTCGCGTCGAGGCCTGGATAGACGATGGAGGTGACAAATAATGAAAGTATTCGTAATCGATCTCTCAGTCTGTAATGGATGCTATTGCTGTCAGATTGCCTGCAAAGACGAACATGTGGGCAATGACTGGATGCCGTACGCGCGGCCTCAGCCCGATACCGGCCAGTTCTGGATCGGCCTTGCGGAAAAGGTGCGCGGCCACGTTCCCCAGGTACGGGTTTCATACGTTCCCAACCTCTGCCACCACTGCGACGATGCGCCCTGCATGGAAGAGTGCAAAGCCGAGGCCATCTACAAAAGAGATGACGGGATGGTTATCATCGATCCGGAAAAATGCATCGGTTGCAAACTTTGCGCCGACACCTGTCCCCATAACGCAATTTTCTTCAACGACCAGCTGAACCTTGCCCAGAAATGCACAGGCTGCAGTCACCTGCGTGACAGCGACCCAGAAGAATGGACGGAACCGCGCTGCGTAGACCAGTGCCCGACAGAGGCGATCCGTTTCGGTGAAGAATCAGACTTTGCCGACTTCATAGCCGAAGCCGAACCGTATCGTACCGAGGCCGGAACCAAGTCTCGTGTCTACTACAAAGGGCTGCCGAAAAAATTCATTGCCGGAACGCTTTACGAACCCAACGACAAGGAGGTCATTATAGGCGCCTCCTGCACCCTCACCGACGAGGAATCGGGAGAGGTCTTTACCGAAACGACCAACAACTTCGGTGACTTCTGGCTGGAGAACCTCAAAGACAACAGATCCTTTACCCTGACACTGGAAAAAGACGGGTACAGCAGGACAATTACCGGGTTGACAACTGATATCGATAGAGGACTGGGCGATATCCCCATGGATATGAAGGGATAACTATCGATAGAAAACAAACAGTCGAAGCGGTCAGTTTTTTCACTCAACTCTCCTGAGATAAAACCACCTCCAGGCCGCTTTGAACTGTTTGTACCGACAATCCAGACCATGCCCATCCTGAATCAATAATGCCAATGATCAGGCTGCGGCGAGATCAGTTCGCTGATCTTTTTCAAGTCAGAGTATGGAGCCCGTTGTAAAAATCCGCCGGATATCTATTTACCCGGCGGATTTTTCTTTCAGACCAAGGGGAACCAGGATCTCTTTTGCCAACTCCTCCTGCACGGCAGAATCGGCAAGAAAACTCGACCTGTGGGCGATAGTGTCGATCTTTTCCGCCAGGATCAAACACTTTTTCCTGCTTGCAACGCGCGCCTGCTCAATATGGTTCCAGTCACCGCCGGCAGCGAACTGGTTCCAGGCAGAAACAATTTCCGGAAACAGCTTTTCCCGAAGGCCGTCCAGGAAACCGACATAAAAACCGATACCGGAATGACGCCTGCCATCTATGAATCTTGCGAGCAGCCCCTCTGGATGGGTGTCAGCAAGCAAATCCTTGATGGCACGGACAACAAATTCGGTAACAGAACCGGGAAACCGACGCACAAGGGTCTGCAGACTTGCCGGAGCAAGAGATTTATCGAGTTTTTCTCCCAGTTCGTGATAGACAAACATATCCATCTCCTGGTCGACAACTGTATCCAGCCGCTGTTTCAACCGTTGCTGGTCCAGCTTGTCCCCAGTGCGCAGACCGTAGCTGTCAAGAGCATAGAGAAAAGGACGTCGGCAGGATGAACGCATCTCCTGCAACTGATCCCAGAAGAAAAAACGTAGCAAATCCCTCCTGACTACAATGACCCCGTCCTGGACAAAAGCCATGGCCCCGGCCATTTCCCGTACCAGTTCCCTGCCTATGACGACGAGAGGAACCTCTTGGACAACGGAAGAATTACGTATCTCTCCGACAAAAAACACCGTCTTCATTGCCCGGCCATATCCGGCGCCATAAAACAGACCGGAATCCGCAAGAAACGTATTCGCCTCGCAGGTCGCAAAAGGATCGAACCGGATGCCGCCCAGGCTCAGATCTCGATACTTATTATCAGCACACTGATGCCAAAGGTGTTCCTTTGTCTCAATCCAGTCGAGCAGCACAGAAGGCTCAGGTTCATGCCATGGTTCCAGATTTTTTTCCCATTTATACAGGTTGCGCAGCCGAAGAATCATCATGCACATTGAGTAGATGCCATGATCCCTGGCATCGGATACCTCGCAGTTGAAGCGGATATCATTTAGAAATGCTTCATAAATATTCGAGGAGTTCATAGCCTGCTTCCTTGTCGTCAGGTTTCTCGGCAGCCACCTCCGCAAGCCATATCAACCAAACCTTTCTCATTTTGCGTACAAAACTACTCATCATAACCATATGATATTAACTCTTGGCAGCAAAATCAATTTAAGCGCTCTTGCAGGAACACGAGGATTCCTTGTGATTATACATAGTTTCACAGACAGATATGACCGTGTCGATTGGCGCTAAACAACCCATGACCAATGTTTGCGCTATATTTTCCTGGCTCCATACTTCCTGTGGAATTAACTGCAGAAACTCAGATCGCCCCTTACAGATTACACTGACAAGTCCCAATCCAGCCTTTTAACCGGTCAAACAAATGAATCACCCAGAGATACAGGCTGGTTGATAAACAAACAACCTGTGGCTGGCAGGCGTGCAGCAAATTTTATTAGCTATGGAGCTTATGGCTGTCCAACGTGAAGGATAATCTTGTTGCTGTTTGATAACTAAGAGAACAGCTCGCTCTCCAACCTCGGGACTGTATCTATTTTTTGTTTTCATGACTCCATCTTCTCAGGTTTTGAAATTGCTTGCTCAATAAAGAACAGCTTGTCACCTAATTGCATTTTGTTGGATTGCCGATAACGGCCATGAGACGGACTGTAACAACGGCCTCTATTGAGATGGCATGGCGGTGTGTGATGAATCGGTCCCGGGCTGTGTGAGGTAGGTCGAAAGATGGGCTTGTTTTGCTTGACATACGAACAAGCCGATGCTATATTTTCACATTATGATATTACATTATCGTTATATGATAATTTATCGATTTAGTGTGGATTTCAAAAGCAAAGTAATTCTGAAAATGAATGTGATCGATAAGGTGCAGTCTGGAATTTTCCAATATTTAGAATCTTGTAAAAGACACTCTGGCTGATTCAAAACAGGGAGACTAACAAATGAAACAATTCCATTATCATGAGCCTAAAACAGTCGAAGAAGCCTGCCTCATGATGGCCGAGCTTGGCGATAACGCCAAGCTTATTGCCGGAGGAACCGACCTTGTGGTTCAAATGAATCGTGGAGCGAAAGCTCCAAGTCATGTGGTCAGCGTCAAGACGATTCAAGGCTTAGATTCGATTATTGAAAACGAAGAAGGGTTCAGAATTGGAGCCGCAACGTTGCTCGCAGACATCTCAGATCATAAGGGGATGCAGAGCAAATTACCCATGCTCTGCAGTGCGGCAAGATCAATCGGCTCTGCCCAGGTAAGAAATCTCTCCACAGTGGGAGGCAATATCTGTAATGCCGCTCCGTCCGCTGATATGGCACCAGGGTTGCTGGCTCTGAATGCAATCGTGACCATTGCTGGGCATGAGAATCTTCGAACGCTGCCACTTGAAGAATTTTTTGTCGGACCAGGTATTGTCAATCTTGAAAAAGGGGAAATTCTGACAGAGATTTTCGTCCCCACCCCCACCAGTGGGACGCAACAGGTCTATTTGAAACACGGTCCGAGAAGGGCCATGGACTGTGCGGTTGTCGGCGTGGCGGTGACACTCTTATTTGAACAGCCAACAGGTCGTTGCCAGCAGGCCAGGATCGCACTTGGCGCGGTAGGGCCAACTCCACTGCGAGCTAAAATGACTGAAAAGCTGCTTGTGGGGAAAACGTTTAACGAGTTCCCCCTAGATCGTATTGCAGAGCTTGCGGCTCAGGAAGCGTCGCCAATTTCAGACGTGCGCGCTTCTGCGGACTACCGCTGCGAGATGGTTTCTACTTTCACTAAACGAGCCATTGTGCAGCTCGCTTCTTTTGCTTAGGAGATGATTGATGAATAAAAATATTACCTTTACGGTGAATGGGGAACCGGTATCACTGACAGTCGAGCCTCGCTGGACATTGCTTCGGGTGCTGAGAGATAAAATGTTTTTGACCGGCTCCAAGGAAGGTTGCGGTGAAGGCGAGTGTGGGAGCTGTACGGTCCTCGTGGACGGAAAGCCTGTCAATTCCTGTTTAATGTTGGCAGTCGCTGCAGATGGGAAAACAATAACCACCATTGAAGGGTTATCCCGGGGGACGGAACTTCATCCCCTGCAAAAAGCATTTATTGAAAAGGGCGCCATTCAGTGCGGCTTCTGTACCCCCGGCATGGTCATGACAGCCAAAAGTCTGCTAGACAAAAACCCTGATGCCTCTGCCGAGGAAATTCGCCAGGAGATGGCCGGAAATCTTTGCCGATGCACTGGTTACACTAAGATTGTCGAAGCGGTCCAGGAGGTTGCCGGACAGCTGAAAGGAGGATGCCATGAAAATGGATAGAGGCCAAATGGCTCTGGATCAAAAACAAGAAATCGTCGGCAACTCCGTTCCGAAAATCGATGCTTCCATTAAAGCAACGGGTGAAGCCTTGTTTGCTGCAGACATTTACCTTCCCGGAATGTTATTCGGAAAAATCCTCAGGAGCAAACACGCTCACGCCCGAATTCTGGACATCGACACCAGCAAGGCTGAAAAGCTACCTGGGGTTAAAGCGGTTGTCACCTGGCGGGATGCGCCAGACCTCAAGCTTGGCATGTACACCGACGACTGGCAGTTTTTCGCAAAAGAAAAGGTGCGCTACCATGGCGACATAGTAGCAGCTGTTGCAGCCACAGATATAGAAATCGCAGAAGATGCTCTGGCCCTGATTGAGGTCGAATATGAAGAACTACCAGGCTTGTTTGACCCTCAGGACTCTCTGAAGTTGGATGCACCCTTGATCCATGAAGATCGTCCCGGGAATATAGCGGCGACACGAAAGATAAGAAAGGGAGATGTCGAGAAGGCCTTTGCCTCCGCTGAACATATCTTTGAAGATACCTACCAGACTCAAATGGTTGACCACTGCCCCATCGAGACTCACGCTTCGGTAGCACAGTGTGACTCCTCAGGGAAGACAACCATTTGGTCCAGCAGCAATGCGCCTTTCAACAACCGTTTCCTGCTCAGTCGGGGACTGCAACTCCCAATGAGCAAACTAAAAATTGTCCTCAATAATGTAGGGGGGGCTTTTGGCGGAAAACAGGACTTGATGACTGAGCCGTCTTGCATCCTTCTGTCCAAAAAATCTGGACGGCCGGTAAAGATTGTTGTTGACAGGGAAGAGGAATTTACCGCGTCGACCGTCAGGCATCCGTTTACCATGACCTACAAGACCGCAGTCGATTCCAAAGGAAAAATTCTTGCCCGAAAAATCGAATTGATTCAGGACATGGGTGCTTACAACGACCTGGGAGAAGGGGTTCTGCGATACGCATCACTCATGGCTGCAGGACCTTATGAGATAGAAAATGTTTGGTTGGATGCCGTAGGAGTCTACACGAACAAGCAGGTTGGTGGAGTCATGCGGGGCGTTGGAGTCCCTCAGGTCAGCTTTGCAGGTGAATCTCAGCTTGACAGGATCGCCGAGAAGATCGGGGTGGATCCCTACGAGATCCGGATGATCAATGCCCTTGAAGAAGGGAGCGTAACAGCAAATGGGCAAAAATGTGTCGGGATAGGTTTTAAAGAAACCCTAAAAGCTGCTAAGAAGATCTCCGGGTATGAATGGAAGTCCAAGGAAAAAAATCGCGGATTCGGCATAGCTTCGATGGTTTACTCCAGTGGTGCGGCAGGAAGGCATGATTACAGCAGTGCCGTTGTCAAGCTCAACGAAGACGGAACCGTGGTGGTTTTAACCGGTGCGCCAGATGTTGGCCAGGGGGTAAGGACGACTCTGGCACAAATTGCCGCCCAGACATTGGGGGTCAAATACGAAAACTGTTGGGTCGAAGCACCGAACACGGATATTTCTCCAGTCGATATGTATGGAGCGAATGCCAGCAGACTTACAGTTGTTGCGGGAAATGCAGTTATGTCGGCAGCCATGGACGCGAAGAGGAAAATCCTAAAGAGGGCCTCGGAAAAATGGCAAGTTAAAGAAGAAGATCTGCAAATTGTGCAGGGTGAGATATTTCACCAAGGGCAGAGCAAATCACTCGGTTTCTTTAAAGATGTGGTCATGGAAATGCACCGGCCTTATGGCCAGACGACTATTGGGACCGGTGATTGTATAACCACATCGGTGCCAATGGATCCTGAAACCGGCCAGAGCGAAGCAGTAAATATTTTTGTATTTGCCACACACGTAGCAGAAGTGGAAGTAGATCCCGAGACGGGATTAGTCAAGGTACTCAATATATGGGCTGCCCACGATGTTGGCAAATCAATCAATCCAGTGAACATTGAAGGCCAGATTCAGGGGGGGGTGCAAATGGGCCTTGGTTTTGCTTTGACAGAGAACATCATTACCAGGAATGGGAAAACCCTGAACCCAACATTCCTTGACTGCAAAATGATGACGGCTGCGGACATGCCCGAAATCCACCCGATCATAGTTGAGGTGCCCGAACCCAAAGGTCCTTTTGGCGCCCGAGGAGTCGGTGAGGCGACCTGTATCCCTACCGCAGCGGCTGTTGCCAACGCAGTATGCAGCGCAACCGGCACCAGGATCAACAGCCTTCCTCTTTCGCCGGAGAAGGTATTGTCTAGCTTAAAAATGAAATCCTCTGGGAAAAAGACGAACTAAGTGCATCCCGGAACGGCGATGATCTTGCAAAAAGCCAACGTCGGCAAGACATTAGCTTAAAATGTTAAAACTCCGCCTCAGTCTAGGTTATCTGAGGCGGATTTTGTTTTGGTAGACCACTAATGTGCCATTGAAAATACAGCTCTGTACTATATATGCCTAAAAACGTTTATCAGTAACATTCAAGCTCTTCCCTCCATCCAATACACCAACTGCCTTTTCTTCAAGTGATTTTCCGGCCACGAAAACCCAGGTTACGAGAAATTTTCTGTGATTTTTCCATGACCAACTCGGCCCACCGAGACACTTTTGCGTCCGACCCACGATCCTTGGGACCAGCAATTGCGAGAACCGCAGCCAGCTTTTTTTTATGGTCGAAAATCGGTGCCGCCACAGCGATGGCACCTTCGTCAAGTTCCGAGTCAGAATAAGCAAATCCATGTTCACGGATCGTTTCGATCTGCTCTAGTAATTGATCGCAATCAACTGGAGTATTTTCTGTAAATTTCTGAAAAGTGACCACCTCGCAGAATTCCTCTATAAACGATTGGTCTTGGTAGGCCAGAACCACTTTCCCATCCGCCCCTGCATAAATAGGCTTGGTCTCCCCCCTGTTAATGCTAAGTTTGATCAGTCTTTTGCTGTCCACCTTTTCCAGACACATAACCTCCCAACCTTTAGGCACTGTCAAGTAAATCGTTTCCCCGGTTTCTTCGCGGAGAAGTTCCATCTCGCTCAAAGCTATATCAATTAACTTTTTCCCTACAATACAAACATTTAACATTTGAAAAATAGTCAAGCCTAGAATGTATTTTTTTGAATCGGGACTTTTGGACAAAAAACCTTTTCTCGAAAGGATCTCAAGGTATTTGTAAACACTGCTTAGAGGAATACTTAGACGATCGGATATTTCTTGAGCGGATATCTCTGGATGCTCAAAATCAAACGTAGTAAGGATATCTAAAGCTTTTTCAACAGAAACGAAAGTTTTGCTCATTTTTATGCCTTTCTTAACAATAAAATTCAAAACGTAGAGAAATATTAATTAAGGATCGTTTTATTGACCCGTAGCAACACCATTCTAGCCATCTTTTATAGAAGCATTAGCCCTACAACACAAGATACGGATAAAAGGAGCCGTTCCAATTGCTTTTTCTGTGAGATAAATAGTAATAGTGGCTGCGCAGCTGGTTCCATTCAATCAATTCGAGCTGCAATTATGATCTCTGCATCAAATATACCCAGCAAAAGCACTGTCTTTAACAATAGTCTAAGCTAAGCTGGCGTAATAGCTGATACTTTCTCTGATCTTAGCCTGGATTTCCACGTTAACTTATTGAGTTATCACCACGAATTCTATCCGAAGGAAAATTGTAGCCGCTTGTTTTCCAGTCAAGGGATCGCGATATCCGTTTCAGCAAAGCCTGCGGTAAGCAAGAGGGAATTGCAGGCTCTTTTTCGCAAGCTCGCTTGATAGGATTTTGGGTCAAAGCGATAATGGCCGGGACCTCAATAAAATCCCTGAAGATACGGCTTGTTTCAGCAGTGTCGTACCCATTGCCGATCCTGGCGCTTAATAATTTATAAAGGCTGCCAGCTATAAGTGTCAACTGAAGATCGTAATGAACCATGAGTTTTATAGAGCAAACAGATTAAACTTTAGTCGGTTTCAGCCAAATAGCAAACCCGTCAACTTCAAGTCGTTGGTTGTTCAGTAACATTGTGGCAATACGCTTACAAGCTAATTGTCAGGCTATTAATACGAACGTTAATCAGTAGACACGAGCGAGTATTTCGTCCATGGATGCTGGAAGAACGACTTTACTATCTCGGGACTACGCTGAAGTGAGCGCATCACCTTCATAATTCTTTTATACAGGTCCCACGCACTTGGTGGTGGTCTGACGACCGATATTATGATTTTTCAGATAATTCCATACATGCTCATCAGGATTCAGCTCTGGTGCGTATGGTGGAAGAAAGAAAATTCTCAACTTCCCGTTGGTGCTTTC
>NZ_FNJI01000022.1 GCF_900104445.1 Desulforhopalus singaporensis | reverse complement strand
TATCGCCTTGCTTTTACTGAAATACCTACATCATCTGTCGAAATTCGGGTGGTCAATGTCAAACCTGGCAACCATGTTGCGCCTGAATCTCTTCACTTATAGGGACCTGGTTGATTGGCTACATGATCCTTTCGGCCATCCACCAGATATTCCAGGGGTGCAACTTCGACTGCCAGGATTTGGACAGCCGACAAGGATAGCAAAATGAAAAAGAGCAACCTGGTTTTGAAAATGCGGGTTTTGCACTCTGTGATCCCCGTAAAATCAACGAACAGTTTTCAACTCTGTCCTGTTTTGGACAGCAATGATCTTGGATTAAGAATCTTGTTAACCTATAAATTCCCGGCAAAACAGCGACAAAGACACCCCTGCACCTGTTCTACTTTCCTGCCACACACTCTTATTGATGTAATAATTCCGTGAAAAAATCCGAAACACCGCCATCGCCTTTAACAGATTCGAACTATCGTCGACTTTACAGCGAAGAGATCGACAACCACGACAAGCTGCCGGAAACCGCCCTGCAGCAAGAACTTGTTGATTTGACCGCAGAACTCATCGAGATACCGTCCACCCACTCGAAAAGAGACGAAATAGACCGTTGCGCCGATTTCATCCACCACTGGCTCTCCAGCCACTCTATCCCCCACAGGCGAATGCACCATCAAGGCGTACCGTCCATAATCGTCCTTCCAAGGGAAGGAAAAATCCCGGTACTGCTGATGAGTCACTTTGATGTGGTCGAAACGATCAATCCAGCACTGTTCAGGCCCTGGGTAGAAGACGGCCGCCTTTTCGGCCGCGGTGCCATCGACGACAAATATGCGGTTGCCCTCTCCCTGATCCTGTACCGGGAACATTTGAAGCGAATATCAAGGGACGGCGGCAGCAAAAGCGACATCTGTTTCGGCCTGCTCCTGACCGGAGACGAGGAGATCGGCGGGAAAAACGGGGCAGCAAAAGCCTGTGAAGCGATCCAGACCGATTTCTTCATCGCCCTCGACGGCGGCGGCCCCGATCTTATTGTCAACAAGGAAAAAGGGATCATCAGGCTGCAGCTCGAAGCACATGGGAAATCGGCGCATGCGGCAAGACCGTGGCTTGGAGACAGCGCCTTTGACCTGATGGTAAGCGACTACCGAAAGCTAAGCGAGCTATTCAGCCGATCAACGGAGGATCGCTGGCACAAGACCATGGTACTGTCAAACCTGACGGTGGGCAACGGCTCCATCAACATGGTACCGGAAAAAGCCCTGGCTAGCCTGGACATAAGATACACTGAAAATGATGATCCTGAAGAAATTCTTGGAGATATAAAAAAAGCGGTGCAGTCAAAAGTTTTAGTTCTGGAAAGTGCACCGGTGTTCTCCAGTCTGCCGTCAAAATACATCGACCTGCTGCTGGCCCATTCCGGAGGGGCGATCCTGGGATTTGAACATGGGGCCTCTGACGCATGCCACCTTGCAAATCGCGGAATACCAGGGGTGATCTGGGGAGCGGACGGCGAGATGTCCCACCATACAGAGCATGAGCATATCGTTCTGGCCAGCCTCTACCGGCTGTACCATAACCTGGACAACTACCTGCTCGATGTCTCGACAAGGACAGCGAAAAATTAATGGGCGACGGCCACCTCCTTTGAAGTACGGGAGCAGCATGCGCACGTTTTATTGTTGAAAATATCTTCCGGACGGCAGACAACGTTTCCGGTTGCCGGGAAACGGTGCGCAAAGCATGGGACTACTGATCCAAAAGAGTTATAACCCCTTTTTCCTGCAGGTCTTCCAGGGTTGCAATCACATCGCTTCTGATCTGCTCCGCCTGCTGCGGATACTGTTCGATCAGCGCCTCCTGGATCTCGCCGACGTTGAGGTCCTGCTGACACAGGAGCCAGATGAGCTGTGCCGTCCCGTTGAGATAAACCGCCTTGGTTCCCGCAACCGTATAGAGGATGACTTCTCCGTCAAAGGTTTCGGCTTTATACCCCTCTTGTATTGTGGGCTTCGAGGTGAGTTCCATGTCTTTTCCGCTGGTTGAAATTAATAGTCGAACAAAATTTATCACAGAGTCGACCGTGGTGCAACACCCACCGCACCAAACAGACAAAGCCGGCCTGACTTACACGCCCAGTAAGCCCAGACCGGCATTTTCGTCACGGTGCATATTTCACGAAGTTAGCGGGTTAGCTCGATAAATCACGCTGTTTTCCCTGCCAGGGCGATAATTCCAGTTTTTTCCCGGCATGATCGGTCTGGTACGACCAGCCGGTGATAAGGCCCGCGACAAAGTATGCAAGCATACCCACCCCGGCAAGAAAAACGGTATCGCCGACCAGCCGCAGCCACCGCAGGGTTTCAAGAAAAGGCAGCTGCATAAAGTCGGCACTTCGTGCGTACCACAACCCATACTCGATACTCACCCAGGTCTGGGCAAGCCCGATTGGCAGTATGCTGAGACCAATCATCAAGGCAAGACCTCCGTTCATTGCCCAGAAGGCTATGGCCAGCGGCCGTTCATTCCATATATTCTCCGGGTACAACCGCCGCAGAACCAGGAGGATCAACCCCAGCGACAACAAACCGTAGACTCCGAACAGGGCTGCATGGGCATGAACAGGGGTGGTGTTGAGCCCCTGCATGTAATAGAGGGCAATGGGCGGATTAATCAGAAAACCGAAAATACCGGCACCGACAAGATTCCAGAAGGCCACTCCCATGAAGAATCGGATGGGCCATTTATATTTTTCCATCCAGTGGACAACAAACGTTTTCCGATAGGTATCCCAGGCTTCGTAGCCAATAAGAGCCAGAGGAACCACCTCAAGCGCCGAGAACGTTGCGCCCACCGCGGTTATTGAAATCGGAGTACCGCTGAAATAAAGATGATGAAAGGTTCCGGGAATTCCGCCAAACAGATAAATGGCCGACGAAATAAGCACCGCGCGGGTACCGCTAAGTGCCCGTATCAGTCCCAGTTGCGTGAAGATAAAGGCGATGGCAACGGTGGCGAACACCTCGAAAAACCCCTCAACCCACAGGTGCACAACCCACCAGCGCCAATATTCCATAATGGTGAGATGGGTCCTGGCACCGTAAAAAAATCCTGCGCCATAAAACAGACCGATAGCGGTCGAAGCGCCGGCAAACAGCAGCACCAGCTGGCGGCGATGGCCTTTTTGGGAAAAAGCCGGCCACAGACCGCGCAGCATCAGGATCAGCCACAACACCAGGCCGACAAAGAGCAGTATCTGCCAGAATCTGCCAAGGTCAATATATTCATAGCCCTGATGACCAAACAGGAAGCTGTTTTCAAGGTTGAAAACCTGCTTTACCGACAGCCACTCCCCAGCAAGCGAGCCGGAAACGACAAGGAGCAGGGCGCCGAACAAAACATTGACCCCCTGTTTCTGAAACCTCGGTTCACGACCTCCCACCGCGGGAGCCAGAAATAAACCCGCCGCCAGAAAAGCGGTGGCAATCCAGAACAGAGCAAGCTGTATATGCCAGGTCCTGGCTACTGAATAGGGTAAAATTGCCGAAAGATCGATCCCGTAAAATGAATTCCCCTCCACCGTAAAATGCGCCAGCACCCCGCCAAGCAGTGACTGGACCACAAACAGGGCGATTACGGTCAAGCAGTATTTTCCAGCAGCGCGCATGGACGGTGTAAGCTCAATCTTGTCCATCGGATCGGTAGAAGCGCAAAGCGGCTCCTGCTCTTCGCGGTCCGTGAAAACCTTATACCAGACAAGACCTCCAATTCCGGCGATCAGGATAACGACCGAAATAATAGACCAGACAAGGTTGGCCGTTGTCGGACGGTTGTCGATCATCGGCTCGTGGGGCCAGTTGTTGGTGTAGGTAAAATTCATCTCCGGACGTTCGGTTGACGCCGCCCAGGACGTCCAGAAAAAAAATGCTGTCAGCGCCCGGCGCCTCTCAGGGTCCGGCACCGCATTACGATGAAGGGCGTAAGACTCTCTCAACCCTGCCAGGTCCTGGTCACTGCCAAACAGTGCAAGATAGTGTTCCGCCGTTTTCCCGATCGCCGCAGCACGTTCTGAAGATACAGTCACCGTGCCGCTTGCGCCGTCAAAGGAATTTGTCCTCATCTCCTTTTTAAGGCGGGCTTTAACCGCCGCACGGTCGACACTGTCCAAGCCCGAAAACGGCTGGTGATAAAACTTGATGCTCAGGATATCCCGCAGCGCCGTCGCTTCCCGATGCAGCCAGTCGGCCGACCAGTCGGGAGCCTGATAGGCGCCATGGCCCCAGATCGATCCCAGTTGCTGACCGCCGATTGATTGCCACACCAGCTGACCACGGAGAATATCATCGCGGGTCATAACCCGTTTTCCTTCCACGGTCACCACCTGCTGCGGTATCGGCGGCACCTGGCGGTACAGCTCCCTGCCGAACCAGCCGAGAATAAACATCGTTGCAGCTATGACCACTCCCAAAAGCAACCACAGACGTTTCGTATTTTCCATTTTTATCCTCCTTTGACTGTTGTGAGGCTATGACAAAACTCTCTTACAGTACCGAAAGCAACAAACATGCCAAAGTTATAGGCCGTTATTACAAATAGTTAAAAGCAATGTATACATTTAAACAACAACAATTTGTTGTAATTAAAACAACGACGTTGTACATTGTGCAACTATGGATAAATTGGAAACTCTTGCCGCAATCGCACTTGACCTGACCGCGGAAATAAGCGCCGAAGATCGTTACGACCGATTACTCGAAGCCCTGCACCGTGCCATCCCTTACGACGCCGCCACCCTGTTGCGGGTGGAAAAAAACAGACTGATCCCCCTTGCGGCCAGGGGACTGACGCCGGATGCCATGGGCCGGGTGTATGAACGAAAGGACCATCCTCGCCTGGATATTATCTGTAATTCTTCAAGGCCGGTCCTGTTTTCACAGGACAGTTCCCTGCCCGACCCGTTCGACGGCATGCTGGCCGTCGATCCCAAAGGCCTTCACCATATCCATGCCTGTCTGGGCTGCCCTCTTTATGTCCACGACAAGCTGGTCGGCGTCCTCACCGCCGACTCACTTGATCCGGGGGCATTCAACTACCTGCCGGAACAGTACCTGCATACGATCGGCCTGATGGCCGGTGCACAGATGCAGGTGGCCGATCTGGTCAAGGCGCTGGAGGACAAAGCAAAACGGCAGGGGCAGATCGCCTCCGACCTGATGCACGATGTCGCGCTGCAGCGGGGTTCCGATATTCTCGGACAGAGTGCGGTGATCAGAAAACTGCGTCAGGAGATCGAGCTGGTGGCCAAATCGGATTTTACCATTCTCGTCCTCGGAGAGACCGGTTCAGGGAAGGAACTTGTGGCAAGAGGCATCCACCGCCACTCCAGCCGCCGGGACAAGGCGATGCTCTATCTCAACTGTGCCGCCCTGCCTGACTCCCTGGCTGAGAGCGAACTGTTCGGGCATGTGAAGGGCGCCTACACCGGTGCCGCCGGGGATCGGGCCGGGAAGTTTGAACTGGCCGACGGCGGGACCCTGTTCCTTGACGAGATCGGGGAGCTGTCTCTTGAAATACAGGCTAAAATTCTGCGGGTGATCCAGGAGGGGGAGATCCAGCGTATCGGCTCGGAAAAAGTATTGCACGCTGACGTTCGCCTGATTGCGGCGACCAACCGTGACCTTGAGTCAGAGGTGAGAGACGGCAAATTCAGGGCCGACCTGTTTCACCGTCTCAACGTCTATCCCATATTCGTTCCGCCGCTGCGCGAACGTAAAGAAGACATAGCGATTCTTGCCGGCTTTTTCATTGAGCGGGGGCAAAAGAAACTCGGCCTTGAAAAAGTACGGATCGCAGAAGAAGCCCTGGCTCTTTTAAGCCGCTACGACTGGCCGGGAAACGTAAGGGAGCTTGACAACATCCTCTCAAGAGCGGTGCTCAAAGCTTCACGCACCCCGGGCAAGGATGATCTGCTGCAGATACGCCCTGAACATCTGGCAGGCGACCTGGGATCGGCGATTTACGTTGCCCCCGCCAGGTTGACAGAACCGGCAGGCGCAGGGCAAGCCATCTCTTTTCGTGAAGAGGTCAACTCGTTCCAGAGAAAACTGATCACCCGTGCTCTTGACCACAACAGCGGCAACTGGGCCGCGGCCGCCCGTGAGCTCGATATGGACCGGAGCAACCTTCACAATCTCGCAACCCGACTCGGGCTGCGCAAGAAAAAATAATCCCGCAACAAACAGCACCGCACCGGCTGCTCCATATCCCTTTTAGTTGCCGTTATACTCCTCTTCTATGACCAGCGCCGCCCGGACCAGCCAGGTGACAATGGTGACACCAAGAGAAAATATACCCAGAGTTACGGCAAGCTCCACCCAGGTAGGCAGGTAATCTACGACCTCACCCAGCGGACTTGGGATAAGGCCGGGAACGATAAGGCCGATTCCCTTTTCCATCCAGATTGCCACAAACAAGAACAGACAGGCAGGGAGCAGGACCCTGGGATTGTTTTTTCCGGGATTAAACGCCAGCACCAGCGTGGAGAGCAGGTTGATGCATACCGAGGCCCATATCCACGGCACCAGGGAATTATGGCCATCCATACCGAAAAACAGGTAAACCGCCGAGCTTGAGTGGTGGGTGGGAAAATAAAATTCCTTGAACACCTCGGAAAACAACATGATGAGATTGATGATCGCGGAAATAACGATGATCAACCGCAGCTTGTTGAAGACGGAGCGGTCTATTTTATAGGTCGTGCTACTGTGGATTACCGCAAGGATGAGGGTGATCAGTGCCGGCCCGGCGGCAAACGCCGAGGCGAGAAAACGCGGTCCCATCAGGGGATTGTTCCAGAAAGGCCTTGCCGGCAGCCCCTGGTAAAGAAAAGCGGTGACCATGTGAATGGAGAACGCCCAGAAAATCGAGAGAAAGACAAAGGGCCGGTACTTTTTCTCATCGGCCGGACGGCCCATGTAATGATTGTAGAGAATGTAGGCAGGCACCAGCCCGTTGAGCAACAGATAGCCGTTTAACACCACCACGTCCCAGGCAAGAATGGATGAGGGGAAATTAAAGATACCGATACCGGGAATAAGGTGCCACGCCTGCATCGGACCGCCGAGATCGACGACAATGAAGGAGAGGCACATCACCAGTGCTCCCACGGCAACTCCCTCACCGATGATGACCACACGATGGAAATCCGGATCATGAAAAACATAGGCGGGTAAAATCAGCATGACGGCGGCAGCCGCAACCCCCACCAGAAATGTGAAATTGGAGATGTAAAATCCCCAGCTGACAATATCGTTCATGCCGGTTACACAAAGCCCGTAGCGGGCCTGAAAGGAATAGGCGTATACCCCAAAACCCATAATCCCAAGAAGTATCAGCCTGAAAATCTGGATACCGACACCACCGCGAAGATTGAGGCGGATAACATCGATAACAAAGGTTCGCAGGTTTTTTTTCTGATCTGTTCGCATATTGCCACCAATCAATCTATGAAATACCAGAATTTGGGGTCGGTCCCGAGTTCCTCCTTCATCCTGAACACCTTCTTGTGCTTGAGCACATAGCGGATTTCGCTGTCCGGATCAAGCAGGTTGCCGAATACACGGGCTCCGGTAGGACAAGCCTCGACGCAGGCGGGCAGCCTTCCTTTCCTGGTCCGCTGGATGCAAAAGGTGCATTTTTCCATTTTTCCTTTCGGCCGAACGCGGTTACCGAGGTAATGCTGTCTGAGGTTGATCTCTTGCCTGGGAATTTCCGGTTTACCCCAATTGAACCTTCTCCCGTAGTAGGGACACGCCGCCTGGCAATAGCGGCAACCGATGCACCAGTCATAATCCACCACCACAATACCGTCCGGTTCCCTCCAGGTCGCCTTGGTCGGACAGGCCTTGGTGCATGGCGCATTTTCACAGTGAAAGCACTGGGTCCCCATATAAAATTTATTTTCTACCGGAACCTTGTGATAATACTGGCCGTCGCCTGTTCCCGGATCGAGTTTTCCCGGCTCCATCTCAAAAATTCTTATGTACTGGGTGTTGGTTTTACGATCCAGGTTGTTCTCTTTTACGCAGGCGGCAACACACTCCATAAAACCTTCACAGCGCGTTATATTGAAACCGTAGCCGTACAGGACTCCCTTGAGGGGCGGATAACTGCCCATCTGCACGTCAAGGCCGTCACGAAGCTTGGCCAGCCGCTCAAGCCGTGCAACCGTTGCGTCCTTTTCCTCCTGGGTCATCAGCCGGTAGTTTTTCTTAAAAAATTCCTGCCAGCGCAGTTTCATCTCTTCAGAGTTTTCGGCCGCAACAGACGGGATGCATCCCGAGGTAAGGGCCGCACTTGCGGCCGCCGCTGCAACCGAGCACCCTTTTAAAAAAGTCCTCCGGTCACTCTTTTTCATCAAAAGATCTTGATCTTCACCGTATTCTGTTTTTTTGGCGCTCATATATTCTCCATACCCAATATTTCCCTCAACCGGGAATCAGTCGAGCGGCACCGAATAGGTCGCCGGGAACCTTTTCTCAAATCGCGGAGAGTGCGGATCATGACAGGTGGTGCAATTATAGACGACCCTGTCTCCGGCCCAATTGACAACCCGTTTTCCGTGGGCACCGCCGATCCAGTCGCGTTTCTGGCGGAAATGACACTGCCCGCACAGGTCGTAGCTGTGGTCAAAGTCGATTTTTCTGCCTTTTTTGTCTTCGAGATAGTCCCGCTGTTCCGGACTGTGGCAGTCAATGCAGACAAGCCCACGCTCGGCACTGCCGTGATTGAGCACGATATCGCCATGGGTCAGTTCCGCTCCCCGGTTTACGGTCACCGGTTTATCGTTGTGGCAATTGCTGCACTGGTAGCGTTCTATATTTTTTTTCCTCGCCAGCACACGGAACGATCCGCCCTGATATTTTTCATGCGACAAAACAGTATCTTCAGTGACCTCCTTTACCAGCGGAACGGAGCGATTGTCAAACCTTGCTGTAGATTTCTTCACCTCGTCAAGAAAGGAACTCTCACTTGCCCTTGCCCGGCCCCAAAAGAGCGTCGTGATGCCGACCAACAGGATCAGACCAGTCAGGAACAGTTGCATTCCGGCTCCTCCACCATTTTTCGTTGTCATATCGTCTCCCGTCATTTCCTGTCGAACTCCAGCAAAGGAGCTCCCTGGACCACAGTTGCATGACACTGCCGGCAATCGCCCCTTGACGCGTGGGACACTCTTATCTCAGTTACTGCGCCGGGACCGGTATGACAGGCTATGCAGTTTTCCCGCAACTGCAGGCTGTGGGGAACCGGCGGCGGCGAGCTGGCAAGAGAAGAGAGACCAAGACGGGGAGATCTCACCGATTTCCACTCGGTTTCAACAAACAACTTGGTCGTTGTGGTCTGGGCGTGACACTGGTAGCAGAGTGTATTTTCCGGATGCGGTGTCACGGGGGCGAACCTGCCGAATTCAGCGCTGAATCCCCCCTTGCCGTGACACGACAGACAATCGTTCTCCCCGCCGCCAAAGGCCGGATCGACCTCATGGGGAATGCGCGGCGGCGAGCCGGGATATTGCCTGAGCCCGTAATAATCCGCGAGATTGCGTCCGCCAGAATCAGCGGTCAACCCCGCCTCGGTGGTAAGTTGGTGGGCGTTGTAGATTTTGCCGCCCTGGTTATCGAAATTGTCAGGCACGTCCGTCGCCCGGCATACCCCGGTAAACAGGCTCAAGAGCCCGAAAAGCCCGAGGATGGCAATAGACAGTGAACTCATACCGTTGCCAATTGAAAATTTCATTATACTTTCTCCAGTCTCACGGCACATTTTTTATAGTCGGGCTGTTTGGAAATGGGACAGAAGGCGTCGAGGGTCACCTCGTTTACCAGGTAGCTTTCGTCAAAGAACGGCACGAACACCATCCCCCGGGGCGGAACCCCTCTGCCGTTAATCTGGGCCGGGATGATAATTTGCCCACGGCGGGAAATTATTCTGACCATCTCCCCGTTGACGACCCCAAGCTCAGCGGCATCTTCGGGATTTAATTCCACATAGGCCGAAGGAACTGCGTTATGCAGCACGGGGATTCTCCGGGTCATCGAACCGGTATGCCAGTGCTCGATTACCCGTCCGGTATTGAGCCAGAAATTATACTCGTCGTCCGGAGATTCCGCCGCCGGCTCATAAGGTCTTGCCCAGATCCAGGCGCGGTTGTCTTTTTTGCCGTAAAAGTCGAAATCCTTGCCGTTGGTACAGGCCGGGTCATGTTTGGGATTAAATCTCCAACGGGTCTCCTTACCGTTGACAAACGGCCACTGGACCCCGGATCGCTCCCTGAGCACTTTGTAAGGAGCCATCTCATGTTTCGGTCCGGCATGAAACAGCCTGTATTCCTCCCAGATCTTCTCGATATAGTTTTCTTCGCTCCAGGGAAACTGTTTGTCAAACCCCAGCCTCCTGGCAACTTCGATAATTTGCCAGGTATCGGACATGGCGTCCCCGGGAGGATCGACGATCTGGGCAAAATGCTGGGTTCGCCGCTCTGAATTGCCGAACAGCCCTTCCTGTTCTATCCACATGGCCGCAGGCAGGATCACGTCGGCGACATCGGTGGTGGGAGTGGGATACACATCCGATACCACCACGAATCGATCATCTTTTTGCGCACCGTTGCGGTATCTGCGCAAATTCGGCATGGTTACCATGGGGTTGGTCACCTGGATCCAGATAAACCTGATATCACCCCGGTCGAGGGCGCGAAACATTTCAACCGTATGATAGGTGGGTTTCGGATCTATATTGGTAACGGGCACATCCCAGATCCGAGCCGCCATTTCCCGATCATGTTCGTTCATCACCACGCCGTGGGGCAGTTTGTGGGTGAGCGTTCCTACCTCGCGGACAGTACCGCATGCACTGGGCTGTCCGGTAAGCGAGAACGGGCTGTTGCCCGGCGTAGAGATCTTGCCCACCAGAAGGTGGATATTATAGACAAGGTTGTTTATCCAGGTCCCCCTGGTGTGCTGGTTCATCCCCATACACCAGAAAGAGGTCACCTTCTGCGACGGATCGCCGTAGAGGGCGGCCAGGTATTTGATATCTTTGGCCGGAACGCCGGAAATCTTCTCGACTTTTTCCGGAGTATAGTCTTCGAGGAACTGCTTGTACTCGGCAAAACTTATATTCTCACCCTTGTCCTGGAACGCAAAATGATCCTCCGTGCCGTAACCGATATTGGTTTTCCCCTTATGAAACGACACGTGTTCGTTGACAAAGTTCCAGTTGACCCAGTCGTTTCTGATAATCTCGTAGCAGATCGCGTTTGCCACCGCCAGGTCGGTCTGCGGCTTGAACAGTATCGACATGTCCGCCGCCTGGCTGGTCCGTGTAAAGCGGGTGGCAAAATCGATAATCCTGACATTGGAGCGTCGCTTGCGATTGGCAATCATCCGCGAAAAAAGTACCGGATGCATCTCCGCCATGTTATTGCCCCAGGTTATAAACACATTTGCATGGTCCATATCCTCATAGCACCCCATCGGCTCATCGATACCGAAAGTGGTCATGAACCCGGTTACGGCACTCGCCATGCACAGCCGCGCGTTGGCCTCGACATTGTTGGTTCCAAGACACCCCTTGAACAGTTTTGAGGCGACGTAGCCGTCGGGGATGGTCCATTGCCCGGAGCCGTAGATGGCAACCGAGTCCTTGCCGTGGCTCTCTATCGTCTGCTTGAGCTTGGATGCGACAAGGTCCAGGGCTTCCTGGATGGGGACCTCGACCATCTGGCCGTTCTTGCGCACCTTGGCTTTCGTCAGCCTGTCCTTTGCGTACAAACTCTGTACCGAATGGTAACCTTTCATGCAGCAGAGTCCTTTGTTGACACTGCAATTGGGGTCACCTTTGACCGCAACCGCCCGGCCTCCGCTGACTCCGACCAGAATACCGCATCCCGTACCACAGAAACGACAGGGGGACTTCTGCCATGAAACAATTCCTGAATTATTGGTAAGCTTGTTCCAGTCGCCAAAGCTAATGCCCGGAAAAACAGCTCCTGCAGCTGCAAGCGCGCTGCTGACGGCAGCCTGTTTCATAAACTGTCTTCTGTCAAGTGCCATGGTCTACTGTCCCCCCTGTTCTTTTTTTTCGTCATAGCCAAAAGCTAAGCTCAGGGATTGCAACGAACCCAGCCCCTTAAGCCTCTTTTGCAATCTTTTTTCGCAAGCCTCGTCGGGCGTGTCTGTTACGAGAACCACGACGTCCTGGTTGTCCGCCGGAATGACCTGGCAGTGGTCAAGGCCTGATAGTTGGGCGCACAACGTTTCCCGCGCACCTTCCCTTGGTATTGCAAGATAACTGAAAATCGGCATATCGCTCCTCCACCGGCAAGATTATGTCACTTTGTAGCAGCAGTATATCACATCCGCAAAAGCAGATATTGACTTAGATCAATTTCGCTGTTTTTTTGTCTGTTCCACGGCACCAGGGCCGCCCGCCCGTATCACGCTCCTGCTCCATGTTTTTTGCCGGGGGGCACTTTTTACTGGCATCCCATATCAGCATTCCACTGAATTACTTTTGGTTTAGGCGGCAGCTGTGATAAATTGTTACCTGTAATTTTAGAGACCAGGAACAATCGGCAGGAGCCATGACGGACTGGAAATAGTTGAGGACTGATGATGCAGATTTCAGATTTACTACAACCCAAGAACATCTGGCTTGAAGCTGAGACCCAACTCGGAATCGCCACAAGTCAACTGTCCATGGCTCAGACAGAGGCTGCCCCCGTCCGATCTGATGCCACCTTTCTCGGTCTTTTTGTCCCCAGTCTTCACTGGCGCCATATCATAAATCCCGAATACCGACACCGCCCGGTCAAAGAGTATCTTTTACAAGATCTTCCAAAAGTCGATATTAACGCGACAAACGCCAGTGAAATAGATGAGATATCTTGCTGTTTCATCATTGTAACCAACACTACTGGAGATTATGTAGGCCATATCATAAAAGACAGACCGTTTCTTCCTCTTGCGCCCGGTCCAGATACGGCGCTGACAACCGCCATCATCGACTCCCTGCCTATCGGGACCATCGCCATGGATCTGAAGGAAACTGTCGTCTATGCCAACGATGCGGTACTGAAAACAACCGGGCTCACCCGCCGCGACCTGATAGGACTACCGATATCCGATACACTGTTCAGGAAAAAACTGTCTACTATCCCGGCCGGAGCCGACTGTGAGATCGTTGTAATAAACGGCAAGACCCTGATGGCCACCTGCAGCAAGATCAAAATTCAAGGAAACAGCTGCGGTACGGTGGCGGTGTTCCAGAATATATCCAGGGCTGACAACCTCCCTTCGGGCCTGGAACTGGAGGCCATGAAAAATATCGCCGTTGAATTTTCCGCCATTTTCGAAAACTCCTATGACGGAATTTACATAACCGATGGAGAAGGCAACACCCTGCGGGTTAATCAGGCATATGAGCGGATTACCGGTCTTAACCGAAAAAACCTGCTGGGAAAGAACATGAAAGAAATAGTAGCCAAAGGTCTCTTAAACGAATCCATTACCTTCAAAATCAGAAAGTCCAGAGTTCCCCTGACCATTTCCCAGAAAATTCACGGCGGCAAGGAAATTCTTGTTTCAGGGACACCCGTTTTTGACGAAAAAGGAGAACTGTCACGAGTTGTCAGCAACGTAAGGGATATGACCGAGCTGAACAATTTCCGACGACAGCTGAAAAAATCTCAGGAAAGGGCGTCACAATACGAGTATGAGGTAAAAAATCTCCGGGCCAGCCAATGGGTGCGAACCCAGCTGGTCTACGGCAGCAAGAAAATGGAGGAAACCATCGATCTTGCCCTGCAAGTGGCAAGGGTCGACTCAACGGTCCTCGTCAATGGAGAGTCAGGCACCGGGAAAGAGATTATTGCCAATATCATTCACAGACAGAGCCAGCGGGCAGAGACCGGTTCTTTCATCAAGATAAATTGTGGTGCAATTCCCGGCCCGCTCCTGGAGTCGGAACTCTTTGGATACGAGGAAGGCGCATTCACCGGAGCGAAAAAACAGGGCAAGCCTGGAATGTTTGAACTGGCCAATAACGGAACTCTTTTTCTCGACGAGATAGCGGACCTGCCGCAGGAACTACAGGTAAAATTATTACGAGTGCTGCAGTTCAAAGAGATAATAAGGGTCGGAGGAGTCAAGACCCAGAAAATTAACATTCGCCTCATTACCGCCACCAGCAAGAACCTTGACGAGTTAATGGCAAAAGGTGAATTCAGGACCGATCTTTACTACCGGCTCAAGGTCGTCCCAATCACGGTTCCTCCGCTGCGGGAACGACCTGATGACATACTCCCGCTGACCGCATTCTACCTGAATCGTTTTAATAAACAGTACAATTACTCCAAGGGGCTGTCCAAGGATGCCCAGGAGGTGCTGGTTACCCACAAATGGCCTGGAAACGTCAGGGAGCTGGTGAACCTGGTTGAAAGGCTGGTGGTAACGACCAGGGGCAACGTTATAACCACAGACGATCTTCCCACATCCATTTCCCGGCAAAAAGACCAGCTGACTAAAATAGCGCCACATACCGCCGGCTCATTGCAGGAGATACTGGATGCAGTTGAAAAAGAGACTCTGGTCAGGGCATTCAGAGAGCATGGGAGCAGCAGGAAGGTGGCCAGCGCTCTTAAGATAAGTCAGACATCGGCGATGAGAAAAGCCAGGAAGCATAAACTGGTGTTCAAAAAAGGATGGGCCGAATAAAGAACGGCCCTATCCTACCCCGGTTTTATTGCATATCTGGACTATTCAAATATTGCTGACAATTCCCGTGAATCAACATCAAAAACAAGTCCGGAATGCAGCTCTTCCGTTCTGAAAAATTTAGGTACATCATTTTGGTACTTTGAAATACCGGCTTTTTCGTTGAAAGAAGCTTCTTCCCGGAGGATGTTTTTGCCAAGAGACATCAGTTCCTCCCCGGTAAACCTGTTGCCAGTGTAACAGCTAACCAGTCTGGTAAAAAACGGCAGACTCGAACCAACCGGCCCGACAAAGATACATAACCCAAGATTATCGCATAATACAGTCAGGATCTGTGCGTCCAGTGATGCCTCGACCTGGCCCTCCGGCTTATGGTCGTCAAGCCCGGTTCTTCCCGGCAGACAATTTCCGGCAGTATGGTCTCCTCCCATGGGAGATGTAGCGTAGGTGGTACCGGTACCTTTCAGCGCTCTTGGATCATACGCCGCCATCGCCTGGCCCTTGACCGCGGGTATCCGCCCCACTCCAAGCGTTTTGCCAACTACCGTCGCCCCCTGCCCCAACAGCTTTCCGGTAATGGTTCCCCGCCCCATTTCATGAAGCATCTCCTTCATACCTTGAAAATCGCCGAATTCTAGCATGCCGCCTTCCATGGAAACTGCCAGTGCGCTGCCTGTTTCCATGGTGTCCAAGCCGTAATTGTCACAGATAAAGTCCAGCTCGGCAATCTGGTCAAGGTCTCTCAGGCCGCAGTTGGCTCCCAAAAGGACTATGGTTTCATATTCCAGGGCGGAAGTGAGATAGTTGCCGCTGATATCATGATAGATATTGGAACATTTAATAACGCATCCCGCGTAGCACCCGTGACCGGTTTTGCCACCACGATCATGACAGTTTTTCGCCAGGGTTTCTCCCGAGATCCGATCCACATCGTCAAAAGTACCGTGGCGAAAATTATTGACGGGCATGGCACCGTTTTCACTGATGACGTTGACCAGAACGGCTGTTCCGAATCTTGTTAACGCTTTTTTGGTATTCACCAGATCGACTGCGAATTCCTTGACCACATCTTTGAACCCTTGATCGTCTTGCGGCAGTTTCTGCCGGCCCGTGCCGGTAAAGACTATGGCTTTGATACCTTTGGACGCCAGCACGGCCCCCATTCCGCCTCTTCCCGCATGGCGGGTGGGACGCCCCTCCATATCCCCAACCGCAACGGTTGCCACCGCAAGAAGATGTTCGGCGCCGGGGCCGACACAGATATATGGAGTTTTGTCACCATACTCCGAAGCGACAAACTCGCCTACTTCGTAATTGGTTTTAAACGCCAGGTCATTGGCCGGCCTGAGCTTGACACTGGTACTTGAAATCTCCAGAACATACCGCTCTTTTCCCGAAGGCTTTCCTTCAATGATCAGAGCCTTTATGGAGGCCCGCGCCATGACCTGACCAGCCGTTCCCCCGACATTACTCTCTTTTATTCCGCCCGTAAGAGGGCTTTTGGCACCGACGGAGAGACGACCGGAACAGGGTGCCAAACTTCCTGTCAGCAGGCCGGGGGCAAAAACGATCTTCGACTCCGCATCAAAGGGAGAGCAGTTGGGAGCAACCTCCCTGCTTACAATCCTGGACGTCAGCCCCCTGCCTCCCAGCAGTTGATACTCGTCAGGTTCGCTCTCTTTGGTTACGGCAAGATTGGACATATCGACTCTGATGATGTTTTGCATCGGTTTTTTTCCTTTCTCTGTTCTTTGGTTATATCGCCAGTTGATACAGGGCTTCAATTTCGGAAAAACCGGTTTGCCTGGGGTTGGCAAGGACATTCCCACTCTTCATCGCATCTTTTGTCATTCCGGCAACAGCATCACTTGTTACGCCGAATGATGACAATTTTTCAGGTATTCCCAAATCCCTGTTAAGCTTTCTGATCGCTTCCACCGCCCCTTGAGGACTTTCCTCATCACCCATCAATTTAGCAATCCGGCAGAATTTGTCCGGGTTGGCAATACGGTTGTAATCCATTATATATGGAAGCAGTATGGCATTGGCGACACCGTGAGGAACATCAAAATATCCACCCAGGGGATGGGCCATGGCGTGAGCGTTGCCAAGTCGCGCATGGGTAAAGGCCAGTCCTGCAAACAGACTTGCAACAAGCATGGACCCGGCCGCCTCCTCATTTTTCCTGTTGGCAACAAAAAGTCTCAGGTTGCGTCCGATCAGTTCAATAGCCTTTTCGGCAAATGCATCTGAATATGGTGAAGAGAACAGGGAGACGTACGACTCTATCGCATGGGTCAGGGCGTCAAGCCCTGTGGAGGCGGCAATAGATGCCGGCAGTCTTGAAATCAGGCCGGGGTCGAGTATGGCGATCTGCGGAATTATCCTGGGACTGATAATGGTCAGTTTATATTTTCTGGCCCGGTCGGTTATTACCGCAAAAGGTGTCACCTCGCTGCCGGTGCCTGCAGTGGTCGGAATCGCGATAACCGGCAGCGGATCATGTTCAAAGGTATCCGGGCCTTCGTAATCCTGCACATTGCCGCCATTGGTTATTTTGATGGCAATGGCTTTTGCCGTATCCATAGGGCTGCCCCCGCCAAGAGCGATAACGCCCTGAAATTTCAAGTCGTTGAATATGGCTGCACCCTTATTTACCGTATCAACACTCGGATTCGGCTCAACATCCAGAAAAACCTCAGATTCAACACCACAAGCAGCCAACACGTTGTTCACAACATCCAGAAACCCGGCTTTTGCGATTCCTGCATCTGTTACGACCAGAACTTTTCCTATTCCGGTTTGCTTCAGTAAATCACCGAGTTCATCAATGGCACCAGACTTATAAACGACCTTGGCAGGTATGGTAAATTGAAACTCATTGATAAGCATTGCAACTCTCCTTCACTGTTTTGTCGCTTATTTTGTTGCTTCGGCTTCTTCGAGCACCGAATCCACAACGTCCACATCTTTCGCCGGTCGCAACCATTGAACAAAGAAGTACAAAATTACGCCGGCAGCAAGACCATAAGTCGGTCCGCCAACCGCTAGGATTGCACCGGTAACACCGGCGACACCTCTCTCTTCCGGGGTTTCTGCGAGTTCCATGGCAATAAAGAAGCAGGCGAAAGCCTGGACCATCAGCGTAAGCGCTATGGCCAGCGGAAGTACCGGTTTAAAAACCGCAACCAGTGGCAGAAAAAGTATGCAGGCGAACTTCATGATATTAAAGGTCCCGGTACCACCGAAAATAGTGCTCATAGCCTTTTTCCCCTGACAATATCTTTCGGTTACTGCCACCGTCATGGCAGCCCAGAGGGGACCGGCTAGGGTGACGGTCGGGGCAAGCAATCCTTCAAGCATGTTGCGGAGTCCGCAAAGTACATTGGTTCTGTTTGTGTTTACATCGATATATTCGTCCGTTCTTATCTTGTTGGCTCTCTTTAGAAGGCTTTCTCCAACGATGATATCTCCAAATGCAATGATATATGCAACAAAGGCCATTGGCATTGCTGCCAGGAAAACATCAAGGGACGGAATCCCAACCCCGAACACGGACCAGGAGGTAAAAACGGTTTTGAAATGAGGAATAAAAAAGCCCCAGTTGTCGATCACGGGCATTGGAATCTCCTTTGATATAATCCCCGTGACCATACCTGCTATAATGCCCGGAACCATGCCATACTTGGCGACAAACCCGATAAAACTCCCCGATTTGTTATTAACCTTGAGCCGCATTTCCTTAAACCCCACCGAAAACAGGAGGAAGAACGCAACAATCATTCCGGCGGTTATGCTGTAAGGATAAAGAGCAAACCCCTTCCCCCCTTTGGCTGCACTGAGAAATCCATATTTACCGGTTACTGCGGCGACCGCAGCTCCCATTATTATTCCCGCCTTGATGGAGTTCGGCACCTTGTTGGTAATTTTCTGCGCCATTCCGCTTAACCCTAATATCAGAAACAGCACTCCCACCGACATCTGCAGGGCGATCAATGCTTCGAGTCGCTCCATTCCTATTCCGTATCGCCCAAGGTAAGCGATCGTTAAAGGAATAGCTGGAGTGATCCATCCGGAGATAATCGGATCTCCCATAAGCTGGTGAAGACAATAGGTTATTTCATGGAAAAGGACAATTGTCAGGGCAACCTCAAAAGGCATGTCAAACATGTCCTGCAGAAAAGCGGTAGCGGAAAGTCCGGTAACAAACATGAACAATGCCTGAATGACTTCAGGCATCTCAATAGGAAAGTGAATCAGCGGCAACCTGAGGGTAAATAGCCCCATTTTAATCCCAGGTTGCTCCTGGCCATCCTGCCGTATGGCAGTGTTTAACTGGAAACCCATTTTTCATTCCTCCCTGTTTCATTGTTAATCTGTTGCTGCTCCTGTATATAATCGAAGATTTGGCCGGAGTGAAGTGTCACCCCAGGGTCTTCGTTGCTACAGACTGCAGGGACTGCCTAATTAGACAATTTTCCGTTCATTTTTCACAACAACACAGTCGATTGCAACTACTGTCCGGTTTGCTGAAGCAGAAAAATTCGAACCAGGAAATCTTCCGGCGGTTACGTTGGCTTTTCACTCGGAAGAGATGATCTAGGTTTAACAAAAACCGTGCCGACTATTTTTTTACAGATATTTTCTAAAAAAACAAGGGGGTTAGCATATCAACAGATACCTTCTGGCCATGATGCCAAACAAGAATCGAACCTTTTTAGGTTCGATCGGAGCATTATCACATAACACCCTTATTTAAAACAAGATCGTCCTCTTGTGACATTTTGTAAATCTATTGGCGCGTTCACCACCTGTGACAAAACGTTTTAATTACAAATAATTACAACAAATAACCACAAGACGGTCAACGAACCGCTTAAGACTCAACGAACTTAAGAAGACAGGCAGCATCCCATTAATTGTTTTCAAACAGACCCTGTGGATTGTCACTGCGGACAGAAGAAAAAAAAAGGATATACGGTGGTTGTTGCCGTCGACGACAGAAAAGCAGCAATAGTCCGGTAGAGGAAAGTTCAGGAAGAGGTGTTGTCAGGAGCCGGCTAGAATCTTTTTCTGCCGGACCTTGAGATACATCCCCTCCGCCATATAGAGAAAAAGGGCGCTCCAAATGATTACGAACCCGGCCATCCGCGCCGGCGGAAAGGGCTCGCTGAAGACAAGAATTCCAAGAAGCAAGTTGATGGTTGGCGCGATATATTGCAGTAAACCGAGCAGGGTAAGGGAAATTTTGCGGGCCGCATAGCCAAACAGCAACAGGGGGACCGATGTCACCAGGCCGGTCCCGAAAAGCAGCAGCGACACCATCGGCCCCGAGCTCAGAAAACTGCCGCTCCCGTCGATTTCACCATACGCCAGGAACAGGGCTGCAGGCACAGACAGGACCAGAGTTTCAAGACTCAACCCCTCAAGAGCCGGCAGCGAAGTTTTTTTATGGAGCAGACCGTAAACGGCAAAAGTAGCGGCAAGGGACAAGGCGATCCAGGGAAATTCTCCATAATAATAGGTCAGATACAACACCCCGGCAAGAGCCGTAAAAAGAGAAATACACTGCATTAAGCGCAGTCTTTCCCGCAGGAAAACCACTCCGAAAAGAACCGATATCAGGGGATTGATAAAATATCCAAGACTCGCCTCCACCACAGCCCCCGCATTAACCGCCCAGATATAGAGCAGCCAGTTGCACGAGAGCAGTATTGCGGCAAAGGCGACCCCCACTGCCGACCGGAAATTTCTCACCAACCGCATCATCGACTGCCACCTGCCCAGGACAATGATCAGCCCAAGGGTAAACACCAGAGACCAGACCATCCGGTGACACATAATTTCATAGGCGGGTACATTTGCCAGAACTTTCCAGTACACCGGCAAAAATCCCCAGATAACATATGCTCCTGCGGCCGCCAGATTACCGTTATATTTATCCATAAGGTTATGTTGATGTCATCGCCCTGCATGTTCCGCCGCTTGCCGGGGACAGTCAGCGGCAAAGCGACTGAGCGATCGCAGCAGCCTGGTCATCGACACCTCACCGCCCCGCTTTGACGCAACCGAATTTTAACATTGCGTCAAGACTGTCGAGCAATGCGGGAATGTCCCTGTCCGCTCTCATCATGTCGGGGAACATGACACATTGGTGTACCAGGCCATCGATAAACGCAAGGATGGCGATACTTCCAAGCCGGACATCGTGATTTTCCGGAAGCTGCCCGTGTCTGACGGAATTCTGCAATATTTTCTCAATCTTCTGCCGTCCCGTCTGAAACAGGCTGATGCGCCTGATATCAAAAGTATCGCTTCCTGTTGCCGAATCACTCTTGTTGCGCATGATACGGAACAGCTTGACGGTTCGGGAGTCGTTTAACAACGTGCTGAAAAATCGGTCGTAGCTGTGATGCAGCTTACCAAGCGAGTCGGTCTCATCCGGATTTTCGCTCACCCTGTCGATGGGTTCAAAAAGGGCGAGAAGCTGTTCCCAGAGCGCTTCGACCAGATCTTCCTTGTTCTTGAAATGCCAATAGATGGCTCCCCGGGTCACCTTTGCTTCAGACGCGATATCGGACAGCGAAGTCCGGGCAATCCCATGAGCAAAAAACAGTTCGATCGCGGCATTTAAAATCGCCTCCCGGGTCTTCAGTGCCTCTTCTTTTGTCTTCCTGGCCATTACCTGCTCACTGCCTGGATTTTGGCCAATTTCCCGGCTCCGCCGCCCAACACCTTATAGAGGTTGATCTGGTTGTTCAGCTGATCAAGCCGCAAGGTCAAGTATTTCTGCCGCGAACCGTACAGTGACCGCTGGGCATCGAGCAGGGTGAGAAAACTGTCTACCCCTTCATGATAACGATCTTTTGCGCGACTGTAATACTCTTCGTTGGCCTGCAGATTGGCTTTTAGCGCGACAAGCTGTTCTTCGTAGGTCGCAAGACCGGTCAAAGCATCGGACACCTCCCGGAAAGCCGCCTGAACAGCACCTTCATACCGGGCAACGGCGATCTCTTTTTTGATCTCGGCGCTGTCAAGTTCAGCTTTCAATCTTCCCCCGGTGAAGATAGGCAATTTTATTGCCGGGGCAAACAGCCATGCTCCTGAAGAGCCGTCAAAGAGATCATCCAACTCAGGGCTGATATATCCAGCACTTGTGGTCAGGGTCACGGTGGGGAAAAATGCGGCTCTTGCCGCACCGATGTCTCCATTTGCCGCTCTGAGTTCATGTTCGGCGGCCATAATATCGGGACGTCTGAGCAGAATGTCAGAGGGGAGGGATGAGGATTCGATGACAAAAGGCGCAATCGACTGCAGCAGATTTTCTCCCTCGCCCAGTGAGTCAGGCAGGCCGCCGCCAGTCAAAAAGATGAGGTAGTTGAGATCCCTGGCGACCTGTCTTTTGTACAGTGCAGTATTGGCCTTGGCGGTTTCCAGGCTGGTGCGGGCCTGGGCCAGGTCAAGTTCATTGGCGATCCCAGCCTCGACCCGCTGATTGACGAGATCATACGAATCTTCTTCTATCGTTTTCGTATCCCTGGTTATCTGCAGCAGCTCCCGGTCGGTAAGCAGGCTGAGGTACGACGACACCACCTCGGAAACAAGACTGATAACCGCGCTTTTATGAGTGGACTCCATCGCCAGATACTGCTCAAG
This sequence comes from Desulforhopalus singaporensis, assembly GCF_900104445.1. Lineage (GTDB taxonomy): Bacteria > Desulfobacterota > Desulfobulbia > Desulfobulbales > Desulfocapsaceae > Desulforhopalus_A > Desulforhopalus_A singaporensis. The sequence continues at coordinate 65,822 of NZ_FNJI01000022.1, read as the reverse complement.
CGCGCTGTCCCTCAAGTTTCTGATCCTGCCGTAGAAATCGAGTTCATAGGATGTCAACCCCGCCTCGACCGAGTAGATCTCACCGGTGGTATTGCCGTTTGTCCCCAGGGTCCGCTGCTTCAGTCCGTAACCGTCGACATTTACCTCAGGCAGCAGCGCCGAACGCCGGATCCGGTATCGCGCTCTGTAATCCTCTACAGTTAAAGCTGTTTTCCGCAGATTCCTGTTGTTGGTCAGCGCCGACTCGATGAGCTGCTGCAAGATCGGGTCGACAAAAATCTCGTTAAACCCGAGGTCGGCAAACTGATCGAGCGACAATGAAGTTTCGGCAGCGCCGTCTTGTCCTTTGAAACGATAATCAAACTCGTTTGCCACCGGCATGGGCGGCTGCTGGTATTCCGGCGCCATGGAACAGCCGCCCAGCAAAAGAACAAGAAGCACGGCGATAAATTTCAGTTTTTTATCATGCATAGTTCAACTCTCCTTGACCTGGACGGGCACAGGCTGCTCTGCCCGGCTTTTCCTGGAAAGCCGGATAACAATGACAAAGAAAAGAGGTATCAGGAAAATACCCAGCGCAGTTGCCGACAACATCCCGCCAAACACCCCGGTGCCGATGGCATGCCTGCTGTTGGCTCCGGCTCCGGTACTGATTGCCAGCGGCAGGACCCCAAGCATGAAGGCCATGGAAGTCATGAGTATCGGCCTGAGCCTCATCCGGCACGCCTTGACCGTGGCGGAAATTAGATTTTCCCCACCGTCATAAAGAGTTTTGGCAAACTCGACGATCAGGATCGCATTTTTAGCGGAAAGCCCGATAGTCGTCAACAAACCTACCTGAAAATACACATCGTTTTCCAGCCCCCGCATATAGGCCGCCGCCAATGCGCCGAGAACGCCCAGGGGAACGGCGAGCATCACGGAAAAAGGTACCGACCAGCTCTCGTACAAGGCGGCAAGACAGAGAAAAACGAACAGGATGGAGATGGCATAAAGAATCGGAGCCTGAGCACCCGACTGCTGCTCCTGCAGAGAAGCTCCGGTCCATTCATAACCGATTCCTTCAGGCAACTGCGAGATCAGCTGTGCTATGGCGGCCATGGCATCACCGCTGGACTTGCCCGGTGTCGCCTCGCCGACAATTTCAACCGCGGGGTTACCGTTAAATCTTTCAAGCCGGGGAGAACCGTAGCTCCAGTGGCCGCTGGTAAACGATGAGAACGGCACCATTTCGCCTTTACTGTTGCGGACATACCATTTATTGATATCTTCAGGCTCCATGCGGTAGGGCGCGTCAGCCTGCAGATAGACTTTTTTTATCCTGCCGTTTTGGATAAAGTCGTTTACATAGCTTGACCCCCAGCCAACAGACAGGGTGGTGTTGATATCGGTGACCGAAACACCCAGGGCCATCGCCTTTTCAAAATCGATGTCCACATTGTACTGGGGAGTGTCCTCCATCCCGTTTGGCCGAACCATGGTGAGAACCGGATGTTGCGCCGCCATGCCCAGAAACTGGTTTCTGGCCTGAATCAACTTCTCATGTCCAAGCCCGCCCCGGTCCTGCAGGTAAAAGTCAAACCCCGTCGACGATCCCAGTCCCTGAATGGCCGGGATGTTAAAGGCAAAAATACGCGCTTCCTTGACCTGGGAAAAATATCCCATCGCCCTGCCGATGACTGCATTGACCGACTGGTCGGCACGGGGACGTTCATTCCAGTTCTTCAGGTTGACAAACGCCAGTCCCATATTTTGGCCGTTACCGGCAAAACTGAAACCCGCAACGGTGAACACCTCGTCGATATTGTCAGGTTCCTGGGTGCGGAAATAATTGTCTACCTTGTCAAGAACCGCCTGGGTTCTCTCCAGAGTAGCTCCTGTGGGAAGCTGTACCATGGTGAGCATAACCCCCTGATCCTCCTCCGGCAAAAAGGAGGTCGGCAGCTTGGTAAACAAAAACACCATGCCGCCGGCGAGCAACAGATAAATCAGGGTGAATCGCACCACACGCTGCACAATGTAGGAGACACTTTTTTTATACCGGTCGCTGCTGCTGTCGAACACCCGGTTGAACCAGCCGAAGAATCCTTTTTTGGCAACATGACCACCTTTGACGGCCGGCTTGAGCATGGTTGCACAAAGTGCCGGGGTTAAAACGATGGCGACGATCACCGAAAGCGTCATGGCCGAGATAATGGTGAGCGAGAACTGGCGGTAAATGGCCCCGGTGGAGCCGCCGAAAAACGCCATAGGTACAAACACTGCGGAAAGCACCAGAGCAATTCCCACCAGCGCACCGGTAATCTGCTTCATCGATTTTCGCGTCGCTTCCAGGGGCGTAAGCCCTTCCGTTTCAATTATCCGTTCAACATTTTCCACAACCACGATGGCGTCGTCGACCAGCAGGCCGATCGCCAGAACCAGGCCGAACATCGTCAGGGTGTTAATGGAAAAGCCAAAAGCGGCCATGATGCCAAAAGTACCGAGCAGCACCACCGGCACGGCGATTGTCGGAATAATGGTTGCGCGAAAATTCTGGAGAAAAAGAAACATCACCAGGAAAACGAGGATGATCGCCTCAATCAGCGTATTTGCCACCTCCTCGATTGAGATCTTGATAAAAGTCGTCGTGTCGTAAGGAAAGATAACCTCCACGCCGGCCGGGAAATAGCGTTCAAGCTCGGCCAATTTCCCCCTGACCGCCTCGGCGGTGTCCAGGGCATTGGCCCCGGTTGCAAGCATCACCGCCATACCAGTGGCAGGCCGACCGTTGTAGTAGTTGAGGGTGGCGTAGTTTTCACCACCTATTTCCACCCGCGCAACGTCACCCAGGCGAACCTGGGACCCGTCGGAGTTCACCTTGAGAAGGATACCGGAAAATTCCTCAGGAGAGCTCATCATCGTCTGGGCCATCATCGAGGCGTTTACCTGTTGCCCGGCAACCGATGGCGTTCCGCCGAGATCACCGACAGCCACCTGATTGTTCTGGGAGGAGATGGCCGCCCTGACGTCGCCGGGGGTGAGCTGGTACCTGTTCAGTTTGTGGGGATCGAGCCAGATACGCATGGCGTACTGACTGCCGAAAAGCTCGATGCTGCCGACCCCCTCGGTACGACTCAGCGGATCTTTGATGGAGGAAACCATAAAATCGGCCAGATCGTTTCGATCAAGGTTTCCGTCGCTTGAGATGAACCCCACCACCATCAAAAAGGTGGAGTTGGATTTGGCCACGCTCAATCCCTGCTCCTGCACCACCTGGGGAATCTGGCTGGTTGCCTGTTGCAGCTTGTTCTGGACCTGGACCTGCGCGATATCGGGGTCCGTTCCGGTCCTAAACGTGAGGGTAACCGTTACACTGCCAGAGGAAGAACTGCTGGAACTCATGTAGAGCAAGTTGTCCAGGCCGTTCATGTTCTGCTCTATGACCTGGGTAACGCTGTCCTCGATGGTTTTTGCCGAAGCTCCCGGATAAACTGCGGTGATGGTTACCGACGGCGGCGCAATTTCGGGATACTGCGAAACCGGCAGCGTAATGACCGCCAGAGTACCCGCAAGCATGATTACAATTGCTATGACCCATGCAAAAATGGGCCGATCTATAAAAAACGATGCCATTTTTTACTCCGTTTTTGCAGCGGCAAGAGATGACGCTGTATTCATAGCTTGCGGCTGGGCCGCTTTCTCACCTTGAGCAGCGACCGTCGTTACCGGAATTCCGCTTTTGATTTTCTGCAACCCTGCTGTAATCAGGGTTTCACCACCTTGTAAACCTTTCTCGATGACCACCTTCTCTCCTATAGATGGGCCCGTTTCCACGATGCGGCTCTCAACCACCGACTTGTCATTTACCAGCATAACAATGGCCTGGCCCTTGGGATTGCGGCTCATGCTTGATGCAGGAATAAGCACAGCATCCTGTTTCACTCCTTTGGAAATACGGGCACGCACGAACATGCCGGGCAACAGTTCTTCATCCGGGTTGGCAATCTTCGCCCGCAAAGTCACGGCGCTGGTAGACAGGTCCACGGTTACATCGGAAAATTCCAGCAAACCGGGCTGCGCATATTCGCTGCCATCGTCAAAAATAACCCGGACCTCCGACCTTGCAGCTGACGCACCATCGAGTTTTTCTGCCGCCAATTCCTTTTTTAGCCGGAGCAGTTCGGTGCTCGACTGGGTCACGTCGACATACATGGGATCGAGCTGCTGAATCGTCGCCAACGGCATGCTCTGCTGGGCGGTAACCAGGGCTCCTTCGGTGATCAGGGATCGACCGATGCGACCGCTCACAGGTGCGGTTATCCGGGTATAATCGAGATTGATCCGGGCGCTGTTCAGCGCCGCCTCGGCTGCCGCGACATCCGCTACGGCCTGTTTCCAGTTGGCTTCGTTCTCCACCTGGTCCAGCTCGCTCACCGCTTTGGTACTGACGAGTTTTTCGTACCTTTCAGCCTTTAACCTGGCGGAATGCTCAACCGCCTTTGCCCTTGCAAGGGCAGCCTTGGCGCTGTCGTAACGGGCCTGGTAGATCGAGGGATCTATCTGGTACAGAAGCTGGCCGGCTTCAACCTCGCTTCCTTCTGTGAAAAGTCTTTGCTGGATGATCCCATTAACCTGAGGTCGTACTTCGGCAACCCGGTACGCAGATGTTCGGCCGGGAAGCTCCACATCGAGCTGAAGAGGCTGGGTGTTCACGGTAACGGTCTCGACCTCGACCGCCCTCTGCCTTGCTACCGCCTGTGGGGCTTTCTCCTTGCAACCGCTCAGCAGCGTACCCGTCAAAAGCGTGGCAACAACAATATAAAGTGTAACGTTTCGTTTTTTCATAACAGAAGCCTTTGTTGGTTATCCACAACCGTCATTGTGGGGGAATTTGTGAGCAATCAGCCGGCAGCTGCCCTTTTTGACTTTCCTGAAAATTGTTGCCGGTCACAGCAGTCGACATACATACATGCATGAATGTATGTATGCAACCATTATTTTGCAAATACTATTTTTAAAAGACAACTTTTTATCTTTTACGCGACAACTCAACCAGTTATACCCAACAAAAAAAAACAGTCAAGTATATACAGTAAGTCCAGGACATGACAACACAACATGCCCAAGACAGGATAAGCGCACTCTTTTTGACTGGACGGCTAAATAGATATTGTGATTGTGCACCCTACAACAAATCTGTCGATTGTTTGTCCCGATCGGGAAAAGAGCTGGTCGCAAAAATTATTTTTTCCCCGCACATATTTCATAAAATCAGCAATTGGTTTTCATGACATTATGCGGTTCAGGTGAATTTCATGTGGATCACCACTTCGTCGTCATTCTGTTCAACTTTTGCCTGCGGATATCTTTTTCTGGCCATGCCGATCATCGCCTGGTTGGAACTCAACGTGGTCGCATAAAATCCTTTAAAACCATTTTTCCTGGCTATTTTCTCAAGCTCCTGAAGAAGATATAAACCAATACCCATATGGTGGAAATCTTCACGGACGACAAAGGCGACTTCCGCCCACTCCTCATCAAGCGCGGCATAGGTGGCTATTGTCACGATCTCCTTGTTGCCCTTATCCTGGACCAGGCCGATCAGGGTAAGATTGTTCCGATAATCAAGAGTCGACCAGTGATCCTGTGCCATTTCATGGGAAAAGGTAGTAACCGGGTAAAAAAATCTCATATATACGGTTTCCTGGTCGAGGGAGTAGAAGAAATTGCGGTATCCGATTTCATCCGACGGAAGCAGTGGCCGAACCAACATGGTTTTGCCGTTTTTAAGGTACAGCCTTGATTTATATTCCTCGATAAAGATGAGGTCTTCCGCCCTCGGCGGCAACTGGTCAGGGAAGATGAAATGGTTCCGCTTTGCCTCTTCGATGAGCTCCTCGCGAAAATCCGGATGGGCTATCTCGCTGAGCTCGATCACCCGCTGGCTGATGCTCTTGCCTTTCAGCTGGGCTATACCGAATTCAGTGACGACGAAATTAACATCTGACCGAAGGGTGGCGATACCGGCTCCGGGGCTGAGGTTGGCGACAATCTTCGAGTTTCTTCCATCCTGTGAAGTTGACGGGAGGGCTATTATCGACACCCCGCCCCTCGACAGGGTGGCACCCCGGATATAATTAACCTGGTCGCCGGTGCCGCTGAAAAGCTGACGGCCCACCGAATCGGAGCAGACCTGGCCGGTAAGATCCACTTCCAGGGCCGAGCTTATGGAAACAAGGTTGTCGTTTTTGCCTATAATGCCGGGAGTATTGACCCAATCTGCGGTACCGAAGTAAAATTGGATATTGTTGTCGATATAGTCGTAGGCGATGCGCGATCCCATGCAAAAAGTGGCAACGGCCCGCCCGGTCATGAAGTTTTTCCGTTTATTGTTGATATTGCCACTTTTCATCAACGGGATAAAACCATCGCTTATCATATGGGTATGAATCCCAAGATCGTTCTTATCTGCGAAATAAGAAAGCAGGCTGTACGGCAGATTACCGTATCCGACATGCAGGGTACTGCCATCTTCTACCAGTTCCTTAACATATTGGGCGATCCTTCTGGAGGTTTCCTGTTGAACCTGTTGCTGTTCGAGAAAGATCAGTTCCTCCCGGTACACCACCAGATAATCGATGTCGTCAACATGGATAAATCCATCGCCATGGGTTCGCGGCATCAAGGGATTTACCTGGGCAATGACAGTTTTCGCACTTTTCACCGCTTCCAGGGTAACGTCGACGGAAACTCCGAGGCTTGCAATGCCGAACTCATCGGGAGGACTTATCTGGATAAGAACGGTATCGATGACTATCTGGTTATTGCGAAACAACTGGGGAAGCTGTGAGAGGTAGGTGGGGATATAGTCGATCTTACCCTCGAAGGCTGCCTGCTGCATCCTGATAGGCACAAAAAACAGTTTCACCGAAAAACGTTTCAGAAAACTTTCACTGCTCAAATAGTCGGCCAAGGTGTGGGCAAGCATCTGGAAAATAATTACGTCTTCGAGTGTTTTGCTGTTTGCCATCGTATGGATAAGATGCTGGGGTTCTCCGCACCCTGAACCGATAAAAACCCTGTTGCCCTTTCTGATAGTTGCAATAGCCTCTTCTGCACTGACAATTTTTTTTTCCGGTAACGTGGTGGCCATAGTTCCTCCGGATATTCAGTTAAGATAGTTCCATCACATAATCTTTATACAACGTAGCCCCGTCACCCCCGGACCCACTGCATACCCTGTCCAGGACCTGGCGATACTCGTCTACTACTACAGTTATTTCCCTAACGCCCGGAAAGATTATCCCCCATATTACCGCGGCAGTAAAAGAAGTTCACCTTTTTCAGGCAGCCCGCCCCGTGAGTTGCCGTTTTTTTTTGCAATCTCCGGCTTTACAGAGCTTCGGCCAAATCTGATATAATAAGACGATTGTTAATCGTACGACAGTGGTGCTATCGGACCAGGAACCATCAGGAGGAAATATCGTCACACACGTCCCATCGGCCTGCATTTCGGCAAGGTGGCCAAACACCATAATGGAGGAGATATGATCGAACTACATGTAAACGGGAAAGGCAAGAGTGTGGATGTTGCATCCGACACGCCGTTGCTGTGGGTACTGCGCGATAACCTGGGAATAACAAGTGTGAAATATACCTGCGGTGTCGGCGAATGCGGGGTCTGCACCGTTTTAATCGACGGAGAGTCAGTGAGATCGTGTTCGATTACGGCCAAAGAGGCAGCTGGCAGAAAGATTCTTACCATTGAAGGGATCCCCGACGATCACCCGGTAAAGATTGGCTGGTTGGAGAAACAGGTGCCCCAGTGCGGATACTGTCAACCGGGAATTATGCTTCAGGCCGTCGATTTTTTGACCAGGAACCCAACCCCCACCGACACCCAGATCAATGAAGCCATGGATGATGTGATCTGCCGGTGCGGGTCTCATCCGAGAATAAAAAAAGCCATCAGGTTTGCCGCCGAAATGACCACAAAACAGGGAGGGTGAACCATGAAAACAGCTATGACACGAAGAACATTTTTAACAAAAGGCAGCCTGGTGATTGCCGGAACCGCCATGGCATCGCAGATAACTCTGTTCAACACCTCAACAACGCAGGCCACCACGCAATATCCGTTCAAGCCGCATGCATTTCTTGAGATTGCAGTCGACGGTACGGTCACTGTCTGGACCGGCCAGACCAATCTCGGCCAGGGCAGCCACACCGGCATTGCCATGATTATCGCCGACGAACTGGACGCTGCCTGGGAAAACGTCCAGGTAAAAACGGCTATTGCGGCCGAACCGTTTAAGGACCCGGTATGGCATGCGCAGGCGACAGGAGGCAGTACCAGTATCCGCCACCGGTGGGACCTGCTGCGCAAGGTCGGCAGCGCCGGGAGACAGATGCTCGTGGAGGCTGCAGCAGAGCGGTGGGGGATATCCGCTGACCGGTGCAGTGCAAGAGAGGGAAGGGTCTTGCATCCGGATGGGCACAGTCTGAAATATGGCGAATTGGCGGAAGCTGCCGCCAGACGACCTGTCCCGGACAACCCCAGCCTGAAGAGCCCGCAAGATTATCACATCATTGGTTCCGTAAAAAAACGTCTGGACATACCGGACAAGGTCCTGGGAAAGACCGTTTACGGGTTCGACTTTACCCTGCCGGACATGTGCATAGCCGTTGTCGGGCGGCCGCCACGGTTCGGGGCGAAGGTTGAGGGCTATGATACCCAAGCGGCACTGGCGATCAAGGGAGTGCTGAAGGTAGTACCTTTGGAGAACCGGGTAGCTGTCTGCGCAGAAACGACCTATGGTGCGCTACAGGGCCGGAAGGCTCTTGACATCAAGTGGTCCGAAGGCTCCCTCCCCCACCTGAACGATGAAACCCTGGATCTGCTGTTTACCGATCATCTCAACAAGCCGGGGGCCACCGCCGAACGCAGCGGAGATATTGCAAAAGCACTGGCGCAGGCGGACCGTACAATTGAACAGTCCTACAAATTGCCATATTTATCCCACGCCCAGGTCGAGCCGATCAACTGCACTGCCCATGTAGAAAAAGATCGCTGCCGGATCTGGATTCCGACCCAGGGCCAGACCGCCACCCAGCACACCGCAGCTAAGTTGACCGGCCTGCCCGTTGACAAGGTGGAGGTCATGACCACTCCTGCCGGCGGTGGTTTTGGCCTGCGGGGGGAACAGGACCCGGTCGTCGATTCAGTATTGCTGGCAAAAATCCTGAATCGGCCGGTTAAGGTAATTTTCACCCGTGAAGATGATTTTGCCAATGACTATTTCCGTCCCGCAAGTCATTGTAAAATAACCGCAGGTCTCGATAAAGAAGGAAGAATCACCGGCTGGTCGCACCAGGTGGCCGCCCCATCGGTCATGTCCAGGGTAATGGCGCAGTATGTCGAAAACGGTGTCGACGCCGATGCTGTCTCGGGCATAACCGATATGGTTTACTCGATACCAAACAAACGTGTCACCTACGCGATGGTCAACCTTCCTGTCAGCGTCGGGTGGTGGCGCTCGGTAGGATACTCGATCAACACCTTTACCGTTGAGTCCTTTATGGACGAACTGGCCCATATTGCCGGAAACGATCCGCTTGCATTCCGTCTTGCCCATATGGAAAAAGACAGCAGAGCATACAATATTCTGTCACTTCTTGCTGACAAATGCGGATGGGGCGACTCCCCTTCTCCAGGGCGGGCACGGGGAATCGCCGTGGCCAGCTGTTTTGAATCATATGCAGCCCATATGGCAGAGGTCTCGGTGGGAAAAAACGGAAAAATCACTGTGCATAAGGTAGTCTGTGCCCTGGACTGCGGCACTGCGGTACATCCCGACGCGATACGGGCCCAGGCCGAAGGCGGTGTGGTTATGGGGCTCAGTGCAGCCTTTCACGAAAAAATCCGTTTTAAAAACGGCGGAGTGGATACCGCCAACTACTATGACTACCCGGTACTAAGCATGTCGGAAGTACCGGAAATCGAGGTATATATCGCCGAGAGCCAGTTGAAGGCGGGGGGGATCGGCGAGCCGGTCTTGCCATCGGTTGCTCCGGCAGTCGCCAATGGTGTTTTCAAGGCAACGGGCGTCCGCCTCAGAGAATTGCCGTTTAAAACCGGATTACTGGCGAGAAATTGACGAGACGACCGGCTGCATAGCCGGTGTAGATAGCCGGGTCGACAAGACCCGGCTTGACAAGACAGCAGCATCCAGCCCATGTTTCGCCAGCTTTTTCCGACTGCCAGGCCGTCTTCACTCGATAGATTTCGGCCCCGTATTGCTATTGACAAGCGGGTTCAAGACCATCGTTGAGCCCATGGTCCCGTGCAAAACAGAAACCTCTTTTTTGTTACTCCTCCACAGATCCCATGACTACCGTCACACCGCCTGTCGCGAAGTTCGACAGATCGGCTACAGTTGCCTCACCCTCGGGGGAGCCGAGTGTCGTCTGGCATTGATTGTCATCAGAAAAATAAAGTTCCGCCATACGATAATAGGCAGGTTTGCTCCCATCAGGGCCAGCCTCAAACCTGGTCAACTCAAGCCGCGCAATTCCTTTCATGGTTGCCGCAAGGGGTAGATGGGTTTCATGATAATACTTTTCAAAAGCTTCGGAATCTTCCGGATGGTTATACAACACGGTAACTTTTTTCATAATATCTCCTCTTTATCATACTGTCGGCACTGTTTTCACCACTGCTTGCAAAAAGCTGGAAAATATATTCTCAGTTCAGAATATTTTTAGCAGGAAAGGCTCAATTTTCAAAGATCTTTTCTGAAACACCAACACACACAAAGACAGTGTAAAGAGTATAGGATTCACCGAAAATATCGGATAACCACGCCCCGCTCAAATAAAAAATGCGGGCAACCGATTAGTAACAATCGGTTACCCGCGCCACACTCTGGCCGGTTCACTATGATGCAACCAGCTGAAACCAGGGGTTGGCTGCCCCCCCACGTTAGGCCGTGCGGATTTCAATTTTTCGTGGCCTTGCCGCCGCGGCCTTCGGCAGATGCAGTTTCAGCACACCGTCACTGAGTTCCGCCTTGACCTTGCCCGCATCGATAGTCTGGGGCACCGAAAACACCCTGCGATATTCGGCATCACCGAACTCCTCCCAGGCTGCCACTCCCTCCTTGTTAATTTTTTTCAGTCCGGTAATCTCGAGTCTGCCGTTGTCGATATTCACAGTTATCTCTTCCTTTTTAACACCAGGCATATCCGCATGAAGAAGAATTTCTTCATCATTCTCATAGATATCGACCAAAGGAGCGACTATGGAAAGTTCACGACTGCGCTCCGGCATAGTTTCTTCACGGGTGACAAGATCTTTTTTCTCGCTCATAATTCAACCTCCGTTTTTATCAATACACTGGCACAAAAAGCTTTACCTGATAGTGATCTGCTTCGGCTTGGCCGCTTCAACTTTGGGCAGATCCATGGTCAGGATTCCATCCTTGAGTTCCGCTGCGACTTTTTCTGCGTCCACATCTGTCGGCAGGGTAAAGCTTCTGGTAAATGTTGTCGTTCCACGTTCAACACGATGCGCTCGGTATCCTTCCGGAGCATCTGATTTACGCGCCCCGCTCAGTTCAAGATAGTTTCCCTGTATCCGCACACTCAGATCTTCCTTGGCAACGCCCGGCACCTCTGCAACAATCTGCAGTTTTTCCCCCAGGTCATACATGTTCGTTTTGGGACCTCCGCTGATTACCTTCCAGCCATAATCATCCCCGTACGATCTGTCGAAATCCGTGAACAACCTGTTCATTCTGGAGCGCAACAGATTCATGGCACCAAACATCCGGTCAATATCATTTATTCTTGTCCACATAACCGTCCCTCCTTGTTTATTCGTCCGGTTTTTCAGAAAAGGTTTATGCTCCGGCTCCAACCCAGCTTGCACCTTCCTGTGACAAGGTCTTTTTCCCTTGCCTGCAGGTCTCGTCCGGGGCTGCTCCCTGTTTGTGATCAAAAAATAAGTCGACCGCATATCATGTCAATATCATAACAAACATTTTTGTGCATTTTTATTACATATTACTTTTTTAGATTTTTATCAATAGTAACTCCAACTGGCTTTTTCAGGAACACGTGCTGTTGTTTTTCCGGTTATTGTTAATTGGAGGCAACATGTGGCGACTGATCCATCCACTATATATCTGGCCTGGTTCTTGCTATTCCTTGTTTAGAGACCTTGGTATAACACTGTTCTATCACCAATCATTCAACCGGTGCACAATCCCATGAAACTCCACTTTCTCATCTCGATCAGTTCGGAATCGGAAAAGCTTTTCGGGGTGCGTTTCCTCCGCTCTTTTTTCAAAACCGACAACCTGTGCGATATAACTCTTTTTCATGTCAATACCACAGACCTGAAAAGCCAGGCCTGCTCACTTATGGCAATGTGGGAGAGTCCCGGTACCGACAACACCGCCCCCCTCACGGTCGCGGCCAAAAAAGCGATTGCCCGTGCGAAGTTGTTGCTGCAATCGGGGGATATCGGTGTAGATTCTCTGAAAACCAAGACAATAACGGAACGCCACGGGAAGGTAGGGGACATTCTTCTTGAGGGGGCAAACAATATGTATGATGCCATGATCCTGGGCAGAAGAACGACATATGCGCTGCAGTGGATGTTCGAAAGAGCAGCGGACGAAATTGCCCAGGCTTTGATACGAAATGCGGCGTTAAGCAGCCCCATATGGATATGTTGTGACCCTGAGGAGGGAAGACGCCATGTACTGCTCTGTGTCGACGGTTCCCGCAGTTCCCTGCGAATGGCAGACCACGTCGGCTATATTCTCAGTTTCATCCCTGTCCACAACGTCACGCTCCTTCATGTCAAAGGCCCCTTATCAAGCGACAGCGAACCAATATTCCGGGAGAGCGAATCGATTCTTGCCGGCCACCACATCGGCCCGGAACGGATTACCCAGAAGACTGTCACGGGGCTATCGGTTATAAACACCATCTGCAGGGAAGAGACAACGGGGGAATATGCGGCTGTGGCTGTCGGACTGAGCCGTCAGCCTGATAAATCGATAACCCTGGGGTCATGGAAAGTTGGCAAGACCACCACGGCGCTTCTTAGTAAAATTTCGCGAGCATCACTTTGGTGTTGCCCGTAACACCGCTTGGCCGGGCTAAAATGACACTGCAAAATAGACCGACACTATGTTAAATAAGCTGACAGCGGCAGCCTCCATTGCCACAAGGCGCTGCTCCGGGCAATACAACAGTGGAGGCTGAAGAGACTCTCACTGAGTCCCGTATCCTGTCCTCCCGGCCAAGGTCGGGGCGGATAATTGTCACATGTAGTTTCTGGTTTCCCCAGGATGGTGGAGTTTTTCAATGGGTATATTGATGATGGCCTCTTGTTCCCGGTCCTGTATTTCTCTGATAGTCTCCTTTAAAAGGCACCCGATCTCATCCTGGGACATGCGCTTTATATTTGCATAGATCAACCTCACCAGACGATCGTTGGACTTATCGATACATTGCTTATTGTTCTCCCACCGTGACAGGGTGGATTTATTCACTCCAATATATTCGGCAAAGGATTTTGCGCTCATTCCGGCATTTTTCCGCAGGAATTTAAGTTCCTCCCCGCTGAGATGAGCACGTTTTTTGATCAGGCAGTGGCAAATGGCGGAGTTGACCTCAACAAGATCCGGGATTGACGCAATTTCTTCTCCACATTGGCATTTGTAGATGTTGACATCGCCTAAGTATACATTATCCAGGCCAGATTCAGTATAGTGATAATCCTCTTTTGAGACGGCCATCTCCCTGTTGCACCTATGACACCTCACAGCACTCCCTCCTTTGGATACAACAATACAACTGATGTGCGGTAAATACGCTTGCCCGGTTAGCGATAATAAGAATTTTTATCCTTAATTTTCACTAGCCCTAGGCAATTTCCCGCTATCATACACACTAGGAATGAAGCATAGATTGAACGAAGAAACAATCTTTTTTTGGAGGGAGGGCAGAGTCACGCACCGATCATTAGCCAGGAACAGCAGCCATCCCGGCGTAAACACCGGGATGGCCATGCAGGCGCCGTGGGAAACTTAGGCTATTCTTCTGAGTAATCCTTATTGGGGAAATAATGGGTGTGCAGAAGCCTGTGGGCTTTCTCACTCCCGGGTTGACCCAGAAATTCCTCATACAGTTTCTGGATGGACGGATTCAGGTGGGATTTACGCAACGCCTTGCCTTCATCTTCACTGTAAAGGGCCTGACGCCGCTTTTCTATCAGGCTAAAATCTCCATGAATGGAAGGCTGGCCGCCGCCATTGATACACCCGCCCGGACAGGCCATGATTTCAATGATATCATATTGGACCTCATTGTTGCGGATCTGCTCCAGCACGGTCCTGGCAGCCCCCAGACCCGAGGTGATGGCCAGGCGAAGGATTGTTCCGTCCAGGTTCACGGTAGTGGTCTTGATTGCTTCCAGTCCCCTGACCTGCTTGAATTCCAGTTTAGCCAGCTGTTTGCCGGTAACTGTTTCATAGGCGGTTCTCAAGGCCGCTTCCATCACCCCCCCCGATACGCCAAAAATCACGCCTGCGCCGGTGGATTCGCCCAGGGGATGGTCAAAATCCTCGTCCTCAAGGGTAGCCAGGTCGATACCCGCCTCTTTGATCATCTTGGCAAGTCCCCGGGTGCTGACCACATGGTCCACATCGGGTACGCCCTGAGGAGCAAATTCAGGCCGGGCAGCCTCATATTTTTTCGCCAGGCAGGGCATGACAGAGACCAGGACAATGTCTTCGGGTTTTTTGCCCAGTTTTTCAGCATAATAGGATTTAACAATAGCCCCCATCATCTGCTGGGGCGATTTACAAGTGGAGGGGATATGGGACAGGTCCGGGAACTGGTATTCCAGGAAATTGATCCACCCTGGACAGCAGGAGGTCAGGATGGGCAGATTTTCCTGTCTGGTCACCCGCTCAACTATTTCATTGGCCTCCTCCATGATGGTCAAGTCGGCGGCAAAATCCGTATCGAACACATCGTCAAACCCAAGATTATTTAAAGCCGCCACGAGCTTGCCGGTAACCGCCTCTCCCGGCGCCATACCAAACTCTTCGCCAATGGCCGCCCGGATGGCTGGCGCGGTCTGGGCAATCACATATTTATCCGGATCAAACAGGGCATTCCAGATTTCCGGCCGCGCCGTCTGTTCGGTCAGAGCCCCCGTGGGGCAGACAGACACGCACTGGCCGCAGTATACGCAGGTTGACTCTGACAATGGCTGCATATCCGCAGGTGCCACCACGGCCTCGAATCCGCGCTGGTACCCGGTGAGCACGCCCACGGTCTGAACCTCGTTACACATGGTTTCGCAGCGGCGACACATGATGCATTTGTTCAGATCCCTGCGGATTGCCTTGTTGGAGATATCCAGGGGGTAATGGGAAGCAGCGCCCTGGTAGGGCCGAGTATCGATGCCGAACTCATTGGCCAGAACCTGCAGTTCGCAGTCCGTTGACTTGGCACAGCTCAGGCAGTTGAAGGGATGGTCGGACAGGATCAGTTCCAGTACGGTCCGCCGGGCCTGGATGGCCCGCATGGTGTTGGTCTTGACGACCATGCCGTCGAATACCGGGGTGGCGCAGGCCGGCGCCAGGTTTCTGCGCCCCTCCACCTCCACCACGCAGATCCGGCAGGAAGCGGTTCTGTTAACCATCTTGATATCGTGGAGATCAAGATGACAGAGAGTGGGAATCTTGATGTGCAGTTTTTGCGCAGCTTCCAATATGGTGGTGCCGCTTTCGACGATAATCTTCTTGTCATTTATGATAATATTGGCAACGCTCATTGATTCGTCCCTTTCTTAATTTCTTATGATGGCGGTAAATTTACACTTGTCAAAGCAAACACCGCATTTGATGCAGAGTTCCTGATCGATGACATGCGCTTCTTTCACAGCCCCGGAAATACAACCCACCGGACAGAGCCTGGAGCAGGCGGTACATCCCTTGCATTTTTCGGCTACGATCTCATAGGTGATCAGCTTCTGACACACACCGGCCGGGCATTTTCTATCCCGGACATGGGTAATGTATTCATCCTCAAAGTATTTGAGGGTGCTGAGAACCGGGTTGGGGGTCGTCTGGCCCAGGCCGCAAAGCGAGGTGTCTTTGATGATTTCCGAAAGGGTTTTCAGGGTTTCAATGTCTTCCATGGTTCCCCTGCCCTGGGTGATCTTTTCCAGGATTTCAAGGAGCCGCTTGTTGCCCACCCGGCAGGGGGTGCATTTGCCGCAAGACTCCTCGACGGTGAACTCCAGATAGAACTTGGCGATGTTCACTATACAGTCCTTCTCGCTCAGGACAATCATACCTCCGGAGCCCATCATGGAGCCGATGGCTGCAAGTGAATCGTAGTCAATAGGGGTTTCAAGGTTTGCCCTGGTGATACATCCGCCCGACGGACCTCCGGTCTGCACGGCTTTAAACCTGCGGTTATCCTGAATACCACCCCCGATATCATAGACGATCTCCTGGAGGGTGATGCCCATGGGCACTTCCACCAGACCGGTATTATTAATCTGGCCGGCCAGGGCAAAGACCTTTGTGCCCTTGGAAGTTTCGGTCCCGATACCGGCATACCAGTCGGCGCCTTTGTTGATGATGGGGCAGACATTGGCATAGGTTTCCACGTTGTTCACACAGGTGGGCTTGCCCCACAGGCCGCTGTCCGAAGGAAAGGGCGGCTTGGTGGTCGGCTCACCTCGCCGACCTTCAATGGAGTGGATCAGGGCGGTTTCCTCGCCGCAGATAAAGGCCCCTGCCCCGTACTTGAGTTCAATGGTAAAATCAAATCCGGAGCCGAGAATATTGTCCCCCAGAAATCCGATCTCTTCTCCCTGGGTAATGGCTTTTTTCAATCTGGCGATACAGGAGGGGTATTCCGCCCGGATGTAGATGTACCCTTTATTGGACTGGATGGCGTACCCTGCTATGGTCATGGCTTCAAGCACACTGTGTGGATCACCCTCCATGATGGACCGATCCATAAAGGCGCCGGGGTCCCCTTCATCGGCGTTACAGATGATAAATTTTTCATCACTTTCGTTTTTAAGGGCACCCTCCCATTTCAAGCCGGTGGGGAATCCGCCGCCGCCCCGCCCCCTAAGACCTGCGGCCTTAATCTCATTTATCACGTCCTGGGACTGCATATCGTTGAGAACTTTGCCCAAAGCCATATACCCGTCATTGGCAATATATTCATAGATATTATCCGGATCAATAAGCCCGCAGTTTCTCAAAGCCACCCGCTTCTGCTTTTGATAGAAAGGTATCTCCTTTTCCGGGACAATCCTCTGGTTTGTTTCCGGATGCACGAAAAGCAGGCGCTGGATAACCCGATTATTGATAATATGATTTTCAACGATTGCATCAGCATCTTCAGGAGTCACCTGGGTATAAAAGACATCATCGGGAAACACCTTGACGATGGGGCCTTTTTCACAAAAGCCGAAACATCCGGTAATTTTTGCGGAGACGGTATCTTCAAGATTGTTTGCCAAGATGAGTTCATTGAGACGGGTCACGATCTTCTGGCTATCCGACGCCTGGCAGCCGGTGTCGCCGCAGACCAAGATCTCCCGTTTTTTGCCTTGGTATCTATCCAGGAGGATGCGGGGATCCAGAAGCGATTTTACCTTGTCATGGGTCTCAGTCAATTCCTGATACGTTTTAATTTTTTCCATCTTCGCTCCCCCTTAAGCTTCTTCTTGTACAAGACAGTCTTCGATGATTTTCTCCACATCCTGGGGAGCCACCCGTCCATAAACTTTGTCATTTATCGTAACCACCGGGGCAAGGCTACAGGCCCCGACACAGCGCAGGCTGTCGATGGAAAATTTCCGATCCTCGGTCACCTCTCCGGATTTGATTCCCAAAATCCGCTCAAACTGACTGAGAATCTTATCAGCCCCATTCACATAACAGGCGGTGCCCATGCAGACACTGATTGTAAACTCCCCCTTAGGGGTGGTGGTGAAAAAGTTGTAAAAACTGACCACGCCGGACACCTCGGCATGATGAATTCCAAGACGGACGGCGACATACTCCTGCAGTTCCCTTGGCAGATATCCGAAAATCTGCTGCCCCTTGCGCAGGACCTGAATCAGGTTACCTTTTTTCCTGGGGTCAGCAGGATCAATGTCCAGATCATCGACGAACCCGTTGAGTTTCTCGTACATCTCGTCAGGAAAGACTCTTTTTTGCTTGGCAGGATCTAATAATTCCATTTTTTTCTCCCTTTATTCCTACTATTGCTCTGTTACTACCCGCTAATAACCTCCCCCCTAATCACTTACACTTACACGTATATCTTTTTCCGGACCCGGAATAGCGAGCCCTGGGTATCTTGTTTACAGTTGAGGGTATAAACAGCCACGTCAGTTCAAATCCGAATAAAGTGGCGCCAGCTCGTCAAAGGGTTCCAGTGCCCGAGGCAAAAGCCCGTTCGCCCACGCCAAAAAAAGGCCGAAGTTAAGCATTGGAATGCCGTGGGTTTTGAAAAATTCAAGGCGGTTCATCATCACCCGCCTGGTGATCATGCACCCTCCGCAGTGAATGACCAGATCGATATTTCTTGGATCTTTAGGCAATTGTCTGGCATAGGTAAATTTAACCCTTGCTCCCACCAGTTGCCGAAACAGCCGGGGGATTTTCACCCGGGCAAGATCATCGGCCTGGCAGTGGTGGGAACAGGCTTCCATCACCAGGATCTGCCCCTTGTCCTTAATATTATCCAGAGCTGAAAGGCTCTTGATAAACCAGGCAAGGTCAGCCTTTTTGCGGGCAAAGAGCAGGGAAAATGACGTCAGCGGCTGGTCCTCGGGAATATCCGCGGCCACCTTGTGAAAGGCCTGGCTGTCCGTGATCACCAGGGAGGGACGCATACCCAGGCGATGATAAAAACTATAAAGTTCCCGTTCTTTGATAATCAGGGCGGCACAGTCCCGGTCCAGGATATCCCTTATGGTTTCCACCTGGGGCAGGATGAGCCTGCCCTTGGGGGCTGCGAGGTCCTGGGGAGTCACCAGAAGCACCAGTTCCTGCTCGGAGACCAGACCGTGAACCGGACTGATCTCTTTTTCCAGCTGCCGGTCAAACTCTTCAATGGCTTTTACCAGCTGCCGGGCGGACGCCGGGTCGAGATTGTTCTGAACCACCTGTTTTGACTCGGGGAAAAATTCTTTTTTTTCCGGATCAACCGGTCGGTCTGCAAACGTCAGAATACCAAGCCATGGCAGGTTCCGGGAATCCAGCCAATCACGCAGTTCCCGTTCATGGGAGGTAAGCGGCAGATGCCCGGGACTGGCAAAAAGGATCATGTGGGAAGAGATCATCTGCTCCCTGGCCTTTGCAATCCGTTTTTCCCCCAAAGCGCCATCGTCATCGATTCCGGCCGTATCGGTGACGGCGCACATTCCGATCCTGCCCAGCTCAATTTTCCGGGTCACAGGATCGGTGGTTGTTCCGGGAGTGTCGGAGGCAATGGCCACATCCTTCTGAAAAAGATTGTTCAGCAGTGACGACTTGCCTGCATTGCGGATACCGGCAATGACAATTTTGTTCAACTCCGCCAGGGGGGTGGTAAGTTTCATTTGTTCTTTCTGTTAGTTATATTGTTTGCTGCTTCGGTCTCGCCCCCTCCCATGGCGGTCAAGCTCAAGGGAGAGGCCCATTGGTCCAGAAAAGGCCGTGTCAGCTCGGTGTGGGCTTCAAGCCACAGTTTCAGGTCCGCTAAATTCCGGGGAGCCGCTTTACTGATCTCGGGAGCAAGCTGCTTGACCCGGGCATATCCCAGTACCTCCCTGAGACTGTTTAAAATGGCAGGACTCTTGGCCAGGTTGGCCTCCATCCGGTTTACGTCGGGAACAAGACCCTCGTTTACAGTTGTTATGGCCGTATCCAGAGCCCGGATCAGGCGGGTGGACAGCCGTATCATCTGGTCGGAGATAAAAGGCAGATTGGCGTTGAGCTGCAGTTGCCCGGTTTTCACATAGTCACAGATCAGTTGCCCTGCGGAAGCACACTCCATGGAAAGTCCCCGGATCAACTCAAGGCGAACCGGATTGCTCTTTACCGGCATGATGGTGGAGCCGTACTGCAGCTCCTTGTGACGGATTTCATTCAAGAAGCCGGAGGCATAGAGCAGCAGATCCGATGAAAACTTGAATAAATTATCCGCACAGAGAGCCATCCCCCTGGCGGTTTCCGCGAGGCTGTCCGAGTGAGCCACCTGATCGCATAAATTCTGGCTTCGGCAGAGGGGATATCCCGTGATATTCCGCAGATGCCGCTCAGCAGCAAACACATAGTCCCTGGGGGCGGAATACCCAGTACCTATGGCGGTACCGCCCAGGGGCACGGTACGCAACCGCTCTTTTAATTTATGGAGTCGCCACCGGTCCCGTTCTACAGGACCGGCCCAACCACCGAACACCTGGCCCAGGGTAATGGGCAGGGCGTCCTGAAGCTGGGTGCGGCCGCAAAGAATCTGGGTTTCATACTCTCTTTCCTTTGCCACAAGCGCTTCCTGCAGCCCGATTATCCGGGATTCAACTGTTTCCAAAAACTCAAACGTTAACAGAATTACGGCCGTGGGAAATGTGTCATTGGTGGATTGAAACCGGGCCAGATCCTCAATTGGATGAGCCCGGAACTCCTTGTCCGGATACCGGTGCTGGTACTGTTCATTGGCAAGAGCTGCAATCACCTCACAAAGGTTCATGTGCAGACTTGTACCGGCCCCGCCCTGGGCCAGGGGAAGCACAAACTGGTCATCCCACTGCCCGTCAGCCACCCCCTGGGTCACCTGCTCCAGAAAAGGAAAATAGTCACCGGGATAGAGGTTGCAGCTCTCCTGCTGGGCCCTGAAAGCGGCCAGCTTCACCAGAGCATAAGCTTTAACCATCTCACTGGGCGTCTGTTCGCGCCCCAGATGGTCAAGGGCTTTGGCCGTTTCCTCTCCATAATATTGGCCTTTTGCCGCCTTATCCATACAGGCCTCCTTTGGTTAAATGGCGGCTATGCCGCCAATGTGCGAGCTTGACGGCATCCGCCCTTTCAAAACTGAGTGCGCGACCGATGTCGAAGAGGCTTTCCTTCAGGTCTGCCAAGGACCGGGCGCAGCTTTCTTCAATGCAGATTTTGCCAGGATACAGCAGATATGATTTTTTAAAGGCCTCAGGGGTCATATTGGGCATGAGCACATTGGCGCCGTGAAGAATCATCAGCTCCCTGCCGTTTTGAACAATTGAGCCAGCGGCCGTGGTGGCCGGGATATGGGCCAGGGGCAGGGCCAAGCGAAGAAGGGCCGTGCCCTGCAATGCCAACTCTATCCCCTGGCTGGACTGACCCGCCAGGGGCGTGTCCGGATGGGGAATAAAGGGTCCAATCCCCACCATATCCAACCCAAGGGACTGGCAAAGCAGGATATTGTCCAGCCGGGTTTCGGGGAGTTCCCCGGGCAGGCCTGTCATAAATCCCGATCCCACCTGGAAACCGGCCGACCGGATATGATCCAACGCCTCCAGCCGCTGGTCCAGGGTCTGGCCGTCACGCAGCCGGACGTGAAGTTCGGGATCGCTGGTTTCAAACCGAAGCAGGTACCGGTCGGCGCCGGCGTCTGCAAACTTACGGTATCCGTCCCCGGATTTCATTCCGCAGCTCAGGGTGACGGCGACCCGGTTTCGGGTGGCTGCTTTAATGGACTCTACCAGACGACAGATCCGATCCACTGTCCACCGGGGGTCTTCGCCTCCCTGGAGCACAAAGGTTTTAAATCCCATGCTCAGCCCCTGTTGGACGGCATCAAGGATCTGGCCCTCATCCATTCGGAACCTGCGCACCTTCTGGTTATCCCGTCGGATCCCGCAATAGAGGCAGTTGGAGGTACAGTAATTAGTGAATTCAATCAGCCCGCGCAGATAGACGGCGTGGCCATGGACCCTCTCACAGACTTTACGAGCCGCCCCTTCCAGATCCGAAAGGGAACAGCAACGAAAAAATCGTTCAATTTCCTGCGCGGTGCAGGCCCTGGGGACAGATTGTCGCTCCCTGGGGAGTGGCGCACCGCTTGGGGCCATATCCGAGGTGTTCAGGCAGGGCATGATTTTGTCCTAAACAAAAAGATCCCTTTTGCCCGCCTGAATCTGGGTAATGCCACTATCCACAGTGGTTTTTATTTTGTCATTCTGCTCCCTGGCCTGCATTTTTTCGATCAGGGCATACCCTTTTTTCCGGGTATCAGCAGTGGCATAATCCTCCAGGTACTCGGCAAAAGACATGATCCCGTTGGGATGGCAGAATAATTTGATCAGTCCGGGTTTGGCTAGATCCATAAAGTCCTTTCCCACCCGACCCCTGCGGTAGCACCCTGTGCAGAAAGAGGGGATAAATTCCATCTGGATCAGGTCTCGGATCACGGTCTCCAAAGGCCTGCAGTCACCCAGGGCGAACTGACTCCCTCCCTGGGTATCCGGGGCATTGTCCTCTGAGTACCCGCCGATGGAGGTGGCCGAACCGGCGCTGATCTGGCTGACCCCATATTGAAACAGCTCCCGGCGGAGTTCAACCTTCTCACGGGTGGAGAGAATAATCCCGGTATAGGGCAGGGTCAGCCGCAGGACCGCGATGATAATGCGGAAGGCGTCATCGGACACCAGATGAGGCACCCTGCTGCTTAAGGGGGCGCCATCCGCCGGTTCGATGCGGGGAACGCTGATGGTATGAGGCCCGCACCCGAAATGAGTTTCCAGTGCCTTGGCGTGCTGCAGCATGGACAAAACTTCCAGCTTATAGTCCGCCAGACCTAAAAGGGCCCCGATCCCCACATCGTCAATGCCGGCCGCCATGGCCCGGTGCATGCAAAAGAGACGGTATTGGTAATCGGATTTGGGGCCTGAAGGGTGATAGTGTTTGTATAAACCGGGATCGTAGGTCTCCTGGAAACAGATATAAGTGCCGATATCGCATTGTTTGAGACGGCTAAACCCCTCCACATCCAGGGGAGCCACCTCCACATTGATCCTGCGGATATTGGAAGCCCCCTCACGAACCTTGTAGATGGTGTTAATGGACTGTTCAAGATAGGACAGGTTGTACCCCTCACCAAACAGCAGAACGATCCGCTTGTGCCCCTGGTTGAGCATCCGGCTGGTCTGTTCATGGACCTGGTCCTGGGTCAACTTCGCCCTTTTCAGCACCTTGTTGTCTTTGCGGAATCCGCAATACAGACAATTATTCACACAATGATTGCCGATATACAACGGAGCGAAAATAACGATGCGGTTGCCATAGATTGCCTGCTTGACCTGTTTTGCGGTGGTCATGATCCGCTGGATCTGTCGGGGATCTTGTACGGCAAGCAGTACGGCAGCATCCTCAAGGCTCAGTCCGTTCAGCAGTGTTGCTTTATCAAGAATTTCATCAAGCCGGTGTTCATCAGGGGAACGAACCCCCTTCAACTGGGCTATCAGGGAAAAATCTAAGAACTCCGGATAAGTCTGGGGCATAAATTGGTATTTTCTGTAATATGTACTGGTACAGAGTACATTGGACACTATGGAGTTGTTTGTATCTTTTTTTACCTGTACTGGGTATACTACAGACGAAGTTGACCGAAAGTCAACAAAAAGTTAACGCAAGATCAACTTTTTCTATAAAGATACAATATTTCAAGTGTGCTGGCGGGATGATACACAATCGCTTTTCAGCAATTTCACGGCAATATTTTTCATTCCATGAGCCGTGCTTACCCAAGACTCCGTACAGGAACTTCTATAAACTTTTATATAAATGATTTTAAAATGTTACCACCATAGCTAAAAGAGCCCCTCCACCTCCATCCCAAATAATGCGCTCGATACCATGATTTAGAATTACAGGTAGCATGAAGACCTTTCCTGCAAATCCGGGCTTCCCCGGCTGCCTACAAAACGACTGTCGGAATGTACATGTAAACCGAGATGCCAGGACACTTTACGACACTTTTAAAAAGTTAGGCACAAAAAAGACAGCAACTCACGTAACGGAAGCTACATCGTGCGGATCAAGGGTAAGTTTGGCAAACACTATATTGCAGTTTCCCATGACCGGCAAACACCCCTGTCAAAACTGGTATTTGCCAGATAAAGTCGGCATTACAACTTCTCATCTCTGCATCTCTTCTGCCACAACACTATTGTAGAGATGCAAATCAGCAGAAACCAGAGGCTTTGCAATTTCACGAGCTTCGGGGTCTGTATAGTTATAGAGAATATTCAGCTTTGCTTTGTTAAGCCTTTTTGGCATTGGCTTTAATGGTGCATGGTTTGCCGCAAGAAATTTCTGCTGAAAACCGATGAGGTCTTCAGTAAGCCCCACATGGTTAAACTGCCGCAACACATCCAAAGCTTCATGGGCATCAGATTCTTCAATCCGTGCTTTATCATGCGGCAAAAAATATCTCGTTTGCTGATTATCTATATTCGCCATTGCAGAAACAGGCAACGTGTCAATAAGGTGCTGGAGATCTACATGATTCAACTGCTCTTTACCACTGAGATGGCAAGAAATATTTCTAAACTCGTCGTTATGAGCACGATAAAAATCAGATTCCTGATCTACCGCCACACTTCTGAGCCAATTCAAATGAGAATGAAGATGAGCATATGGCTCTCGCAGCAGAGAATACCAGAGAAATTTATCTTTTGGGAAGTAACGATGAAAACGGCTATATCGAACATGCCCGGCAATATAGAGAAAATCTTCTCCATAGCTGGAATATTCACTCTCGTTAAAAACTTCAATATGACGAATCGACGGTGATTTGAAGTGATTTTCTACAAAGGTGTTGAATGTGGTTCCGGCAGTTTTGGGGATGTGCATAAAAAATATCGGTTGTTTGAGTGTTGCTTTTCCACTCCACCTGCGCCGCAGATATTGAAATAACGAAGGTTCTTGCTTCAGGTTTTCACCGCACCGTTTTTTGGGTACAGAAGCAAGCAGTGAGCCTTTCTCAGCAACGCGAACAACAATATTGCCTCCTGTTTCCCAATCAAGAGCCCCAGGAAAGAAAAAACAAAAGCCACACTTCCCATCAGGGTGAACATTTAGAGCCTTCAAATCTTCCCTGTATTGATTGGCTTCTGCTTTTCCCAACAACTTGTCACCTTCATAGAACTCCAGGACAACAGAGCGTTTTTTGTCAAAGCGGTGAAAGCACCATCCAGAGATATATGAACGCTTGAATACGTCAACAGCATATTTATATTGAATTTTCATACAGCTTCCATAACAGGTATATTGAAAAGAACACCCCGGCAGGACTGCAAAGCTTTGAGAAACCGGACAGCACTTTGGAGAAGCGCGACTACCACCTGACAATGGCAGGTGAGTAGTTTTCTCAATCCTGCCAGATCATGCACGGAGGCACTAACGGATAATCTGACCCCAGCAGACCGGGCCAGAGCTTATCGCAATACGTATGTTTAGAAGCTATCGCATTTGGTGAAAAAATCCGCCAAATCAACCGGAATCAATTCTTGTTGAACCGTGTATACTACACTCCATCAGGTGTTAGTGTCAAAGAAAATTCTGAACATTTTCAACAATAACGAAAGCTTGACTTACTGGCCACTGTTTTCGCCTGACAACGCCGCATCATTTTTCGTCGCTCCGGCAGGTATTTCGCAAAATTATACGATGCCCTGACATTATCTTTCCGGCATGGCTCCAAGTGATTTTCCATAACTCAAGGGTGTCCAGAAAACCGTTGGCAATTCATTCAGGCCTGATCCCCAGCTTTACCATCTTTGATCGCAACGTACTCGGGTTCAAGCCGAGCCTTTCCGCGGCATTTCCTTTACCCTTGATCTTCCATCCGCACATACTCAGAACATGAACGATATGGGCGGCCATGGCTTTATCAAAGCTTGTGTCCGAAAGGGGTTTTGGGACGGTGGACACGCCATTAAAGCTATGGTCAATGGTCAGGCTGGCCCCTTGGGAAAGAATCATTGCCCGTTCAATGAAATTTTCAAGCTCCCGGATATTTCCGGGCCAGTCGTAGTCTGTCAAGGCTTTCATCACCTGGGTTGAAACCTGTTTGATGTTTTTATTGAGCTGCTTGTTTTTCTTGTCTATAAGGTAGCGAACCAGCAGTGGAATGTCTTCTGTTCTCTCCCTTAACGCCGGCACTTTAATAGGGAATATACTTAGGCGGTAATATAAATCCTCCCTAAATTCACCTTTTAGGATGGACTGCTCAAGATCTTTGTTGGTTGCGGCAACCACACGGACATCCACCTTTACGGTTTCGTCCGATCCAAGAGGCTCAAAGGTTCCCTCCTGAAGCACCCTCAGCAGTTTCACCTGAACCTCCACCGGCATATCCCCGATTTCGTCTAAAAAAAGGGTTCCTCCATCCGCCATGAGAAACCGGCCTTTCTGGGATTTCACCGCTCCGGTGAATGCCCCTTTTTCGTATCCGAAAAGCTCGCTTTCAATCAGAGTCGCAGGCAAGGCCGCACAGTTGACCTTCACCATTGGCCGGTCCTTGCGGGGACTTAGCTCATGAATACCTCTGGCAATAAGCTCTTTGCCTGTGCCGGACTCACCGAGAATTAATGTGGTCGTATCAAAAGAGATCACCTGTTTTACCAGGTACAATGTTTTCTTCAGTGCAGCGCTGTTGCCGATAATATCTTTAAATCCATGGGTATTTCGAATCTCTTCCTTCAGGTATTGATTTTCCTCATTAAGTGAATTTTTCAGCTTGTTCAGCCGCTTCACCGTGACCTGCAACTCTCTTTCCTTGTTCTTTCTATTTTCAATTTCCTGGATCAGCTCCCGGTTCAGGCGGTTGCGCTCAATGGCTGCAGCAATCTGGTTGGATAAAAGCTGGATAATGTGAAAACGTTTCTCACTTAAGGTGTTTTTTACCTGATGATTTTCAAGATAAATAAAAGCGACGGTTTTATTCTGGTAGGCGATGGGCATACAAAGAACAGATTTCAAACCGGTCTCCCGGACATAGGCGGTATTTGAAAACTGAACGTCCTTGGAAATATCGGAGGCCAATACCCTGTTATTTGTCCTGCAGACATACCGCGCAATACTATGGCTGATGGAATCGTATTTTTCAATGGGGGTTCCCGACGTTAGCCGAACCGCCTCCTCTTCAATGGACACGTGGCATTCCACCACTATCTTCTCTTTCCGAAGAGATAACAGATACCCCCTTTCCGCGCCTGAATTCTGAAGCAGAATCAACATCAACCGCTGAAGCAACGTTTCGCCATCCTCAGCACTTACCAAAGTGACAATGGCCCTGTTGATGCTGCTCCGATCCATTATACTGTTTGAGTCATGGGATACGTTGGATGGTTGGGTGCCCGGATCGGCGGACAGACCGTCAGACAAAAAGGAATGGGATCGCTGAATCTGGCACAGCTTTGATCCTGCCCCCCATTTTTCATATGCAACAAAAGCCTCCTTCAAATAGATCTTTGATAATTGTTCCACCCCAAGTTCCTTGAAGAATTCAGCTGCCAACTCCCATGCGATGGCCTGGTCCACAATAAAACCTTTCTCTTTTGCCGTAAAAATCGCTTTTTCATAGTGGAGCAACGCAGCATCCATCTGCTTTTGCAGCCTGTATTTTTCAGCCAGAACCAGATGCTGCCTGTGAGCAAATGTCTCCTGGCAAAAGTCTGACCGGCGCTTAAGCCGCCCGTACAGTTCATCGAGAATCGCCATGTAATCACCACAGCCGGCCTTTGCCTGCAACCCAAGCAAAGAGTAAAATACCGTAGGGATCATGATATAATTGTTGCCGTATTTCAAAAGTTCTTCTGCATCTTTTGCGGCAGCCTCTTTTCGCCTGAAAACAATGTTCAGGAAAAGTCTGATATTGATGGGCAACTCCTTGGTGACAACGCTCTTCTCAAGACCGAATTCCTCCATGGTCTCCTTGGGTTCAAGGGGAGCTGACAAACCCTGAACAATATTGCTGATCATTTTCAAGTTGGATTGAAGAGATTTTATGCCCGGAAGGGAAAAGGAGATTATTTCATCGAATTTTGCAACCAATCGCTTGAGTTCAGACAGGTCCATACTTCCGTAAAGTCCGGTCAGGCAGGCGGCATGAGCACTTTCTATGGCCGTCATGATATTTCCGCTCTCAATGGACTTGTAATACACCTGGGTCAGTTTTTTTATGGTCACCTTGGGAGGAGAGATCAGGCAGGTGATCTCTTCATGGAAGTAAGCCTGGGCATCGAGCAGCCACCGTGCTCGATTGTTTTTTTCTAAGTACTCCAAGCCATATTCCGCCACTTTACGGCCCAGGGAGTATTCCTCCAGCAAATGACAGAAGGCACCGCCGGCTGCGACCAGGCCAAATGCAGACTCATCTGTAAACCCGTGCTCCTGGGAAATCTTCAGCATTTTCCCCACAAAGACCCAATAGTACAGATAATCGTGCCATCCGGTGGCTCTCACCCCGTAGACCAACAACCGCATCACAGTCTTGAACTTGGTATCTGTCATGGGGCTGACCTGCGACCAGGGTATTTCAAGAATCAAATACGCTATTTTCTTCAGTTTTAGAGTTTCCTGGACAACCTCTTCCCGAGATACGGGAGACGGCATTGAGACACCGAGCCGGTTAAGTGCGTGCAACAGTGTCCGAACCGCTTTATCCGGTTTATCCTGAAAAATTGCGCATTCAATTTGAGACTCGTAACCAAGCGTTCTGTCTATATCCGTACCTCCGTTTTGGATAATTGCCTGGGACATACGCTCAGATTCGTCAAACGACCCACTCAGAAAGGCCAGAATGGATGCCTGAAAATATAGCTCAAGGGTGAGGGCGTAACTCTTCTCCCAGGCACGATCGCCCAAAATGTGAATGCCGGTAACAAAATATCTATAACTCTCGCTGAAGGCCGCAACATCCTTGGCCTGTTTTCCGGCTGCCAGATTCAGCCGGGCCAGTTGTATCTTTTCCTTTTTTGCATTAATCAGGCGGTGGGCAAAATTCAAATGGGTAATATGCCTGAAAATGCGGTTTTTATCCTGATACTCCCTCTTGGCAATTGATTTACCCAGCCGGAGATGGATTTGATCTTTCTCATGCTCCGGGATCATCTTATAGGCGTTTTCCTGCAGCCGGTCATGTTCAAACTGATACAACCCCTTTCCCCGGGAAATCAATATGTTCTTCGCACATGCGGCGTTAAGGTGGGTCCTTATCTGCTCCTGGGACATCTCTTTTTGGATGGTCAGTTCCTCTTCATGGAAAACGCTGCCGATAACAGCGGCAACCGAAATGGTATGTCCGGATTCTTTTCCCAGTCCGTTGAGTTTTTGTCGGGCAAGGGCGTCAAGGTCCGGGTTGATATCTATCCGCTCTATTTCATCTAAGTGCCACGCCCACTCCATTCGGTCGTTGAGGCAGATAAATTTCTTTTTTACCAGCAGCTCAACAAATTCCTTTGTAACAATAGGGTTGCCGCCTGTCTTTTTATGAACGATTCCGGCAAGAATAGTACTCTCCCGCTCCTTGAGGTTCAGGGCGTCTTTAAAAATTTCCTCAATAGTCTTCAGCCCTAGGCCTGAAAGAGAAAGAGTATTGACGGCTATGTTTTTTTTCTCGATTTTTTCCAGCGCGTTTTTAAGAATATGAGTGGAAGATACTTCATTGTCCCGGTACGCACCGATCAAATACAGCCCGTGGCTGCCCGCAATGCTTTTGATCAGTTCCAGGGACGCCTGGTCCACCCACTGCAAATCATCAAGAAAAATAACCACAAACTCCTTGGGCTCGCATAAAACATCTATGATCGTTTTTATGCACTTGTGCAGCCTGCTCCTTGATTCGATAACCGTTACATTGGAAAAAAAAGGGACTTGCCCCAGGATAGGTTCAAATTGGGGAATAAAGTTGGTGGTAACGCCTACATTGTCCCCCAGAGCACTGACCAGCCGATTTCTTATTTTCTGGTAGGCATCATCGGTTTCCATCAGAATCAACCTGGCAATCTGCCCAAGTGCTTTCAGGATGCCGCTGTAGGGTATGGTTGAGGCGATGGGTTCATACTTGCCGACGGCAAAATATCCCTTGTCCACCGGGAGGGAGCGTTCAAAGGATTTGATCAATGACGTTTTTCCCACACCGGACTCCCCGGAAACCATGGTCAGATAACCTGCACCGCCAATCACCTTGTCAAGGCAGGCCGAAAGGTGATTCATCTCCTTTCGCCTTCCGTAGACCTCGCCTGGGTATACAAAAAGATTGGAGTCGCAAAGGACATCCAGACGGAACCTGGGAACGGTCTTGTTGATTTTAAAAGCATCAAGGCATCTTTTTAAATCCACCATGATGCTCGCCGATTGTTGATACCTGTCATCGGCGGATTTTGCCATCAGTTTACTAATGATGTCTGACAGGACAGCGGGTACCTGCGGGACGATCCGCTCTAAATTCGGAACGCTTTTGGCAATATGGTTATGGATAACCTCAAAAGAGTCAATTCCATCAAAGGGAGGACGGCCTACGATTGCGGTAAACAAGACAGCTCCAAGGGAATAAAAATCCGTCCGCCTATCGGCTTTTTCATTAAGACGGCCGACCTGTTCAGGCGACTTGTAGAGCCAATAGTCCTTGGTATCGAAGACATCCTGGTTTACAACACGGCCTGCAGCAGGGGAAATTCCGGGCCCCATAAGTTTGACAATCTGTTTATCCGGATTGACCCAAATGGTATCCGGATTTATTTCATGGTGGGTATATCCGGACTTATGAAGCCTGAAAATAATCTGGGAAAGTTCGATTCCCAGGTTCAGTGCAAAAAGGACCCTGTCTTCCAGGCTGTCAAGACAGGTCGACAGAGGGAACAGGTCGCCACCGGCATACACAAGCCCCATAAGGTCACTGTTCTGAACAAGAGCGTTGGGGGAAAGAACACCGGGCAAGGAATCTGCTTTCCTGGCGACCTCAAATTCATAGGCAAGCTGAGCCTTCAAATCATTTTTTGCCTCTTTTTTTAAGATTGTTTTCAAGAGAAACTTTTCTTTTTCTGCATTCCTGCTGGCGATCTGGAACCTTAACTGGCCGCTTTTTAATAATGTTTTTTCTATTCTGTAACCTTCAATTTCCATGTTCACCTCTGTATAAGCCATCAAGGGTTGATATTTCGCACCCATTTTTTATCGCGATGGTCAATATATCGCACCATGCAAACAAACTCAACTTCTCTCGTAAACAGGGTAACAAACGGATAAATCCATGAACAATCAATCAAGAAACCGCTAAAAAGAAACCACTCCACAGCGGCAAAGGCGACAATGGTCGATATATCGCACCATCATCGACTCCAGGAAAGGCACATTTTCCTCCACGCCCGACCCCATTTACTCAAATCGCAAATATAATCTATTGATTTCAAACTGTTACAAAATTACCGCCTGCCATGGTACGTTTTTTGTTACCAGAACATACTGGTAAGGTATGTCCCATTTGACGGCTGTTGATAAAAAGACAGGCAGCGCTGCCGCCGGTGGCAACTGCTGATTTATTATTCACCCACAATTTGAGAGAAAAAATGAAAAAAGAACAAACCAGACTAGCCTGGCCCCTTTCTGTTTCGGAAATCGAACAAGTCCACCACACCGCCTTGGATATTCTTGAAAAAATCGGCATGGGAAAACCACCGGAGGAGCTAAAGGCCCTGGCCCTGGAAAAAGGATGCACGATCTCCAATGAAGGCCGTCTTTGCTTCCCCAGAACCTTGATTGAAGACATTCTGTCAAAATGCATCCCAAGAACAGTTCTGCCGAGCCGGGGCGGCGCACCGGTTCAACTTGATGACGGTTTTGCCCATTTCGGCCACATCGGGGTTGCCCCGTCCGTGGTGGATTTTGAGACCGGGGAATACCGGGACTCCACGCTGGTCGATCTATACGACCTGAACCGACTTTTTGATGCATTGCCCGGCATGTCAACAGGGGATGTTCCTGTCTCTGCCACAAACATATCTGATCCGGGCAGCGTCGGCGTGAATACCCTTTACGCCATTCTGGCGGCGACCAATAAGCACGCAATCGTGGACATGGCCGACCAAGACCAGCTTGAACCGATGATACAGCTTCTGGAAATGATCATCGGCAAAGATAAAAAAGGCATTGATTCGCCGGTCACATTTATCTACTGTCCCACCACATCGCCGCTTAACTACGAAAAAAAATACATGTCCATGTGTTTGGACGTTGTCAAAAAAGGATATCCCGTCACCCCACTTATCGCCCCCATGGCCGGAGCGGCAGCACCGGCAACCCTGGCAGGCGCCCTGGCCATGACCGTAGCTGAAGCGCTGGGCGTCCTTGCCGCCGTTCAGATGCAATCCCCCGGTCACCCCACGATGCTTGGCGTCTGGCCTTTTGTGGCAGACCTTCACACCGGAGGCTTTGCAGGGGGAGCGGCTGAAGAACCTCTGCTTTCGGCTGCGGCAGCCCAAATGATCAAATGGTACGGCATTGAAGGAACCGTACCTTCAGGAATGACCGACTCCAAATTGATTGATGCGCAATCCGGATATGAAAAGGGTATCTCGGTGGCCCTTGCCGCCTTGGGAGGCGGCACCTTTGTCGGAGAAGCCGCGGGCATGCAGGGCAGCCTTATGGGTGCTTCCTTTGAAGCCTTTGTGCTTGATCAGGATATGCTCTCCTATATCAACCGCCTTCAGCGCGGCATTGCCGTAAACGAAGAAACCCTCGGATTTTCAATGATAGCGGATGTCGTCAAACAAGGCATTGGCAATTTCCTCTATCACCCCCTGACAATGAAGTACATGCGGTCGGAGTATGAATATCCCCAATTTGCAGATAGAACCATGATAAACCAGTGGAAAGCCAAGGGGAAACCGGATATTCGACAAAAGGCAAGAGAGAAAACAAGAAAACTGCTTTGCGAACATTATCCGGCATATATTGATCCGGATCTGGATGCCAGGATTCGAAAGACCTTTAACATTGAACTTAATACTGAAGATATGCGGCCAAAGTGCGGCCGCTGGTAACCTTCCAAACCGACTATCAACAGTCCTCCCTTTCGCAGGAACAGACATGCTGTTCAAGCGTGAGGGGAGGGAACAACCAACCCTATAAAAGTTCGCAGGAGCTATTATGGCTGAAGACAATACGCAGAAACTGAAACGAAGTGCAACATGGAAACTTGGCGTAACGATTATACTCACAGGCATCCTGGACTGGACCTACCTGAGCGGCCCTGCCGTGGAAAAGGTC
Organism: Desulforhopalus singaporensis; assembly: GCF_900104445.1. Lineage (GTDB taxonomy): Bacteria > Desulfobacterota > Desulfobulbia > Desulfobulbales > Desulfocapsaceae > Desulforhopalus_A > Desulforhopalus_A singaporensis. The sequence goes on along the minus strand of NZ_FNJI01000022.1, from coordinate 32,490 downwards.
GGTGCCTGGGCACCGCTGGCATGGATTAGCACGGTTGTGGCCATCGCCGTCATCTGCTACTGCTCGCTGGAAATTCTTTTGATGTTTCCGAACAAAGCAGGGGGACTTGCCACCTGCATCATTGAGGGCTTCAAGAAGCGGCACCCGATTTTTGCTGTCATATCCCAATGGGGATACGTCACGGGCTGGGGACTTGCCGTAGGTGCCATTGCCGCATTTGCCAGCTATTTTATCAAGTATTTCATCGAATTTCCCGATGCCTATATCAATTATGTGGCCATCGGGATCTTGACAGGCGTATTTCTGATTAACCTGATCAGTATCGAGATTATAGAAAAACTTCAAAGCCTGATTTTCGTCCTGTTCGGCCTGACCGTAATGGTCATCGCAGGGGCATTTATCAAACTGCCGATGCTTTCTCCTGACTTTTCAGGCGTTCAGATCAACGCATCCGACACCAACCCCGCTGCCGTATTTTTAAGTGCATGCTTCCTTGTTGGATGGTCGGCCTGCGCCATGGAGGCGGTACTCACCCTGATCGCCGAATACAAGCAACCGGAAAAAGACACCAAAAAAGCCTTGTCGTCAAGCGCCGCCGTCATGCTCGTCATGACGCTGACCATCTGCGGAGCCATGACCTGGTATCTTCCGCTGGACGTGGTCTTAAACGATCCTTACACCCCCCTGCTGCCCCTGGCTGAAACCATTTACGGGTCCATGTTCGCCAGGATTTTTGGCTTTTGTCTCATTGTCGGCTTGGTTATAGGCGCAAACGCCTGCTTTCTGCCGGCCTCCCGAGTGCTGTTTGAAGCCTCCCGAAGCGGGTTGATGCCGAAATGCTTTGGAAAACTCAACAAAAACCAGGTCCCCTTCGTGGCCATCTTATCAATTTATGCCGTCAATTTCTTGTTTCTAATGACAACAGGAGGCGAACAACCGACATTTATGGTGGTTGCCGGAGGCATTTCGTACTTTCTGATGGTGTTCTTTGCTGGCCTTGCAGTACCTATGATGAGAAAAGATTTCCCCGACTTGGCTCGCCCCTATAAAACGCCGAATCTGATTTGCGCCCTGAGTGTTGTCGCTTCCTTTTTCTTTCTTACACTCCTGATTGCCGGAACCATCCCCTACGGTCTGAAAAACTGTTTGTACGGCATCGGCGCAACGCTTGTAGCCATTCCGTTGTACTGGTACAGGGTGCATGTCGAAGACAAACGCGAAGCTGAGCCAATCCAAGACAGCGTATAATATATTTCGTACATTTCTTTTAAAAGGTGGCCTCAATATGGTTAACTGGCAATCGCCAAAACAAACCATCAACCACGAAGGAGGCCACCATAAAAGAGCATTACCCCAAAAAGCTTGGCAATATCATTGTAAAACTCACAAATCCAGCGTATACCACCATCTCGACAAGCCGGTTCGGAGGGGGCAGCAGAAGAGAAGATCATGGTGGACCCGAAACGAGCTTATCAGGCGAACATCGGGGATATCGTTGAAGTGGAACTTGACAAACTGGTAATGCTGATCTCTTCACACAACAGGCAATGACCTCCTTTATCCGAATGTATCAACTCCGACCTCGAAAATTTCCAATTCCCGCTGAATCAATCCAGACAAGCTAACCCGAGATTTTCTTTCGCGTTATCCATAATGTCAAGATCGATACAGAGCATGTCTTCGATCCTGAAAGCAGGGTTGCCGAAAACGACTCAGAATTACGGGAGAAAGCTAATATTGCAGGCAGTTTTCCATCTGTTCTCCTTGTAATATTTGGAAATCGCGGATACCATAATCACGGTTGTATCTGATTATGGTCGTGTTGCCAGTGAACCTGCAAAATCAACTTAGGAGCCTAGCATGGATACGAGAACAGTAGAGACAACACGAGTTGACGCAAAGGATAATGTAACGGTCAAGAGCACAGATAGGCGTAAGATCATAAAAATAATGGCAGGCGGCGTCACCGCTGTGGCTGCTTACAATACATTGCCTGTCAAGTGGGATGTGCCTGTGATTCAGCAAATATTTCTTCCTGCACATGCTGCCACAAGCGGTGAAGCAGTTTCCCCACCCGAATCTGCGATTATTTCAAGTTCCCCGTCTTCTCTCTCTGCAACTAATGTAACAGATCCACCAGATACTGGTGATGACATATATATCGTCTTTGACGGTGCGACCAGCCTTACTTTAGTGTATGTCGGTGATTTAGAACCGCATCCACCTTCTCCTAATGCAGTAATAGGGATTGACACAGATTATGATGTTCCATCAGTATGGGAACATTATGATAATGGAAGCAATTGGACGGTTCTCTCTACTAATGTAACTTCAGGCTACCTGCCGTCCGGTTCGTATTTTATAATTATATCCGGCGCAACCCCAGGCAGCACATTCAGAGTCGATTTCGATGTCTCGGTCGACAGCAATTTGCCGCCAACTGCAACAGTCAGCAATGTTACAGCTCAGCCAGTAACGTAACATAGGACAACATTTCGCTCAGATCTGCTAATAAACGAGTGCCTTGCGCAGGCCCCTGCGAGGCACTTTTCAGCGCTCTGCAAACAATCCGCGCAATGTGTGCTATGGACAACTCAGCTGCTTATAAAGCCACCCCGCGATCATTACCGCATAGCCATCTATCGCCGCCACTATTGTACCCACTAACTCACGACAATGGATTCTCCATTTCCTGCTGAAGCATTACACTGCCACCAGTGAATTCGCTGGACTCGCCTATTGCTCCAGCCCGGACTTTATCGCTTGATTACTGCGAATAATTTCGCAAAACCGTATCTCCAAAGTCCGGCCTGCCTGTAACCAAGATGAAAGCACGGGCGAAGATGGTTCATTCCCGGACCCCGCTCGGAGCAATCTTTATCGACTATCTACAGCTTGCGACCGGGACCGGTAACAACCGCGAGCAGGAAATCGCGGATATCACCCGTAACCTGAAATTTCAGCATTCTTTTCTTTTGCAAGCTTGCGAATAGCTGGAAGATCCTCGGCCATCCACGTGTACACAGTAAGTTCATCACGCTGTATCGCTCTACAAATATGGTGTTGCGGACTAAGCCCGGTTTTTTTCAAGCATCCTGACAACGGACACTTCGCTCAATTTGACTTTACCTTGCCGTAAGATTCCCGCGGGACTACCCATGAGGGCGCTCCCAGATTTTTAAAATTATACGATCAGATACGTTCCAGCATATCAACAACGAAACAATAATCCTCCGTTTATTCCACCAAATCCAGAGTTACACGTTAATACAGATGGGGCCGCAAGCGGAAGCGGGCTCGTACCGGAAAGGCGGCAAATAGTCTTTTCACCTTTTACCAGCCCCACCGTTGGTGGCAACACCATTTCCTGTATACTTTGCACTGCTAGCAGCGCCTCCACAATCCCGGCCGCGCCCAGGCTGTGACCAAGGCTGCCTTTGACGGAACAAAGAGGCGTATGAGGCGGCATGGTTTTATTAAACGCCACAAGTTCCATGGCATCGTTGTACACGGTGGCCGTACCATGACCATTAATGCCGCCAATATCTGGCGGATTATCAGCCATAATCTGCTGCAACACCGACAGCAGACCGACCCCGGTCCTGCTTGGTGCAGTAATATGAACAGCATCACAAGCAATAGCCCAGGAATCTGCATAGACAGGGTTGTCACCTGAGTCAAGCAGTGCATCCTCAGCCGAGAGCAACATCCAGCCGCCCCCATCTCCCAAGGAGAGTCCATCCCTGTTGCAGTCAAAAGGTCTGGCACCGGTTGGGGACAACGACTTGAGACTTGAAAAGCCCGTGACAACGAAATGGGAAAGCAGATCGAAACCGACAATCAGGGCATGGTCAACCTTGCCAGAGCGAATATCCATAGCCCCACGGATAACCGCTATCAATCCAGATACACAGGCCGCGCTCACCGTCACCGGCTCCTGCAGCCCCATCTTTCGCGCGAGATAATCTCCCACCTGCCAAGGCTGTCCCGTCAATTGCATGTCCAATACCGGATCGACCGGTTCATCGATCGCTGCCTTGGTCGTCGCACAAAACAGCGCGGTCTTTCCTGTTAGCATGGGAACGTCTGCAAGCAGCCGGTCAAGCATGGATCGCAACCGCAGCCAGCTACCGAAAGAACCTTCCAGCCCATCGATCACTCCGAGAGGCAACGGGTCCATCGAACTTTGAAACTGCTGAACGTCAAGCCCGCGTTTCCCCGCCAACAACCCGTTCCACGTCTGCTGCAGATCACCAAGCGGTGTGAGGATATTTCCTGCAGCAACCATGACCCGACGCGTCATGAGCCCCACCCTCCGGAACGCCATTTTCTCCGAAATGATTCCAGCCACTCTGGCACAACCAGCAGCATGGTCCCATCGGGTTCAGTCATCAGCTGGACCGTATACCCCGTCGCCGCCTGTCTGTCTTCATGGTTGTAGATGACGTAGGAAAAATTGAGGCGTGCCGCATCGGACCAGTGCAGGCTGGTCTCGATCCGCACCATCTCATCAAACCGGAGGACACGCCGGTAGTCGATATGCATCTTCACGATGGGGGCGACGGTATTGTTTACCATAAAGCTCTGGTAAGTAAGTCCGTAGGCGTCACCGAAGGCGATGCGACCGTCTTCAAGATAGCTGGGATATCGTCCATGCCAGACCATCCCAAGCCCATCAACCTCTTCGAACCGGACCCGACGTTCACAGGTCACCGTAAGCGGTTCCGGCGCCAGAAGATCGGGTGGAAAATATTCGTTCCGTGCTCCCATACCTCAATCCACCCTCGGCTCTACGGAGACAAACAAGGCCTCTCCTCCTGCGATTTTTTCACCGTTGTCTTTGTCAATACCAAATTCCACGAACCAGCTCTCTTTTTTTTCTTCTTGCAGTTGCACCCGGACAACAACCTGTTCATCCGGCGAAACGCCACTCCGGAACTTCACCCGCTTATACACCACGGGACGAACCTCTTGTCCGAGCACTGCCCCAGTGACATACCTGACGGCAGCAAGCTGAACTACGGCAGGGAGGATAGGGGCTCCGGGGAAATGCCCTTCAAATCCGGGATAATCCGGACCAAAGGTAAAAACAGCATGTCCAGAAAGATCACCTATGGCAAAATCAATTCCCCTGCAGCACGAGAGAAGACTCCTGTACAGGGAGACCATCGCTCTACCTTCCGTGTTCATTTCGTCCCACCCTCTATTTCCTTTATGGCAACTCTTACGCCCAGCCACGGTTGACCATACACTATGGTATTTCCAGCTTTCGTCTTGATTTTTTTTATTTCCCAAAGAGTAAAAGGGCCGGCTTTCAGGTATTTGACGATGTTCCCCTCCCGTCCGACCTCGGCACAGAAAGTACTCAGCATATCCCTGCTGCATGGCCTCCGCACCGGTTCCTCAAGAAATATCCGCCGCAACATCACCGTCAGAAAGTCGCCGACACGGCTTTTTTTCATCACTCCCCGCAAACCTCCCGCACCCTCTTCAGGATCGGAAACAACCGCCCCTTGAAGCAGGACCACCCCGGTAGCGTCAAGCAGTGCAAACGACAATCCATCGTATTTGTCCTGCACTGCCAGCAAACCTGAAAAACGATGCCGCCCCCACTGCTCGATAATAATATTGGCAAGAAGACCTGCCTGCCTCGCCTGTCGGTCCGAGCCCGATACTGTATAGAGTCCGGGCCGACCGCAACCAGACAGCAGCACCACCACCATAATACAGGTGACCAGCCGGCTCATGACCGACCCCTTTTCCCGACGATCAACGGACTGATGACGAGGGCCGTCGGCCATGCCGCGCCGATCCCTACGAGAACCGTCACCCCCAGGGAGTAAAGCGCAGGGTGGTCGGCAAAAGCAAGGACACCGAAACCGACAAGCGAACTGGCCGCACAAACGGAAACGGCGTACTTGGCGCTCACCGCGACCCGATCTAACCGTGAGCAGACGACAAAGATACCGTAATCGACACTCAGGCCGATTACCATGATGCCCATGATCAGGTGCATCATATTCAAATCCCCCGACGTTGCCCAGCAAAAAAGGGACATGGCGGACAGGGCAGACACTACCGGCGCCAGCACTGCCGTAACCGCCCGGAAATCACGAAACTGCAGGGAAACGAGAAGCACTACCACAACAGCTGCGAGCGAGGAGAGCAGCAGGATATCCTTTTTCAAGAAATGCTCCACCTCGGCGCGCCATTTCCTGTTCGCCAGCACCGTAATCGAAGAATGTTTTTCCTCATACTCCAATAACGGCTGAAGGTTGTCGTCTGTAATGCCCATGGTGGTCAGCACCAGCCTGCTGCCGACACCATCCCCTCCCCCCCAGGGCCTGAGCATAGTGCCGAGAAGCGGTGCAAAAACCGACTGGTTATAGTCCTGCTCCCTTATCAAGTCCGGTGGAACAATCAAGTTATCAACAAACGGCTGGAAAGCCCGACTTGAAAAACCGTACTTGTCGGCAGACTCGTTGAGTGCCCTCAGTAATTCCGGTTGATTCCGGTCCACAAATTTTCGCCATTGCGCCAACCGCCTCTCCTGGGTGTTCCGGTCCGGTAACAGGACCACCGGGGACTGGATATCTGTATAACCGTTTGTTGTAATAAAGGTAAATAGCTTTCCCGCAGCCTGCAGAGCCTTTTCCGTTGTTGTTCCAGTGGCCGCAACGAAGGCCTGTTCCCCCTTTTCGCCCCATGTTGCCGCAAAACGTTTCTCGACATCAACCACCTCCCTGGCAGAAGCGTCCAACACCGCCAGGTCCCCGTTATAATGGAGATGAGGCCAGCAGAGGACACCCGCTGCGACAAGCGACAGCCACATGGCCAGAATCCACCGGCCAGCGTGAGAATGGTTCTCTACCGGAGCTGCGTCCGACGCATCTGTTGCCGCCCCTTCCCGGTCACCAACAATAGTGGGAATGAGCAGCCAGGCAAAAACCACCCCAAAGAGGACTCCCGCAAGCGCCAGCACCGCCATCTGTCGGTGGGAGGCGACATCGGAGAGAAGCAGGACGACCAGAACCGATACCGTGGTGAGACAGGCGAAAAGTATAGGTTTGCGCACTTCCCTCAAAATTTTTTTTCGCCCCCCCTTTTCACGGGTCAAGGCGAGATAAAGATGCACGGAAAAGTCCACGGCGATGCCAAGGATCACAATCCCGAATCCCAGCGCAAGCGCGCCTATTTCGCCGAAGATAAATCGGGTAATGCCGATGGCGGGCAGCGCCCCCAGAAAGGGGACTCCAAACACCACCACGGCCCGGATATCGCGTAAAGTAAAAGCCAGCAGCAATGTCAGCATAACGGTTGCCGCCGCCAGCAGAAAGCGTAAATCTTTCTTGATAATGCGGCTGTTCGCCAGGGTGTGCGGCAAGGTACCTATCATCTCGGCACTTATGCCCGGTTGCAGAACCGTCTCGAATATGGCCTGCAGTTCATCATCCAACAACTCACTATTTTTAGAATCGGTGAGCGAAACCGTGCTCTCGGCAAGAACGAGCAGGCTCCGCCCGTCCCGGCTCATGAGAAACCCCGCGTCGGGCCGGACCTGGAACTCAGCCTGGAGAAAAGCAAGCTTGTTCAGGAGTACGGACAAAAAGTCCAGCGGGTCGTGCCGCACCCGCTCTTTCATCGCCATACCGACCGGGCTGTTGAGCAGAAGGAAGTTCTCGCGCATCGCCTCTTTAATGGCTGCAGGGGTCAGTTTCCGCTCTATCTGTTCAAGATCCCCTTCATCCAGAAGCAGTGGAAGCATATGGAGTAACAGAGTAAAGAGATCTCCTGAAAGATCAACGGGCAGGTGTGCCAGCACATTGGTAAAATCGTCCCTGCCAACAAGTGCCTGGCCAAGCGCTTCAGCGCTTTTTTGCAGAGCGTCGCGGGCCGTGTCTGCCGACAGATACAACTGACCGTCGGCAGAAAGGGAGATGAAGATCCTGTCCACAAGACCGATCTGCTGCAACATCTGCAGGTCGCCACGGACCGCCCCGTCCGGCAAAAGGTCGAGGGCGTCGTCATTGATGGTGAGACGAGCCGCCGAAAGACCACCAGCCAGGACAAGGAGAAGAACGACAATCCACCGTATGATACACTTGTCAGTCATCGATCCAGCAGGAGCGGAACAATTCGTCCGCCAACGCACCGTTTACCATCGGTTCACCAAAAACAATACGGGTCGTATCCCCGCCCGCCTCATTGATTGTCACCTCCGCCGGCTGCATACTTGGCTGCGCAAAGGTGATAACAACAGAGGCTATATATTCTTTCTCTTTCTCACTTACCGGTGTCACCACCAGAGTTGCCGGTTTTTCCAGCCTGAGGGCATATCGATCTTCCATCGCTGCAAAATCCCCGCTGATCCACAGCTGCAGCTGCCCGCCAACAGCCCGCATTACCGGGTCTTTCGTCATATCGAACACTACAGGGTCCCCCCGGTCGCTGCAGCGCATTCCCGTCTCGCCGTCAAAGATAAGGACTGAAAGAACGGGGTCGATAAACTCCCAACGCAGCCTGTTGGGCCTGGCCATGGCAAGTTTCCCTGTAAAAACAACAGGTCGATCAAACATGGCCAACCGCTTCTCCTGGGTAAACGGACCAGCCAGTGAAACAACTTCCGCAGAGTGCTGCCGCAACCCGGCCAGGAAAGCATCTAGGTCAGCACGCTGAGCCGCAATCGCGGGAAAAACAAAGCCGAGAATAACAAGGGTGATACAGTAAATAACTCTTCGCATCTTTTCAGCCCGGATCTTCCCACACCTTGATATCGCCTTCAGCAACAAGCCGCCCATCGCAAAAGACCTCGCCGTGAATTATTCTCACCGCCCCGAACTCAAACGTTTTCTCGGTTACAATCTTCAACTCTGCACCGGGTGATACAGATCCGGAAAAACGAAACGTGTCGATCCCCACCAGCATACCGCCCGACATCTTCTCACCAGCACACGCTGCATCATAACCGTTGGCCATCGCCACAGCCTGGGCCACCACTTCCACAAAATATTCGGGAAAAATAAACTGATCGTCAAAACAGATACCGGAGGCGGGCATAACTCCACTCGCAACTGCCCTTTCCCCCGAACGCTCCAGCAAAGTGTCTACAAAACGCATGGGCGGCCTGTGCGGCAGGTATTGCCCGCCGTCCTGCGGTAATTCCGCTTTTCTCTGCGGCTTCAATTCGTCGCAGCTCACATGTACATCCCCCCGTTGACGCTTAACACCTGCCCCGTGATATAGGAGGCGTCATCGCTGAGCAGGAAACGAACAACTCCGGCGACCTCTTCCACCTTGCCGACACGGCCGAGGGGAATAAGTGGCAAAATCCTGTCCAGGGGGAGTTTTCCAATCATCTCAGTCTCGATAAGGCCGGGTGACACCACATTGACCAGAACATTGCGCCGCGCAAGTTCACGGGCGAGCGCCTTCGAGGCTCCAATGAGCCCGGCCTTGGCAGCCGAGTAGTTGACCTGACCCACCTGTCCCGTTTCACCGGAAAGAGACGCAAGCGTGATGATCCTCCCCTCACGCTTCACCACCATGTACTTTGAAAACAACTTGCCGAGGATAAAAAAAGAGTTGAGATGCACATCGATGACCTGGTCCCACTCCTCACGCTTCATCATAGGCAACAATGTGTCCCGTGCAATGCCGGCGTTGTGTACCACGCCAAACGGCACCTGCTTTTCAAGAAGCGGTGACAGCGCATCGACCGCCGCTTTCTCGTCGGATACATCGAAAGGAAGGAGGATACAGGTTCGCCCCAGCTCCTCAACCCGCTCCCGTATCGCTTCGGCCTGTGCGGCAGAACTGCGGTAATTCAGCCAGATATCATACCCGGCCTCAGCCAGGTTGACGGCGATTGCCGCCCCGATTCCTCGGCTGCCGCCACTGATAAAAACTGTTTTCGCCTCTCCCATCTAGACTCCCTCAAACGACCTGATATTCATACACACCGTGCCGTATAACGATTCTACCCGGCAAGGATTTACCCCCAGCCGCCCCTCTTTCACCAGCAACCTCGAAAGCATGGCTGCAGCGCCGAGATACCCGGGCGTTGTTTCCTGCTTCCCACCCAGAGATACCGTTTCCTGCAGACTCAACCTGTCTTTTCCCTCAGTACCGCCGGATTCTATTTCCAGGTCTTCCAGCAGAAATAGCGGTTTTCCTGAAAGCGCGGTTCTTTCCAACAGCCAGCAAACAACACCGGCGGGCCATGGTTCTGCTCCCCCCCCATACCGACTTGTACCATCGATGAGCACGTCGCTGTAGGTTTCCACCTGCAACACAAGGCAGCGATCAAGCATGCCGCTCTCTATGGCCGCCATGCCCTGCTGAAGCGCTCTGAAAAAAGGAAAGCTGAAGTCGGTCAGCGTAACTGAACAACCACGGATACCCAGAATAGATGCAATATATCCCGCAGCGGTGTTAAAAACCGAAAGAGAAAAGAGTATCGGCGAAACAGGCTGCTGTGTAACCACCTGGTCCAGCACCTCGAAGTTGGTCTGCATGGGGCCAAACGCAGAACCCAGGTACATTCCGGTTTTCTTTGCCGAAAAGCCCCCTTTTTCCATACAACCGGCAAGGACACCGTGGCCAGCCGTAACACCCAGGTGGACAAAGTCGTCCGCCCTCCGCAACTGCCGCGCCAGTTCACCGGGAACGGTAAGGTTATCCAGCGTTGAACGAAAACAGTTTGTCACCGGCACCGTCATCGGCCGCACCCCTCCATGACCAGCACCGCGTTGGAACCGCCAAAAGCAAGGGACTGGCTTATGCCGATCCGGCCCGTCAACGCCATTTTTTCTCCCTCGGCAAGAGGGCTGAAATGAAAATCGGGATCAACCCTGCTGCACCCCGGTGTGCCCGTAATTTCACCACAGTTCAGCGTCAACAGGGTCAGCACCGCCTCGACACCGCCGGCCGCTCCCAAGGTGTGCCCCGTTGCCCCCTTGGTTGAGACCATCGGCTGCATGTCGGAATCAAACCCCATGGATTTCATAGCGTTCGTTTCCGCCCTGTCGTTGGCGGGCGTACCGGTACCATGCGCGTTGATCATGGCGATATCAGCAATGGTGGCGCCGGCGTCCGTCAAGGCCAGGGCGGTTGCCTGCTTCAACCCCCGCCCTTCCGGATGAGGCGCCGTGGGATGGTGCGCATCGCCGGCAATACCGTACCCGAGAACCCTGCCGTAGACCTCCCTTCCCGAAGCGTGCACTGAATGCTCCTTTTCCAGGACCAAGATTCCGGCCCCTTCCCCTAGATTCAACCCCTGCCGGTTTTTATCAAAAGGACGACACCGATCTTGAGAAACCAGCATCAGGCTCCTGAAGCCGTGACAGGCGACCCGGGAGAGTTCATCCGCTCCACCGCAGATGACGATGTCGCAGAGATCAACATCCAGCCAGCTCTTTGCCAGCCCCACGGCATCAGCCCCGGAAGCACAGGCGTTGGTGATCACCGCCCGCGGTCCCGAGAGCCCGAGCAACTCCTGGATACGTTCGGCGAGATTGGCATTTAAATAAGTGTTAAACGCCAGCGAGTCTGTCTCCCTGCCATTTTTCCAGTCGATATAATACGCTTCGTTGTGGAAGGTGCAGCCCACCGTCGTCCCGAGAGCAACCCCCACACGCCGTCTATTCAATTGTGCCAGGCTCAGGCCGGTGCGGGCCAGCGCCTCATCCACGGCCTGCAGGGCCAGCCGCACAGTACGGTTCACCTCATAGGGCTGATTTTCAAGCAGGTTCGTCGGCAACAGGTCATACTGTTGGTGAAGCTCCGCCACAAAAACAGGGGCTGAAAACGAAGGGGGAAAGAATCCCTCCATGGCCGCGGTCCGGACCACTCCAGCCTGCAGGTTGGTAAAAGCTGCCTCGCTGTTTCGTCCCGGCGCGGCAACCAGGCCATAGCCGGTTACTGCCGCGCCTCGTGTCCCATCCTTTGCCATGATCCTATTTTGCAAGTTTGACAACCGTCCCCTTCAAAGCGACGTTCACCATTACTGATCCAACCAGGCACCTGTACTCCGTCTCGCTTGATTCCTCGACATTCTTGATATTGGAGACCAGCCCGAGGACCGCGTTACCACCCTCTTTTCTCGCCCGCTCCTGGAACACGATCAACGCCGAAGCGAGGGCACGGGCGCAGGCATCCTCATCCGCCTTCATGAAGCCGTTGGTACGCTTTGAGGTCTTGTACACACCAATTTTTTTACTGACTGCAGGATGGCTCTGGTTGCCCCAGTACATGGCGATATCCCCGTCCAATATCTCCTGCACCGCAGCGCTCGACCTGGCACTTTCCAGGGTGAGTGTTTTCTTGACGTCAGCAGCGGAGACGCTTACCGCCGAAAGCAGACATACGGCAACTACTGCCCATTTGATCTTCTTCACTGACTTCCCTCCAAATTCATAACAATCTATTGCCTTCTTTCCAGAATGAACACAGCCAGGGCATTCACCGATTCAAAGGCTTTCTGGCCCTCGTCCATATCGGCGATCTGCACATCAAAATGTTTCTGGACCAGCACAACCAGCTCAACCGCATCCAGCGAATCGAGCCCGAGGCCTTCTCCGAAGAGCGGAGCCTCGTCTGCTATTTCCTCCGGTGTTATTCCCGGAATTTTTAGATCGTTTATCAATATTTCCTTTATCTTCTTCTTTGTCTGTTCCATGTTCCTACCACAATCTATCCAGGCCTACTGGTCCCAGAAATTATAAAAATTGTACCACTGATACGGGTACATCTGCAGATACTCCTCAATCGCTTCCATAAACCGGGACGAACAATCCCGGAGCATCCCCTCCCGTTCATCCCGGCTGCAATATTCGGGCTGAAAACTATCAACTACCGTAAGATTATAGGTCTTCGCCCCGGTCTTGGCCGCCAGCAGGATCACCACAGGCGCCCCGCAGGTCGCCGCAAGACTGTATGCACCGTTCGTTACCCTGACCGTATCTCCTAAAAATTCGACCTCAGAGAAAGGTCCCCTGGTGTATCGATCTCCCATAATCGTCACCACCTCGCCCCGTTGCAAGGCCGCGGCCGCCTCGATCATCCCTCCGAAAGAAGAATTCACGTCAATAATCTCAAACGACCTTTTCTTTCCGCCAAGATCGAAAAAGTGTTTCGCCGCCTCCCTGTCGTACTGCATCAGAGCATGCACCCGTACCGGCAACTCACCGATACGCTCCAGGGCGCTCTGCCAGTTGCCCACATGGGCGGTAACCAGCACCACACCGTTACCCTGACCGATAAGCTCTTTAATACGCTCATAGCCAATCAGTTCCCCTTGAAAATCGGAACGCGGGGAAAGGCCGAGCCAGCCGCGATCCACGAGAATACCACCGAAGGAATAAATTATCTTCAGGACGTACAGCCGATAGCAAAGCCAACTCTTTCCAGGAAAGCGCCTAACGAGATAATATCCCACAATCTTATGAATTTTGCGACTGAAAAGCACATAGCAAAAGACCACCGGCCCCAACAGCAGCCTGCCGCCTCCATGTCCGAAAAAACGCATGGCAACATAAAAAAACCAGTGCCCCAACGTCTCAAGACGCCGGCATATTTCTCCGAACCTCTTTTTCTCAGCTGACATCGGCCACCTTTCGTCTCTGCACCGTCGCCGCAAGCCGGTAGACCAGAGCTGCTCCTATAAAAGCGAGTATGGGACTGACGACAAGGGACCCCAGCAGCCACTCCCACAACCGATGGTGCACCTCGAGGACCCAGCGATTCCATGATAAATCGAGCAACAGGCCGCCGGTGCGCATAAAATAGCCGACTTCGATGCATAGTGCCGGAACAATCGGCGGCATGCAGAACTGGCTGGCCGCAACTGCAGCGACCTTGTTGAGCCGGAGTCGATACGTCACATAGATAATGGCGATGGTATGGCAGGCGATAAGTGGCAGGACTCCAAGAAACAGCCCGACCCAGACGGCCACTGCCAGCCAAAACGGTGAGGCGCTTTCCCTGCAGAGATTTTTCAGGGTCTGCATGGGATTTTTCACCACCAGCAGCTCCTCCTTCAGCCGATTCCCGGTGAGTCTGTGGTGGGGAATTGGCAGCAACCTCCTCAGTACCAGGCCGCTATGCAGCAAGGTAAGGCGCAGGTTGTCGATCAACTTGTGAAAATGGCTGACCCGTTCCTCTGGAGGCGGGTAATGCACGGGGACATCCACCGAGCGTACATCCACCCCTGCCCAGGCCGCCTTCACCAGCGCCTCAATCTCAAAATCATAACGGTTCCGCTTCAAATTCGTCATCACCATTTCACGTACCGGGTACAACCGCATACCGGACTGGGTGTCCGGCAGATCGAGGCCACATTCGAGCCGAACCCAGAAATTGGAAAAAGATCTGCCGAATAGACTGGAGCAGGGAACCGTCTCCTGCTCCATGCGGCGAGCGCCGATGACAATCGCCGGCCACGGTCCACGCCCTGCCTCTTCCACAAGACATCTGGCCAGCCGGGGATCGTGCTGACCATCTGCATCGATGGTGACAATCGCCTCAAACCCTTGTTCTTTCGCAAAGGCCAGGGCGTCTTTCAGGGCCGCCCCCTTCCCCAGGTTTTCCTTGTGTTGCAGCCGGTGGATATCGACGCCGTCAAGCTTCTTCATGCCGCCGTCCGTGCTGCCATCATCCACCACAAGCACGGGATAACCGGTCTCAAGGGCCTGCTTTATAACCTTTCTTACGGTCTCGGCGTGATTGTACAGGGGAATCACCAGCAGGACGCTCTGTTTATCCACTCTGTTCATTGACGTCTCTTTTTCAGCAACAAGTCCCATAGCGGTCCGGCATGTCCCATCCCGTGCAGCATGGCGATACGATCATAGAACTGGTGGCAGGGGAAGATCCGGTCGATTCGACCGGAAAAGGCCTGCTGTACAGCCGATTCGATCTCTTCTCTTGCCACGTCGGGCGAATAGTAAAATTTCGGTTCCAGCAGCGAGTCGTCGCAGCTGATAATACCTTCTGATACAGCCCGCTCAAAGATGGCTGTTTTCGGCAAAATCCGTATACCGACAAAGCCGAACACAGCGGCGCCATCAAGCCGGTCGATGTTAGCAAGTCCACGGGCCAGAGTCTCTTTATCCTCTCCGGGGCCACCGAACATGATAAAGTGGGCGCAGGATATATCCATATCCATCGCCCCTTGGTGAACCTGAACCACCTCCTCGAAGCCAAACCCCTTGTTCAGCCCGGCAAGGGTCGTATCCGTGGCAGCGTCGGTTCCCAGTTCCATGGCGACGAGTCCGGCACGCTTGAGCAGGCGGAGCTTGCTCTTTGTTATCCCCTGGGGCCTGAAAAACGCGCACCAGGGCAGGGATACATCGCGGCGAATCATCTCCTCCACCGTCTCCAGATATTTCTCCGCCGAGTCGTTGAAGACCGAATCGGCGAAAAAGAGATAACGCGCGCCATACCGCTCCTTGAGACAAACAATCTCTTCGACGACCTCTCGCGGGTCGCGAAACCGCATACGGTTTCCCTCAATGGTCGGGTAGGAACAGTAGCCGCAGGAATAAGGGCAGCCGCGCTTGGTCTGGACGTTGAGCATCCCGCCATGTTCGAGGTAGTAGCCAACCGTGTTCGCAGCAAGCCCGACACAGGGTGCGACCCGCTTTACTCGTTGGCCAGCAAGCATACCCGGTTCAGGCGGCCTGCCGCAGGCCAGCGCTCCGGCCAATTCCACCACAGCTCTCTCGCCCTCGCCGACGACACCGTACTCGGCCCCGACCAGTGCAAGGAACTCCTCGGGCATAATGGAGAAAGCCGGTCCGCCAAGCACCACAGGGGCTGCGGTAAAGTCACGAACGCACCGGGCTACGGCAACCACATCATCCAGATACCCCCTCGGGTCCGTGCTATCCACAGTGTCAATGTTGCGGATGGAGATTCCCACCAGGCCGAACGTTTTCTGCGCCAGCAGCCCAGCTAGAGCCTGCAGCCCGCCATCCGCCAGCATGTCGAAATGCACGGTCGGGTGACCGGCTCGCTGGAGGGCGTCGGTGATATAAGCCGCGCCAAGCGGGTATACCGGATACGGGGTGACAACCTGGTTTGCCGAAATAATCAGGCAGTCGACCGTTGCTCCACCTGTCAATTGGCTGCCCATTTCCGATCCCTTCCAAGCGACATAGCCTTATAGGTCCCATCCGCCATCTCCTTTTTGACGAGATCGGTGAACAGCCTCGCCATCCTGAGTGATTGCGGCATCTCCTTGTAAAATGTTTCCCATGCGTAGCAGTACATCTCCTGCAAAGTCTCCGGGCTCATCTGCCTGGGCTTAAAAACAACCTCTGCGGTGGTGTAACGGCCCCAGTCCCGGTGAAGAATCCTCCCCTCCCGTTCATAGGTCGCGGTAATCGGCGCATGGGGAAACGGGGTGAGGATAGAGAACTCGCACATATCGACATCGATCTCCAGCAGGAAATCCACCAGCCGCTTGATATAGTCAGCATCCTGGTTGTCCGTGCCAAGGAGTACGGCGGCCTCGACCCCGATGCCGTGGTCCTTGAGTCGTTTCACCCGGTTGCGGATCACGTCCGAGGTATCGAAAACGGCCTGATAAACGTACCAGCAGCCAGCCTCGGCGGCCCTGGCAATCACGGCATCCTCATCTACGATCGGGTGGGAAATCCACTTTTTCTTCAGTGGAATCAAGGCATCGAACAGTCCCATTACCCAGTCGCGATCCTGGGCCAGGGAATTGTCGACGATAAACAGCCTATCGTTATCGATACCGCTGACCTCCTCGACAACCTTGTCATATGGCCTGGGCCTAAATTTGCGACCACCGAGATAGGCGGTGGAACAGGGAAAACAGTTGAAACGACACCCCCGCGAGGCGTGGACGAGATCGACCATGCGTACGCCGCGATACACATATTTTTCATCATTGAGGATCGACCTGCGGGCCGGGCCGATCGATTCAATGGGGGGAAAATCGTGAAAAAAGTCGTATCGTTTTGCAAGACGCCCCTGTTCAAGATCCCGCAGCACACCGGCGAGCCTGCCGCCCTCCGTCTCCCCGAGGAACACCGAGTCGACATATTGCTGCACCTCGTCGGCGTGGAGCATGGTCGAGATCCCCCCCGCGATGACCGGAACGCCGAGTGCGCGGAATTTTTCCGCAATTTCCCGGCCCCGTGGTTGCTGACAGGTCAGCATCATGGAGAGCAGCACCGCATCGGGCCGTTGGCTAAAATCTATAGCGTCGACGTTCTCATCGACAAAGGTAACGTCGTAATGCTCGGAAATAGAGGCGGCCACACAAACGGGGCCATGGGGTGGAAGATGAAACTCCGTCTGCTCCGGAATCTTCTGCCATTTTGGATAGACAAGTGTGACTTTCGGCATTCTTTACCTGGAAGATACTGTTAAGTTGACAAAAATATTTTCCGGCTCGTCTTCGCCGGGATAGTGATCAAAAACACAGGCCAACACCCAATCGAGATTGGCGAAGGCGTCGAGAAGACTCTCTGCCTCAAGCCTGGCCCGTTCGTGCAGGTTGTCACCGTCATGATAGATAGCATAAACCGGCCCCGTCAGCCCGAAGATGACGGCGGCCTCGGCCAACGGCGTATTGGGGAGGGTATACCCGAACAGGGCGGGACTGGCCAGACCGGGGCCAAGGGTCATACTCTTCTTGAAGGCAAGATCAGTTTGCATGGAGCCGAACCGGGTCGCCCCTACAAGACCGACGGTCATACCGTTGTCACACAACCTGGTGCCGTTTTTCATCAGTCCATGCGATTTAAGGACCGCGCCCGTTTCAACGATCATGGCCCTTGAGAGCAACGGCATCCGCCCCCAGCGTGAGGGCAACCGACCGCCAAGAAGTTCGACAATCTCCGCTGCAGGATTATCGGCGATACATGCAGCCTTTTTAGCCATTGACCGAAAATTTTCCAAATAATCTACCATGCCGCCACCCGTCAGCTATTGCTTGGTGGATGCTTGAGCCAGCAAATCGGGTCCTCCGCCAGGTAGTCGCCCGTGACCTGGTAGGCATGACCGCGGCACCCGTAACAGACCTCCCCGAGCTCGCAGATGGCGCAATGCCCCTTTATGGTGTCGCGTATGTTGCGCAAATCCCTGAAAATCCTGCTGGTACGGACGATATCGGCAAGACTCGTGTGACGAATAGAACCTCCCGACACATCCACCCCCGGACAGGGGTGAACTTCCCCCGTGGAGGTTACGGTACAGGAATACTCGTGTCGGGCGCAGTGTGACCCCACAAGCGGCGGATGCGGCGTCCAGCTTCGCTTGAACTCCTCACGATCAATGCAGGCCAGCTCCTTAAAAAGCTTCTTGAGTTGTTCCTGCCCGACCTCAAGCTCACGATACTCCACCGCCCGCCCCTGCATGGTTATGGACTCAAAATAAGGGACGATGCCGTTTTGACGAGCCCAGCGCCACATTCCGGGCAATTCCGCAATATTCTGACTGCAGATAATCGTCTCGATGGCAAGCAAATGATCCGAATCCGGATATCCTGCAGTCTGCAGGTTTTCAAGAGCCCTGCCGATCGCCTCGTGGGCACCCTTTCTACCGGCCAGCCGATCCTGGACCCCCGGTATTCGGCTGTTCATCTTCAACGCCACGCCGACACCGAGGGCAAAGAGTTTGTCGGCGAGTTCACGGTTCAGTGTCTGGCCGTTGGTGAAAAGATCCACTACCAGGTTCCTGCCACGCAGATATTCGAGAACATCCATCAGGTGCGGGTAGAGAAGCGGCTCACCGCCTCCCAGCACGATGATCTTTTTTACTCCCAACCCGATGGCTTCATCAATGATGAAGCGGATCTCGTCGAGGCTGAGCTCATTTTCAAGCGCTTTGCCCGAAGCCGCATAGCAGTAGAGGCATCGCAGGTCGCAGAGCCGCGACAGCTCCAGCTCCATGGACAAGAGCCCCTGCGCTTTCCTGCACCCGGCAATTTCCTCCAGGCTGAACTCCATCCCAAACTGCTCCCCGACACACGACATTACCTCATTCTCCCAGAGCTATCTGTAATCGAAAAATTTCCTCGGCTTTCTGCCACCGTCGGCGGTCATTACCCGCTCGACCTGTTCCCCCGTTCGCACCTGGACCTGGGGACGAACCCGGAGCCGTGCCTGCAGGCTCTCTTCGAGTCGGCCGGCCCCGATTTCTTTTTCAACACCCACGACCACGGTCACATCGTCGGAACCGTCGGCCGCAAGACGAACCTCCACATAACCGGCGGATACCCCCTCGATCTCCTGCAGCACATTAAAGATCATCTCCGGATAGATGGTGGTCCCCCGGTATTTCAACCGCTGGGCAAGTCTGCCTTCCACGGCACCGAGCCGCTTACTGTTCCATCCGCAGCCGCACGGGTCGCTGTGCAGGCGGGCGATATCCCCGGTTTTAAACCGCACCAACGGGAACCCTTCCACCCCGAGCGGAGTCACCACCACCTCACCCGAGGTGCCGTTGGGAAGGACGGTACCGTCGTCACCCACGATCTCGACAAGCATCAATTCGGGATGCACGTGCCCGCCTTTTCCCTGGCCGCACTCACAAAAAGCCGTTTCGAGTTCCGTCGCCCCGTAGGATGAGGCGAGTCTTGCCTGCCAGATGTCGATCAGCCTGCCGCCAAGCGGCGTAGGAGAGTGGTCGGCCTGTCTTGCCGGCTCGCCAATGGTGACGATGGTATCGATGGAGCAGCGGCCGACATCAATACCGTTCTCAAGCCCCCATCGGCCCAGACCATAGAGGAAGGCAGGTACCCCGACGATGACCCGCGGCTTCAACGTCCGTATAACGTGCCACTGCCGCTCGGGCTGCCCGGGGCCGCTACGAATAGCCGTCGCCCCCAGCCGGGTCGCCCCGCTGTAGTAGGCAAGGCCGGCAATGAAGCAGCGATCCAAGGTGACGGTGAGCATCAGCCGGTCTTCCTGGGTAACACCGGCCCCCAGATAGCCCATGGTCTCGTTAAAGGCCAGCCTTTCCAGGTCATTGGCAGTGTAGGGGACGATAACCGCCTCGCCAGTGGTACCCGAGGTAAGGGCGATATCACGAAAGTCGCTCTCTTTGCCACTGCCGAATTTTTCGGGACTCGCATCCAGATCGGTTCGTGTTGTGAAGGGCAGATTCGACAACTCCTTTATCGACTGAAGACCGTCGATATCAAGGCCTGCTCCGTCGAACAGTTTTTTATAAAACGGCACGGTTGCAGCCTGTCGCAAATGGTTCTTCAACAGCGGCAGCTGAGCCCGCTCAATCTCCTCGGCAGTCGACTTCCTGAGCGCCGTGGCCCTGTCCAGATCGTATAGCGTTTTATTCATTTCGTTCTCGCGTCAACCCACAGCATGAATCCGGAAATGTTTGTTTTCACTTAGTTCTGCCTCCAACATCCCGCGAATCCTGCGCCGAAGATTCCGAACAGCCTCCCCCCTGTCTCCACCACCGCATTCCGGGTATACCGGATCGAGCACTATGAGCCGCACCCTACCGGGTGTCATCAGCATGTGTCCGGGCGGTAGTACCGAACCCGAGCCGAGAATGCACACAGGCACAATCGGTCGCCCCGTGTCCACGGAGAGAGAAAAGGCCCCGTTCTTGAACCGCCCAAGTTGAAAATCACACGACCTGTGTCCTTCTGGCCAGATGGTCACGGAACAGCCCGCATTAAGGAGTTTTATACATTTTTCGCGAACCGAATCCCATCCTTTCCGGGCATCGGCATATCCTGCCAGACGCATAAAAAATCCGTACACCGGAATGCGAAACGGCCAGGATGTCACAAATCCGTTTTCCACGGGAATGGTCCCAAACAGGTACGGATCGATCGCCGAATTATGGTTCGCCACGAATATCGCGGTGGACGGCAGCCTCTCCCCACTCTTATACTCCACCTCAACGGGAGCACCAAACGGCACAACACGAGTCAATATCCAGCCGTAGAGCCTGATTGCCCGCCTGAGAGCACCGTCCGGAGAACATTTTCGGATAAAGACTATCAGCAGAAGCACAACAGGAAGGAGAAACAGACCGGTTACGGTAAGAATAACAAAAACCAGCCAGAAGTAGACATTCCACAATAGTTTCAGCAAAGAACACACCTATGCCCTACTCTGCTCCGCCCGCAAGCGGATGACAAACTGCATCAGGTCGTCCACCGTCCGGATGGACCGGAGCGCAGCTTCATCAGTCACTTTCATGCCAAAGGTTTTTTCAAGCACCACGACCATGTCCACCGCATCCAGGCTGTCCAGGCCGAGATCGTCATACAGTGTCGCCTCAGGCACCATCTCTTCCGGATCCAGTTCAAATTCTTGCGCCAGGACCTCTATCACCTTTCGGCACAGTTCATCATCGGTTATCATAAATTCACTTTGGTAATCGCCAGCGAGGTGTTCACCCCGCCAAGGGCAAAATTATTCTTAAGTACCGTACGGATCTCCGCCTTCCGCTTTTCCGTTTCCAGCCGGGCGTCGGCACAGCGGGGATCAACGTCTTCAAGATTTCTCGTAGGCAGGATCTCGCCTCGCTCCATCATCTCAAGCACACCTATCAATTCCAGGGTACCCGATGCACCGAGGGTGTGGCCGAGATGCCCCTTAAAAGAGCTCACTGGTGTCGAGGAGTCAACGGCGACGCCTATGGCGGCGGCTTCGGCGACATCACCAAGCTCTGTGCCGGTGGCATGGGCATTGACGTAGTCAATATCCTCCGCCCTGAGACCCGCCTCGTCCATTGCATTTTTCATGGCCCGCACCATGGAATCCTTATCAGGGTTTGCGATGTGGCCAGCGTCATTGACATTGCCAAACCCCACGATCTCCCCGTATATTTTCGCACCACGCGTCTTTGCGTGCTCATAGTTCTCCAACACCAGGATACCGCTCCCTCCGCCGCAGACCACGCCATCACGACCGGTGTCAAAAGGTCTGCACGCGCTTTCAGGGTCATCGTTTCTATATGAAGCTGCGCGCAACAGGTCAAAAACCCCGGTAACCGAAGCGTGTGTTTCCTCGGAACCTCCGCAGAGTACCACCTCCTGCCTGCCGGTCTGCACCAGCAGATAACCAAGCCCGACGGCCTGGGATGACGACGTACAGGCACTCACCGGTGCCCATTGCTCCCCCCGGATGCCAAGAGCCAGGCAGACATTGGCCGTGCAGGTATGACCCATCATCTTGAAGAACTCGCCTGACTTGATCCCTTCAAACGCGTTGTTGGGCAGATACCTGGCATAAAACTTCTCATATACCGCCGGGCTTCCCGTAGTAGAGCCAATGGCTGCACCGGTTTTGCCCGATTTCAGCAATTCATCATCGATGCCGGCGTCGCGAACCGCCTCCATCGTCGCCAGGTTGGCATAGATTGCCATCTTTCCCATGGACCGACGGACCGTCCTCGGCAACAGCGATTTATAATCAAACGGAGGGACCGGTGCGGCGATACAACTTTTCAGTCCCTCGATCCCGCGCCACTCTTCCATGACGCAGACGGCTGAATTCCCGGCCCACAAATTTTCCACTAACCGTTCCACCCCCAGCCCGAACGGTGAAACAGCACCCCGGCCAGTTATGACTACCCTGTTCAACACCACGACCGTAAACTCTCCCAAAACGGTTCCAGACCAACTATCTCACCCGCCGCCGTCATACCACCAATGGAGGCCCCTACAACGCCCGTCATGAGCGTGGACTGACCTGCCAGGTAAAGTCCTGGGAGACGGGTACGCACATCGGGGGTGAACTGATCAAGACAGTGCATTGCGCCATACACACACCCCCCCGGCGCCGCCAGCTCATCCCTGAAGGTAAGCGGCGTCCCGACAGCAAATGGCTCTATACGCCCTGTAAAGTGGCCCCAGCGTTTCTCTGCGGTTTCCACCATTTCAGCGCCAACCTCGGCCTTGAATTTTTCATACCCGGCAGCCCTGTTGCCAGGTCGCGATACCGCAAATGCCTTTACATCCTCCCAGAAACCGGGACGCAATATTATAATCCCGTTCCGGAGGGACGGCTTAAATTCCGGCCATTCTCCGCCTGTCGACGCGATCATCATCGACCGCAGAGCAGGTGGCGTGGAATCATCAGCCGACAACATTTCGCCCCCTTCCGGCAGCAGATAGTAATTCAACCCGTTCGCCTGCACCCGAAAGTCCTTTTCAGCGGTACCGAAGACGGCAAACATCGACAGACTGTTCTTGAGCGTCAGCAATCGTTTCCGATAGGCGGGCCGAAATACCGAATCGGGCACCATACCCGGCACCGATGACGGGTGGCCGGAGAAAATAACATCACTGCAGGCTATACATTTGCCATCTTCAATCTCAACCCCGGCTACCCGGTCGCCATCGACCCGGATAGAGACCGCCTTACTGCTTGAAAGCAGTTTGGCCCCGGCTTTTTCCAGGGCCGCCAGAAACCCATCGACAACAGTTTGCCCCCCACCCTTGACCGTATACGCACCGGAGTAGTAGCCATGAGCCACCAAAGCATGGGTCTCGAGGCTGCACTGGTTCAGCGGCACACCGTACAAAAAAGCCGGAGCAGCCAGGACAGAACGAAGCTCAGGGTCGGTGGTTACACTATCGAGAAAAGACGCCAGGGGACGCGGCCTGGATTTGTAGCCGCGAAGAAAAGGAGCAAGGGGAAGGTCAGGGTTGTAAAAAGGAACCTGGGAGCAGACATCTCGTATTTCGCGAAGGTAGCTGTCTATCCCAGCTTTTTCACCTGGAAAACAGCTCTTCAGCTCTTCCCCCACCCGCGCATAGGAAAAGTATCCACGGACAACGGTATTCCCCCCGAAAAATTCATATTGATCATACCCGTCTGGGAAAACGGGATCCACCTCCACGCGATCCCTGACACCGCAACGCTTCCAGAGCAGGTCGAGAATCTCGCCGTCACCAAGGCAACCGGTATAGTGGAAACCAACATCGAAACCTACCCCGTTCCGTTTGAAACGACGGATGGAGCCTCCAAAGAGATTCCGTCTCTCCACTATAACGACATCCTTTCCAGCTAAAGCCAGCAGCGTCGCCGCGGTGAGCCCGCTAATACCGCTGCCGATGACAACTACATCAGTTTTCACACACAATTTCCTTTACAGCCTCTCCGACACATCGTTTACACCCAGCAAACGATATGCTACTCTTTTTCAATAATTACCTCACCACATCAGGAGGACGATAATGGCAGACCTGCTGCAGCAAGTCGACGACATGCTACTCCATTTTGAAAAATAATTCATTACCTCAATTCACCACCTTAGCGGGGCGATAGTGGCAACCATGACACGTTATGCTATTTTTAAACATTTTCCATTACATCGGACTCCCATAATCCACCTTGTCATTGTCACCACATTTTTCGCCGGTCTCTTCACGGCTGAAGGATCCGTTGCCTTTTCCCTGTCGTCGCCTGAAAAAACAGGAGTTGCCATCAGCGGTGGTTCAAGCTACGACCCTGAGCCAACCTTCGACTTTTTGCAAATGAGCCTTTGTGCCATTTACGATTATGAAGACATCATGCCCCACCCGGCGCCGGATCCGCTCAAATTCAAATTTGAACTCAACGCAGGGGGAACCGACCATCCCGACACCCGGCTACTCACCTCGTTCAACTTTTACGCCGTCTACTATCTTTACGCTCTTTCCGCTCCAACCATGACCCCGTATATCGAAGGTGGAGCGGGCATCGTCTACAGCGACTTCCAGGTTGAGGGACAGGGACTGCGTCTCAACTTCAACCCGCAGGCAGGAATCGGCTGTGAATGGCAGCCACATCCGGATCACACCCTGTTCACCGCCTTCCACGCCTATCATATTTCCAACGGGGGACTAAACAGCGACAACCGTGGAATAAACGGGGTCTTGGTGCAGTTCGGTTATTATTTTTAGCATTACCCAAGGAGATCACCATGAAAACCGTGTTACGCTGTCTGGTATTCTGTTTTGTTCTGGCGACAATCTGCAGACCATGCCCCGCCTCCGACACTCCTGATGGCAAAATAAACAGCCTCATCGACGATCTCAACTCAGCCAGTATCACCCGGCGTATCAATGCGGCGAAAATTGTCACCCGCGCCGGTTTCGAGTCCGAAGAATTATTTACAACCATCGAATCACTGCTGAAACAAGGATACACCACCGCAAAAAGCAGCAAAAGCATCGATGAAATGTCCTGGTTGTGCAAGGCCCTTGCGGCCTCCGGAGATTACGCTTACTCCAGGCTGCTCCACGAGGTGGCGGACAAGGCAAGCAGCCCGAAGCTGAAGAAATATGCCCGTCAAAGCGCAGATCTGATCGAAGAATATGCAAAACGCAATGCAGTGATGAACAACAAAACATCATGGAAAACAGATCTGACCGATGAAGAAAACCGTTTAATAAACATGCTCTTTTCAGGAGATTCTGCACTTATAAGGGAGGGTGCAAAGATGATCTACCGTTGCAACACACTGGACATCGCGGTGTATGACGCAACAGAAAAACAAATTCTCACAATGCTCCCCAACATCGACAATTCGCTGCAATCAGACACCGTAGCCTGGCTCTGCAAGGCACTATCCTCCTCCGGCAATAAAAAATATATCCCGACCCTGAAACGCGTCTTATCTTCTACCCGGAGCAATTCCCTGAAAAAGCACGCACGAAAAGCGCTAAATAATCTTTGACTTTCAGCTCCCCACGGTTTTCAATGGCCGAAGTGTGGATATGACAGATGTTTTAAGCTAAACCCCGGCGACTGCTTGGACGAGGTGAGGGACTAGAGCAACAGGGCACACTCTTTTTACCATAGGGTTTTACCTATGATCAATACTTTCACATCGACACTTTCCACGGATGCCTCGCATACTGCTACTGCCTTCCGGCAACACATTTTCCCACCTCATCGAGTGTCACTCCATCGGCAGCAAGCTGCATCAATACGGACACGATATTCATTACGGCATCTCAAGACACTACGTCAGCTGGGCGAAAAAAAACCGCTTGACCCATACTGTTATACCGGAATTGTGGGAGAAGGGGCCCACCGACCACCCAAACGTGTCCTGGTTCATCGACAGAGACTACGTCCATCACTGCGTACTGGAGGAAATTCGCCTTATCAAGAGGATCAAACCCGATATCATCATCGCAAACTTCAAGTACACGACAGGCATCAGCGCCCGTGTAACAGGTGCCCGACTGGTTACCATGAACATCCTCTCTATGCTGCCGCAATATGAGTCGAATTTCGGTTACCTCGAAGAAGATCACTCCAACGACGCCAAACGGCAGCGCCAACACCTGAATTTTTTCAAAGAGTTCTGCCAAACCACCTTGAACGACGCCGCAGCCCGGGTTGGGCAACCGCCCCTCGCCGGCATGGCCGAATACCTGGAGGGGGAACGATGCATCGTCCCGGACTCCGCCTGGTTCCACCGGGTAAAACCAACTTCTATTGCGCCACACCACCTACAGGTAGATCCCCTGCAGTGTAAGAGAACCCCTCCGGAGCTGCAGGCTTCACATGCCTGGAAAATCACGGGAGGCCTCACAACTGCACTACAGAGGTCGGCCGGCAGCCCCGAAGAGTATATTAAGGCAGCGCCCAACCTGGGGAAAAAGAGAATCCTCCTCTCCCTGGGCAGTATCTGTCGCTCCCATAACACCCTCTGGTCACTTGTATCGACACTTTCAAAAGGACCGTGGCAGCTCCTGGTCTCCATCTCGAGTAACAATCCCCAATTACTCAGCAGGATGCAGCGTAACTTTCCCGGAGTGTCGTTTTCCTCATTTTTCGATATGGCTCAGCTTGCCAGTCAAAAGGTGCATCTCCACGTATGCCATGGCGGACTGGGCAGCCTTTTTACAAGTATTCTGCACCGCATTCCGGTTCTCGTCATTCCCCAACAGCCGGAGCAAGACCATAATGGCATGCTGGCCGAGCACCACGGGATAGGCTCACGGCTGTGGCCAAGCAGGCCGTTTCGCGGACAGGAAAACCATTACATCACCAAACTGCTGGATACGCCGGAGAAGACGATCCTTGATGCAGTTCACCGCTTGCTTGAGGAGCCTGCAATCACCTCTCACCTTGACCAGGCACGTGAAGCCCTAACCAGGGAAGCAACACAGTTGCCCGATCCCGGCCAGCAGATGATCAACCTGCTCAAGACCATCACACCGCCCACGGATAGCAAAACGATTCGTCTATCGGAGGAAGCCGTCCTATGAACGTCCTTTTCTTCCACGGTTTTTCCGCAAACCCGGCCGATCTTGAAAAAAGCGTCACCCTGCTCACACGCAACGGCCATACGGTCTTCACCCCGGCAATGACAACCCTGGGGGCCGATGGGAAAAATTACGGCCCGCCGGGAGCGTGGCTTAAAGAAGCAGGAACCCTCTTCCAAACGTATGCTAACACCACTGAGCACCCGTTCTGCATCGCCGGCCACTCCCTGGGAGGTGTTCTTTGTGCCCGGATACTGACATCCCCCACCCTGCAAAAAACCTATATCGACAAGGTGGCGGGGTGTGCTTTCCTTGCAACTCCAGCAGGAATTGACGAAAAATTCCTCCACTTCCGAAATGCACAATCGATCGGTCAGACACCATGGCCATTTGCCCTGCAGGTGAAGATGTTTTCCTTTTTGCGGGAAAGCGATACCTTTTACCGTAAGGTACCGGTCCCGTCAGTGGTGCTGCAAGGAGGAAGCGACCGCCATATCCCGCCAGACTCCGGAAAAACCCTGGCGGGGCTGTTAGGGTCCAACTGCACTGCGCTATATCACCGCGAGAAAGCAGACCATTTTTTCCCCAACGGTTCCAGCACCGCAGCCCGATTCCTGCAGAAAAAACTGGCAAATTTCATCACAACCATGAGCATATACGACAATGACGCCTGAAAAACTCATTTCGCAATACAGGTGCCACTATCCAGCCCTGCGACAAGCTTCCGCCGGCGCCTTTCTGGCCACCCCCGCAGTACGACGAACCATGGAAGACCGGTTGGCTATGGCACGCAAGCCGCTTGAGACAGGAGATATCGACCGCCCCGCTCTGCCCTTCTTTCTTGACCTGGAAATCACCACCGGTTGCCAGTTACAGTGCTCCTACTGTGCCAGGACATTTCTTGGAATCGAGCCGGAACACATGCCCATCAAACGCCTGCGCCAGATCCTCGACCAGGCTCCGGATGTGATCGCCATCAACCTCGTCGGCCTTGGTGAGCCACTGCTTCACCCGCAAATCGGCACAATCATCACTACGATGAAAAAGAGGAACATCCGAACCGCACTGGTCACAAACGGCATGACGCTCAATCCGGCAAAAACAGCCATCTTGCTTAAAAGCGGTATCGATGCAGTCACATTCAGCCTCGACCATGTGGACCCGAAACGTTTTCACCACGACAGGGCAAAAGCCAACCTGGACCGCATTCTTGACAACATTCGCCACTTTACCGAAGAGGTAAAAAGAAGCGGCAGAAATGAGATCACCTGCAACATCTTCAGCGCCCTCCAACCCCAAACCATACCCCTGCTTGGAGAACTCGCCGTTTTCGCCCGCTCCGTCAACATCGCGGCAATCGTAATTTCGGACCTGAATTTTGTTAACAACAGACCTCTTTCCATACGTGAAACTGACAACAGGGACAAGCTGACAGAAGAACTGCTCGCACAAATGCGAAAGGCGGCTTCAATGGGTGTGGTGTTTCTTGATCCTCACATCCTCGACTCTGCCGCCATGGCAATCGACTGGCCTTCATTTATCATCAGCAAACCGGACCAGGTCCTCAGCCAACACGCAACTGTACAACATCGGTGTCTGGCACCACTGCGAACACTGGCTGTTCGGGTCGACGGCACGGTCAATTACTGCAACTGCACACCGCAATCCAATGCGGGCAATCTCACCCTGCAGACATTGCGCGAAATATGGTGGAACAGAGGATACCGGGATTTTCGCAAGGAGCTGTACAGTAATTCTCCCCCAAAACCATGCCAGGGGTGCCCCCGGCTCTAACCGGCACCTCCTTCAACGCCGCCCCATACGCCGGTTCGTAAAAGCGAAGCGGATAAATCCGAAAAAACCGACCAGAAACCGGCGCCAGCTGTCCGGGGACTTCCAGAGCATGGTCACATATCCCCAGAGCACCCCCGGCCTCTGAAAATGGCAACGGTAGAAATCTATAAACAGCTCGTCCAGCCGTTGTCGGGTCAGTTCCTTGGGCACAAACCGGAACTGCATGCAATCCATTTTCTCCCAGTCCTCATCAAAACTGCCAAGCTGCTCGCCGCAAGACTTGATCTTCTCATAGATGGGAGAGCCGGGAAAGGGGGTAAATTTTGCAAGGTTGAAATCGTCGATTGGGATCGAATAGACATAATTTCTGCTCTTTGCGATGCTATCTTCCGTCTCCCCCGGCAGCCCCATCATCAATAGCCCCTTAACCCGAATTCCTGCCTTCTTGATAAGGCCGATCTTCTCCCTCATCATTTCCAGGTCAGGATTTTGACGATGCATAGCCAGCAGGTCGGGATCACCGGTCTCTATTCCCAGACTGATCATCCAGCACCCTGCCTGTTTCATAAGGGTGAGCAGTTCGTAGTCAAGATGTTCGGCCCTGGCAGCACAGTTGAAAGTCATCCCCAGAGGTTTATCGATGATTTTTTGACAAAAATCGACAACACGCCGACGGTTAAAAGTAAATTGATCGTCGTAAAAATTGAGATGTCTGAGGCCATATCGCTCGTTAAGATACCGCATATGCCGGTACATATAGTCGGCTGAATTGTAGCGGAAAGTCCGGTTGAATACAGAGCGGTCGCAATAGCTGCAGGCATAAGGACACCCCCGGCTTGAGAGACAGCTGCCGTTGGGGGCCTTCGGGTAATTAAAGATCGGCAGGGAATAAGCCTCCGGATAACCAGCCAGTTTATAATAGGCAGGAAAAGGAAGCGTATCGAGATCAAGCTGTTGCTTCCTTCGCCCGGTAAAAAAAGGAATTCCGTCGTCTCCCCTGAGTACCAGGCCCGACACCTCTCCCCTATTATTTTCAGGGGTTACAACCAGCTCCCGAAGTGTTTCCTCTCCTTCGCCTACAACCGCATAATCTATAACCGGAAAGCGGGCAAGAATTTGCTCTTTCAGGGCGGACACATGCACGCCTCCGAAAACGACTCGTATTTCCGGCAGGACCTTACGCGCTGCCTCCGCAAGCCGTACACCATCGAGGAACGTTGAAGTAGTACAGGAAAACCCGATGAATTGAGGCCGATAACGTTTGAGATAGTCAGCGATCAGCACATCGGAATGAGGATGGGCATAACAATCAACAATATCATTATCGCAACCATTCTCAGTCAGGTAAGCAGAGATTGAGGCCAGCCCAAGGGGCGGCATGATATTGGCCAGTCTTGAGACATCCGCTCCCGCTCGATCGCCAGAATAACCGAGGGGATGAACAAGCAGGATCGTTTTTCCTTTGTACTGCATAAATAGATACACCTCAGCCCCCTTTAACTCAGGCGCCGACACGAGCGGAATAGGGCATTTCCAACAACACCCTTAACAATCAATATATAATCCGTGCAAGTAACCGGTAAATGATTGGCCGATTCATACTTTTCAACCTCTCACACAACTTCTGGAGCAGAACCATGAGATTCAGGACTACTCTGGAATTTGGCCAGGATATAGTTGAGGCGGCAGTCGTTCTCTCCTTGCCAAATTCAGCAGAGCCGAGATACACTGAATACGAGTGACACCTCTGGCTATTATTAACCCGGCGGCCAAATAGAATAAATACCCGCCGGGTTAATAATACTATACATTCAGTCCCAACACTACTCTGTGACCCCTGGAGGTGAATAGTTGAACATATCGTACAGCACTTCTTTAACCATTTCAGGGGGAGACTTTCTTACCAAAGATGTTCTGAACGATTCACCAATCCCAATCATACTATCATCACTATCTCTCATAGTAATTGACAGTTTAATCATGTAGTTAGTCAAGTCCCATTGCCAATTATCTACATAAGTTACAATTGCATCTACATCTTTCGGAATATTCTCCTCCTCACCATAAGTTGCACGAAACCCCATATTGTTAAGTTCATCACTTATCATCTTATCAATCCCATGCCTTTCGTCGTTGAAATGAACAACATAGAAAGAGTTTATAGAAGTGAGGTCAATTCCAGGCTGAATATTAGATTTTAATTGAGCTGAACAACCTGACAGAAAGAGTATTGCTGCTACAAATAGATAACTGATAATTCGCATAACGGCACCTTTTAAGATTTATTGATTAATATTTATTGAGGGCAGATTGGAGATCTTTGAGCCATTGTTGAGTCCTAACAATCCCCGCTTCTTTAGTTTCATCTATTAACAAGTCTATGGGGTGTGGAGTTTTTTGGGTTATCAACTGCCAGTTCTGATCATTAACATTATGAAGTTTATAGAAAATCACGGCATCGTATCGATCAACCTTTCCAATCGCAGTTTTTTGAGGGTTTCCAGATTCTTTAATGGTGAGTTGTTTAAACAGATTGTACTTTTTAAGACTATTGACCATAAATTGGAGATCTGCTTGTGTTGTTCTACTCACATATTCTACTATTTCTGGTGAAGACAGCCTTGTCTTCTTAACTGATTTGTTATTGATCGCTGCATAATCTGGCAAAATTACTAGAGCATCTTTGTATAGTGGTTTGATAATAGGGGTTATTTGTTCAATTATGTTTTCTAGATGCTTGTGTTGCTCTTCATATGCAACATCAGGATCTGAGAAAGACTGGTCATTGTAAAAATAGGTCGGGCTACATCCTGTAATTAACATGAGAATAAGTATTGTTCCGCAGAGCAGTTTAAAGTGTGACATTAATTTCTCCCAAATTGTAAATGTATACCTATCTGGATCCATTTCACACCCCCCCTATTCTCTCGAATAATGCCAAAATCAATTTAGCATTGATTGGGATAGAAGGATCCTGCCCCTGTATGCCGCAGATACGACTAAGCACTAATAATTAGCATTCTCACGATAAACTGTCAAGGTACCCTATCAACCAATAGATTACAAAATGGACCAATTATTCAACCAGTGAGAAACACCCAATGATAGTGTCCAACCAGCTATTCCCGTTTTAGCGACTTATTCGCCAAAGACGCAACTCTTCATGAGGTATCAGAGGTTGTCATGATGAATTTTAAAGGAGCAAGGCTTTCATCTACGATTTATCCGGAGATGAAGTCTTTTTTTCCTAAAATTGACTGTTTCTTGGGCACATCAATCCATTTTCCCATGGAAATATGATTTTTTCATGGGGATTTGATCTTTGAAACAACGTTTTTGGGGTTGAGCAAGAAGCCATTACGTTTTGAAAGCCTCCTTGCTGCCAAAAACTATTATCCGCAGGACTCTCTCCATGGAATCTACCTCAAATAACTGCATGGTAGAGCGGATGAGTTCCCAAAGGGTTCTTTTTATCC
>NZ_FNJI01000018.1 GCF_900104445.1 Desulforhopalus singaporensis | reverse complement strand
TGCCTAAGCAACAGGCGAGCCCGCCGCAAATTTCACGGAGAGAATCGGCATGGGCCATATGGCAGAACAGCATGGAGACAAGTTGGGTCCAGCAGGTAAATCCTTTCGAACAGCGCTCAGCCTTGTGCTTGGCAACAAGCTGCGCAAACTCTGTTCTTGGAAAATGCTGAAGAAGTTGACTAAACAAACTGGAACCTTTTATCATGGACTAACCCTCTTCGTTGATTGTGGCTCTGTTTTTATTGGCGTAAAAACTTTATACCACATCTAACAAGAGGGTTTTCCTGTTTAAATGCTATTTGGGACAAGAGTGATCCAAGATAAGATAAAAATCAATTCCGATTTTTCCACAAAAAATTACGGTGAGCCCGTATGATGTCGGGGATGGAAATTCCTGCACCGTTTATCTTGTAAAATCGGTCGGAAAAAATAGATAAACATGTGGTAGGATAGGAGCTGTGGCAACTCCCGGCGGAAGCGAAAAGCGCGGTTTGTTCCGGTGCTCGCAATTCCACCAATGCTGGTCAGCCCTCAGGAGTTGCCAGCGGATATCTTTTATAAAAATATTATGGTGAGTTATGTCTTCCTCAGATAAACGGGCCCGTACTCCGGCTGATGACCGGGCCGAAGTTACCGGTCGTCTTTCGACTTTTGGCGGTGTCTACACCCCAAGTATACTGACCATTCTAGGCATTATTCTCTTTCTAAGACTCGGCTACGTAACCGGAAGCTGCGGAGTCGGCAAGGCGCTTCTTCTTCTTGCCATCGCCAATGTCATAACGATTATCACCAGTCAGTCCCTGGCGGCGATAGCCACCAACATCAAGGTGCAGGGAGGCGGTGATTATTATCTCATCTCCCGCACCCTGGGGTATAAATTTGGCGGTGCTATCGGGATTGTGCTTTACCTCGCGCAATCTGTCTCCGTGGCTTTTTACTGCATAGGGTTCGGGGAGGCTGTTCATGCCTTGCCCCAGGTGTCGCTTCATCCCGGAGTCATCGCCGCAGGTGCAATCGTCGGGCTGTTCTTTCTCGCCTGGCTCGGTGCCGATTGGGCCACCCGCTTTCAATATGTGGTTATGTTTTTGATCGGTGCGGCTCTATTTTCTTTTTTCCTGGGTGGAGTAGAGCAGTGGCAGGAATCGATGTTTGTCGCCAACTGGCTGCCGCCCGGCGATGGACCGCCGTTCTGGGCTATTTTTGCTGTTTTCTTTCCTGCGGTGACAGGATTTACCCAGGGGGTAAGCATGTCGGGGGATCTGAAGGATCCCGGAAAGAGTTTGCCGGTGGGAACGTTTAGTGCGGTTGCAACGTCGATTGTTGTCTATTTTGCCGTGATCGTAGTTTTTGGCGGAACCCTTGCCAACCAGGAGCTTGCCACAGATTACCGGGCGATGCAGAAGGTGGCGAGATATGGGTTCCTGATCGATGTAGGTGTAATTGCTGCAACGCTTTCTTCGGCGATGGCTTCTTTTATGGGGGCTCCCAGAATACTGCAGTCACTGGGGGGGGATCGCATCTTCCCTTTACTCACTTTTTTTGCAAAAGGGGCGGGGCCAACCAATAACCCGCGGCGGGGAGTGCTGCTTACCGGTGCAATTGCGCTTGTGACAATCAATCTCGGCCAACTCAATCTCATTGCCCAGGTCGTCTCAATTTTCTTTCTTATCTCATATGGCCTTCTTAACTATGCCACCTACTTTGAGGCAGCCACCAAATCTCCATCGTTCAGGCCCAGGTTCAGATTTTTCAATAAATATGTCAGCCTTGCCGGCTGCCTGCTGTGTGGTTCGATCATAATCGCCCTTGATACAGTGCACGGCATCGTTGCCTTCGGCTTCATGTTCAGTATCTATCTCTATCTCAAAAGCAGCGCAAAGCCCGCCCGGTGGGCGGATGCCGGCAGGTCTTACGCGTTTAGCCAGGTACGCAGGTACCTTCAGCAGATGTCTGCTGTCGCCGAACACCAGAATGACTGGTATCCGCATCTGCTCGCTTTTACCAACCATAGTGATACCCGGCAGAAGCTTCTCACTTTTGGTGACTGGATCTGCGGTGACACCGGCCTGATGAGTGCTGTGCGGATTGTGCCCGGGTCCGGGTGGTCAAGAAAAAAAATCGAGGACGACGCCCGCCGGGAGCTGGTGGAAGATATCGCAAAAGCCACCGTGTTCTGTTTTCCAGTCGTGGTCGCCTCCACCAATTTTGCATCAACATTTAAAAACTTACTCCTGAGCCATGGCGTAGGTCCCCTGCAACCCAACAGTGTCCTGGTTAACTGGTATCGCGAGCTGGAAAGTCAACTCTCCGGACTGGAACAGCTCAAGTACGGTCATAATCTCAGGTCCGCCCACCGACTGGGATACAATCTTATTGTCTTTCACTGCGACCAGTCGAAATGGGATAACCTGGTCAGGCCGGACAAGAATCGCGACAGGATCGATATCTGGTGGGAGGTGGAAAATAACAGCAGCCGGCTGATGCTGCTGCTGGCCTACCTGGTGACCAGGAACCCTCTGTGGAAGCGGGCGAAAATACGCGTTATAACGGAGAGTTCTGCGGATTTTCAAGCTGCTAACGACACCCTGATGCAGTTTTTTGACGAGGTACGGATTCCGGCTCAACCGCTGCTGGTGGAAAACATTGATCCTGCGACGATTCTTGAGCATTCGCTTGATTCGGCCCTGGTGTTTATGCCGTTTAAAATCAACCAGTCAAAACTGATCGATATCACCGGATACAGCCTTGAGCGGGTACTGCCTCGGCTTCACGCAACTGCACTGGTGCATGCCGCAGAAGAGATCGATCTTGACGCCAGGCCGGAAGAAGGTGTCGCGGGAGAACTTGCAGAAGCCATGGATGAGCTGTTCGAATTTCAAAAACGGCTGGCCAGGGTGAAAAAAGAGGAAAAACAAGCCGTTGACGAGCTTGAAAAAATAGCCCTGAAGATCGGCAGGATAAAGGGCAACGGCGAAAAAGTGCAGGATTTTGAAGATTTGAAAGTTCTTGAAAAACAGCTGCAGAGAAGCGAACAGACCAGAGAGCGTCTGTTTCGCAAGTCTTCGAAAATTCAGGCACTGCATGATGATGCAGTCGCCAGGGTTCGGGAACTGGGTGGATCGCCGGAACAGGATAAAGGGTGAAAGGTGACAACACCATCCGCTTTCTTGAAAAAAGATTGCCAACCTGACGATACTTGGCTAGTCTTCTTGCACTATATAATTCTATATCCAGAACATGATGTTATACTTACAGGTCAGGTAATCGTACGGTGGAATATACAAAGGTTTTTCAGGCCGGCTTCAATGATCGGCTGTTTGAGATCGAATGCAACGATAATAACGGGTACAATCTTGCGCAATTCCTCTTCAGTGATTTTCCGGGGACGCAATCGAGGAGTTTTCTGAAACGGTACCGGATTCTTTCTCTTGGGGCGGCGCCCATGCTGTCGCTGTGGGATGGGGAAAAGCTGTTGTATCACGGCGAATCGCCGTATCAGCTGGCTTATATCCTGATGAACGAAGTCATTTTTCATTGTATCGATAAAAACGAAAGGCAACATGCAATCCATGCGGGAGCGGTGGCCGACGACAACTGCTGCATTATCCTGCCGGGAAAAAGCGGCTCCGGCAAATCAACACTTACCACCTGGCTGGTGAAAAACGGCTTCAGCTATCTCAGCGATGAGCTGGTCTTTCTGGAAAAGGACGGCTCCATGATGCCCTTGACCCGGCCGATAAACCTGAAAGTGGACCGGGAACATGAATCCTGGCTTTTACCCGAGGATTTCGGCGGCCGGATCATTTCCTGTGCAAAAGGCTCAATGATTCCACACAGGCTGGTGAACAATAGGTTCTCTTTAGAACAGCGGAAGGTGACCCATATCATTTTTCCTAAATTTATCAAGGGGGCGGCCGTTGAGTTCGGGCAGATCTCGCCGGCAAAAAGCTGTCTTTTTCTTGTACAGAGTTATGTGAATGCCAGAAATCTGAATAATATGGGGATGTCCGATCTTTCATCCATAGTCCGGCAGTGCAGATCCTATACCCTTACCTACGGCAGTTTCGACGATCTCGAAAATATTTTTCTCAGGCCATCAGCCGGTCCCGATTTTCTTGAATGTCATGATAAGATATCCGCTTCTTGATGTCTGTGCCAGGATAGACGGCCACAACACCCAGCATAACATGCTGCGCGAGTATTGCCGTGATTTCTCCGACTGGGAAAATATGGTGGCGTGTGCCGAACGTGAGGGAATGGCGCCATTGCTCAGGAAGCATCTCGAGGAGGCCGGGTGCGATTATCCGAGCGGAGTGCGCATGACACTGAAGGTGCTGGAAAATCGTCACCGACACTGCGCCCGCATGCGGATAGAGGTGTTGCAGGAGGTCCTCACACTTATGCGGCAGCATTCCCTCTCTCCTATTGTTATAAAGGGAGCCGCGCTCTGCTTTACCCTTTATCCCGATCCGGCTTTGAGGCCGATGCGGGATATCGATATCCTGTTTCGGAAAGAAGAAGTCGACGACGCCCAGCAATTGCTGAGGGAAATGGGATTTGCCAGCTCCGGTTCACCGGTTCCTCCCGATCATTACCACCTGCCTCCCCTGCATAAGACGGTCGGGGAAATGAAGGTCTGTTTTGAGCTGCACCGCGGACTGTACCCGAACTGTCCGCCTTACTATCCGGATGTTGATTTTGACCGTTTATATAGATCGGCAAAAAAAATTACGGTCGGTGATGTCGGTGCCGTTACCTTCGGTGACGAAGAGATGCTCAATTACCTCTTTCTGCATGGTGTCCGTTCGCCGATCAGCTATGAAAACTTTAAACTGATCAACATAGCTGATGTGGTCGGCTTTGTGGAAAAAAACTGCCGATCGCTTGATTGGGATGGAATAGGGAAAAGATATCCGCTTCTTTACAAATCGTTGCCGACCATGCATCATATCACGCCCTGGAACCATGACAACGTCCCCAAAGAATTTGTCGCCTTAACCGGCGAGAAAAAACGACTGGAACCCAAGCCGTTTGTCGGCTGGCCGCAGAGAAAACTCAAGGAGTTGCGGAAAACGGCAACCGTTGCTGAAATTCTCAAGGAGACTTTTGTGCCTTCCTCCTGGTGGGTTCGGGCGTATTATGGCGTATCCTCCAAAACAGAGATGCTGGCTGCGCGCTTTTTTCATCATCCCCGGCATGTGTTCTGGTGGGTAAGGCTCTATTCGGGTTTTTTGGATAAATCCCCGGGGGCAGGTGAGGCCGGCACTAAAAGAGTGCTCGGTCGATTGATGAACATCAGGATTCTGGCGGTTATGCAGAAGCTGTTTGGCCGCGCTGCAAGGTGACACCGGGGCGGCTGTTTTTACCAGCTTACCCGCTGTGGACAGTAGCAAATGTCAGCCGGGCGTCCCTGCCGTTTTCCCAGAATAAAAAGGGATTATTCTTTTTTCTTCGGATAGTAAAGGGTGAAAGAATTGAACTTTTTCTCTTCAGCAGAACCGTTTTTTCGGGTATTTTACAAGAATATTCTTGGGTTTTTCTGCAAAAAGAAGAGTATAAAACCTGTTCACAACTCTAACCTGGGGCGTTTTGCCGTGTACCATTCTTTATCGGGCATGGCTGCCGACTAAATGGAAGAAAACGGATATCAAAAATTAGGTTCTGTCCTTTCCACCCATTTTTTCAAATATTCCCTCATCCCCATACTGGTTGTCGAAGTCGCGCTTGTTATACTGTATTTTTCTATAAATGCTTATATTTCCAGAGAGAACATCGAGGTGCTCTTTGCCGATGCCAAGATGCACAGTCAAAGCATTCTCAGAAACGAGGCTCAATTTATAAGTGACAAGCTGTCCGAAGTATCGCGCCTGGTTTCAGTGCTGCAAAAAGAGCATGAGTTGTTATTTGCCAACCCTGATGTGTGCGGCCTGCCCAACGGCTCGCCCGAATTCAGGGTGGCACCCAACGGAGTGTTCTACAAGACCAATAAGGTGGGAGCCAGCCTCTACTATTCTGCAAATACGAATATAACGGCAAAAAAGCGCCACAAGGCAATTTTTACCGAGGCTATGGATGTCGGCTTCAAGAGTATCGTAGATATCAATCCCAATATTGTTGCTGCGTACTTCAATTCCTGGGACGATATGAACCGTCTCTATCCGTTTATAGATAGAGTGTACGAACAGTATGGCGCTCATATCGACATGGAAAAGTACAATTTCTATTATCTGGCCGATAAAAGCCATAATCCGGAGAAAAAGCCGAAATGGACCGGCGCCTATCTCGATCCGGCCGGAAACGGCTGGATGCTATCCTGTGTGGTTCCCATTTACCATGGCGAGTTCCTTGAAGGCGTAACCGGCCTTGATATTACTATCGAGAGTTTTGTGGCCAATATTCTGTCGGGAAAGCTGTCTTACGCCGCCAACATGTTCATGGTCGACGGGAACGGCATGATTATCGCCATGCCTGAGAAAATAGAAAATCTTCTGGGGTTGAAGGAACTGAAAGAGCATGTCTATGAAGAAGCCATCCTGAAAACGGTTTTCAAGCCGGAGAGTTATAATATTCTCACCAACAACAGTCCTTTTGCCTCGCATTTTAAAAACCTGTTTGAAAGCCCTGTGGATCACGCCGAATTGCTGATTGACGGCAAGAAGTACCTGACCATGAAGCAGATGGTGGTGGAGACCGGCTGGAAACTGATGATACTGATCGATGAAGAGAGGGTGCTTGGGTCTGTTTATCTGCTTCGTGCTCTCTCCGATAAGATAGGATATGGAGCGGTGGGATTGATGGTGCTTTTTTATATATGTTTTTACTTCTTTGTATCCCGCCGGATCGGACGTTTTTCCGATACCATCACCAGACCGTTGCACGAATTGTCCGACCAGACGTCGCAGATAGCGGGAGAAGCATCGCTGGTCAGCGGAATTGATACGCATATCCTGGAAATTCATCAGCTCAGTAACAACTTCGTCAATATGGACAGAGAACTCGGTGAGCGTGAAAAGAGGCTTATAAAGGCCAAGCAGATAGCCGAAGCTTCTTCCAGGGTAAAATCGGAATTTTTGGCGAACATGAGCCATGAGTTGAGGACACCGATGAATGCAATTATCGGCATGGGCTCTCTGGCCCTGCTTGGTAATCTGCCGCAGAAGGAGCGTGGCTATATCGAGAAAGCCCAGCAGGCTTCCCGTGATTTGATGAGGATGCTCAACGATATACTAGAGTTTTCTTTAATGAATTCAGGCGATTTGGAATTGAGTCAGGCACCCTTTTCTCTATCTGAAGTAGTCTGGAGCGTAGTCTGTTCGCTGGGGCCAGAGGCAAGGGATAAAAATATCGAGCTGGTTGTTGAACTGGACAGCACCATACCTCAAATGGTGGTTGGAGATCAGCAGAGAGTGGGGCAACTTTTGAGCAACATAGTCGGCAACGGTGTCAAATTTACCAAAGAACATGGAAAAGTAACAATATCTGTTGTTCTCAGGAAAACAACAAGGGAGCGGACGATAGTCGAATTTGCCATAGCCGATACAGGGATAGGTATTTCCGAGTGCCAGCTGGATAATTTGTTTACCGAATTTTCCCAAGTAGATAATTCTTCTACCAGAAAACATGGCGGTGCGGGTTTGGGGCTGGCGATAGCCAGGCAGCTGGTTGAGCTGATGGGCGGAAAAATCGGGGTTGAAAGTGAGCCCGGCAAGGGAAGCTTGGTGAAGTTTACGGTTGCTTTTGTAAAACAAGGTGAAGCATGACATACGTCCTGCAGCGGTGATATGTCGTCGGGGAGCCTGGAATATTTATTGTTTCTATGGATCTGTAGTAATTTCTGAAAGTTATCGTTTCTGTCTCCCTGCGAAATCTGTTATGATGCATTCATCCTCATGGACACAATGAAAATGTCGTAAGCTGCGTGCTTTCAGAACATGCCCCCCTGAACAGATTGGCTGGCCAGGAGTTCTGTGAGATATCGCGGGTCCTTTATGAGAAGGAGATAGAATGGAGAAATTTCTGTCACTTGGCCCTGTTGCCCAGGCTTTTATTGCCACACTGTTCACCTGGGGCGTGACCGCTCTGGGAGCCTCCCTGGTCTTTATTACCAGGGAGGTCAACCAAAAGCTTATGGATTGTATGCTCGGTTTTGCTGCCGGGGTGATGATTGCGGCGAGTTTCTGGTCTCTGCTCGCTCCCGGGATTGAGATGGCGGAACATCTGGGACAGATTCCGTGGCTTACCGCGACAATCGGTTTCATGGGAGGCGGGATATTTATGCGACTGGTAGACAGATTCCTTCCCCATCTCCACCCGGGGTTGAATTCAGGAAAGGCGGAAGGGGTTAAAACATCTTGGCAGCGCAGTACTCTCCTGGTGCTGGCGATTACCCTGCATAACATACCGGAAGGTCTGGCGGTTGGCGTAGCTTTTGGTGCGGTCGCGGCGGGACTTCCTTCGGCGACCATCGGTGGAGCCATTGCTCTTGCCATAGGTATAGGTATCCAGAACTGCCCGGAAGGTACAGCGGTTTCCATGCCTCTTCGTCGAGAGGGAATGTCGAAAACCAAGAGTTTTTTTTATGGCCAGGCTTCCGGGCTTGTCGAACCTGTCGCTGGTGTTCTTGGCGCCTTGTTTGTCCTGAACTTACGCGGTGTCTTGCCGTACGCCCTCTGTTTTGCCGCCGGGGCTATGATTTTTGTAGTTGTTGAGGAGTTGATTCCGGAGTCGCAACGAGAATTCAAGAATATAGATATTGTCACCTTGGCAACCATGATCGGATTTACGGTGATGATGATTCTCGATGTAGCTTTGGGATAGAGTAGTATAAAGGTTGTGAGAGTGTAGCAGGCAGTGTTTTTTTCTACTTTTTGAAAATTATCTTCAAGTTGATCGGTGATCGATATGGTTGAATCAGGTGGTGTTTATTACAGGACTGAGGTGCAGAAAATACCGTTTCTGGCAAGATTGTGTCCCTCCCTCTATTTTTACTTCAAGTTGATACTGATTGTTCTTCGTTCCAGCAGCATGGCCAGAAAGGGCATGTATGATGGAGAACGATGGATGATGAGCAGTCTTGAGGTGGTGAAAAGTTTAGAGACTGTCGGTGTGATGCTGGATATTCGGGGGCTTGATAATCTTAAGAAGACCGAAGGGCCCGTAGTGATCATCGGTAACCATATGAGCATGATGGAGACGGTTGTACTGCCATGGATTGTCCGTCCCTTCAGAAAAGTGACCTATGTAATCAAGGAATCACTGCTCACCTATCCTGTTTTTCACCATATCATGAAATCAAGGAATCCGATTGCCGTAACGCGGACTAATCCCCGACAGGACCTTAAAACAGTCATGTCCGAGGGAGTCGAGCGGATCAAAAACGATATTTCCGTGATCGTTTTTCCCCAGACAACAAGAGCTTATCGCTTTGATCCGGAGCAGATGAGTTCCATTGGTGTAAAGCTTGCCAAGAAGGCGGACGTACCCATTATTCCCCTTGCCCTGAAAACGGACTGCTGGCAAAATGGCAGGAAATTAAAAGACTTTGGACGTATTATTCCCGGCAGGACTGCTTACTTTTCTTTCGGAAAACCAATAAAAATATCAGGGAAAGGGGATGTTGAGCAGCAGTTGGTCAATGACTTCATTGCAGAAGAATTGAATAAATGGACAAATGACGAGTAATGCCCATGACATCGGGTGGAAAGAGCTAAAGGGTATGACGGTGGAGAACATTTGAAGACTCAGTAATCAGGGCTTCGAGGCGACAAGCGCATCCTGACGCGTTTGTCGCCTCGAAAAATCCGGAGTGGGGTATGCCCGGGACAAGCCATATGGAGAACTCTCACATGGTGTCGTCCAAGTCTATCAACTCATCTTCGTCATCATCGTAGCTGTCATCGTAGCTGTCATCGTCTTCGTCTTCGTCTTCTTCGTCGTCATTGTCATCGTCATCGTCGTAGTTGTCGTCGTCATCCTGGTTGTCGTCGTCATCCTCTTCGTCATCATCGCTGTTTTGTTGTCGAACAGCTTTAGGGATTTTGGATTCCGGCAGGATCATCTCCGTGATTTTTGCGATCTCATCTCTGAGATTGCGATCTTCAAGACAAACGTCACACGTCTCTGCGTGCTGCTCCATAAAGGACACCATGCGGGCGGGTGCCATGGTTTCTTCGCGGACGTGTATATACCACGATTTGATCAAATTTATTAATCTGTCACACTGCATAGGGGAAGGGAGAGTTCTCTCTTGGTTGGATGAAAAGGTTTCGTTATGTTGTCCAGACAAAAATTAAATGAAAATCTCCATAATATAATAAAAAGTTGTTTTCAAGGTCAATACAAATATAGTATATATTGCACTTTTAACAGAACTGAGGAAGTGGATAGGGCACTGGTGGCTCTCCCGGACTTCAAATCCGGTGTGGCGGGTTAATAGCCCGTCAGGTGGGTTCGATTCCCA
This sequence comes from Desulforhopalus singaporensis, assembly GCF_900104445.1. Classification (GTDB taxonomy): domain Bacteria; phylum Desulfobacterota; class Desulfobulbia; order Desulfobulbales; family Desulfocapsaceae; genus Desulforhopalus_A; species Desulforhopalus_A singaporensis. The sequence continues at coordinate 91,228 of NZ_FNJI01000018.1, read as the reverse complement.
TGCACTTCCGCCAGTTTTTTCAGTAAGTTCCCTGTCTGTGTTCCTCTTTCGATAATTCCCGATTATCATTCTTTTTGTCTCAATCCTCTACTTATTCATCTATTGGAAGAGGAAAGAGACAATGTCATCGGCAACCATCAATGTGCAGACTATTAATAGCCTAAAGCCAGCTTCAGCGCCATACTTTCTTCGGGATAATAAAATAACCTGAAAGGGTTTGGTGTTAAGGCATATCCTACAGGTAAAATAACCTTCTTGGCGGAAGACTGGCATGAAGGGCGATCTTATCGTAAGACTTTAGGAGCATATCCAATCCTTAATGAGGTGGTCAAATAAAATCGGACACTTTCCTTAAGCTGCTTTTTTCAGCTCCATCTCTTTAATCAAATTCATTTGGGTTGAGATATCCCAAATAGTAGTGGCCCTTGTGCTGTTGTGAAACATTTCTGTGTAATCAATGATGTCTCGCCTGACTTCTTCCCGGGTGGGATAGGAAGAGCCAAATATCCGTTCAGTCTTCAGGCTTCCAAAAAAACTCTCCGCGACACTGTTGACGCTCCTATGTCAACAGTAAAGGGCGGATTTCCGCAAATCTGCCAAAATAAGTAGATACAATTCTCTGATAATATAACGTTTCAAACAACGATGTATCTCTTTCACTGATTTACCTTCAGCAGTTCGACGAGCTACATAAACCAGAGTGCGCGGGTCACTCCTCATGCGGACCATGGCGATCGTCCATAGAGCATTGTTGGCAGCTCGGTTACCTCCCCGATTCAAACGGTGAAGAACTGTCTTCCCTAAAGATGCCTCCAACGGATTAACACCACACAAAGATGCAAGTGCAGCTTCACTTCGCAAACGTTCTGGGTTATCACCAGCAACTGATAGCAATAGTGCAGCTGTTTGTGGTCCAACACCAAACTGCTTGCGCACCCGTTCAGCTGATTTTGCAGTCAAGCGTTCCAGATCCTGGTCAAGTAATTTTGATTCTTCTGTCTAGTATAACCAGCGCTTAGCAAGAAAGCGAAGTGTTGACGCCAAAGTTTTTCCCCACGGTGTTTTACCGAATGAACGAAGACGCAAACAGCTTTTAGCGCATTCAGCGGCATTTGATTTCCATAGCCTGGATCGAATTTCATCAGGCGCTGAAATCAACAAGCCTCGAAGTTGGTTAATTGTCTGTGTTCTTGATTTAACCGTGCTACGTCGAGCAACAGAAATGATCAGCATTGCTTCAGCAGGGCCTGACTGTAACTTTGGGATAGAACAATCAATACCTGATAAAACAGTACGGGCTGCACTCTCAGCATCCGTTGGGTCTGATTTACCTCGAAAGCGACGCATTGAACGATCAGGGCGATTTATTTCTAAAACCAAAACACCTTGCTCTGTAAGAAATCTGGCCAAACCTGCCCCATAAGTTCCAGTGCTTTTACCCCCCGCTCTTCGTAAGTCACCAAAAGAATGGGCCCAGTGCACCAATTTATGATATCCGTAACTATCAGTTGTTACAGATAAATGGCTCAAATATTTTTCTACGCTGTCAATAACAACCCCAATATGCTCACCCAGATGGGTATCTACACCAAGGATCACTTCAATTGTTCTCCGCCTGCTCATCGGCCACCTCCCTGTATTTTTTTCTAGGGAAACCAGCCCGAATTACAGGACAAGACACTCACGATGCAAGACAAAGCTCCTATTAGGTCACAAGCAATCGGCCCGACGATGCTCGGGGAACGCCAGAGGCCAGTCAACAGGTCAATGCAAAGGCACAATCGTCAATCCCAGCACGGGTCAGACTAGCTTGACCCTCATAGACATTATAAACTGAGTGTCCCAACAATCACCTCTGCGGCTCATGCTGCTCTTCATCTTGTTTTTTCTGAGCAATCTTTGAAAATCTATGCTGCAATACTGACTGCCTCGGTCAGAGTGAAAGATCTGGCCAGAAGATGGAAGACGATGCCAAATCGCTGTCTGCAATGCATTGATAACAAGCTGCCTTGTCATTCTTTTGTTGAGTGACCAGCCGACAATCTTACGAGAAAAAAATCTATAATAACAGCAAAATACAGTCAAACTTCAGCTGTCCAGATATACGTAATGTCAGAGCAATATACCCTGTCGGGTGTGGATGTTGTTAAGTCACGCTTTAAGAGATTTGTTAACCCGGCTGGTTCTGAATTGCCCTGTTTTAAGTATAAAGTAAAGTTCAAACGAAATGATAAGTGGCGATCTGGTCTTGCTCCAGTAAAGTGGAGTCAGTGCTGGTTCTTATCTCTGCTCTGGCAGGACAGGGAGGATGTTAAGGATGATATGGAATTGTGAATGTACCTGTTTTTGATTCCGACTCGCGAGAAAAAATGTCACGGTTCTGCGAGTCGAAATCATTTTGCTTAACGGAAACTTCGATTAACCCAGGATCGTGGATACACCATTAACGATAGCCTGGACTATCTTGTCAATATCCTCTTTGGTCGCAATCAGGGCAGGGCAGAGCGTGATGGTATTGTTCAGGTTAGGCAGGCTCCTGTTTGTCCTGCCGATAATCACGCCGTTTTTCATGCAATTCCCGGCGATGGCAGCCAGTTTGTTCTCATGAACCGGTACTTTGGTTTCTTTATCTTCAACGAGTTCGACTCCTGCAAAAAGACCGAGTCCACGGATCTCTCCGACATTTTTATGGGAGTTTAGTTTGCTCTTTAATTGCTCCAGTAGGTACTCGCCCATTAACCGACTGTTTTCGATGAGATTGTCGTCTTCAATTACCCGAAGATTTGCAACACCTGCCGCTGCAGCGCCGGCACATCCTCCATAGGTGCTGATATCTCGAAAATATCGTTCAATTTCCTGTGGATCAGAGAGGAATTCTTCAAAAACTTCTTCGGTGGTTATCGTCGCCGCAAGTGGAGCGTATGAGCTGGCAAGTCCTTTAGCGGTCGTAACGATATCCGGCACAATGTCAGTGTGCTGATAGCCGAACCATTTCCCTGTTCTGCCAAGTCCGCAGACCACCTCGTCAATGATCAGCCAGATATCATATTTGTCGCAAATTTCACGAACCATCGGCAGATACTCTTTTACTGGGATTATGATGCCGCCACCCGCTGTCATCGGTTCGATTATGACGCCGCCGACACTGTCGGGACCTTCCATTAATATGCACTGCTCAAGGGCCTTTGCACATTCGATTTTGCAGGATCCGTATTCTTTGCCGAAAGGGCATCTGTAGCAGCAGCAGTGTTCAAATTGTACAAATCCCGGAGTATACGGGCCATACTGCATCCTCCGTTCTTCCTGGCCGCCTGCGCTCAGTGTGGAGATGGTGGTGCCGTGATAATCCCTGTCGCGGTATAAGATCTTGTACTTTTTCCCATCAAACTTAAGGGCCGAACGTTGGCGAACCATCTTGAAAGCTTTTTCATTTGCCTCGGATCCGGATGTGCAAAGATAGACCCGGCTCATCCTTTCCATCTTGCTCACGATTGATTCCGCGAGTTCAATGGCCGGGATTGTACCACCAGTACCGGCCCAATAGCACATCTTCTTGTTTTGTTCGTTGATGGCCTCTACGATCCGTTTTTCGCCATACCCGACATTGACGCTCCAGACCCCGCCTGAGAGCGCATCGGTATATTCTTTTCCGTTGATATCCTGTATCCGCAATCCCTTGCCTTCGACCATGACAATGGGATCGTTTTCTTTAAACGGTTTATGCTGGATCAGGTGATGCCACACGTGGGCCTTGTCTTTTTCTATGATGCTTTTTGCGTTAATAGTCATTTTCTTTTCCTCGTAATGTACAATTGTTATTCCAGTCATACAGGGTTGTGTACGCTATCAACTATTTGGAAAAGAAAACGATGTCCCTTCGCGCAAGCTGGCTGAAGGCCACCTCTGGGTTATGGTTTTACGCCTGGTCCAGAAGCGGACGCCGTCCGGGCCATACATGGACAGATCGCCGAAAAGAGACCGCTTCCAGCCGCCAAAACTGTGGTAGGAGACCGGTACCGGCAGCGGAACATTTACCCCGACCATTCCAACCTTGATATTGTCGGTAAAGTAGCGGGCAGATTCTCCGTCGCGGGTAAAGATACAGGTGCCGTTGCCATACTCATGGTTATTGATTAGCTCCATTGCTTCCTGTTGGGTTTTCACCCGAACGATACCGAGCACCGGTCCGAAGATTTCATCCTTGTATATTTTCATCTCGGGGGTGACATGGTCAAACAGGCAGCCGCCTAAAAAGTACCCGTTTTCATACCCTTCGACGACTGTGTCGCGGCCATCGACCACAAGGGTAGCCCCTTCTTCCACACCCAGGTCAACATAACCTTTGACTTTGTCGTAATGAGCCTTGGTGATCAGCGGGCCCATATCATTGCTGTTGTCGCGGCCGGGGCCGATTTTCATTTTCGCCAACTCGATTTTCAGCTCTTCAATCAGGGCATCAGCAACCTCATCTCCCACAGCGACAACCAGAGGCAAGGCCATGCATCGCTCTCCGCAGGAACCATATGCTGCACCCATAATAGCTGGAACCGCATTGTCCAAAGCGGCATCAGGCATGAGGATCGCGTGATTCTTCGCCCCACCGAGGGCTTGAACACGCTTTCCGTGAGCAGTTCCGGTCGTATAGATATATTCAGCAATCGGGGTCGAGCCGACAAAACTGACTGCTTGAACCCTCGGGTCCTGAAGCAGGGTATCGACAGCTTCCTTGTCACCGTTGACAACATTTAAGACGCCAGGCGGGAGACCGGCCTCAAGGGCCAGTTGCGCCATAAAGAGCGACGCCGAAGGGGTCTTCTCAGATGGCTTGAGCACAAAGGTGTTGCCGCAGACCACTGCCAGCGGCCACATCCAGAATGGGACCATTGCCGGAAAGTTGAAGGGGGTTATGCCTGCAACGACCCCTAAGGCCTGGAATTCGCTCCATGAGTCGATGTTTGTCCCGACGTTTTTGCTGTGCTCTCCTTTGAGAAACTGGGGAGCTCCACAGGCAAATTCAACATTTTCAATGGCACGGGTCAGCTCTCCCATGGCGTCATGGTGGACCTTGCCGTGCTCGTCGCTAATCATGTTGCAGATTGTCTCGCTGTGTTCTTCTAGCAGTGTCTTTAGCCGAAACATCACCTGGGTTCTTTTGGCAGGGGAGGTATTTCTCCAGGCTGGAAAAGCCGCCTCGGCAGCACCAATCGCTTGTTCTACTGTTGCCTTGCTCGCAATGGCAACTTGCTTGCTTACTTCACCTGTCGCAGGATTGAAAACATCCTGGTAGCGACTATTGTCGTCAGCCACGATTTCACCATTAATGAAATGCTCAACTATCTTTGTCATCTGTCTCCTCCTTGAGGTGTCGCTCTGGCACATGGGTGCCTGGTGTTTACTATTTTAGTACATGGAAGTCGTGACTCCCTCTTGCCTGTTTACTCTCGAGCTGTATAATAGTGGTGTTTAATAAATTAATCAATAAAAATATCACTAAGGGGTTGAGTGTTGTAAATAGGTCGTGTTTGTGCGAAACAATGAAGTTGTGGTAAAATATATTAAACAATACAGTGCGAGTTTAAATCGAAATAATCATTGCAAACTTTACCAAAAAGCCATGTTGTAGTGTGTGATGTGTTGAAATATTGATCAGTATGGGATAAAGTCTATTTTCCGGATTTTAGCTGAGATTAGGGAATTGAAACATGATAAATATGGATAACAAGCGGCATATGGAGTTTGATGCGGGGGAGCGTCTCCGTTCTGTAAGAGAGTTGTATGGGTTGTCGCAGAGGGCACTTGCGAAAAAAGCCGGAGTAACAAACGGCATGATCTCGATGATTGAGCAGAACCGTAACAGCCCTTCTCTGGCGACATTTAAAAAGATTCTTGACGCTATACCCATCTCCTTTGCGGAGTTTTTCTCAAATGATATCGACGGTAGCCGGCAAATAGTTTTTAGAGCGGATGAGCTTGTCGAAATCGGAAGTTCGGGGTTCTCTTTTAGGCAGGTTGGAAAGAATCTCCAAGATAAATCGATGCAGATTCTTCACGAACGAATATCTCCGGGAGCAGACAGCGGGGCAGAGATGCTGCGCCACGACTCCCAAGAGGGTGGGGTGGTCATTAAAGGAAGACTGGAATTGACTGTAGGAGGCGAGACACACGTTCTCGAACCTGGTGATGCCTACTATTTTGACAGCCGTATTCCCCACCGATTTCGTAATGTCGGTGAAGAAGAAGTTGAAATGATTTCCACTTGCACTCCTCCGACGCTGTAGTCCATCTTGGATGAAAGCCGTCCGGCTTATGGCTTACTGGCCGGAAAGATAGAACGGTATCGCCCCGACCTTAATGTTGCAGGCTGAATCCACCTGGGATATGACCTTTGCGTTGTCAAGCCACTTGATAAGTGCGATAAAGTCAAAAAAACGGCTGTTGCCGAATGGAAAAATTCCTGAACTGAATCTGACCTGACAGAAATCCTTTTGCAAGTTGGTGATTGTCGAATCAGAACTACTGCATCTTGGCCCAGAACAAGCCACCTGATAAGGTTTCCTGCGAAGAGGTTGTATATTTTGTTGGAGGGGTGGTCGAAAACAGCAGATGCAGGAAGGTTTCCGTTAGAGGAAACCTACCTGTCATTTTCAGGCCTGCTTCTTTTTTAACAGCGGATGGCCCATCCGTGCCCGCTGGGCTACGTAGGCCTCGGCGACTTTGCGTACCAGGTTTCTTATTCTTCCTATATACCGGGTCCGTTCGTTGACGGAGATCGCTTTTCTGGCGTCGAGAAGATTAAAGGTATGGGAACATTTGAGGCAGTAGTCGTAAGCCGGCAGTACCAGATTTTTATCAACCAGTTTGAGTGCTTCCTGTTCAAACGTATCGAAAAACATCAGCAGTTTTTCAACATTGGCTTCCTCGAAATTGAAGGTGGAGTATTCAATTTCGGCCTGGTGAAAAATTTCGCCGTAACTGATCTTGTCATTCCACATGATGTCGTAGACGCTTTCCACTCCCTGGAGGTACATCGCGATCCTTTCGAGTCCGTAGGTAATCTCGACGGTTGTCGGATGGAGTTCAATTGATCCGGCCTGCTGGAAATAGGTAAACTGGGTGATTTCCATGCCGTCGAGCCAGATCTCCCAGCCCAGGCCGGAGGCGCCAAGGGTCGGTGATTCCCAGTCGTCTTCGACGAAACGGATGTCGTGATCGAGCAGGTTCAACCCAAACTGTTTCAGACTGTTGAGAAACAGCTCCTGAATGTCGGGAGGTGACGGTTTCATCACCACCTGATACTGATAATAGTGTTGAAGCCGGTTGGGGTTGTCTCCATAACGACCGTCGGTGGGGCGTCGCGACGGCTGCGGGTAGGCACAGTTCCATGGCTCGGGACCCAGGGCCCTGAGGGTTGTGGCCGAGTGGAAGGTGCCGGCGCCGACTTCCATGTCATAGGGTTGTTGAATGATACAGCCCTGATCCGCCCAATATGAGTTGAGTGCGAAGATGATATTTTGAAAATTCATGGAGTTTCCTCATGCACCACATGGCTTTCACCGGAGTGGTGCGTTTATTATGAGTGAATGTCTTAGTGTCCAAATTAAATTATGGGTAAGTATATAACTGCTATCTTGACTTTTGTCCATGGGGTCCTCATTATATCTCCACCTTGTCGGTGAAAATTTAATCCTGCGCGTTATCAGATAATCCCGCAACCTTTCGTGGTAAAAATGCAAAATTTAGAAAGCTTGGGCCAGACGGCCGAGATAGCAGAACTACTCAAGAAAATCAGAAAAGTGGCAGTCGTAGGCTTGTCCCCGAAGACAAACAGGCCAAGCAACATGGTCGGTCGATATCTGGTCGATGCCGGGTATACGGTCTATCCGGTTAATCCGGGCCATGACGCAATCCTCGGGGTGAAGTGTTATCCGAGTGTGAGCGCAATCCCCGACCCGGTCGATGTTGTCGATATATTCAGGAAGTCTGAGGACATTCTGCCGATAGTTGAGGAAATAGTCGCACTGAGCAAAAAGCCGCTCGCGGTATGGATGCAACAGGGAATAATAAATGAGGAAGCCGCGGAACTTGCCCGGGAAAACGGCATATTTGTGGTTATGGACAGGTGTATCAAGGTTGATCACCAAAATCTTGCCGGATAGTTGCCCGCCCGTTCGCAGGTAACCAGCCTGCCTTTAGTATGGAACCAAAGACCCTGAGCATCCGCGGAGCGCGGATGCATAATTTAAAAAATATTGACGTCGATCTTCCCAGAAACCGGCTGGTTCTGTTTACCGGTCTGTCGGGATCGGGAAAGTCTACCCTGGCTTTTGACACCCTCTATGCAGAGGGGCAACGGCGGTACGTCGAATCGCTGTCCACCTATGCCCGGCAGTTTCTCGGTCAGATGGATAAACCGGAGGTCGACTCCCTTGAGGGGTTGTCGCCTGCAGTTTCCATCGAACAAAAGACGACCAGCAAGAACCCAAGATCCACAGTTGGCACTGTAACGGAAATTTACGACCATTTGCGGCTCCTGTTTGCACGGTGCGGACATCCTCACTGCCACATATGCGGCGATGAAATCCAGGCCCAGTCGGTGGAGGATATGGTCAATAGCCTGATGAGGCTGCCCCAGGGAACCAAGGTGATGTTGCTCGGGCCGCTGGTCACGGAAAGAAAGGGGCGCCATGAACAGCTTCTCGCCCGTATTCGCAAGGAAGGTTTTGTCCGTATCAGGGTGGATGGTGAGATTGTGCATGCCGATGACGTATCCTCTCTTGAGAAGAACAAGAAGCACTCAATCGATGTTGTGGTCGACCGGCTGGTTATTAAAGATTCGATCAGAAGACGTCTTTCCGACTCGGTTTCGACTGCTGTAAAACTGACCGAGGGGTTTTTGACGGTTCTCTATCCTGACGAGGGCAGGGAGCAGCTTTACAGCGAACTGGCGGCGTGCCACAACTGCGGGGTATCAATGCCGCCGATTTCAACACAGCTGTTCAGTTTCAACAATCCGCAAGGAGCCTGCGAAGAGTGCGGCGGGCTGGGGGTGAAGCAGTTTTTCGATCCCGGCCTTGTTGTCCCCGACCCGGCAAAGTCCATCAGGCAGGGGGCGATTGCACCCTGGGGATGGCGCCGGGAGGAATCCTATTACGGGCACATGCTGGAGTCGGTCGCCAGACATTTCGACGTCTCCCTGGATACTGCTTTTGGCGATTTGCCGAAAAAGGTGAGAACGGTCTTCCTCTACGGTTCGAAAGGGGAAGAGATCACTTTTCATTACCGGAAAGGGCGCCGCATGATATCTTCGGTCAAGCAGTTTGAGGGGGTTATTCCGCAGCTTGACAGGAGATTCCACGAGACCCAGTCGTCGATGATTCGTGATGAACTGGGTAAATACATGAACGAGCAGATCTGTCCGGTGTGCCAGGGGGCACGGCTCAAATCCGAAGCGCTGGCCGTTAAAATAGGCAACTGGTCAATCCATGAACTCACCTGCATGTCGGTGGAAAAATTACTTGAGCGGCTGCCGGTAGTGCCTTTGAGTGAGCGTGAACGGAAAATCGGCGAGCCGGTGTTAAAGGAAATTGTTGACCGGCTTTCCTTCCTCGAAGATGTTGGGCTCGGTTACCTCTCCCTTGAGAGGAGGGCGGGCACTCTTTCAGGCGGCGAGGCTCAGCGTATTCGTCTGGCATCCCAGATAGGATCGAGGCTTGCGGGGGTCCTGTATATCCTTGATGAACCGAGTATCGGGCTGCACCAGCGAGATAACCAGAAGCTCATTCGTACCCTGATCGAGCTTCGCGACCTGGGCAACAGCGTGATCGTTGTCGAACATGACACCGATACCATCCTGGCAGCCGATTATATCCTCGATATGGGACCTGGAGCCGGAATTCACGGCGGAGAGATAGTTTACAACGGTGATATCGGTGGTCTGCTCGAAGATAAAAAGTCGGTGACGGGAGCGTACCTGGCGGGACGGCTGCAAATCGAGTCCCCGGAAAAAAGACGCCGCGTGTTCAAGGGTAATAAACAAAAGCTGCATCTTAAAGACTGCACTGCCAATAACCTCAAAAACATATCCGTTGATTTTCCCCTGGGCGTGATGACCTGTGTTACCGGGGTTTCTGGCTCCGGAAAAAGCTCGCTTGTGATCGAGACGCTGTTCTCTTTGACCCGGAAAGGCATCAACAAAAGGCAGGCGGCAATAACCGACAATAGAGGCAGGCTCGAGGGGCTGGAGCAGATAGACAAGGTCGTCGATATCGACCAGAGTCCCATTGGTAGGACCCCGAGGTCCAACCCCGCCACCTATACCGGTGTTTTCGGCCCGATACGCGAGTTGTTTGCCAAACTGCCGGAATCCAGGTCCAGGGGGTACAAGCCGGGACGGTTCAGCTTCAATGTCAAGGGCGGAAGATGCGAAGCGTGTGAAGGAGAAGGCGTCAACAAGATAGCGATGCATTTTCTGCCCGATATCTACGTGGAGTGCGATGTCTGCAGCGGCAGAAGATACAACCGGGAGACACTGGATATACGGTACCGGGGAAAAAATATCCATGACGTCCTGGCGATGACGGTTGAAGAAGCCCTCGATTTTTTTAAGAATGTGCCACCGGTGAAAAACCGTCTGCAGACCCTGTTCGATGTGGGGTTGGGATACATATCTCTCGGCCAGTCATCGGTCACCCTCTCAGGAGGCGAGGCGCAGCGGGTGAAACTTGCCAAGGAGCTGTCGGGCCGCAACAGCAGCAGCATCCTTTACATTCTCGACGAACCGACTACGGGACTTCATCCCGCCGACATTCAACACCTGCTCAATGTGCTCAACAGGCTGGTCGACCAGGGTAACAGTGTGGTGGTCATAGAACACAACCTGGATGTTATCAAGACCGCCGACTGGATAATAGATGTCGGGCCAGAGGGCGGAGACGGTGGCGGACAGATTGTTGCAACCGGTACGCCTGAACAGGTAGTGCAACATAAAAACTCATATACAGGACAGTTTCTGGGCAAGATACTGTGACGGACAATTGCCCCTTGTATCAGGAGCTGAAGTGCGCTCTAATAGCTTCTTGCGAGGTGTAGGGCATCAACATTATTCATCAATATAATTTACGAGGAAAAAAAATGGCAGAAACAGCAGATACTACCGGTAGCGCTAAACCGGAATTTCGTATGCAGAAAATGTATGTCAAGGATCTATCGTTTGAAAACCCAAATGCTCCGGAAGTCTTTACCGTCCAGCAAAGCGCTGAGCCCAAGGTGGAGGTTAACCTTCAGCTCAACAACAAGCAGGTTGACGAGGACCATTGGGAGGTGGCGCTGGAGATTACCGCCAAGGTATCCACCAAGGCCGATGATAAGGTCCTTTTTATTCTTGAAGTTGAGCATGCTGCCATATTCAAGCTGAAAAACATCCCCAAGGAACATATGCCCATGCTGCTGGGGGTCGATTGCCCTACGCTGCTGTTTCCCTTTACCAGACAGATTGTAAGCCAGGTCTCAATCGACGGCGGGTTCGTGCCGTTCTTGATGGAGCCCGTCAACTTTATGGCTCTTTTTCAGAAAGCACAGAAGGAAAAAAAACAGGCTAAAAACTAAGGGAGTATGTCAAAGCCGGAAGCGAACTGCATCCGGTATTTTGCCGATACGACAAAGGGCCTGACGCTTTGATGCGTCAGGCCCTTTGTCATCTTCTAAACGTTTGGCACCGGCAACCGGTATTACAGGCCGTAGGTGACGAAGTGATCCACCAGGGTTGTCACCCCTTTTTCGATCGCCTGGTCGAACAGGTGATCGTACTGATTGTCGGCGTAGACGGTTTCCGGCGAAACCTGTACCCTCACCCTGTTGGTCCAGACAACAGCACCTGTTGCGGCTTCCTGCACCCAGACCCGCATTTGTACCACAGCCTGGTCCACCTTCCCGGAATTGTGGGCGTTTGTTCCAAGTCCGCCTCCGACGGCTCCCCAGAAGACGGCATTGCTGCTGCCGTTGACAAAGCCGAAGATAGATTCATTGTCCGACGACGGAAAGTCTGTATTGTTGTAGCCTATAATGGTCCCAAGCAGCGCACCGGTGATCATCTCATTGCGCTCGTCATACGCATCTGATGAAGCAAAGCCGTTGACCGCTCTGTTGGTGCCGCCGATGGCAAACGGCAGGATACCTTTTTTCCATGGAGCCCAGTTGGCTTCGTCACGGGTTTTATATTCAAGTATACGTCCCCGGACCACGTAATCGGCGTTGAACTGGCGACCGATCTTGACGATTTCGTTCCTGTCCAGGCCGTGGGTGCCGGGGAATGCGGAACTCTTTTTCAACGCGGCCTGTTGCACCTGGTCCTTATAAAAGTTGAGCTGGCTTTTCATTGCCGCGGACCATTCATTTTCCAGTTCGAGATCGATGGAGCTGGTGTTGACGCTGCCGGCGGAGACCGGTTGAATCACCTCTTCTGCCACGAGAAAATCGCAGACATCCTCCTGTATCGGCAGCCAGAAGCCGTTTGCAACCAATCTGTCGGTAAAGTGTTCGGTGATAGCTCTGTCTCTTCTCTGTGCGGATTCAATATTGCCTTCAGAGTAATCGGCAAAAGGAAGTATTACAATACTCTTGCCACTCCCTGGAGCATCGTAATCCTGTCCCCCAGGAACCTGCAGAGTTTCGATTACTGTCTGGCCACATCCGGCTAAAACCAGTGCTAATGCTCCAATGATGAGATATTTCAGCCTGTTCATGTTTATCTCCATGCTCATATTAGTGTGGGACGTAGAATTAGTCAGTTTATATTATCCGGGGTCTCAGTAGAATTATAAGCTCCCGTTTCAGCGTTTGTTTCTCTTCATATCCGAAGAGATAGCGCAGCAGGGGAATATCGCCGAGGATCGGGGCGAATTCACCATTTTTCTGGTCGACATTGCTGATAAGGCCGCCTATTACGAGCATTTCGCCGTCACGAACCTTAACTGTGGTGCTCATCTCCCTCACGTTGACAACGGGTAACCCGACTTTTCCGCCGAGGTTTCCTACATCTATGTACTCGATTGGCTCAAGTTCGGACGTGATGGGCACGAGGTTCATGATGATCTCGTCGTTCCCGAGAATTGTCGCGGTGAGCGACATGCCAATGCCTGAGAGAATACGTTCCGTTTCAACGGTAAATGTTATGATGTCACTGTCAGTTTCGCTGTCTGATTTTATCTCGTCAATATAAGTGACGTTTTTGCCGACGGTAATAAGCGCCGGCTGGCCGTTCATGACCGAGAGTTTCGGGTTCGACAGAATCCTGGTATCGCCCTCTTCCTTGAGGGCATTGAGGAGTACGTTAAAATTTGCAGGGGACAGTGAAATTTTAGAAACAAACTGCCCAGGGTCGATGGTCTTGAAAAATGAGCCCTGGTCTTCACCGAGATAGGTCCTGCTGCCGTTGACTTCGGGATTATTGTAGACGAATGGGTATACCTGGCCGTTGGCACCGAATTGAACCGCACCGTTAATGGAGAAATCCTTGAGCACGTTGGACCAGTTGATCCCTATGCTTGACGCATCCGAGAGCTGGACCTCGATAATTTTTGCCTCAATGGAGATCTGTCGATAGAGGGCTTTCTTGAGAGTAGCGAAGTAATCTTCTATTTTTTCAAGCATCGGGCGCGGAGCTGTTACCGTAATAATGCCGACCGGTTTATCGATGAGGTAAAACCCCGTGGCCCCTCTGGGCGGGGTTGGCGTGGCTGTCACGTTGGAATCTTCACTGGGGTCGGCCTTGGCGTCCGCCTTCATGTCGGCAGCAGCTCTGACCGCCTGCTCCGCCTTGGTGCTGGTGTAGATGTTGAACACTGTTTGCAGGTTAGTCTCGATATTTTCCCAGATATCGAATTTGTTGTCTTTACTGTCGAGCTGGATGGTGCCTCCAATATCATTTGAGGTATCACCGCCGCCAAGAACATTTCCCCCCACCTCGGTGGTGTAGTTCTGCTTGGTGAACGGCATGGCGATCTGGAAGCTCCGGGTTTCCCGGTATTTTATAACCAGCGTTTTGCCGTGCACCTCATGAAAGTAGTCCACCTGGCGCAGCATATTGTCAAGAGCCTGATAGAAATCGTCATCGGCATTGATGTCGACATCCACGAGGACGTTGCGGTCGACGTCGCTTGCCCACGAAACGTTCATTCCCTTCAGGGCGACAAGTCTTTTAACTATATCCCAAAGCGGTTGCGGACCCTGGGTGGAGGTGATACGGGCTCCCACTTTCAGGACGCTCTCGGCGGCGATGGAAATGTCTTCCTCGCCGGTCCGGTCAACAACGTAACTTGCCATCTGGTACGTGACGGGAAGAGTTGCCGGTTTTGGCGGGGCCTCGACTACGCTCTCGGCTGGTTTCATTGTTTCCTGGGACGGAGCCGAACCATGTTGTTGAGGATCGGAAAAACAGGACGCAATTGATAACGAGAGTAGCAAGAGGCTACCTGACAGGAATGCTTTTTTTATGGCCATCATAAAAACCCCTTGGACATTTGATGTTTATAAATATTCAAAGTTTACTTTAACTTATTTCAAGTCCTTGTCGGCAAGTCGGTCCTGGATATACTGCCTGAGATCAGGACGAAGCTGGTACCCTGAGGCGAGCAGCGCGAGATACTGGTCGGCCGCATCCTTGCGAAGTCCAAGCCTGTCGAGAATTCTTGCCTTGGCGATCATGGTGTCCACAGTCTCGCCATAGAAGGAGTGATACTTGTCAAGCAGTTTGAGTGCAGCATCGTTGAGCCCGTTGTTTTCACTGAATGCGGCGTAGCTCAGCAGCGCCTCTTTCATCGGCGGCGACCCGCTTATGGACTGGGTGAAATATTCCCTGGCCTCGGAAATTCGCTGCATATTGGCGGAGCCGATGCCCGCATAAAGTGCGGCGCTGGTATCGTTGGGAGCGATCTCAAGGGATTTCTTTGCGTAGAAAAGCGCCTTGGCGTTCATGCCCATATGGACCAGGTAAAGAGATGACAACCGGTTGGCGATTTTATTGTTTTCCGGCCACAGTTCAAAGGCCTGCTCGTAAAAGGAGGCTGCATCTTCAAATTTTTCACGCTTTTCAGCTTTCTGCGCCTTGACCATCAGCTCTTTGGCCATCATGATCTCTTTGGTCTGGCTGGTTTCCTGCTCAACGATAAGAGCCTCCTCCTGAATGACGGCGACATCCGCCTCGAACGCCAGGTTGTCTTCGGCACGGGTCGGCCAGATAAATTCTTTCTTGGCGGGATAGATGACCAGGGTATTGAATTTTTCTTCCTTCTTCAGCTCCATCAGATTGAGAATTATGTCGAGAGCAAAATCCCAAGGTACGTCGTCGAGGGCGAGGGTCAGGCTGCCCTTGACATCTTCATCAATTATAATGTTGAGGCCGGTTATCTGCCGGAAAAGGCGGAAGACGTTATGGATGTCTATTTTGTAGAAATCGAAGCTGACCCTCTGCTTCTGGTATCCGGCAAAGGTGAAATCATCGCGAAGCTCGGCAACTTTTGCGGATACTGATGATCCGTTTGAATCTTCATTGAGCAGTCTCTCCGAAGAGGAGATGAGCTGATCGATGGTGGAGGCATCAGCTGTAGCGGCATCACCGGCTGCGGCGATGTTTGCGGTCTCGTCGATAACAACGGTCAGCCCGTTGGGGTCCGGGGTTACCGAATAGACGAGAGGATTATCGGTTGCGGAGTCGAACACGATTCGTACCCCGTTGCCACGGGGAGCGACCCTGATCCTGTCAAGGGAGGTCGAACCGATTTTTTTCTCCTTGACAAGTTCGTTTACCGCAACATCGTCAATATCAATGAACATTCGCGGAGGATCCTTTGGCCCGCTGCCGATGGAGTCGACTGTGTAGTTCTCGATTGTGCCGTTGGCGACTATGGAGACGGTGGTGCTTTTAGGCGTTGACGCAATTTGGAAATTGGTGAGGACAGTTCCCTTCATGGTCCCGGTGGTTTCGGAGCCATCCGGGGCGGCCGGTGCAAAAGTAAGGCCCAGGCCGTCGCCGGAGTCGTCGACTTTGTAATCGTGGCTGTCGGCAAGCTTGAAAACAAATCGCTTGATGGGAGGTTCGGTTTGGGCAAGGTCCTCAATGTCAAGGGAACAGAAAGGATTTTCAGGGATCATTGTTGTTGCCGCAGGTACCGTCTCGCTAAATACACCCCCGGCGATATCTACGACAACCCTGAACGGAGCAAAACGCTCGGTAACCGTATAAACCGGCTTCGACGCTCCCTTGATGGTGTAGGTGAGGGTGCTGTCAGACAGCGAGCTTTCTACAGCCGTTATTTCGTAAGAAACTGTTGTTTCTGATTTTGCAAAGCTTGCCAGCAAAATGAACGAGATGCAAAATGCGGAAAAAACAGCCGGTTTGGTTTTTTCTAGCCATTTAAGCATTTTCTATTCTTCTCCCTCTTTCTTGAGTATCATCACGACTTCTGTAATGATTTTCTTTCCTGCACGGGTCACGGCAGTCTCTTCAATTATAACGTTGTTGGAAGCGATGTCTTTGACCACACCCCTTCGGCCTATTTTCATGCCCTCTTTGAGGATATATCCCTTGCCGGTAAAGTCCTGAACCATTGCCAGATCTTCTCGGCCTCGGCTGAGCAGGGCCACCAGGGTCAACTGTCCGGGTTCAAACAACTGCATCCCGGTAAGCGGCTTTTCCACATCGACGATTTCATTCATGTTGACCTTGCTGGCGGAAGCTGCTTTTTCGGTAATGAAAGGGACAAAAGGATCTTTTCTGTTTTCAAGAGCATACTTGAAAAGTTCTTTTTGCGCGGCAGGAGGCTGGATCTTTGCTGGTGTCGGCTGGGTCGCGCCGGCTTCCTCGCCCGAAACGGCGCAGAAAAGCTGCCCTGTCTGCAACGCCAGAGTGATCAAAAAGACCGCGCAGCCAGTTACGATACGACCTTTTATATCTGCTTTATAGGTGTTCATAAGGATCACTTTTTAGGTTTTTTCTTCTGAAGCTCAACATTGGTGAATCGATAGGTCAGCAGCCTGCAGTCGGAATTGAGCAGCATCTCCCCCTGTTCTTGTTTAGGAGAGCTCATCTTTACGTTGGTAACGGAGACGATCCTTTCCAGTTTGCTGACATTGTCAAAAAAGAAACCCATATTGTGGTATGGTCCCCGGACTTTGATGGAAATGGGGATCTCCGCATAAAAGTCTTTCGGGACATCGGGCAGCGGCTTGAAAATATTGAAGTCAAGCCCTGCGGTGCGCCCCAGGGATGAAATATCCTTTAACAGTTTCGGGATCTCTTTTTCCTTGGGCAGCAGTACGGCCAGTTCAAGAAATTTTTCCTGAGCCTGGGCCAGTTCCTGTTCGAATTTTTCAAGGTTGGCGGCTTTTCTTTTCACTTCCGCCAGCTGTTTCTCAATGTTTGCTTTCTGTCTCTCAAGCGAGGCGATGGTCTCTGAATTTGGCTGGTAATATGCAAAATAGAACGCCACCGTGGGAAGTGCGACAATAAGTACCAGGATAACCAGTTTCGCCTTGTTGGACAGGGGAATGAATCTGTTGTCTATAAAGGAGGAAAATGCGGAATTACCTTTTTTCATACTCGTTTTAATAGGCTAAATTTTCATGTTTATTTAGCGGCAACATTTTCTGGCGTTTGTTCAGCAGGCTGTGAAACGGCACAACTCAGTGAAAAACTTTTTAGATTCCTGCCGGAAACGTTCTTTAGCGATGAATTGGCCAAGGAGACATCACGGACAAAGGGCGATTCCTTCAAATTGTCCATAAACTGGGCTATTGTCTGGTTGTCCAGTGCTACGCCAGCGAGGCTGAGTGATCCTCCCTGCTGCTGAAAAGAGGTCAGCCACATCCGTTCATTGTCGATACGATTGGCGACCTCGTCGATAACCCTGACGGTAAGAGAAGAGTCTGTTTTCAGTTTATTGATGACCTGGGTTCTTCTTTCAAGCTCCTGTTTATCTTTTTTGAGCTGCTCTATTTTTTTCAGGGTCGAGGCGTAAGAGTTTTTTTCCGCATTCAGCGCTGCAATCTGTGTCCTGATGGAGGAAATTTTTCGGGCCTGCAGATATCCCGTACCTGCCAGCAGTCCGCAAACCATCAGGAACAGCAGTATCATCCCGAGAAATTGTTTGCGTGCCTTGGCCCGCTTTTTTATTTGCTTGATCGGCAGAAGGTTGATTTTTAGCATAGTGAACCTTTGGCAGGGTTTTTTAAATAGCAGATGATCTGAGCGCTATGCCTGCGGCGATAGCCATCTCCGGCCCGACGGCGGCGAGGTAATCTCCGTCGATTTTCTTCCTGTTTGACGTCATGTTGGTGAACGGGTTGAAGATGTCAACCTCTATGCCGGTCTCTTTCTCGAGAAATTCAGTCAGTCCCGCCACTTTGGAGCCGCCGCCGCTGAGTATTAGTTTTTGTAACGGCTGGTCGGGATTATTTGCTGCGTAAAGATCGAGGATTTTTTTTACTTCAAGGACCCACTGGGTACAGGTTGCGGCAAAGATATCCTCAATTTCCGCGGTACGGTCTTCGGCTGGAAGGGCGCCGAGTTTGAGCTTTTCCGCCTCTTCAAAGTCAAGGTCGAAAACATTCTGTATCTGTTCGGTTATCTGTCCGCTGCCGGCGATAATGTCCCTGGCGACGACCGAGACCCCGCCCGAGAGGACGTTGATGTGCATTTTGGAGGCGCCGATGTCGATCAGGGCCACGTTCTCGTCCTTGCTGAAATTGCACTCGTAACTGTTCTCAAAGGCAAAGCCGTCGACATCGACCACAACCGGCTGCAGGTTAAGGCCGTCGAACATTTCGAGGTACTCGTCGACAATTTCTTTTTTCGTGGCCACCAGCATGACATCGGTACGGTCGTTCCTGTCGGTGGATGTCTTCAGGTCCTGATAGTCAAGGTAGACATCTTCCATGTCGAAGGGAATGTACTGTTCCGCTTCGGCCATGATGTGTTCTTCGAGCAGGGCGTCGTCCATGGCTTTGAGGTTGACTTTTTTTACAATCACCGAGTAGCCCGAAATGGAAAATCCGACTTTCCTGTTTTTTATTTTGAGGTTTTTCAGCAGGCCGGCGATCACTTTGCTCACAGATTCTGGCTCCATGAGAGTACCGTCTTCGACGGCTCCCTCAGGCAACGGTGCACTTCCAAGCGCGATGACCGAATAGTTGCCGGAAGAACGCTTGAGCTGACAAATCTTCACCGCATGAGATCCGATATCGATACCAACTACCAGTTCGTTGTTCGAAAAAATTCCCATATTCCGTATGAGTGGTGACAGGTTGAATTTATGTTGTAAGACTTTCCTGTATCAACGGCACAGACAGGTTTGGTGCCCTCTCAGTATCTTTACCAAATATTTACAATCATTAGGTCATATATTGCACTATTTGTCAAGAAAGACAAGGGGTATTTGTTAGGAAGGGGCGTATTTACACGGAGATAAATTAGCGACATAAAACATACGGTTGGCGCAAGCACTACATGTTGGGTCAGAGAGTGTGTTGAACCAATTATCTGGTGTTACCCGTTCTTTCTCGGCCGTTTTACCAAACTTTCTTGTAATTGTATATCAATTCAAGTAATTTTGGGTGGGTTTTTGCGAGGTGAAAAAAATCAGCGAAGAAAGAGGAACAAATTGAGTATCAAGGCCAACAAAAAATCGACTTTCAGGGAATATTTCGAAGCTATCTGCATTGCAGTTCTGCTTGCTCTGGTTATCCGCACATTTATCGTCCAGGCCTTTAAGATACCTTCGGGATCAATGTTGCCGACGTTGCAGATCGGCGATCATCTGCTGGTAAACAAGTTCATATACGGACTGCGTATCCCATTTTCAGGCAAGGTGCTCATCCCGGTCAGAGATCCTGAAAGGGGGGAGGTGATCGTGTTCAAGTTTCCCCGGGACCGGTCCGTCGACTACATAAAGAGGGTGATTGGAACTCCCGGAGACACGATTGAGATAAAGAACAAGAAAGTTTTTGTCAATGGACAGGCGATTGACGATCCACATGCATTTATCAGTTCCGCCACCGTTCTCAGTGGCCGGGATAACCCAAGGGACAACTTCGGTCCGGTTCTTGTCCCCGAGGACCGGGTCTTTGTAATGGGCGACAACAGGGATAACAGTTACGACAGCCGTTTTTGGGGGTTTGTCGACCAGAAGGATATTCTCGGCAAGGCATTCATTCTCTACTGGTCGTGGGACATCGACAAACCGCTCTTTTCCTTGGACCGATTCACGTCGATCAGGTGGGGACGACTGGCAAACCTCATAGATTAAGGGAAAAAAATGCTTAAAGATCTGCCTTCTGATTATCAGTTTTGCCACAAGCATATCTTCGGGATCGACCAGCTTTCCGAGCAGGATATCACGTATATCCTGCGAACCGCTCAATCTTTCAAGGAGATCTCCAACAGGCCGATAAAAAAGGTACCGACCCTGAGGGGAAAGACCATCATAAATCTTTTTTTCGAGCCTTCGACCAGGACACGGATGTCTTTTGAGATTGCCGCCAAGAGGATGAGTGCGGACACCTTCAATATCGCCGCCTCTACGAGTTCTACGACAAAGGGGGAGACCCTGATCGATACTGCGGCCAATCTCCAGGCGATGAAACCGGATATCATTGTTGTCAGGCATTCCAGCTCTGGGGCTCCGCAGCTTCTGGCCAAGCACATTGATGCGTCCGTCGTCAATGCGGGGGATGGAACCCACCAGCATCCCAGCCAGGGATTGCTGGACATGTTGACTGTTGTCGAACACAAGGGGCGGATAGAAGGGTTGAAAATAGCGATAATCGGCGATATCGCCCACAGCAGGGTGGCGATGTCCGACATTATCGGTTTTTCCCGAATGGGAGCGATGGTGTCTGTGGCGGGACCGGGGACGTTTATGCCGCCCGGACTGGCTTCTCTCGGTGCCAGGGTGTGCAGTAGTGTGGAAGAAGCGCTAGATGGCGCTGATGTGGTTATGGCCTTGAGAATTCAGCTTGAGCGGCAAAACGATTCGTTGATTCCAAGTCTGCGTGAATATGCCCGATGCTACGGAATCAACAATGAACGTATCAAAAATGCAGCAGACGACGCGATTGTCATGCATCCCGGTCCGATCAACAGAGGTGTGGAGCTGAATCCCGAGGTGGCTGACGGGCCCAGGTCGGTTATCCTAGACCAGGTGACCAACGGGGTTGCCGTGAGGATGGCTTTACTCTATCTGGTACTTGGCGGTGCGAAGGTGATCGACGGACAAGGTGAAAACTGATGAGCAACTTTACGATACTGAAAAACGGCCGGGTAATAGATCCGCTTCAGGGCAGGGACCAGGTTGAAGATGTCTGGATACTGAACGGGAACATTGTTGAGCCCGGATCGGTTGAGTCCGCCGATTGCCGGGTGCTGGATGTCGACGGGTGCTGGGTGGTTCCCGGGTTGATAGATATGCACGTGCATCTGCGTGAGCCGGGGGAGGAGTACAAAGAGACGATCGCGAGCGGTACCATGGCCGCAGCCGCCGGAGGGTTTACCGGTGTGGCGTGCATGCCCAATACCAATCCTGTAAACGACAACGCAACGGTCACCGCCTTTATCAGGGAAAAAGCGGCGCAGTGCAACGCCCGTGTCTATCCCGTTGGCGCCATATCGACCGGGCTTAAGGGGGAAAAACTTGCCGAATATGGTGAAATGAAAAAAGAGGGAGCCGTAGCGGTGTCCGATGACGGATGTCCGGTCGTCGACAGCCAGTTGATGCGGCGGGCTCTCGAATACGCCTCATCGCACGGACTGCTGGTGATTTCCCACGCAGAAGAGCTTGCATTGAGCAGGGGCGGGTGCATGAACGAGGGCGAACTGTCCACCCGGATGGGGCTTCGCGGTATTCCTGCAGCGGCGGAATCGATAATGGTACAGCGGGAAATAGAGCTTGCCGAACTGACCGGAGTCCATATTCATATTGCCCATGTCAGCACCGTGGCGGCTGTTCGCCTGATTCGGGCGGCAAAAGAAAGAGGTGTCAGGGTGACGGCAGAGACCGCGCCGCACTACTTTTCTCTCACTGAAGAAGCGGTAACCGGTTACAACACCAATGCGAAAATGAATCCGCCGCTACGCAGTGAAGCCGATCGGAGGGCTATTGTGGAAGCGCTTGCAGACGGGACCATTGACGTCATTGCAACCGACCATGCGCCCCACACTGTTCTTGAAAAGGAGGTGGAGTTCAATATTGCCGCCAACGGTATCGCAGGACTTGAGACCTCCCTCTCCCTCAGTCTCGCCCTGGTGCGCGAGGAGTTGTTGAGTCCGCAGCGGCTGGTTGAACTGATGAGCTGTAATCCCGCCGCAATTCTTGGGGTTGGCGGGGGAACTCTCATCGTGGGAAAAACCGCCGATGTGACGGTGATTGATCCGGATAGAAAATACATTTTTGATGCGGCCAAAAGTTTTTCCAAGGCGGCCAATTCCCCGTTTGACGGCTGGGAGCTGCAGGGACTAGCCGTGGCAACATTTATGGGGGGAGCAGAAACCTATAACGTCTTATAAATCTGCTCTGTGAACTGCCTAAGCTGTTGTCTGCAGGGCTGTCAGTGGTCCTCTGTAACCAGGAATCATGCTGTGTTACGGTTCCTCATCGGGCAGCCTGGTCGAGCTCGACGGGTAGCTGCCGGTATATGTTTATTGCTTCCGGGCTTACCCTTGCCTGGTAGGCAAGTACCATAACCCCGGCGGCAGAAGCGGCTGACAACTCCATGCTGTACACCGGGTCGATGTGTGATGCCGGAGCGAAACGGTCGGCGTCTGCGCGCTGCACCAGAAAGAAAATACAGGCCCGGCTGCCTTCCCGGCAAAGCCTGGCAAGTTCCTGGAGATGCTTGGTGCCCCGGGCAGTTACGGCATCTGGGAACATGGCGCAATGATTCTGTGCAAGCGAACAGTTCTTTATCTCGACATAAGTGGTTGACTCCCCATGGAAGATCTGGAGGTCGAGCCTTGTGTGCGAAGAGGTTTTTACCTCGCTCTTGATCCTGTGGACGTCTTGAAATTCATCGATCCTGCCCTGCTCTACCGCTTCGGCCACAAGTTTGTTGGTCCGGGCGGTATTAACTCCCACCCAGTTGTTGCCGACACGAACCATTTCCAGGGTGTGCGGATATTTTCGTTTGGGATTGTACGAAACCGACAGACCGACCATACTGCCCGGCGCCGAGCAGGAGAGCATGGTGCCGGTATTGGGGCAGTGAACGGTGATCGTTTCTCCGGAGTCAAGCGTCACATCAGCGAGGAAACGTTTGTATCTTTTGACTAGAGTACCACGGAGTAAAGGAGTGTCAAATTTCATTGGGAAAGAGCAAAAATTATTAAATGTTAATGTTGCGCAACAATAGAGTTAGTGATACAAAACGGAGTAAATAATAGATGCGCTGTTTGTTTACAAAAGAGTTTTTCAAAGCGTGTTGCTTTGAAAAAAAAAAGATACTCCATATTAATTGCAAAGGAGATCCATTGCTATGAAATTAGGCATCAATGGTTTAGGCAGGATTGGTAAATTGTCTCTTTGGCACAATGTGTCCAAGAAATATTTTTCCGGGATAGTCGCCAATATAGGCAGGGAGGTCGGTTCGAGTCTGGAAGATCTCGCGTCGATGCTGGAAAGAGATTCCACTTACGGACGTCTCGGGACCTATCTGTACGGACATAAATGCCCCCGAGTCATTGAAGAGCTAAACGAAGAGAAGGGAACGATGGTGGTCAACGGTGTTCCGGTAACCATTTTGCGTTCTTCCAGAAATCCGGGAGAAATTGCCTGGCAGGAAAACGGCGTCAAGCTGGTGGTTGATACCACCGGGGTGTTCACCGATCCGACCGCCGACCCGGATGTGAGTAAGGGCTCCCTGCGGGGTCATATGCACGCTGGTGCGGAAAAGGTGATTCTGTCGGCACCTTTTAAAATCAAGTCCAAAGGACTGGAGATGCCGGAAGATGCGTTCACCACCGTGATGGGGATTAACGAGGAGAAGTACGACAGCGGTAGGCACTCGCTGATTTCCGCCGCGTCCTGCACCACCACCTGTCTATCCTATATGATCAAGCCGCTTATGGAGAAAATAGGCGCGGACAAAATAATGAGCGCGTCGATGGTTACCGTTCACGCGGCGACCGGCAGTCAGCAGGTTCTTGACCGGCTCCCTAAATCCGGCGCTTCTGACCTGAGGAAAAACAGGTCGATACTGAACAATATCATCCTGACTACCACCGGTGCGGCAAAGGCGCTGTCTCTTGTAATCCCGGAAATGGGATCGATCGGGTTCATGGCTGAATCGGTACGGGTCCCGACTTCAACCGGCTCCCTGATCATCCTGGTACTGAACCTGCAGGATGACCTGGAGAATCCGATAAAGAGGGGAAACCTGAACCAGATCTACAAGGAATATGCGGCCAACAACAGTTATCTGCTGTTCAGTGAAAAGCAGAACGTGTCCTCCGATATCATCGGCATGCCGGCGGCTGCGGCAATAATCGAAGGGGCGGAAACCCATACCAGGACCGCCAATATCCAGGTTGATCTGTCCAAGGTTAAGGCGGAGAGTTTGGCCGCTGGTGCCGATCCTATCCTCAATGTCCCGGTAACCCAGGCCGTTGTGTATGGCTGGTACGACAACGAACTGGGCAGCTACACCAATATGCTCGGCGACCTCACCGTGCATGTGGCCGAATCGATGTTTTAACCGTAAGGGCGATGCGTATTCGCCGATTGACCACGGTCGATCTGCCACAGCTTGCTGAAATTGAATCACAAACACGCAGTCCCTGGCCTGTTGCAGAACTGACGGATGAACTGCAGCAGGGCCGGGATTACGTTTATGTGGCCGAATCCCTGGAAGGTGACAGGGCCGAAATAGAGGGCTGGTACAAGGCGCAGGTCGTCCCGCCGGAGGCCGAGCTTCATAAAATTGCCGTGCTAAGGGCGGTTCGCAGGCAGGGCATCGGCCAGAAACTTCTCGACCATCTCATCGGTAAACTGGTCAAGGAGGGATGTTCGGTTCTCTATCTCGAGGTCCGGTCGAAAAACAACCAGGCGGTCGGGTTCTATCGGAAAAACGGGTTTTACGAGGTAGGCCTGCGCCGCGGCTACTATCGCGAGCCGGTTGACGACGCGCTGCTTATGCAAAGAGATATCACGCAACCTGGTATTTCATGAAATATCCAGGTGAGGTATGTTCAGGTGCTCTTGTTAAATTATCAGATAGTAATGCGAGGTAAATGATGAAGTCTCTCCGCAATCTTGAGCTTGGCTCAAAGAAAATTCTTCTCCGGGCTGATTTCAACGTCCCGATGGACGAGGAAAAAAATATCACCGACGATATCCGCATCAGAATGGTACTGCCGACGATTCGTCATATCCTTGAGCAACGGGGCAGGCTGATTATCTGTTCCCACCTCGGGCGTCCCAAGGGAAAAAGGCTTGAAGAGTTCAGCCTGGCACCGGTTGCCGGCCGTCTGCAGGAACTGACCGGGGTCAAGACAACTCTTGCGCCCGACACCATCGGTCCGGAGGTCGAAGCCCTGGTCGAGGCGATGCAGGACGGCGAGATTCTGCTTTTGGAAAATCTGCGTTTTTACGAACAGGAAACCGCCAACGATCAGGGATTCGCCGAGGAGCTTGCAAAACTTGCCGATGTATATGTCAACGACGCGTTTGCAGTATCCCACCGGGCACATGCCTCCGTGGTGGGGGTTGCAGGAAAGGTGAGGGATAAGGCGGCAGGGTTTCTCCTTGAAAAAGAGATGGATTATTTTCATAAATCCATGGATAACCCGGTACGGCCTCTGGTGGCGCTGGTCGGTGGGGCCAAGGTGAGTTCAAAGCTTGGAGCCCTTGAAAATATGTTGGAAAAGGTTGATCGGATGATCATCGGCGGGGCCATGGCAAATACCTTCCTGAAAGCCAGGGGGGTGGACGTCGGAGCATCAAAGATAGAAGAGGATCTTTTGGATACGGCAGCCAGGTTTACGGAAGCTGCGGCTAAAAAAGGTGTAAAACTCTACTTCCCGGTCGATTTTGTGGTAGCCGACCGGTTTGCACCGGATGCGGTGACCAAAAATGTGACGCTCAGCGATATCCCAAAAGAATGGATGGCCCTTGATATAGGTCCCGCCTCCACCATCTATTTCAAGGAGGCGCTGCAGGATGCGAAAACAATCATCTGGAACGGCCCCATGGGTGCATTTGAAATGGATGCTTTTGCCAGGGGAACGATGGCGTTGTGCCAGGAGATTGCTTCGTCACATGCCCTGTCAATCGTAGGCGGCGGTGACTCCAACGCGGCGGTCAAGAAAGCCGGAGAAGAACGTAATGTTTCCTATATGTCCACAGGGGGCGGAGCATTTTTACAGTTGATGGAAGGTAAGCCTCTTCCTGGCGTGGTCGCCTTGGATTAAGCATAATGATAGATAAAATCACATGGAGTATCGGATGGTAGAGAGAAAGGCGCTGATAGCAGGTAACTGGAAAATGCACACCACCGTTGTCGACGGTTGCAGGCTCGCCGCGGAGGTGGCAAAAAAATGTTACCAGTACGAAGACAGAGAGGTTCTGCTGGCTCCGCCGTTCACCATTCTCAGCGAGGTGTCCCACGTTTTGCAGAAGAGCTCGATCATTGTGGCCTCGCAAAATGTTTGCTGGGAAAATCAAGGCGCTTTCACCGGAGAGATATCTCCGTTGATGGTCAAGGATGCCGGGGGGACTGCGGCAATCGTCGGTCATTCCGAACGCCGTCAACTGTTCGGGGAGGGTGACGCGATGATCAACAAAAGGTTACGGGGCGGGCTCGCCTCTGGGCTTCTGATGATTTTATGCATCGGCGAGACTCTTGATGAGAGGGAAAACGGATCTACATTCGCGGTCTTGGAAGCTCAGGTGAGAAAAGGGCTTGAAGGTGTAGCTGCAGATGATATGATGAATGTGGTTGTCGCATATGAACCGGTCTGGGCAATCGGCACCGGGAAAACCGCAACAAAGGAACAGGCACAGGAAGCTCACGTGGCCGTTCGCGACGTTTTGCAAAAAATTTATGAAAAAAACGTTGCCGAGCGAACCCGAATATTGTATGGTGGCTCGGTCAAACCAACCAACGTTGATGAGTTGATGGCACAGCCGGATATTGACGGCGCCCTCGTTGGTGGAGCTGCCCTTGACGCTGAGTCGTTCGGGCGGATAATTAATTTTGCATAAAAAAGTTGTTATTGTATGGATACTCTACTGATCATTGTACATGTTGTCGTATGCCTGTTTCTGGTTGGCATAGTTCTGCTCCAGCACGGAAAGGGCGCTGACATAGGTGCAACGTTCGGGGGATCCAGTCAATCACTTTTCGGAACAGAAGGTCCGCTGCCGCTGTTGAATAAAATAACAACCGCAGTAGCTGTCATTTTTATGTTGACTTCTGTTACGTTAGCGTATATTTCATCTCAGGCAAGCAAATCAACTGTGATGTCTGGAATGTCAATCAGCGAACCCGCAGCAGTTGAACAGGTAGTGCCGTTGGCAGCCGAAGAAAAGGCGACGGACAGTGCTGCAGAAGAACAGAACAGCGAGGGTACGACTGGCGAATAAAGTTTTTGTGCCGAAGTGGTGGAATTGGTAGACGCGCACGCTTGAGGGGCGTGTGGGGAGACCCGTGTCGGTTCGACTCCGACCTTCGGCACCATTTTCAAAGGACTTTTATAGAGGTCCTCCAAAGCCCGCAATCCAGAGAGGATTGCGGGTTTTTTTTGTTATTATTGTGTTCTCAGGGGGATGGACAACCTGTAACACATGATATGTGTATATGACATTGAAGGTCCGAATACACCGGAGGAAGATCGAAAAATGTCATGGCTCACGGCTGTCTAGTTTTTTAGCATGATATATTGTTTTAAAACTTTCTGTTGCTGCTTCAATTGAGGTGGTCTGTCGGATTATATATCTCAATTCTCTGTCTATTGCCTAGCGCTATCGTTTTAAGGCAATAGCAAGAAGCTGATGGATGTGAAAATGCAAAGTCTGATTGGCCAGGGATCAACTCAGGTACTGCATTGTCGTCTTGCAAAAGTTTTCTTACCTACCAGGTGTTTCTATCACTTTTTCTGCAACAACTCAGTGAGGGCTTTCAAGGCGATGGCCGACCTCCTGCCTCCAGGCTTGCTGATATATGGGGTGTCAAGGAAAAATTCCAGTTTTTCTGGACAGCGATCGAGTTAAGGTATATTATTGTGATTAAAAGATATTTTTCTTCTTTTTGCTAATTATCGAGAACCTGTCGGAGGTATCATGCTACGTACACTGAGGCTGTTTGCATTATTTTTCATCTCCATATCGCTCATCTCAGGCTGCGGCTATAATTCGCTGCAGATGAAAGAAGAAGCAGTATTCAAATCCTGGGCCGACGTTGAAGCTGCACTCCAGCGTCGGGGAGATCTGATCCCCAACCTGGTGGCAACCGTAAAAGGCTATGCCAGCCATGAAAAAGAGACTCTGGAGGCGGTGATAAACGCTCGCTCCAAGGCAACCTCAATCCAGCTCAGCCCGCAGGACCTGGCCGACGCCGCAAAGATGGGTCAGTTTCAGGCCGCACAATCGGGTCTTGGTTCGGCTCTTTCCAGGCTCATGGTGGTGGTGGAACGTTATCCCGACCTGAAGGCCAACGAGAACTTCCTCGATCTCCAGAACCAGTTAGAAGGGACTGAAAACAGGATTAACGTGGCACGACAGAGATACAACGAGACGGTGCGGATCTTCAACGGCTCTATCAGGAAGTTTCCCCAGAACCTTACCAACAACTTCCTTCTGAACCTTGAGCGAAAAGAGTACTTTAAGGCAGACGGAGCTGCTAAAACGGTTCCGCAGGTCAGCTTCCAGTAGAGGGTGAGGAGCCAATGGGTACACCTTTACGATCAGCCTGCATGGTACTGCTCCTCACCCTGTTGCAGTTGCCTGGGCTTGCGCGCGGATTTGCGATACCGCAATTAACCGCTCGGGTTAATGACTATGCCGGACTGCTCTCCAAAGCTCAAGCAGCCCGGCTTGAGGGGGAGTTGAAACTGTTTGAAGAAGAGCAGTCCACCCAGATCGTCGTCTTAACCGTCACCTCTCTCGAAGGGGTGCCCATCGAAGATTATTCCCTGCGGGTGGCAGAACAGTGGAAGATTGGCCACTCCGGTCTGGACAACGGCGCAATACTGCTGGTGGCCAGAAATGAGCGCAAGCTTCGCATAGAGGTGGGGTACGGTCTGGAAGGTCGCTTGACTGATCTGAGAGCCGGCAGGATAATCAGAAACATTATTGTGCCCCACTTCAAGCAGGCAAACTTCGATGCCGGTATTCAGGCCGGAGTCCGGGCAATGATGGCAAGCGTGCGAGGTGAATTCGACTCGTCGAGTTTGGCAACCGGCGGTGAAAATAACCAAGACCCCGCTGGTTTTGCGGTGACGCTGGCTGCGGGTCTCTTTTTCATCGGCAAGGTCTTTGGCAGGAACAAGATCCTGGCCGCCCTGCTCGGTGGTGCAATCGCCCCGATTCTCGGCTACCTGATCCTCGGCCCTCAGTGGTTTATCCTTATGCTCCTGGTGCCCGTCGGCTTAGTTGGTGCGATCGTCACCTCAAGTTTTGCCAAGGCCAGGCGCACGACCAGAAGAAGTCATGGGGACTATATATATCGCGGACCCTCCGGGGGAGGGATGGGCGGTGGCTTCGGCGGTGGCTTCGGAGGGGGTGGCGGCGGATTTGGCGGCGGCGGCGCCTCAGGAGGCTGGTAATCACTAAAACTTTTGCGATAGAGTAAAATGAAAAAATTGGCAGAGCAGTTTCTCTCGCAGCACGAGCGGGAAAAAATCACGGAGACCGTCCAGCGTATGGAACAGGTGACATCGGGGGAGATCGTGCCGATGGTCGTAACCGCCAGCCATAACTATCCCACCGCCTCGGTTGCAGGGGGGCTGTTTCTCACCATCCCGCTGGCGTTGCTGCTCACATCCCTGCTCGGTTCCACCCTTTGGCTGGGCTCACAGAACATGTGGCTGTTCCTCGCGTTTTCAGCCATACTCTTCTTCCCCTTTCGCTACCTGGTGTCAAAAAACGTCACCCTTACCCGGATGTTTCTGCCGGGCAGCCAGGTACAGGAGGAGGTGGAGGAAGCCGCCATAACCGCATTTTACGGCGAAGGACTGTATCGAACGCGGGATGAGAACGGCATTCTTGTTTTTGTCTCTGTCCTGGAACGCAAGGTGTGGATTCTTGCGGACCGGGGGATAAATGAGAAAATAGAGCCAGACCTCTGGCAGGACATCGTCGCCGAACTCACCAGGGGAATCAAAACCGGCAAACAGGGTGAGGCCCTCTGCCAGGCCATCACCCAGGTGGGCAACGTGTTGCAGGACCATTTTCCCATAAAGGAAGATGACACCGACGAGCTGCGCAACATTATCATCGGCTAGGGTGCATGACAGATTTCAACTACAAACCTCCCGTGCTATTTTTCGAGTACGTCCCTGCTCCAGGATACCGCCGTCTTTTGACCGCAGCCTTGCAGCCTTTATCGCCCTGAACCGTATCTACATATATCGCTGTTCCCACAACAGGAACATCTTCAGGTTAAAAATATCCTGTCTTCTCGGAGTAATATAAAAGGGTTCGATCTCAACCGACTCGATTGACAGGTCAGTGGTGAAGGTGTCAATTTTGCTCTCAAGCTCAAGTCCGAGCTCCTCAAGCTCCAACTCAAGGGCCGCCACTTTCTCCTCAGCCCGCTCCACATCATTTTTCTCCTTGGCCACCCGACCAACATTACGCAGCCCCGTTCCAGCTTTGGAAATCGTCGTTGCAGACAGCTTCTTCCTGCCAAACAGCGCCCCCACTACGGCCGCGCCAAAGGAGATAATCGTGTCGGTCGTCCTGGATGTAACGTCCCCCTTTTCCTTGATCAACCTGAGCCTCGCATCCTCCAGACGTTGTCTGAGCCTACGTTCTTTCACCGCATAACGTGACTCCAACTGGCTGACAGCCTCATCTCGTCTGCAACGCAAGAGATCGGCAACCCGAACCTTGAAATCCCCCTGGGACTCACCTGGATCGGACTCAAGCTTCAGCGATTTCACCCGGTAGAGCTCCAGCCGTTGGTTCTGGTAGTGAAAGTCGGCAAACGTCTTTTCCCAACTCCGAGTGTGCACGATATTTTCCCAACCTGCCGGGAGTGGAGCAAATCGACTCTGCATGGCCGGGTGCGCCTGCAGGTCGAAATCATCATATGAAAAAGGTTCACTCTCCTCCCAGGCTACCGAGTGGCTCTTAGAATCCACCGGCAGACGCAAACAGATATCCCGTACCTCATCGATGTTACGGCTGCTGTTATAAAATCTAACCCGACAGGAGGCGACCAGCCACGGGCTGAAAACAGGTTCATCGGTCAGGTTCGGGTGATACAGGAATTTTTGGTTGAGACCAGCTCCCACCATGGGCCTGATGTTCGACACAGCTCCTCTGCCTCTCAGGTCAATGGACGTAGGCGCCTGTTGTTGTGCCGGTTGCATCACGCTCCGATCAGCCATCAGTCTGCTGATATCGCTGACGGAGATCGGTCCTTTCAGGTAGGACATGACCCAACGGGTGGTAAAGAGAAGCGGCTCGTCCATCTTTGCCGAGTTCAGGATAAAAGTTCGAGCCTTCATGTCGGCGAGCAGTTCCCGGACGCGCCTGCGGCTTGCGCTTCCTTCATCCATCGGCAACCCGTCCGTCACCTTCTGCCGGTCCCGTTCTGTTTGCAATCGCCCGACAAACCAGGATCCTATATTTGAGAGTCCCTTGTAATCGAGATCCGCAGGGTTCTGGGTGGCCAAGACCACGCCAACACCGTAGGCTCTCGCCTGCTTGAGTAAAAGCATCATCGGCTTCTTGGACGGTGGATTCGCCGTCGGCGGGAAATAACCGTATATCTCATCCATATAAAGAAGTGCCCTCAGGGACGAACTCCCCTGCTGTCGGCGCATCCAGTCCACAAACCTGTTGAGCAGCATGGTCACAAAAAACATGCGCTCCGGCTCGCTGAGATGAGATATGGAAAAAATAGAGGTTCTCGGTCTGCCCTCCTCGGTATAGAGCATGCGCTGAATATCCAGCGGCTCACCTTGTGTCCAGGCAACAAAACCGGGACTGGCCATGATATTGTTGATTAACAGCGCAAGCTCCATCCTTTCCGCCTGGGGAAAAAACGTGTCCAGAGCGAACACCCCGATCCTGTTAAACGGTGGACTCACCACGGCACCAATGAGAGTTTCCAGGGTCAGGTTCTCCCCCCTTTGCCAGTAATAGAGGAGAATTGAGCTGAGCAGGATATTTTCTCTGCTTTTCAGTGGATCACCACTCACCCCGACCAGGGCCAGGACCGAAGTGACCGTGGAGGCGATTAGACTGTTGAGTGTATCCGGGTCGGTGGCCACCTCTTTCGTCGGCGCCTCAAGTCCTGCAAACACCGCAACCGGCATACCGGCAGTCGCACCTGGCGTATAAATGGTGCGCTCCGTCCGACCGCAGTACCTCCTGATCCGTTCGCCATCCTGTCCCCAGCTCTCTAACCCGTTTCGCCAGGTGTCGGCAACGCTTTTGCTGTACTCCTCAACGCTGCATTTCCTGCGCTCGGCCTCCCCCGGATCGACCCAAGGGGCGAAATCTTTCGCCTGCAGCTCCGGAAAGGCGAGGAGGAGATTACCCATATCTCCCTTGGGATCGATAATGACGGACGGGATATTGTCGATTGCCGCCTCTTCAATAAGCGCGATCCCCAGCCCGGTCTTGCCGCTGCCGGTCATGCCGATGATAGCCGCATGGGTGGTCAGGTGGGAGGATTTATAAAGAAGTGGCAGGGCAGACTCGGCACCGCTGTCCATGCTGACTTCCCGACCAAGATAAAAGAGGCCGAGTTTTTCATACCCTTGTTGTGTCATTCCAAGACCTCCGTTACGGATGCAGGTGGGGATAATTGGCCGGATACAGGTTAAATTTTGATCTTCCTTATGGCTTCCATTATAATAGTAGAGACATTCGAAACTCAACATCTTTAATGAGAAACAACTGCAATTTCAGGTCATTACCTGCAAAGTCCCACAAAAATCAATACCCATGGCCAGAAACTGCTCTGTCTTCAATGTCGTGCAGGATCTTCTCTTAACTCGGTGCCAGCCTTCCTTTTTATCAACGCCCATGGCAAGTTCTGGCGATGGTTCTTCGGTACGCCCGCCGGGGTACTCCGCATTTTCATCGGGGTGGCGAATCCGGTCCACCAAGAAGGTGTGATGCCTGCTATCCTGCTGGACAACATTTTTACACGCTGAATCATCTGCTTGCCACGTATGATCGGCAAGACGATAACCTGCCTCCCCCCCTATGATACGACACATTAAAAAACTCACTTGACATTTTTTTTTTTATATACCATTATCAGAATAATAAATTAGTAAGCATTTAATTAAAGAAATGGCAAAGGGGCACCTGCATGGGTCGTAAAAGCAAATCACATATCCGCAAACCGGAAATACTCAGACATACCTACAAGGTGGTCGAAGAAGAAGGTTTCGTCGGTACGACCATCACCAAGATTGCCAGTCGCATGGGTGTTAACTCCGGACTGCTGATTCACTACTTCAAGAACAAGGATGAGCTGATTCTTGCGCTTGTGGACTACCTGCTTGAAACAAGTATTGAGTCCTACCACAAGCTGTTGAATGGGCAGATGACTCCTGCTCAACGATTAAAGACCTTAATTGATATTTTCTTTGAACCAAATGGAAAATCGCCGACGCGAGGAAAGGTCTATTGGTCGTGTTACGCAATGGGACTGAGAAACGAAAAGGTCTGGAAACGGATACAGAAACTGAATCAGAAATTTATCGAGTTTGCCATATCAGAAATGGAGCTCTACGAAAAAGCCGGTCTCATCAAGGTCGAGGACAAGGATCTGGCAGCGATTACTGCTTTTACAATTATCGAAGGTTTTGGATATGTTCGATACACGTTGGGAGATGTTCAAAAGCTGGATCAACTTTCACGGATCATGAAAAAACAGGCCATGGAAGCACTTGGGGTGATTGACATAAAATGATTTCGTCCCTCTGGGCCAACCCGACAATTCGTTCATAATAACCACGAGGCAGGACACATACAACTTTACAAGGGAGGGAGGCAATGGCAGGTTACATCGTATTAATAAGTTAGCAGTCAGTTTATTTTTATCTTTTATATTAGTTATCATTTAAACAATAAATACTTGATCTTTTCGGAGTATTGAAACACTTGAAAACACCTTTAAAGAAAGGAGTTATTCAGATGAGACTTCAACTTGAACGTTGCAGGATGATGGCTTGTACGATTGCGCTTACAGCTGCAATCCCAACTCTTTTACCGGCACCTGCCAGTGGTTTGCAATTGAGCAGCGGCGATATCAGTGCGCGCCTGGATACGACGCTTACATACGGTACAACCTGGCGTGTACAGGAGCGTGACAAAGATTTGGTGGGTATCGCCAACGGGGGAAACAGAAAGGACGTAA
Source organism: Desulforhopalus singaporensis (assembly GCF_900104445.1). Lineage (GTDB taxonomy): Bacteria > Desulfobacterota > Desulfobulbia > Desulfobulbales > Desulfocapsaceae > Desulforhopalus_A > Desulforhopalus_A singaporensis. The sequence goes on along the minus strand of NZ_FNJI01000018.1, from coordinate 56,644 downwards.
ACTCGGACGACGGAGATCTGAACTACGATACCGGCCTGGTGAGTAATGCCGCCAAGATCACCAGTGAACTCGATCTCAGTGTTTATGATCGGTTCGGCATATTTGCCAGGGGAAAAGCATTTTACGATTTTGAAAATGAAAATGGCAGCCGGGAAAAGGCCCCGCTGAGTTCGGAAGCAAAAGACCTCGTCGGCAGTGACATCTCGCTGCTCGATGCCTTCGCCTGGGGTGATTTTTCAATAGGCAACATGCCGATCCAGGTCCGGGTCGGTGATCAGGTGGTCAGCTGGGGAGAAAGTACTTTTATCGGCAACAGCATCAACGCCATCAATCCCATCGATGTAGCCGCTTTCAGACTTCCCGGATCAGAGCTGAAAGAGGCACTGCTTCCCGAAGGCATGGTCTGGACTTCTCTCGGTTTGACCGAGAACATCAGTTTAGAAGGCCTCTATCTCTATCACTGGCAGCAGACCGATATCGATCCGACAGGCAGCTACTGGAGCACCAACGACTATGCCGGCGATGGAGGCACCTACGTAACGCTTGGTGACGGTTTGGCCCCTGAAGGGACATTTCCCTACACAATCTACCGGGCCCCCACAAGGGAAGCCAGCGACAGCGGACAGTATGGAGCAGCGCTGCGTGTTTATGCTCCTGCCCTCAACGATACTGAGTTCGGATTTTACTATCTCAATTACCATAGCCGGATTCCAACAATAAGCGCATTAAGAGCAACCACTGTCGGTTTGCCGGCTTCGGCGTTTTACCTGACTGAATACGTGGAAGACCTGCAGCTGTTTGGCATCAGCGCAAACACTGAGGTTGCCGGCCTGGCCCTCCAGGGCGAGATCTCCTATCGTCCCGATATGCCGCTGCAGATTGCTGATGAACCTTTGATTATCGCAGCACTGGGCTTCCCGGGGCAAATCAGTGGAACCTATGGTCCAGGTGAAATCATCCACGGTTATATAGAGCGTGACGTCGCCCAGGTACAAGCAACTTTGACGAAAATACTTGGCCCGGTAATGGGGGCGACCAAAGGATACATCATCGGGGAAGCTGGAGTCATGCATGTGCTGGATATGCCGAAAACTGAAGAACTTGCCCTCGATTGCCCGGGGAACGACGCCGACGCCACTTCCATGGGGTACAGGGTTTCTGCAGGATTGACATACAGTAACGCAATCGGCGCAATAGACATTTCCCCAAGGGTTGCGTGGAGACACGACGTTCAGGGAATTTCACCGGGTGGTGCCGGTTTTCTTGAAGAGCGCAAGGCTGTTTCGTTCGGGCTTGGGTTTGATTACCTGAAAACCTGGGGCCTGGATATCTCCTATACCAATTTTTTCGGAGCGGACGAGCTTAATAAAATCAATGACCGCGATGTTGTTTCAGCCAGTATTAAATATTCATTCTAGTTAAAGAAGGAGAGCAGCCATGCGTAAGAAAATACTCTTGTTAACATGTGCTTCCATGCTGCTGATTGGCGGCAGTGTCGTCAACGGCTGGGCCGAAGCAACTCCTGAAGAAATAGCTCGTCTGGGAAATGACCTTACTCCTTTTGGCGCCGAAAAAGCGGGAAATGGTGACGGAACGATCCCGGCCTGGCAGGGCGGAATAACAACGCCCCCGGCAGGTTATGAGGTTGGCATGCACCATATCGACCCGTACTCAGACGACAAAATCATCGCTACCATCACCGCTGAAAATATGGATCAGTATGCGGATAAATTGACCGCAGGACACAAGGCCCTGCTCAAAGCATATCCGACTTTCAAGATGAATATCTATCCAACCCACCGCAGTGCATCCGCTCCGCAGCGGATATACGATGCAACCAGGAGAATTGCCCAAAATGCAAAGATGATCAGCGGTGGAAACGGACTGGAAAATGTCGGTGAAGGCACCCCGTTTCCCATTCCCGACAACGGTCTTGAAATCGTCTGGAACCACTTGACCCGCTGGCGCGGCAACAGCCTCGACCGCCATTATCATAATGTACCGGTGACGCGCAGCGGTAAATATGTACTCGGCGAACATACCGAGTTATTCGATATCAGATATTCGCACCCGGGGATGGACGACAGCAAGCTCAACAACATCATCTACTACTACAAAAGCGAAGATCAGGCTCCGGCCAGGATCTCTGGAACCATCAGCCTGGTTCACGAAACCCTGGACCAGAACAAAGAACCGCGTAAAGCGTGGTCCTATAATCCCGGCCAGAGACGTGTCCGGCGGGCACCGCAAATCGCTTTCGACACTCCGACAGGCGGTGGCGACGGTTTGGAGACCATGGATTCACTGGACCTGTTTAACGGCAGCCCTGAACGATACGACTGGAAGCTCGTGGGGAAAAAAGAGATGTACGTTCCCTACAACGCCTACCGGATCATGAGCCCTGACATCAGCTATAAAGAACTCCTGACACCGCTGCACCCGTTAACCGATACGTTGCGTTACGAGCTGCACCGTGTGTGGGTGGTGGAAGGGACCCTGAAAGAAGGAACCAGCCATATTTACAAAAGGCGAACCTTTTATGTGGATGAGGATAGCTGGTCCCTGGTGGGCGCCGATCTCTACGACACCCGTGACAATCTCTGGCGGATCTCGGAAGGACACACCATAAATTTCTATGAGGTCCCGGCGGTATGGAATATTGCTGAGATCCATTACGATCTTCAGGCCGGACGCTACATGGCAGATAAGCTGACCAACGAAATTGAGACGATGTGGAAATTCAACGTGGAATTTGCAAGAGATGAGTTTTCCCCCCAAGCCCTTCGCAGAGGTGGAAAACGCTAAGGTTTGGCCATATGGACGGGAGATGTCCGGAAATTTTCGGCGTCTCCCAGTCTGAGTTTTCAATAACTCAGGAGTTCTTCATGAATACTTTGGAAGTCACCGCAGGTTTTCTCAGCACAGGGAAATTGTTCAACGGATCATTCAAGGCGCACCTCTGCCTGGTCTGTCTGTTTTTGCTTGGTTTATCCTCTGTTACGGCCTATGCGGTAAGCAGCGAATCTTCGGTAATGGCGCCCAGGGCATCCCGTTCACTTCTGCTTGACTGCCAGGCAGTCGGCAGCTTTGCGGCAGCGGTCGGTGAAAGAGGCCATATTCTCACATCCGCTGATAACGGAAAAACCTGGTCCCAGGCCAATGTCCCCACCCGGGCCACATTAACCGGAGTATTTTTCCTTAACCAGAATCTCGGCTGGGCCGTCGGCCACGACCAGGTGATTTTGCGTACCAGAGACGGCGGGCGGAACTGGTCACTGCTCTACAGCAATCCGCAGGACGAGCGGCCGCTTTTTGACGTATTTTTCAAGAATGCAGAAGATGGCGTGGCGATCGGCGCCTACGGTCTCTATCTGGTAACCAGCGACGGCGGTGACACATGGACCGAGGGGGATTTCATGCCGAAAAAATATTCCTCAACGGTCAGTGACCAGGAGACCCGGGAAGGAGATGATGAAATCTGGGATTTCCATCTTTTTCAATACGCCCCATCGGAAAACGGGCACCGGTTTATCGCTGCAGAGACCGGAAATATTTTCCGCTCAGACGATAATACCAGCTGGATGGCCATGCCTTCGCCGTACAACGGTTCGTTTTTCGGAGTTCTTCCCCTGGAAGATGACACCCTGCTGATTTTCGGGCTGCGCGGTCACCTGTTTCGTTCTGAAGATGGTGGTGTGAGCTGGCGGCGGATTCCCGTTGGCAGCCAGGCGACACTTACCCGCGGGCTGCGGCTGAAAAGTGGTGAGATCGTAATTACCGGCCTTGCCGGAACCCTGCTTATCAGCAACGATGGCGGCAACAGTTTTGTCGTCAGACAGCAGCCCGACCGGCAGAATATACTCAAAGCCGTACAGACAGCCGACGAATCGCTGATTTTGACCGGAGCCTTTGGCGTCAAAAGATTAACTCTGGACAAGCTCGGTATCGGTAACGGGTCTGACCCACATGTAAAGGACAACTGATATGAAAACAGTGATATCCGGACTGGAAAACATTGTCTTTGGACACCGGCGTCTGTTTATAGCAATTTTTCTGATCTTAACGATATTCATGGGCTGGTCCGCTACCCGGCTGCGTATCGACGCGGGATTTGGCAAGCTTCTGCCTCTGCATCATGAATACATGAAGACCTTTGTAGAACACGGCAAAGAATTTGGCGGAGCCAACCAGATCTTAATCGCTCTGAAAGCCAAGGACGGCGACATTTTCACGCCTGAATTTTTTGCAACACTCAAAGCCGCAACCGACGAGGTGTTTTTTATCCCTGGAGTCGATCGGTCCAAGGTCCGGTCACTATTTACCCCAAACGTTCGGTTCACCGAGGTGACGGAAGAAGGGTTTGCCGGAGGAAACGTCGTCCCGGCCGATTTCCAGAACACTCCTGAAGGACTCCAGCAGGTACGCAAGAATATCCTTAAATCATCTGTCATGGGCCAACTGGTGGCCATGGATTTTTCTGCGGCAATCATAAGTGCCCAGCTGCTTGACATCCATCCGGAAACTGGCGAACGGCTAGACTACCTCGATGTCGCTAACCGGCTGGAAAAAGATGTCAGGAGCAAGTTTGAAACTGACAATATCAGTGTTCATATTATCGGTTTTGCCAAATTCATCGGCGACATGACCGACGGTGCCAGGCGGGTCGTCCTCTTTTTCGGAATCGCCTTTCTGGTCACCGCTCTGCTTGTTTACTGGTATTCCCAGTCCCTGGTATTGACCGCCATTTCACTGACCTGTTCCCTGATCGCTGTTATCTGGCAGCTCGGTCTGTTGCCGCTGCTTGGATACGGTATGGATCCCATGTCAATACTGGTACCGTTTCTGGTCTTTGCAATCGGTGTCAGCCACGGAGTGCAGATGCTTGGCGCAACCCGCTCGGAGGTATTTGGTGGTGCCGACAACATGTCGGCTGCAAGGGGAAGCTTCCGGCGCCTGCTGGTTCCCGGCTGTATCGCGCTTGCCAGTGACACCCTCGGATTTCTCACCATTTTGTTGATCGATATAAAAATGATCCAGGAGATGGCCATTACCGCAAGCATTGGTGTGGCGATGATCATTTTGACCAATCTGCTGCTGCTCCCGCTCCTTCTCTCCTGGGTCAGCTACAGCGAAGCATATAAACAAAAAACCAGGAAACGGGCGCGGAACATGGAAGGTGTCTGGCGCTTTTTAGCTAAAATTGCCGAGCCGAAACCGGCCGCCCTGGTGCTCCTGGTCAGTATAGGCCTGATTGTTTTTGGTGCCTGGAAGGGTGGTGACATTAAAATCGGCGACCTTGAAAGAGGGATTCCCGAACTTCGCGCTGACTCGCGCTATAACCGCGACAGCGACCTGATTACCAGCCATTTTTATATTGGCGTGGATATTCTGTCGGTGATTGCCGAAAGTGTTCCCGAGGCCTGCATCGACTACGATTTAATGACTGAGATAGACAGGTTTGCCTGGCACATGAATAACGTGCCCGGAGTCCTGACAGTTGTAAGCCTGCCTCGTGTGGCCAAGGCTGTCAATGCCGGCTGGAACGAGGGATACCCAAAATTCCAGGTTCTTCCGCGCAATCAGCTGCTGCTGGTGCAGTCGGTCAAGGGGCTGAAGACCAGCAGCGGCCTTTTCAACCCCGATTGCAGCGTTATGCCGGTACAGATTTATACCACCGATCATAAAGCGGAAACCATCGCAAGAATTGTTTCCGAGGTAAAAAACTATAGTAACCTGCACCCGATGGAAAACCTCAAGTTCAGGCTGGCTACAGGCAACGTCGGGGTCATGGCGGCAACCAACGAAGAGGTGTCGGCAGCACAGTTCCCGATCCTTATGTACGTTTTTGCTGCGATCATCCTGCTCTGTTACGCCACCTTCCGCTCGGTAAAAGCGCTTATATGTATCCTCGTCCCCCTCGGCATGGTCTCCCTGCTTGGTTATGCGTTGATGACCATGCTGAATATCGGTCTCAAGGTCTCCACGTTACCGGTCGTGGCGCTGGGTGTTGGAGTAGGCGTAGACTACGGCATTTACATATACAGTCGCTTCAAGAGCCTGCTGGACGAAGGTTTGCCGCTCCAGGAGGCCTACCTGCGTACACTGGAGATCACCGGTAACGGGGTAATATTTACCGGAATTACGCTGGCAATGGGTGTCGCAACCTGGATTTTCTCCCCCCTGAAATTCCAGGCGGACATGGGAATACTGCTGACTTTCATGCTGTTGGTCAACATGATCGGCGCAATTCTTCTGCTTCCCGCTCTTGCTACCTGGCTGATGCCCTCAAAACGCACAGCAAACAAGTAAGGGAAATCTTGATTATTTTGATGTAAACCAACTCGGGCCGTTTTTCATCCATACCGGAGACAGAGAAAAATGAGCCGTAAGGAGATTATTACTATGAACGTAGTGGATGTACGACTGGATTTTCCTCCTGGTGCGGATGAAATCGCAGGCAAAATGAAATTTTTCCTTCTGAACAAAGAGAAAAAAGGGTTGGCCAACTATCGGCACATCTTCGGGCAGAGGTGGGCTCAGCTCCTTGGTACAACCTTTGAGGAGCTTGAGCGAAAAGCGGAGGAGTTGCCGGAAGAAGAACTCGAACTCTTCCTGGTTAAATTAGCCGGAAAAATAACAATGACTCCTTCCCAGTTCAAGGATCAACTGGACAGCGCAGGGGTTCAATGGGGACTGATAGATAATGTCGATAACAGCAAAACGGTTGACCTGATCGAAAAAATGCCGGATAAGCTCAAGGGAATGGCGGTTTTCCACCCTTTTAAGGATGCCGACGAAGCGGTTTTCGAGGTTGAACAGGCGGTTAAGGTTTCCGGTTTTGCGGCAATTTACGCCAATGTTTTCCAATGGGGAATCAGTGCAACCGATCCCCGGTTTTATCCCTGTTACGCCAAGGCGCTGGACCTCGACGTCCCTGTCTTTATCTACACTGCGATGAGCTATAACACCGACCTGCCCATGGATGTCGGCCGGCCCCTGTATCTGGATAAAGTCGCGCGGGACTTTCCTGAGTTGAAAATAGTTGCCTCCTGCGGCGGCTGGCCATGGGTTCCGGAGCTGATAGGGGTGGCCCGTCGCCATAAAAATGTGTTTATCGACACATCTTCTCACCGTCCGAAATATCTCGCAGTACCGGGATCAGGTTTTGAGATGCTGATTCAGTTCGGCAACACCCTGTTGCAGGACCAGGTCGTTTTTGGTTCCGGTAACGGCGAACTGGCCCTGCCGATGACCCAGATTGTGGAGGAGATGAAATCTCTTCCGTTAAAAGAGGACGTCAAGGAAAAATGGCTCTACAAGAACGCTCTTCGCCTCTTTGAAAATAACTGACTCATCACAAACTCGTTGCGGAATGATCCTGAGAGAAAGGAGAAATTATGATCAACTCGGTACTTAAAAACAATATAGGAACACTGCTTGAAAAAGCGTCAGAGACATACGGTGCCAAAAAGGTGCTGCACTTTCATGATGACAACGTGTCATTCTCGTACCGGCAGCTCAACGATATGGTTAATCAATATGCCGTAGTGCTGCAATCCGCGGGGATCAGCAAAGGGGATCACCTTGCCGTCATGCTCTCCAACCGCCCGGAGTTTTTTCTGGTCTGGCTGGCGCTGGCGAAAATAGGTGCGGTAGCCGTGCCGCTGAATATTCGCTATCAGGTTGAGGATCTGGAGTATGTCCTCAACAATTCTGATGCGATCGGGCTCGTAATTGAAGACGAATTCGCCGAAGTTTTCAGGCAGGCGCGCGCCAATACACCAAATGTCAAGACGGTCTTTACTGTTGGTGAAAAAGCCGCGGACCTGGGGCTTGACCTGCCACAACTGGCAGCGGATAAACCGACCGATTTCAATGGGCCGGAAGTGACGGTCGAAACTCTGATGTCCATTCAGTACACCTCTGGGACGACCGGGTTTCCCAAGGGGTGCATGTTGACCCATGAATATTGGCTCACAACAGGGTTTGTTGGCGCTGAGATGGTGACTGAGGATGACATCTTTTTGTGTGTGGAACCGTTCTACTACATGGACCCCCCCTGGGAACTGCTCATGTGCATCATGAAGGGGATGACGATGGTGGCAGCCAAAAGCTACAGCCCGTCACGGTTCATGCCGCTGGTTCGCCAATATGATATTACGATCTCCTGGGCACTGTTATCTTACTGGATTTACAAGCAACCCGAATCACCTCTGGATAAGGCGCATAAACTCAGAATGTTGCTCAGCGGCGCCATCCTCAAAGATGTCCACAAACAATTTGAGGAACGCTTCAACGTCCCGCTGAGGGAAGGATACGGGATGACCGAAATCGGCCCCGGTATTGTCATGCCGCTCGAAGACAGCCATATGAGCGGTTCCGGCTCCGTCGGCAAACCGACCAAATTCCGCAGCATGAAAATAGTCGATGACGAAGGCCGGGAAGTGGCGCAGGGTGAAGTCGGAGAACTGTGGGTCTCCGGAGCGGGATTATTCAAAGGATACTACAGAAACCCCGAGGCGACGGCAGCAGCCTTTGCCGGAGAATGGTTCAGAACGGGCGATCTTTTCCGCCAGGACGCAGATGGCTACTACTTCATCGTAGGCAGGAAAAAGGATATGATCAGAAGGGCCGGCGATAATGTTGCGGCGGCGGAGGTGGAAAACGTCCTGATGAGTCATCCGAAGATATTGTCCGCTGCGGTTGTTGCAGTACCAGATCCGGACCGGAGGGAAGAAGTCAAAGCCTATGTTATTGTCGCCCAGGGGGAAAGTCAGCAGACAATTCCACCGCAGGAAATCATCGAGTTCTGCAAAGACAGGCTGGCGGATTTCAAGGTGCCGCGATACATCGAGTATAAAGAGGTTTTTCCGTTGACCCCCACCGGGAAAATAAGAAAACCGAATCTTCTGCTGGAAAAAGACAATCTTACGGAAGGTTGTTACGATCGGCTTTCGGAAAAAAATTAACGCGCTACAGCGCGGGAGAATCAAACAATGGAACAATTGCTTAGCCCTTACCTGACTGCACTGTTCTGGGTGGGTCTGCTGATACCGATTGGTATTGTTTTACGCAGCAAGATCCCTTTTTTTCAGAAATATCTTGTTCCATCAAGCCTCATTACCGGTTTTATCGGTATGATCCTCATGAATCTGCAGATTGTCGGTGTGCCAACTGCCGATGGGTGGGCGCCAATAGATTTCAAGACCTATGCCATGCTGACCTCCCTGATTTTCATCGCCAACTTTATGATGATTGGGCTCGCCTCGGGAAAATCAAATGGAGAAGGAGGAAAAACCAAAGAGATGACCAGGGGTGTTGTCTGGCTGTCTATTACCTTTTACGGCGGTTACGGAGTGCTGATCTTAACAGGACTTGCGGTTATCTGGGGATATAATTACCTGACGGGCGCAGGCCTGGAAAATGCCACCGCCGTCAACATGGTCCATGGGTTCACCGGGGGACCCGCCCAGGCTCTGACAATCGCTCAGATGTGGGTAAACAACGCGGCCAATGCAGATATAAATCACCTCTGGATCGTTTCCTCAGATGTACTGGTCATGGCGGTGAGCTATGGTGCCGCCGGATTTTTGATTGCCGCTTTCGTCGGTGTTCCGCTGGCAAATTACGGTCTGCGCAAGGGGCTCTCTGCCGATGCAACCAGCATCAAACTCGACGATGCCTTTCTCCGGGGGATCATGCCCGGCGACGCGAAGGAATCTCTTGGCCGTCACACCATGCATCCAGCCAGCCTCGACACCATTACTTTTCATCTCGCCATGCTGTGTATAGCCTTTTTCTTTACCTGGTGTTTCTGCTACGCATTGAAAATGGTGCTGCCAAAGGATATTGCAGTGCTGGGGTTCGGACTGATGTTTATGTGGGGACTGTTCTGCGGCCTTGTCTTGCGTAAAATTATCAATGTAATCAAAAAAGACTATCTGATAGACGATGATCTTGTACACCGTATCAACGGCACGCTGGTCGACTTCATGATGATCACGGCGCTCATGGCTGTCAAATGGGCAGTGTTGGGAAAGTATATTGTTCCATTTACGGTTACCGTTGTGTTGGCAAGTTTTCTCCTCTTCCTGTGGTTCTGGATCCCGTCTCGCTGGCTTGGCAGAAACGGACTGGAGCGGTTCCTGGTCAACTACGCGGCTTGTACCGGTACCCTGGCTTCGAGCCTGTTGCTGATGCGGATCGTTGATCCGAAAGGGGAGTCCCTTGTCCCTGCAGAGGCCGGTTTTTCACAGTTTATGTTGATACTTCCGGTAGCTCCCATGGCACTTTTTATTTTCCCTGCAATAGGTGTGAAAACTTCCATGACCACGGTTTTGTACACAGGTGTTGTAGTACTTGCTGTCAGTACGATCCTGATGCTTTGGCTGAAAGCCACAGGCTACTGGAAAGGCGGACAGGAAAAAGACGCCGAAGGTTGCGAACTGTCTGCCTCGGCACAACAGGGGCAGTAAGGAGTTAAAACACTAAGAAAAATTAGAGAACAGTAAACTGAAATTGTTACTATGAGCAATAACAAGACAAGCGAACAGTGGATGCGCGGTTTCCCGCCTCCTGAAGACAGGATTATCAGTGTCGATAAAAACAACCATTATAACTGGCCGGAACTATGCTGGACCTTCTCCAACACCCAGCAGCTTGTTCCCACCAAGTCGATATGGCGCGGACCTGGCGCAGCTTCAAAGCTTGAAGTTCAGGACGCAGGTATTGATAAGTTGACAATTACCGACCAGGAAGGCAAAAGTCTTGGTTGGCAAGAGGCGCTGAAAACAATCGACACAGACGGATTTGCCGTTTTGAAAAGAGGTGTGCTGGTATACGAAAATTACCAGGGGTATTGCGGACCGCACAAGACTCACCTGGTCATGTCTTGCGCCAAATCGTTTGTCGGTACTCTGGCGGAACTGATGATCGATGAAGGGACACTGGATGAAAACGCTCTAGTCCCGCACTACATGCCAGAATTAACTGACACCGCCTGGCATGACGCCACCGTTCGCCAGGTTATGGACATGCTGATCGGCATGCAGTTTCACGAAGACTATCTGGATCCAGGCTCCGATGTCTGGAAATACCTGCGCGCGGGCGGTATGGTTGCCGGCCGCCCCGAAGCAGGCCACCCGACCCATTTAGCCGAATACCTGATGACCGTTAAAAAACAGGGTGAACATGGAAAGGCTTTTGCCTATCGTGAACCAAACATCAACGTGCTGAGCTTCATAATCCAGCGGATAGCCAATAAAGACTTACAAGAACTGGTATCCGAAAGATTCTGGCAGCATATGGGAGCAGAACATGACGGCTGGTACATGGTGGATCCTGCAGGAATGAGCACAACAGCCGGCTGTACTCTTCGTGATTTTCTCCGTTTCGGCGAGTTGATACGCACCGGAGGAAAAAAACGTCAAGCGGTGTCCCCGGCCGTAACTGCTCGTCTGGTTAAGGGCGGCAGCCGGGAACTGTTTGCCAGGGCGCAATATCCCAAGCCCTATTTGCAGGGCTGGTCCTACAAGTCCCAGTGGTGGATTCGCCATAAAGAAGACGGCAACGCGATAACCGCCCGGGGTGCCCATGGCCAGCTGCTCTATATCGATCCCGGCCACGAACTGGTGATCGCCCGCTTCGGCTCAAGCGGGCTCCCGCCCGGCTACCTGAACGATCCGGTTCTGCTGCCCATGATTGATGCTGTTGCCGCCCATCTTGAAACATACTGAAGAAACAACCTGTATCACCATGCGAATTGGTAGATAGTTTCTTCGTCTAAGATAATATCGAAACTGCCTCCTGGAAAAACTCGCCAAAAGAATTAAGGTAACCTCCATCTCCCTCTCTACCTATCGTGGATATTCCACGATAGGTAGTAATGTTTCCCATAAATCGGACAAGGCCATCCATAGGCCCGGGCCAATCTTTTCGAAAAGACGCAAGTTATCAAGATCTGTTGACGATTTTTTAGCGTTTCAGCTGGTCAGGATCTGCTCGGTGAACAGTAAGAACAGAAGCGAGCACAGTTTTTATTTTGCTTTCTGTTGGCATCTCGATGTCTTTGATTTTTTGACATTGGTTCCGGTTTTATTCAACGTACCCCCTGGTAAGGCATTTGTGTGCTAAAGTTTTGAGGGTATAATGTTTCTTATAAAAGATCATCTCCTGAGACAGAATAATACTTTAAATAAGACTGCCGACTGAATCCCAGTACATTTTCACTCGACCGGTGTCTAATGTTTTTGATGCAGGTTAAATGGTCGAAAATGTTATGTATTAGTTTGTGAAAATTGTCGATAACTTTAAAAAATGTATCACAATAACTTATTATTGAACAATCCGCGCTTGTTAATTTTCGTTTCCATGGGCCAGCTTTTATACTGGGGCATGAGTATTCTGGTTGTACTCATTTTTTCTGGATCAATTGGATATGCCGAAGATAAACAAGACCCTTTGAGTCCTTCACAGCGTCAATGGCTTCGTGAGCATGAAGATGAAATTATCCTGGTGGAATATAACGGTTTTCCACCAATGGAATTTCGCAATGATGAAGATGAGTGGGTCGGAATTTCCAGTGATTACATAAATGTCATAGAAAAAAGACTTGGTTTTAAGTTTAAGAGAATTCGTGCTGAAGAATTGACCATGGACTCCTGGGTCGATTTGACTAAAAATAAAATAGTTACAAAATGTAATTTACAGAAAACCAGGATGCGGTCTGAACGGTTCCTGTTTACAGAACCATATGTGGAGTTTCCTCATGCAATAATTGTCAATAAAGATACTAAAGGTGATTTTTCTTTGGATAAGCTGAAGGGGATGAAGATTTCGGTTGCCCGCTATTATGCGATACATGAACTTCTTTCAGCCAGCAATCCTCATCTCGATTTGGATCCTGTAGATGGTGACCTGGTCGGATTGCAGCGAGTCGCTTTTAAAAAATCGGATGCAATGATCGTCAACTTTGCAACAGCATCTTATTATATTGAGAAGGAAGGGCTTGTAAATCTTCGTTTCGCCGGTACCGTGGGCGAACCCAACAAACTACGTTTTGCAACGTCTAGTAACTGTCCTGAATTTCACGAAATATTGAAGGTTGGCTTGCGGCAGATAGATGATAAAGAGCGCAAGGCTATTTATGACAGGTGGATTAGTTTAGGCCGTGAAATTTTTATAACGAGTCGAACATTTTGGAATATTATGTTCATCTCATCTGCCGTTGTCTTGGTCATCGTCCTGGTGTCCTTCAAGGTCAATAGCCTGCTGAAAGATAAAGTGGCACAGAAGACAAGGGAACTGGAGGAGGAACTTGCGGTGCGGGAGAAAATGGAAAAACAGATTCTCCAGGCACGAAAAATGGAAGCTATCGGAACCTTTGCGGGCGGCATCGCGCATGATTTCAACAATGTCCTCGGTACTATCATTGGCTATGGAGAAATGATTGAGCTTTTTGATATCAAAAAGGAAAATACTGTTCGCTCACATGTGCAAAAGATCCTCAATGCGGCCTATAGGGGGCAATCACTTGTGGAACAGATTCTTACTTTCAGTCGAAAAACTGAACCTCAAAAGATACCGGTTCGTACAGAGTCTATCGTTAACGAGGTTCTTGATTCTTTACGTGCTGGTCTGTCGGCAAATATTAATGTCGTAAAAAAGAACAGATGTGATAGTGACATGGTTGTGGCGGATCCGACCCAAATCTATCAGATTTTGATGAATCTGTGCAAAAATGCAGGGTATTCGATGCAAGATAGCGGCGGCACGTTAACCGTGATTATTGATGAATTACATAATTCCCCGGAAAATGATGCCCCCGTCTTCGGCCTTGAATCGAAGACCTATATTAAAATTTCGGTAACGGATACAGGTGTTGGAATGACCAGTGAAACAATGGAGCATATCTTTGAACCATTTTTTACCTCTAAACCACCTGAAGAGGGTTCCGGAATGGGACTTGCCATTGTGCACGGAATTGTCGCAAATCTCGATGGAGTAATCAATGTCATGAGTGAGCCGGGGAGAGGAACTGTTGTTGAGGTCTATCTCCCCAAGTATTTGGAAGGAATTGTGCCTGGTCCTGCGGGAGGAGATCCTGATACGACTTGTCGCAAGGGCTGTATTCTTCTGGTCGATGATGAGCTCTGGTTCATGGAGTATCTTAAAGAGATTCTTGAAAGGTTTGGCCATGAAATCATTATCAAGTGCGATGCTTTTGAGGCGCTCAGGTATTTCCATGTCCATGCAACGAGCATTGATCTCGTAATCAGTGACCAGTTGATGCCGCGCCTGACCGGTTTGGAACTGGCAAGCGAAATCAAGTTAAGCCGTCCCGATCTGCCAATAATCCTCTGTTCTGGGCTGCCTGCGCCTGTTTCTGAGTCTGAGTTGCGAAAATCAGGAATCGACACATTCATTCAAAAAACGATCGGGGCGTATCAGTTGATCGAACTCGTCGAGTCATTATTAACGAAAACAGAAGGGTGATAAAATAGCATGTCAAATGTTCTGATTGTCGATGACGATGAATCAATGTGCCAGATGTTGGTCGATCTGGTTGAAAGCCTGGAACACAACGCTGTCTATGCCCTCACGTTAACAGATGGGATAAGAAAAGCTCGCCACGGAAACTTTGATATAGTCTTGCTTGACGTGAACATGCCGGACGGGAGTGGGCTCAAGATAATTGATCAGGTCCGGGAAGTTGCGACTGCACCTGAGGTAATTATCATCACCGGAGCTGGAGATGCCGACGGGGCGGAGCTCGCCATTCGCAATGGCGCCTGGGATTATCTGCAAAAGCCGATCTCTTTAAAGAAAATTCTGTTACCTTTAAAACGGGCGCTCCAGTACCGGGACAGTCTGGAACAACCTCTTAAGGTTCCCATATTATTCAAGCGAGAGGAAATTGTCGGAGACAGCCCTAAGATGACGACCTGTCTTCAGGACGTAGTCAATGCCGCCAGTACCAGTGCAAGTGTCCTGATAACCGGAGAGACAGGAACCGGCAAAGAGCTTATTTCAAGAGCAATACATGAAAACAGCGCACGGGCCAAAAACAATTTTGTTGTCGTTGACTGTGCCAATCTTAGCGAATCCCTGTCAGCCAGCCAGCTTTTTGGATATAAGAAGGGTACTTTCACCGGCGCGGAAACATCGAGCAATGGGCTCATCATGTATGCTGATAGGGGTACTCTTTTCCTGGATGAAGTGGCAGAGTTGAGTCTAGATCTGCAGAAAATCTTTCTCAGGGTACTACAGGAACGACGGTATCGGCCGCTTGGAAGTAAAAAAGAATTTGCTAGTGACTTCAGATTGATATCTGCAACAAACAAAAACCTGGATCATCTGGTCAGTAAAGGTCTTTTCAGGGACGATCTGTTATTTCGGCTGCGGACCCTCTCCATCCATGTGCCACCTCTGAGGCAACGGATTGAAGATATAAAAAAGATTATTCTCTTTCACGGGCTCAGTATATTCTCCAGGTATGGCCTGGAGGTAAAAGGATTTTCTCCAGATTTTTTGGAGGTTTTGTGTTCCTACCCATGGCCCGGAAATGTTCGGGAATTGATCAATGCTTTGGAGTTTGCCATTCACAAAGGGGCATATGAACCTGTTCTCTACCCTCATCATCTGCCAGAGCATATTCGTGTTCACCAGGTAAAATCATCTGTTGAACAGCGGGCTGAAGTTGAGGGCAGCGGTGACCAGACTCAACATCAGATGAATTTTCCGGATTTTCCAAAATATAAAAAATTCAGGGAAGCCGTGCTTGTCAAGGCCGAAAAAGAGTATTTCCGGGACCTGATGCAGCTGACCAGAGGCGATATAAAAACTGCCTGTCGCTTAACTGGATTAGGCCGAACGAGGCTATACGCCCTCCTCAAAAAATACAGCGTCTCCAGGACAGGCTGGGACTCGTAAGCTGCTGGTACAGGTTTTTTCACCATAACAAGACATCTGTTCACTTTTTATGGACAAGTGTTCTTGTTTTTCAATATCTGTCTCCAGGTTCACTCTCCTGTCTTTTACCTGAGGTATTTTATAGTAGTTTTATATTATTAGTATTTTTTGTCACTGCCAGCGATGGAATCGGAATGATAGTTGTCTGGTGTGAATTTTGCTGCTGGGACCCAGGTGACACTGTTTTGTCATTGCAGAAATCTGTAGAGGTCGGTTGATGACAGAGGCTTTTTCCCCCTGTATCAGCCAAAAAAAGCAAGTAAAATTGAAACCTGGGTAAAGGGAGGAGAAATGGAACTTAAAAATCACTTGTTTGCTGTCTGCGCATCGCTGGCATTATCAGCAAGCCTGGTTGCGGGAACAGCATCGGCCAGGACGGGGGTGGATACTATCTATCACAATGGAACGGTAATCACCATGGACTCCGCCGACACAATTGTTGAGGCGGTGGCTGTTGATGACGGCATGATCGTTGGCGTCGGTAGCACCAGCGAGGTAATGAGCCAATTCAATGGTTCCGGTACGACAATCGTAAACCTTAAGAAAAAGACGCTGTTGCCGGGGTTCTACGATGCTCACAGCCATATTGGATATGCCGGGATGATTTATAAGTTCCAGGTGATTCTCAACAGTCCGCCAATCGGTACCGTGAAAAATATTGACGAGGTTGTCGCCGCCCTGCAGGAAAAGGCGCAGCAGACTCCAGAAGGGGAGTGGATCCAGGGGTTTGGATATGACGATACCCTGTTGGCGGAAATGAGGCATCCGACCAGGTATGATCTGGATCGTGTCTCCACGGTTCATCCGATTCTTATAACCCACACCTCAGGTCATCTGGCTGTTGCTAACAGTCTGGCCCTGGAAATGGCCGGGATAGATGCAAGTACGCAGCAGCCTGGCGGAGGAGTGATACGTAAGGATCCGAATACCGGGGAACCGACAGGGGTGCTTGAAGAAGGACCGGCCACCGGATTAGTCTCCGCGTTGATTCCTCCCCTTACCCCACCGGAGCTTATGGAAGGTATCGGCTACGCCGGACAGTTGTATGCCGCCAAGGGGGTCACCACCGGGAACAGCGGAGCGACGTCTGTGGGGTTTAGTCAACTCTTCAAAGGTGCGGCTTTGTCCGGTCTGCTCCCGATAAGGGTGAATTTGTGGCCAACCCTGGAGGAGGCCGATACCGCTTATGCTATGGATCTGGGAACAGATCTGCTCTCATGGGGGGGCGTCAAGGATTTTGCCGATGGCTCCATCCAGGGGTATACCGGTTACCTGAGTGAGCCCTACTGGGTTCAGCCTGAAGGATACAGTGAATATCGCGGCTATCCCAGATATTCTGCAGTGGAACTGGCGCTGAGGGCAAGACAGGTTCATGACAGTGGATACCAGTCCATCATCCATGGCAATGGAGATGCAGCCATAGACGATATTCTCGATGGCTGGGAGGCGGCCCAGGAGGCCAACCCCAGGGAAGATACCCGACATGTTGTCATTCATTCACAGATGATGCGTGAAGACCAGCTGGACAGGATGCAGGCCCTGGGAGCTATACCTTCGTTTTTTGTGCTCCATACGTACTATTGGGGAGAAAGGCACTGGAATATCTTCATGGGGCCTGAGAGAGCCGCAAGGATGAGCCCTGCTCGATCGGCTGTCGATCGCGGTATGCCCTTTACCTTCCACTGTGATACGCCGGTTGTGCCTATGGATCCGCTGCTCACGATATGGGCCGCAGTGAACAGAATGTCCTATGAAGGATTTTTTATTGGCGAAGAAGGCGACCTGGATCAAAGAATAACACCCATGCAGGCCCTGCGTGCTACAACCATATATCCGGCCTATCAGAACTTCGAGGAGGATATCAAAGGATCCATTGAGCCTGGCAAACTGGCCGATCTGGTAATTTTGTCAGATAATCCGCTTGAAGTGGCGCCTATGGATATCAGGAATATCGAAGTGATCGAGACCATTGTCGGCGGCGAAACGGTATATCAGAATTAACTACTGAGATAACTTTTTTTCCCCTCCATGACATGGTTGCCAGTCATGGAGGGAAAAAGGTCCTGTCCGCTTCAACAACGCAGAGCAGTGTTCATTACTTTTCGCACAACCTGTGTATCGAAGTTCTGATTTTTAGTCGCTGTATCCTGCTATTATCTGCGCCAGCCGGACCATAAGGTCGCCTGCCATCTATACAGCAGGTGACGGAACGTGCAGCTGGTTTATGCTCTGTTTTGTTTCCTGCTCTAATATAACGGCTTAAACGTTGCCGCTAAGGGAAACTGTAACTGCTTTACCCTCGGCAGCATGTCCTTGGCCGGGTTCTGCAATTGTCACTCAATAAAGGTCTGCAGGTAGTTATAGAAATCGATTTCGTTGCTGTCGAGTCCATAACTGTATACGAATCCGGTCGCAAGTTTTGTCGCAACTATGGCGCTCAGATAATTGTCGGGGACCCGTGACAGTATATTTTTAAGGCCGACAAGATCAAGCAGTGAATCGGGAGCATATTCTTCAACGACTTTTTGCCTCAACCTAGGCAGCGCCGGCAGGTCGGAGTTGAAGATTGCGTCGGTGATGGCGTTGATTTTGCGGCTTATTTCGTTGCTCAGACGGGTGAACGGAAGCTGGCTGTTCTGGTGCTCTTTCCAGAGCAGGTCGAACTCCTGCCGGGCGTTGCGCTTGATGATGGCGATCGTCTCCTGGACATACCGGTGCATGAAATCGGGTACGACACCTTTTTTGACCCGGAAGTTGTCTTCGAACTCTTCATCGCTCAGAGCCAGGGAAGAAAAGACTTCGAGCGACGAAGACGTCACCCCGCCCTTGTTGGCCGAGGCGTCCTTGATGACGATGACTCCGGACTCTTCCAGCCGCAGCCGGGCCTCTTCGGTGATAAAAAGATTAGCGCCTTCGACGATAAGCCTGAACTTTGGTGTTCCCGTTTCATCGAGCAGATTGTGCCAGTTGTTGATGTTGACAGCCGCCGGACGGCCGCCGCAGGGGACAAAGAGGTCGGCCCGGGAATAGGGACCCAGGTGAAAGGTGTTTCTGAACTCCTCGCCGTTCGGCACCAGGGTGCCGTCGGGGAGAGTGATCTGCTTGTCGTTGATGGAGACGAAAAAACCCTGGGCGGAAATGGCCGACCGGTCGAATTTTTCAACCATTTCCCTCTGTTTTGCCAGTTTTGCCAACTCATCACGGTTCAATCCGTCCGGGTCGTAGAGCACGCCGCTGCCGTCGATCACGGCGATCGTCTTGTCCCTGGAAATCTTGATTTCATTGCTGCCGAGATCCCCGTCGGGGCCACCGGTCTGGATCTTGGTTACGGCGGACTCCTCAAGCCCCATTTTTTCAAGCACTCCAAGAACATATTCATGGACGCTGGTGGTGGTCATCCCGTAAAGATCATGGGGGATGCCACCGTGTTCCGGTGCCTTACCGGTGGAAAATGCCCTCCAGAACGGATACCCCTGCTTCCTCCCGTAGTAGGGAACCCAGTCCATCAGGCCGGCGGTTTTTTCGTCGGGGCCGAAGAACAGAATTTCTTCCTGGCCATGACGATCGTAAACGTCATCGTGGGGGTTTATGATATCGAGGATGCTGTCCGTATAGTCCTTGAAGGCTCTTTCCGCTTCGTCCTGATTGCCGGCCCGCAGCAGGATGATGCCTTTGGAGCCTCCTTCCGGGATGTCCTTGTTCTTTTTCTGCTGGGTGAGTGCCAGGTTGTAGTTTTCCACGAAGGCGGTGTCGAGGTTTTTCCTGTATTCGGAGTAGTTTCTCGAGGTAACGATACGGATACCGCCCCTTGCTATATCACGAAAACGGATGTGGAACCCGACAAACGGGCGGCCTACGCAGAAAAACACGCCATACGGTTTTTCCGGGAAATCTATGTCATTGAGAAAGGAGGGGTCAAGGCGATAGACGGCACTGATCTTGTCCCTCCGGAAAAAATTGGTTTTCAGGATCATCTCGTTGAAGATGAGAAAATATTGAAATATTGTACGGTCCGTTGGAGATGAAACATGGGTTTCGATGGCTGCGTTGATTTTTGCGATGTGCTTGTCAACCCTGGCCTGGTCCGCTCTTTTCCTCGGGTGGAGACGGTTAACGAAGTCCTGATAGACAAGGGTGACGATCTCTGGATAGGTGAAAACGCTCTGGGTAATCGCCGCTTCGGTGAACGTGTCTTTTACCAGCCTGAGTTTCATCTTGTCCAGTATCCCTTTTGCCTCCGGCTGGTTCTGGAGGGAGTGGCTGAGGCTTGTGTACTCTTCTGTTAAAACGGTGATGAACTGGTTGGCAAAGGCGGCCGCGGAAATCGCGTACATCGCCGCCTGGGAGGAGAATGTGCCGCTGGTAAACAGATCGGTAATGGAATGTTCCGGCAGCATCACGATGGTGTTGAGCTCGCGGGAAAAATCCTCCGTGACCTCTGGGTTCATTTTTTTGAAATAGAAGGCGTAAATGGTTTTGTCGTCGAGAAATGGTTCTTTATATTTGCGGGTCGTGAAAATATCATAGGCCCGCATCTGGCTGGTGAATTTTGCCATGAACCGACGGGTACCCTGGCCGTGGATGCCTACCATTACCCGGGTTTCGTCGGTGCCTTCTTTTTCGGTGATGGCGATGTAGGGGGCTTCACGGTTCATCATCCAGGTCCACGCTTCCTGGTAACGGGCGAGGGTCTCCGGTTCCCGGTCCTCAAGAAAGGATTGTGAGCAGACATCTTTAAATACCGGTTCCTCGGTGGAAGCGGGTATCTCTGCAAATTCTGGTTTGTTGACGATATAGAGCCGCAGCCGCTCCTCCCGGGTTGGGGCAATGGTGCGATAACTTTCTACCCGGCAATCCGGATAATTGTTTTCGATTCGATTTTCGACTTCCTTGATTTTCGATTCTTCTACGATATAAAAGGCGTGATCAGGTTCTTCATGGATCAGTTCGATGCCGACACCGACCCCGCCGTACCTGGCCACAAGCTCCGATGCACTGGTGGCGATCAAGTGCTTTACCATCTCCTCTATGGGCGTGGTCCTGAAATAGTATTCGTCTATGCCCCAGGTCACGGTGAACCGTTCGATTTCGTCCAGGGTCTTTTCCCGGGTCATGAAACCGGATTCGAGGATGGCTTCTTCAAGAGCCACAAGGTCATCCAGGGTGAGATAAGATCTGGCCTCTATTTCTCTTAGACTCTTCATGATTCCCTCCATCCGATGATTTGTCCCTGGCCAAGAAAACGACCAGCCGCTTTCGTGTGTAGTCCCTGGGGACACGCAGGCACCGCTGAAATAAAATGGTGGTGTGCCCCAGGAGATGTGGCTGTATATTCACCCTTTATGTTTCGGGCAAACAGATGAGCCATAATGTGGTTACATTCTATCATGGATTGGCGAGGGGAACAAAAAACGGCTGTGTTGCTTGCAGTTCCTGTGGGTTCTGTCAGGTGAAAACAACTGTAAGAGCCAGGGCCGCTACGGGTAATATCCCGGCTCTTTTATGAGTTGTATAGGTATTCCAGATCTTTTTTTACTTGCACGTGAGCTTTATGGGATGACAAACTCCCGAGAGACATTGATCATCGCTGGTACACGGCTCTCCTTTTGCTCCACCCTGCTCGGTGGGACAATCGGCGGAACAGTTGTCAGCATCCTCACCGGAATCACAGGTACCGTCACCGCAAAATGGTGCGGCCGTGGTCTCCTCGATTTTTACCAGTACTTCGTTTGAGTACTCGGAAGAAACAGTTCCGGCAAAACCCTGAACACGATATTTATAGGTGCCCGGTGGGATGTCGATATCCTCATATTCGGTACTATCCGCTCCTGTGGTGCCAATTTCCGTAAAGTTGTATTTGCCTCTTACTTTTTCGGCACGCTCAATTCTACACCCTTCCTTGTCATCCGGCGTATTCGTCCAGAAAAGGGTGACCAAGTTTCCCGTAACCTCAGCGATCAGGTTGGCAGGAGCGCTTATTTCGCTTGGGTCACTGATGGTTACCTCCCGGACCGAGACGTCGGTTGCCCCATCGTCATCCGTTACCGCAAGACTTACCGTGTAGGTGCCGGCAACGAGGTAGGTATGGGTCAGTGACTGGATCGTAGAGGTATTGCCGTCGCCGAAATCCCAATCCCAGGAGATGATAGTTCCGTCTACATCTGAGCTTTGGTCGGTAAACGCAACCGTAAGACCTGAGGCTGAGAAGGTAAAATCCGCGGTCGGCGCAATGCTTGCGGAACCAATGATATCGGCAACGGCCGAATCAGCCTGGATAAACCCGAAACCGGTATCATGGTCGAATCCGGCTGCACCCATATCGATGGCTGTACTCTCAAGAGCGGAGTATATCTGGGTGACAGTGGCGTCGGCCTTTGCCTCGTACATGAGGGCTGCAACCCCAGCAGCGTGAGGTGCCGCAGCCGAGGTTCCTGAAAAATCGGGGGTGCCGTCGCCGTCGCGGTCACTGGTGGGATAGAAAAAGGTAGTGTTCACTCCGTCCGGCGCAACAATTTCCGGTTTCATGCGCACTTCAGGTTCAGCCAGGGGGGTTGTCCCATCCGATGCGAACAGAATCGGGGTGCCGCCGGCAGAAGAAAAACTCTCCAGCAGCGGGATCTCAAGAGAGCTGAATGGTGGTGTTTCCCGGTAGTAGGCGGCACCTACCGCCACTGAACCGGTTGCGTTGGCATGTCCATAGCTGGTGCTGCTGTAGGTTGCGTATTCATCGATGGAAGCGTTGCCGAACAGTACGGTTTTAAAAAGACCCGGCGCCTCTCCTTCCCACAGGGCGATGATAAGGTTGAAGACGGGAGGGCTCTGCGGAATCCAGAGTCCGTCGTTGCAGAACTGCAGTATTTCGACAGGTTCACCGGTGGAAATATTTTCATGTGCATCGTAGGCGACAATATATGAGCCACTGCTGTCCACCAGCCAGACATCAAGATCGTTCTGGGTGCCGGTGCCGGCAGCCCCTGAACCGAACGGCGAGTTCCACTGCACCGAGAAGACCGCGCACTGGCCGGCGGGAATCGTATGCGCCTGCATTGTATCGATGGCGGCGGGGGACGGATTAAAATCGTGCATGTATCCTGCAGGATATAAAACGCCTATATCGATATAGAGCATTTCTCCGCTGCTGGTAAACGGGGCTTCATAACTGTCGCGCGCCTGGTTGCCGGCCGCCGAGAAATAGGCGACGCCCATATTCTTTACCTCATCCACGGCTTGGGCGATCGTGCCGTCGAGAAACATGGGCTCTCCCAGGTAGATCACGTCATCTGTTATCACTTTTGATCCTGCATTGGCAAGATCGACGATGCCGCTGGCAAATCCGGCAAACCCGTTAAATGCCGTATGAAAGGCGAGATCGGCAGAGGGCGCCACGTCATAAACGATCTGCAGCATGGCCCGTCCTTCATCGGTGCATGGCTGTGAAAAAATGGCGTCCCCGCAAACGGCGCTGTCGTCGAGGACCTGCACGTTTTCCGGCAGGTCGCCGCTGATTATGTCGCTGTCGGCACCGTTCTGCTGATTGTAGCTGTCGGAGAGAACCCCCACCTTAACCCCACCACCGCTGAGGCCATAAAGAGTGCGCGCCACATCGGAACGCTGCGCCCTGTCGCCCTCGCTTGTCACTGCGCCCGCGTTGGTCATCGGAATCGAGGCGGAGAGAACCTGCAGGTTGTCAAGTTCTGCGGCCTTTTTGATGGCGCCGATGGGCAGCCACCCTGAAACAGTGGTTTTGAAGCGGGAGCCGTTGCGCAAGCCTAACCGGTTCAACCCTGCCAGCAGCAGCTCACCATCACCGTCTGTACGGGCATCCACCAGGATATGTCCTTTTGCTACACGCAAAAAAGGATTGCGCGGTTTAAAGTCGGTGTCCGGAGCGTTACGAACATGAAGGGTATATTGCCGATAGATTTTGTATAACGATCCGTCAATTTTGGCAAACACACCGCCAGGCTTCACAATGAGCGGCTTCGGATGGGAATCGGGGAGTTTCAGCACAAGAGCGGTTGCATGCAATGGAATTGCCAGGATAATGATCAGGAGCAGCAGATTCCACAGAAAGAGCGGTACGGCTTCCGTTTTCATGGGGCCTCCTTCAGAGCGGGCTGTTCTGTCTTCAGGTTTTACGGGTATGGTTTTTACGCTATCACCATATTGTATCACACTGTTGTGACCGATGTGAATTGTGATAAATACGTAAAATCAAATGTATGGTGTCTGCGTGTGGTGGGTCGTGATGGTGGGGCGGATGGTTCTCGCTCGGGACGGCGTTCTCGTTTATGGGCTTGGTGTTGCTGTTAAATAAACGGTTCAGGAAGAAAAAATGGTGTTGGCGGTTTTTATCTCGATCGTGGTCGTCCTAATTTTATTGTTCACCGGGGCCAACGCTCTTTGAGCGTGCCCTGACCCTGACCTCAGGGCCAGACAATTACCGGGGTCTCAACAGGCGGGCAACCGCGTGGCAGGGAACGTTGTCGCTGTGCTCGTTCGTTCCCTGGTTGACTTCAACCTGCACATTCCGGCAAACGCAGTCCTCTTCACTGTGCTTTGCGCCGTAGTGGTCGGTGGTCCCAGGGGAGTCAAAAAGCGGTAGCTCACGTTTTTTATGAATTTTTCAAAACGGGCAAAAAATATTATCCAGTTTACTACCCCGGGGCAACAATGTCAGCCGGTTAGTCGAAAGGTTGCTGGAGTAGGTCGTCGTAGGTTTCTCTTATGATTGCCAACCCGCTTTCTATATTTTGCGCCATGGCTTTTCGCACTTTCTCACGGTCACCTGATTTCAGGGCCTGGATTATATCGTAATGCTCGGCGTTAAACTTGATGATATGGCCTTTTTTCCTGCGGTAAACATTTAAAACACTTTCGACCGAAAAAATATAAGCCTTGGCAATATTGTACAGGTGGGGAAGGTTTGCTGCCCTGTAGATGCAAAAGTGGAAGTCAATGTCGCACTGGTAGTGATCATGGGGCATTGCCAGCATGAGATCGTGCAGCTTTTCCAGCTCGGCAATGTCTTTTCCCGCTATGCTGTCAAGTGCGGCAACAGCCAGCATGCTTTCAAGTTCTTTACGCAATTCGTAAATGTAGAGGATCTCTCTCGGGGTGGGCGGGGTGGCTACCACGGCCCCTTTATAGGGAATGTTCTGAACAAGACCGGATCGGTCCAGGCGCATCAAGGCTTCCCGGATGGGACCTTTGCCTATCTCCAGTTCGGTTTCAAGATCGGCTATTATCAGCCTGGTACCCGGCAGTTTTTGGCCTTTGAGTATCATGTCCCGTATCTTCTCATAGGCCATTAAAGATTTCATTGATGTGGGTGGCTTGTTTCCAACCAAAGCAGTGCTCCTCGATAGTTAGCGCAATATCTTGTTTAAGGGTAAGCAAGTTTTAATGGATTTTAAAAACTATTTTATAATAACGCTCACGCTTTTAATGTCAACGCATTGGGGCTGTATCGACTGCATCCCGTTGTTGTCCCTGTCCGGCTCCATCTGGTGAATCGATCAAAGATCTTTTCTTCGCTGGCCCCGTACCCGGTGCGCCGATTGCATCGGAGACAGCGCCGGAAATGATAGAGCTTTTTGCCCTCAACGGCAAGCCCGCAACGTATCCGGTGTTGTTGCATCAAAAGATGTGCTTTGCAGGGAGGTGACGAAAAGTGTTTGAACCATTGTAAGTACAACTGTTTTTTTATCGAGTGCCTCATTTGGGATTTTCCCTCCGGGCAGACGCGGCAACATTCGATAACGGCGCATGTAAAACGAGCGGCTGGAACAGTATCTTCTGTCGATTGAGGGCCGAAAGGGTAAAAGGGTGAGAGTCACCCGAAGATCACCACGCGGCTGCTCTGGGGTGTCGGTATCGGTTTTTTCGGATTGGTATCGGTCGGTGTCGGAAATTTTGACTCGATAATATCACTTGCCATCGCTTGCGGTGCGCCGTTTTTGTGATCCTGCTCGGGTAGGTGTTCGTGGTTGCAGAGATGCTGCAGATGGCTGATAGGGGAGGTGAAAAAAACGATGCGACCGCAAAATTCTTATTTCTCATGACAACTTTTCGGGGCAGGTTGTCGGCCAAACAGTGGCCGACAACCCGATCGAGCCGGTGGTAAATATGAAAAATCAGTCGCTAGTCACCACCAGCGCGTCCGCACTGCACACGCCTTGTCCTTTTTCATAGACGAATACCGGGTTTATATCCAGTTCCGCTATGACGTCACGCTGCTCTGCGGCAAGGCGGGAGACGTTGGCCACGGCGTCGGCAAGAGCATCAATATCGAGCTCGGCTTTTCCCCGGTAACCTTGAAACAGGGGCAGCGCCTTGAGACCGCTCAGCATACGCAGCGCCTCCTCTTTGCTAAACGGTGCGGGAATCAGTACGGTATCCTTGAATATTTCGACGAAAACACCGCCTAATCCCACCAGCACTGCCGGACCGAACTGGGGGTCGTTGTTGACCCCGATAATCACTTCAAGGCCGGGCGAGAGCATTCTCTGCACCAGCACCCCGTCGATTGCTGCTTGCGGGGCGTGGGTCGCACCGTTGCTCATGATCCTGTCAAACGCTTTTCGAACAGCTGTTTCATCTGTCAGCTGCAGTTCGACTCCGCCGATGTCCGACTTGTGGGCGATGTCGGCGGAAGCGATCTTCATTACCACGGGGTAGCCAACCGTTCCTGCGATTTTGACAGCGTCATCCGCTGTTTTGCCCACATTGCCTTCAGGGGTGGGGATGTTGTAGTCCCGTAAAATAGCCGCACTCTGTTGTTCGGACAGGGTTCGCCGCCCTTTTTTCACCGCTGCACTCGGAATGGCCAGCTCCAGGGTGTGTTCTTCCGGACTGTAGGCGACAAAGTCCATAAGGTGGCGCAGGGCGGCAAAGCCGTAGGCAGGGGGAGGAAGTACTGGTACGCCTGCCGCCGCGAGGCGCGCCTCGTATTCCGGATTACGACTGTTTTCAAAGAACGGGAGCATGGCCATGGGTTTGCTCCTGTTGTTTTGCACCACTTTCTCAATGCCTTGCGCCATGTAGTGAATGCACGGGTCGGCTATCTCGTGGAGCAGGGTGTACCCGATCACCACCATCCCCACTTTCGGGTCGTCCATCACTGTCTGCAGCACCTCGGCGTAGGTGTCCGCATCGTAGGAGATGGTGGCGGTGGTGTCCAGCGGGTTGGCGGGACTGGCATAGGAAGGAAGCAGTTCCTTGAGGCGCGCCAGGGTCTTGTCGTTGAAGTCCGGGTAATCAAGCCCCGCCATTTCCCCCATATCGGCACAGATTCCGGTTTCACCTCCGGACAGGTTGATGGAAGCCAGCCCGGTTTTTTCGGGAATTGCCCGCATGGTTGCAAAGAGCTGGGTCGTGGCCAGCAGCTCTTCCGCATCGTTTGCCCGGATTACTCCGAACTTTTTGAAGATCGCATCGTAGATGGCGTCGGCCCCTGAGAGCGAACCGGTATGGGACGCGGCGACCCGGGAGCCTTTCTCGCTGCGTCCGGCCTTGAGGATCACGACCGGTTTTCGCTTCTGCGCGGCGCTGCGCAGGGCGTCGGTGAATTTTTCCGGATGGGTCACCCCTTCAAGATAAAGCCCTATGACTTTGGTATGAACGTCGTCGATGAGGTACTGGAAATAGTCTTCCATGGTGACCACCGAACAGTTTCCTGCCGAGATACAGTAGGAAAATCGCATGGCGGGATGGTCCATGAATGACAGGCACAGCTGACCGCTTTGGGAGATAAGTCCCACCGAGCCTTTGCGGTCGCGCTTTGCCGAGATGAAGGCAAAGGCGGCCACCTGGTCGACGTAGTTCATGTAACCGGCGCAGTTGGGGCCCATCAGGGCGATGTCAAGTTCGGTGCACAGCCCTTTGAGATCCTCTTCCGCTTTTTTTCCTTCTGCGGTTCCGGTTTCAGAATATCCGCTGGCATAGACCACGGCGCCGCCAACACCTTTTGCCGCCGCTTCCTTAAGGAGCGGCTCCACCAGTTTTTGCGGGGTGCAGAGTACGACAAGGTCGACGGGGCCGGGAATATCACTGAGCGTGGAAAAACACTTTTTCCCGAACAGGGTGTCTCGTTTGGGGTTGACGTAGTACACCTTGTCGGTGTTGCCGTAAGAAATGACGTTGCGGCAGGTGTCTCCGCCGAATCCTTCCTTTTCACTGGCCCCGACTATGGCTACCGTGCCGGGTGCCAGGAGTTTTCCGATGTCCATCACAGACTCCTATAGATCGAGGGCCGCCTGCGCGCCGCGCATGAAGCATTCACGGTTGAGGGGATTGTTGCGCCCCTTCTTGCCAAAATAGGCGTCGATGCCGTCGGCAAAATCCTCAACGGGGAAGAGGCCGGTTGCACCGATGGCCGCACCGAGCATGACGATGTTTGCCCCCCGCGGATTGTCCAGTTCGGCACTGATCGCGGTGGCGGCAACTTCGGCAACCCGGATATCGTCGCGGAAGGTTTTGTTTTTCACCAGGGTGGAGTTGGCGATGATTACTCCGCCAGTAACGACCTTCTCCTGGAAAGAGTCCACCGATTCCTCATTCATGGCGATAAGCGTATCTATGGAACTGAAGAACGGGTTCAATATCTCGGAGTCGCCGATTCTCAAGTGACAGCTCGCAGTGCCGCCGCGCATCTCGGAACCGTATGAAGGCACCCAGGTGATTTTCTTGCCATAGACCATTGAAACGTTGGCGAGCAGCAGGCCGGCGGTGAGGACACCCTGGCCGCCGAACCCGGCACAAGTAACACTAAGCATCTGTTCTTTCTCCATCTTTTACGAATTCACCCAAGGGGTATGTTGCCCTGACCGTGGAACGAATATGGTCAAGACTATTCTGAAGGGTCATCTTCCAGTTGGTGGGACAGGGAGAGAGGATCTCGATCATCGAATATCCTCCGCCCTTCATCTGGGTTTCGATTCCGGTGCGGATATATTTTTTTACCTTGTTGATCTCTTTGGCGGTGTCCACTGAGCCGCGGGCGAGATAGCCGACCGGAAGATTCTTCATCTGGTTTATGATATTGAGCGGCTGGCCGGTCAGCGCGGCATCGCGTCCCTTGGGCGAGGTGGTGGTGCGCTGACCGGGCAGGCTTGTCGGGGCCATCTGTCCGCCGGTCATGCCGAAAATGCCGTTGTTGACGATGATCGCCGTGATGTTCTCGTTGCGTATGGCGGCATACATGGTTTCGGAAAAACCAATGGCCAGCGAGTCGCCGTCTCCCTGATAGGTGAATACGCAGCATTCCGGGCGCACCCGTTTTACCCCGACGGCAACGGCCGCAGCCCTGCCGTGGGGAGCCTGGACCCAGTCCGTTCCGAAGGTGTCCATCATCAGGCAGCCGCAGCCGACGGCTAGCGAACCCACCGCCTTGTCGGCCAGGCCGAGTTCTTCGAGGACTTCGGCCAATACCCTGTTGACGATGCCGTGGCCGCAGCCGGGACAGAACTTGTTATCCTCAACCAGTAGTTCGGGGATTAATTTTTGAGCCATGAAACTTCCTCTCTGCTGTTAAGGATTGATACCGCTTCTTCCACGATGGCGGATGATTCCGGAATGTTGGCGCCGCCAAGAAAATGTTTAACCGGAGTCTTCATTTCACAGGCGATTTTAACGTCGTCTTCGAGTTTGGGCAGGGCGCTGAGCTCCACGGTGAGGTAAGCCTTCACCTCGCTGTTCACCTCCTTGAAAGCGTTGGTCGGAAAAGGCCACAGGGTGATGGGACGGAGCAGCCCTAGGCGAATTCCCCGGCTGCGGGCGATGGCGACCGCCTCCTTGCAGATTCGCGAGCTGATGCCGTATGCAACGAGCACTATGTCAGCGTCTTCGACCTCGACATTCTCCCAGCGCTGTTCGGCGGCTGCCATCGAGTCAAACTTGGCCTTGATGTAGCCGTCGAAATCCTCGATATAGTACATTGTGGAGGTGATTCGCTTGAAGTCGCCGCCGTTCTTTCCCTTGGCGGCCCAGGGTTTGTCCGGATCGACTTCCTGCATCTCCGGCAGTTTTACCGGCTCCATCATCTGGGCGATGGACGCGTCGGAGAGGATCAGGCATGGGTTGCGGTATTGTTCGGCCTTGTCAAAGGCCAACCCCATGAGATCAACACTTTCCTGCACCGAAGACGGCGCGAAAACGAGCATGCGGTAGTCGCCGTGTCCTCCTCCGCGAGTGGCCTGGTGGTAGTCGCTTTGCGCCTGGAATATGTCGCCAAGGCCCGAGCCGTAGCGTTGAACATCGACGATAACGGCCGGCAGTTCGGCTGAAGCGATGTAGGAAATCCCTTCCTGGAGCAGGCTGAACCCAGGACCCGATGAGCTTGTCATGGCCCTGAATCCCGCTGCGGCGGCGCCGTATACCATGTTAATCCCGGACAGTTCGGATTCCGCCTGGAGAAAAGTTCCGCCCACCTCCGGCAGACGGGAGGAGAGGTATTCGAGAATTTCACTCTGCGGGGTGATGGGATACCCCCCGAAAAAGCGGCAGCCGGCACGAACCGCTGCTTCGGCCAGTGCGTCGTTTCCCTTCATTAAACGATATGACATTTCAAGCGACCTCCCTGCGTTCAAAAACATAATCGGGACAAACCGTGTGGCAGATTGCACAGACGATGCATTTTTCCTCATCGAGCTTGACAAGGGGATATCCTTTCCTGTTCACATCGTCGGAAACGGACAATGCCTCTTTGGGGCATTCGAGAATGCAGAAACCGCACCCCTTGCACCTTTCATGGTGCTGAACCATGTGTAGTCGTTTTTTGCTAGCTTTAGTCATTTTCAGACTTCCTTTTTAATTCTGTACTGTTGTTCTGTCATGCAGCTGTGTGTGACGCCACAACCACAGGCAACCGCACCAGATATTTTGCAGCGGCCTGTGGTATTGGCGCAAACGGCCAAAGACTTTTGTGCTTTGTCTGTCCGGCAGACAGTTGTATCAATAGTTCTTTTATGTTTTATGCTTCCTGGGCGAGAGGAAGGTTCTCCTCCGCTTTGTTTCCCCACCTGCAGACGATAATCGACATCACGCAGCCCATTGCCGCGACCGCCGCGAGGAAGGTGAATATCATGGCATATCCGCCGTCGCCGTGACTGTCGAGCCAGCTGCCGAACATCGCCGAGAAGAAGAAATCGGGGGTGTAGCCGATGATCGAGGCGATGCCGATAGCGGTTCCGGCAACCGTGATCGGGATACCGGCCTCACGAACGACGGAGAAGACCAGTCCGTAAAGCATGAGTCCGAATGCGCCGGGCAGCAGGGTGTACAGGCTGATGGCGGTGGTACTCATCGTCGGCGGCAGAAACAGTACCCCGCCGATGGTGAGCGCGAGGGTTGCAAACAGGACGATGAAAAGTTTGGAGGTTGACCGGAACACTTTATCAGCAAGATAACCGCCAAAGGGGGCGAGCAGATAGAACAGATAGCTTCTTATAATGGAGTAAACCCCAGATTCCTCCACCGACAAACCTACCACGCTTGTGAGGTAGGGGGTGAAGTAACTGGTGCTGGAGTAGATGGCGTAACCGCCGAATACGATAAAGGAGAAGATCCACAGCATTGGGTTCTTAAAGAGATGTTTTACCGCGGAAAAATCAAACTTGTCTTCGACAGCGCTTTCAGTTTTTTCATCGCTCAGGATAAAAAATACCAGTATCCCCGACACGAGAATGGAGACCGACATCACCATGACCGCGTAGAACAGGCTCTGGCGCGGGTCCGAGCCAAAAGTGAAGGCTTCAAGGGCGAGACTGTTCACTATGGCTGCGGCGATGCCGTTGCCTGCGTAGTAGAGTCCGTAGAGCCGGGCCTGTTCGGTGCTGTCACCGGCCATGCCGATCGCCTTGAGCAGCGAGGTCCAGAAGACGAAGGCGGTGGTCAGGGCGAACAGGAACCAGATGACGAGCGCCAGGGTGTAGGAGAGGGTGATGGCGTAAAGGGCACCAAGAGCGGCGGTTCCGAACAAAGAATAGCTGATGGCCTTGCGGGGGGAGATCTTGTCGGTGATTATTCCCCCGGGGATGTAGGAGAGTATGCAGCCCAGAGCGTACATGCTGAGCAGAAATCCGGATTGCATATTGGTTATATTCATGACTTCCAGCTGGGTATCGTAAAAAACGTACTTGATGTATGGAAGGGTGTAGATGGATCCACCGGCCAACGACAGAGCCAGGATTGAAATATACTTGCGTAGGGTAGCGTTCATATTGTCTCCTCGAAAAATGATCTGCAGGATAGTGGGGTCAATAAACAAATAACCCGGTTTCAGTCAGGTTGCTGTAACCGGGTCGTTTTCTTCAAATAGTAGGCATGTCCGGATGTCCGGATTTTGCCGGCGCAAAGAGCTCTCGGGCCACCTGACGAGTGGTCTTGCCTGATCTGGCGGCCTCCTCAAACACTCGCCGGGTCTGCCGCCGGATGATATTCATCGTGTCTTCGGCAATAGCGTTGGGTTCGGGTTCGACCAGACCGAACAGTACCACTTCGTAAATCCTGATGCCTCCCATGTTGGTGATGAAATCGACGCACACGTCGACGCCTTTTTCAGCAAGTATCGCATCCGCTTGCGGGGTGACCGGAATGTTTGCGGCCTCAACGATGAGAGAGGCCTTGACCTTGTCAACGTTTCCTGCGTTGATAACGTCTTCCAGGGCAGCCGGGACCAGGATGTCGCAATCGACATCAAGCCACTCAGTGTTGGAGCGGACTGCATAGGAAGGGTCAAACGCCTGGGGGTCCATTTCGCCCTTTGGCTTGCGCGTTGCGACCAGCTTTTTCACATCCAGGCCTTCCTCGCAGGAGATCAGACAGTTGGCGTCGGAAATACCGACAATCTTGTATCCCCACTTATCGAGGCAGTAGGCAAGACTTGCCCCCGCACATCCGAATCCCTGCAATACCACCCGGGCACCGTTGCCGTTTCCCTTGAATTTCCACGCTTCGTCCAGGGCCGCCGCAGAGCCGTATCCCGTGATCATGTCGTACATGGTAAAACCATCGTAGGTCATCTTGCAGACATCGTCGTGGTCCTTGATCCGTTTTTGCTGTTCGGGGTCGTTGCGCATGGCCTCGGTCTGGGGAAGACCGATTCCTATGTCATCAAGAATGTCAAGTACATCACCGTAGTCGACGCCAAGGTCGCCGCCGATGGAGACCCCGCACCTGATATAGGGGGACATGGCTATCAGGTAGCGCCGCAACACATCTTTTGCGTCCGGAGCTCTGTAGTCGTAGGCGATGCCTCCTTTGCAGCCGCCAGTCGTCTTCGATTCACAGGCATTGTATTTGTATCCCATGGCGGTTGCCAGGCGAACAACCTCCTCGGCGGTGACGGTTGGATGCATGCGGGTGCCGCCGCCGCAATAATTGTTTACAAAATTGTAGGCGCAAAGCCATCCCTTGGCATCGGTCTCAGTGTCATTCCACTCAACCAGAATATACGGCTTGTTCTCTGACATTAAATTTACCTCGCTTGTTGCTTCGCCAGGCGACGAAGCGTTATGGATCTCATCATCTCCCTGTTACACCTCTTGTACAACCGGATCTTCAAGACTGTCATGAACTGTTCATAAACACCCTTTAACCGAACATGCAAATCTTCGGTTAAGTGAAGCCACTTTACCAAAGCACACCTCCGTGTCAATAAATTTGTTTGCATATACGATATTTTTGTCGCAAATGCGATTTTGGTGTAAAACAACACTGGTCAGAGGGGCGGGATCTGGTAAATTGTTCGCATTTGCGAAAACATTGTTGAAAGCAGAAACGTTAATGGATAATGTCTGGGGGGTTGTCGGGGAAATCTGTTTTGGCGATACACGGGCACATAAATCGGAGGGCGTACTGAGATAAATGAAAGTAAATAGAACGACATTGCGGGCGACTGAAATCCTGAGGTTGCTCGCCACAGCACCTGATGGAATGACGGTTACGGAAATCGGCACAGCGTTAAAGCTGCCCAAAACGAGCACCTTTGATATTGTCCAGACCCTGCGGCAGGTTGATTTTCTGCGGGAAAAGGGCAAGCGCTTTTTTATCGGTTACATGGCCGGCGAGGTCGGCCGGGCATACGCCGCCGAGCAGGAAATCGACGAGGTTGCCTCGCCGCACATCGTTGCACTGGCGGAAAAGCTGCAAATGGTCGGTTCCCTCGTCCTCTACGAAAACGGCAGCCTGAATTACGTTTTTGAACATTCCCCGCCAGGGTCGATAATCGCGCCGGGCGCATCGGGCGGGACAAGCTACGTCCATGCTTCGGCGTCGGGTAAGGTGCTTATTGCCAACATGCCGGCGGCGAGACAGACCAAGGCTATGGCTTCCTTACGGTTTACCGCTTTTACCGACAACACCATCATGGACGCCGGGACCTACAAGAGGGAAATAAAAAAAGTCCAGGAGCAGGGCTATGCGGTGGACGACAGGGAGTTTCATAAGTTTCTGACCTGCGTTTCGGCGCCGATCTTCAATCGCGGCAAGGTGGCGGCCGCCATCACCATGTCTGGTCTTCAGGTCGATAACGAGGCAATAGAAGATATAGCCAGTCAGCTGGTGGTCACCGCCCGGGTCATTTCCGCGGAACTTTCAGAGACCCGTTAGCCCATTGACGGCGAGAGTCTCTCCCCTCCATAAAAAAGCTGTACCCATGGGAAACATATGAAACTTTTTTATCGGCTGTTTTGCTATCTGCTGCTCGGAGTTCTGTTGTTAATAGCCGTTGACGAATATCTCAGCTTCCGGGCAGAGGTTGGACAGTTCAAGACCGATATGATTGCCAGCGCCGTACAGGACGGGAGAAGCATAGCCGGCATGATTTCCCGTGTCTGGAAAGAACGCGGCGAAAAAGAGGCTCTGGCTCTGCTTGAGGAGGCTGGTACTCCGGGGGTGATGGATATCGGCTGGGTGTGGATGGATGTGTTGCTTGCTTCTTCAACGGTTGGTGCCGAAGATAAAAAACGGCTGCAAAAGGTAAACGAAGGAGAGCCGGTTTCCCTCAACAGGAGGCTGGCGAGCCGGGGCGATGTCCTCTGCACGTATTACCCGGTCGATACCGGAGCAGTGCGGCAGGGGGTGCTGGAGCTGATCCAGCCTGTTGCCGCCCTTGAAAATTTCTCCAGCCGCATGACCAGGAGAGGGGTGAGTGTGTTTTTCTTTTTGGCGCTTTTCAGCGGCACTATCCTCTATTTTTTCATGAACCGCAACATCCGTATTCCGCTGCAGCAGCTTACCAGGGAGGCGGAACGCATAGGGAGCGGGGACCTGGATGCCGAGCCGATGGCGGTGGGCGAGGACGAGCTGGGCGAGCTTGCCAGGACGATGAACAACATGAGGTCGCACCTGCTTGCCGCAAGGGAAAAATTGAGCCTGGAATACGATGCCCGCCTCAAGACCATCGAGCAGCTTCGTCATACCGAGCGGCTATCGACCTTCGGCCTTATTGCCGCAAATATTGCCCATGAAATGGGAACCCCCCTGAACGTTGTGGACGGCAGGGCGAAGATGATCATAAATGAGGAACTGGAACCGGGGGAAATAAAACAGTGCGCCGAAATCATCAGGAACCAGGCGGAGAGGATGACCGCCATCGTCAGGCAGCTGCTCGATTTCACCAGGAGGCCCAAGCAGGATATAGCAACTGAAAATATAGCTTTTCTCATACGCCAGGTTTTTGATTTTTTGCATCCAATGGCGAGTAAGCAGCGGGTCTGCTTTTCGCTTGTAAAAGAAGAAAGCGCCGAGGTGCAGCTGCGGGTAGACGGCTCCCAGATCCAGCAGGTGCTGGTCAATCTGCTCATGAACAGCGTACAGGCAATGCCGGAGGGGGGCAAGGTGTACGTCAACCTCTCCAACGTGCAGGGCCCAGGAAAACAGAATGCGCAGTCAGGTTCTGCGAAAATGATGAAGATACGGATAGTGGATGAGGGTGGAGGTATCCGCAAGGATGACCTGGAGCATATCTTCACCCCTTTTTTCACCACCAAGACCATAGGTACCGGTACGGGGCTGGGGCTCTCGATTGCCCACGGCATAGTAGAAGAACATGGCGGCTGGATAGACGTGGAAAGCAATGTGCAGAACGGCGCCTGTTTTTCGGTTTATCTCCCGATGAAGGACTGAAAAAGCATGAAAGGAAATATTGTTGTCATCGAAGATGACCAGGAAATGTGCAATATGCTCAAAGTCGGTCTCACCCGGCGGGATTTTTCAGTGTCTACCTATACCTCCGGAAGGGAAGGACTCGACGCCGTCGATCTGCGAAACACCGATGTGGTGCTTGTCGATATAAATCTGCCGGATATGAACGGCCTGGATATCTGCAATGAGATTGTCAACAATCTCCCCGATATCCCGGTGGTCGTGATGACCGCTTTCGGTTCCATGGAGACCGCCATAGCAGCTATTCGCGCGGGAACCTATGATTTCGTGATCAAGCCGCTTGACATGGATCTTTTGTCGCTGTCCCTTGAAAGGGCCGCCCGTTATCGAAAACTTCAGCAGACCGTCAAGCATCTCAGCGATGTCGCCAGGCAGCCGCGACGCTTTGACAACCTGCTCGGCAACAGTCCGGTAATGGAGAAGCTGTTCTCCCAGCTGGACCGTATCGCCGATTCGGAGGCGTCTCTTTTGATTACGGGGGAGAGCGGATCGGGCAAGGAGCTTGTTGCCAGGGCGGTGCACAACCACAGCCGCCGCAGCGATCGTCCGCTGACCACCATCAACTGCGCCGCCATGCCGGCACAGCTGCTGGAGAGTGAGCTGTTCGGCCACAAAAAAGGTGCTTTTACGGACGCAAGAAGCGACACTACGGGACTGTTCCTTGAGGCCGACGGCGGAACCCTGTTCCTTGACGAGGTGGGGGAAATACCCCTGGACCTTCAGCCGAAGCTTTTGCGGGCGCTGGAGGAGCGCTGCGTCCGGCCGGTTGGCGGAACGGTGGAACACCCGTTTGACGTGCGGATAATCGCCGCCACCAACCGGGATCTGGAGTCGGCTGTTGAAGACGGTCTTTTCCGGGAAGATCTCTACTACCGGCTCCATGTGATACAGATAGAGATGCCTCCTCTTCGCGCCAGGGGGGCGGATATCCTCCTGCTTGCTAGAAATTTCATGGAGCAGTTGTCGGAGCGGCAGAACAAGGCGATCATCGGCATTTCCGACGCGGCTGCGGAAAAGCTCCTGGGGTATAACTGGCCCGGTAATGTCCGGGAACTGCGCAACGCCATGGAGCATGCCGTCGCCTTGACCCATTTTGATACGGTAGTCCCCGAAGACCTGCCCGAAAAGATACGCTTTTATCGCAACGATCATTTCCTCCTGTCGGCGCAGGACCCCGCCGAGCTTATTTCCCTGGAGGAGATGGAGCGGCGTTATATCATGTATGTGCTCAAAACCACCGGGGGCAACAGAACCCTGGCCGCACGGATCATGGGGGTGGACCGGAAAACCCTTTACCGGAAGCTGCAGCGCTATGAGGAGAGCGACGCTTCCTGATGCGTCCATTGTTGCTGGTCATGATCCGCAAACTGCGATTTTCCTTTTGAGTGAGGCATTATGCCCTGTCGGGGCATAATGCCTCACTCAAGAACCCGCTGCCTGGCTATCCGTTTGATGTTTTCCCCCGTCCTGTTGTTTCATCCGTGACGTGTCTTGTCTTTTCGCGCTATGGGCAGTGATGCCGGGGCAATTTGCCCCGGCATCACTGCCCATAGCGCGAAATTTGGCGGTATAGACAACGATATCTTCCCGTGTGCTGCTTGATAGTTTCGTGATATCGAGATCTTATCTGATATGCAAGAGAGCTGGTATATATATTGCTCGTGCCAGATGGGTCCGATAAAGACAGCTCGGCCGGCTCAATATCCGGCGTAGCGGCTAATCACATTCTTTGCGAGGAGCGATGGAGATTTTTTCCCTTTCAGTTGTTGTCCTGTTTGTCGGCGGACTCCTGCCGTTGGTCATCTTCCGGTTTTTCCGCCTGATGAAAGCGGTCTACACTACCATTACCGTTGTTGGCTGTCTGCTCGGTCTGTACGGGGCGGTGACTATTTTCTCGGGAGCGGCTGCAGGTCCATACTCCCTGCACTGGCTGCATTTTTTTCAACTCCGCTTCTTTTTGGATTCTCTTTCAGCATTTTTTCTCGTCCCGATATTTGGCGTCTGTCCGCTGGCCGTGCTCTACAGTTTTCACTATATGGACGACTCGAACAGTAAGATAGAGACGGGGGTGCATTTCTTTTTCACCAACGTCCTCATCATTGCCATGGCGCTGGTGGTCGCCGCCGACACCATTGCCAGTTTTGTCCTGGCCTGGGAGTTGATGTCCGTCTCCTCCTTTATGCTGGTGATCCACGACTACCAGAACAAGACCAGTCGCAGGGCGGGATACATTTATCTCCTCTTCACCCAGACCGGTGCTGCTTTTATTTTCGCCGCCATGGGGCTTGCGTACGGGTATTCGGCCTCCTTTGATCTTGTCGCCCTGGCGCAGCTGCCGGAGCAGATAAAACCAGTGGTGTTTATGCTGGCACTTGTCGGGTTCGGCTCCAAGGCAGGAATGTTCCCGCTGCATATATGGCTGCCGCACGCCCATCCGGCCGCACCGTCCAATATCTCGGCAATAATGTCGGGAGTCATGATCAAGATGGGAATTTACGGCATCGTCCGCTTCTACGCACTGCTGGGGACAACGGGGACGGTTCTTGGCCAGACAATTCTTCTTGCGGGTATGGTTTCGGGGGTGCTGGGAGTTGTTTATGCGCTTGGAAAGCATGATCTCAAAAAGTTGCTCGCGTATCACAGTGTCGAGAATATAGGCATCATCCTGATTGGTCTCGGTATCGGCATGGTGGGGGTTTCTTCAGGAAATATGAAAATGGCGGTTTTTGGTTTTGTCGGAGGTCTGCTCCACGTACTCAATCATGCGGTGTTCAAGTCCTTGCTGTTTCTCGGGGCTGGAGCGGTACTGAAGAAGACCGGAGTGAACCATATTGACCAGCTGGGAGGTTTGCTCAAGCGTATGCCGATTACGGGCAGGACCTTTATGGTCGGTTCGGTCGCCATTTCCGGGCTGCCGCCCTTTAACGGTTTCGTAAGTGAATTCCTGATCTATTACGGAGCGTTCCAGGGACTTGGCGCGGCGGGGGGGCTGTTCATCCTGTCCATGCTCGCCATATTATCTCTCGCTGTTACAGGCGGGCTGGCTGCCGCCTGTTTTACCAAGGTGGTCGGACTGGTCTTTCTCGGGGAACCGAGAACCGGACAGGCAGCATCTGCTGTGGAAACACGATG
Source organism: Desulforhopalus singaporensis (assembly GCF_900104445.1). Taxonomy (GTDB): domain Bacteria; phylum Desulfobacterota; class Desulfobulbia; order Desulfobulbales; family Desulfocapsaceae; genus Desulforhopalus_A; species Desulforhopalus_A singaporensis. The sequence goes on along the minus strand of NZ_FNJI01000018.1, from coordinate 17,377 downwards.
TTGCGCCACCGTGCCGATGGCTGTTCTTGCCGGCGCGTGCGTCGTCATCGGAATTTTCCCCGAACCATTCGTTCAGGTTGCGTTCATGGGATTAAAGGGCCTGGTCCCGGTCTCGACCGCGGCCGCAGCAGACCTCGTCGCGGCAACGGCCAACCTGGCGCTGGCCGGTCGTCTGTTTGCGGGGCTGTTCCTCTGTTGTGTGGTGCTGAGAAAAATCTTCTACCTGGGCAAAAAAATACGCACAGGTCCCACCTGGGGATGCGGCTTTACCCAGCCTGCGGCGCGGATGCAGTACACCGGAACATCATACGCCATGAGTGTTGTCAAATTCTTCAGTTTTTTTGTGCATATAAGAACCAGATACTCCGGGATAAAGAGAATTTTCCCCGACAGACCTTGTTATGAGACCCGCGTGGACGACATCGCCGAGACCGTGCTGGCTGACCGCATAGTCACGCCGATGCTCTATTTTTTAGGTAAACTCCGCTGGATACAGCATGGACATATTCAATTGTACATCGGCTATATCATCGTGACGATCATTGTACTTCTGCCATTTATCTGATCTGTCGATATAGCTGTCACTGTTGATACCGAGGTAAATAATGGAAAAGTATATCTTGCTGTGCCTAGTGCTTCTGGCTGCGCCCCTTTTTCCAGGTATTATCCTGAAGACAAAAGCATTTTTTGCCGGTAAAAAGGGGCCGCCCCTGTTGATCAAATATTACACCCTGGCAAAACTGTTGCGAAAATGTTCGGTGTACAGCACCAGTACAACTTTTGTCTTCAGACTGGGGCCGACGGTCGGTTTTGGTTCGGCGCTTCTGGTGCTCAGTTTTTTCCCCTTTGGTGGAGTTGAGCCGCTCTTCTCGTTTCATGGCGATGTAATAGCTCTTTTTTATATCCTTGGGACCGGCAGGTTTTTTACCGTTGTTGCGGCACTGGATACCGCCTCGCCGTTCGAGGGCATGGGAGCTGCCCGGGAGGTTTTCTTCTCAACAATAGCTGAATTGACCATCTTTACCGTTCTCATCCTTTTCTGCCGGATAAACGGCTCGCTCAGCTTCAGTGAATATTTTCTCGGCGACAACCCCGTTTCCCTGGTCGATCCCTCCGGGGCGCTGCTTGTTCTGGTTATCGTATCCATGTTCATGGTGATGCTCACCGAGTGTTCCAGGGTGCCGGTTGACGATCCGGCGACCCATCTGGAGCTGACCATGATCCATGAGGTGATGATTCTCGATCACAGCGGACCGGATCTGGCTCTTATCGAACTGGCGTCCTTTTATAAACTCTTTTTCTATTCGGCGTTTATCGTTCATCTCATCTATCCGTTCTCTGCTGGTGCAGGACTGCTCAATGGTATTATTTTCACGACCCTTATGGTGCTCATTTACGGAGCGATCGGCGTGGTCGAGTCCATTACCGCCAGGTTCAGAATGAATCTTGTTCCGCAATTCGTCCTTACCTCGTTTGCCCTGGTTTTCTTTGCGGCCATACTGACAATGGGGGTGTTCCAATGATCAATTTCGCCGACTTTATTCTGGTCCTTATCCTCCTCTCTGTGCTGTTGTCGCTCGGGTCGACAAGACTTATGGCGCTGGTGAAGATCATGGCTCTGCAGGGGGTCATGGTGTCAGTGACACCGTTGTTTCTCAATAGTCATGAAATTCCCGACGGAGGTGCCGCCCTTTTTTACCTGGTCATGATCTTCATAAAGGGGGCGCTTATTCCGGTGCTCCTTTACTGGGCGGTGAAGCGGGTGTCGATCAAGCGCGAGATAGAGCCCATCGTCGGTTATCACGCCTCTATCGTCACGGGCCTTGCGGTCCTGCTTGGTTCGGTGTTTATCGTAAACTCGCTCCATCTCAGCCTGCCGGAGGGCCGCTCTTTTGCGCTTATTACCGCAAACAGTACGCTTGCCGCAGGATTTTTCCTGATGATGGCCAGGCGCAAGGCCATTACCCAGGTGATCGGCTACCTGATGCTGGAAAACGGCATCTACCTGATCGGCACCGCCCTCACCAAGCGCAGTCATACAATTTACATCGTTGAATTCGGGGTGCTGCTTGACCTCCTCGTGGGGGTTATGATCATGGGCATTATCCTCAACAACATCAATACCGCTTTCGATGATATCGACACGACCTTGCTGGGACAACTAAAGGATTGAAACAATGATAGAATCTGTCTTTTTATTCCCCTTTGTCATGGGGCTGGTTTCCCTGGCTGCACCGGCAAAATCAAGCAGGTTTGTTCTTGCTGGTACGGCGGCGGGCCATCTGTTGCTGACGCTCATGATCTGGCACGCCAGCCTCTCTCCCCTCTATCCCGCATTTTTTACCGCCGCACCGGAGGGGCTGCTCATTCTCCTGGTGACTTCCATAATTTTTGTCGCCATCTCGTGTTACGCATTTTCCTATGTGATTGAAACGAAGATGGCTCATGCGCGGGTGTTCAGCTGCTGCATGATGCTTTTTCTCGGTACCATGTCCATGGTGGCCCTTTCCGACCACCCCATAGTGCTCTGGATTGCCATTGAGGCGACGACTCTGGTGAGCGCGCCGCTTATATTTATCCATCGTTCGAAACAGGCCCTGGAAGCGACCTGGAAATATGTCCTCATCTGCTCGGTGGGGATCGCCCTTGCGCTGCTCGGGATCTTTTTCATCACCCTTGCCATGGATCTCGGCAATATCGCCGGTCCCCTGACGTTCACCTCGCTCAATACGGTGGCAACAAGGCTTGACCCGGTCTGGCTCAAGGCGGGCTTTGTGTTTATCGTAATCGGGTTCGGAACCAAGATGGGGCTTGCGCCGATGCACACCTGGCTGCCTGACGCCCACAGCGAAGCTCCGAGTCCTGCGTCGGCGCTGTTGTCCGGAGCTCTGCTGAACTGTGCCTTTCTCGGCATATACAAGACCCATGTACTGATGAACAGTGCCGGGCTCGGCGATTTTTCCGGCAGTGTCCTGGTCGGTTTCGGGCTCTGTTCCATGCTGGTTGGCGCAGTTTTTATTGTCGGCCAGCCGGACTATAAACGGATGCTGGCCTATTCCTCCATTGAAAATATGGGGATAATCTCCTTTGGGGTCGGGATCGGCGGGCTCGCGTTGTACGGTGCCTTCATCCACCTCATTCACCACTCCCTGCTGAAGTCGTCACTCTTTCTTTCCGCCGGAAACATCCTGCTTGGCTTCGGCACCAAACAGGCAGGCCGCATCGGTGGAATTATTCACAGCCTGCCGCGGACTTTCGTCTCGTTTTTCGCCGGGTTCGTGGGGCTCTGCGGGCTGCCGCCGTTTGGCATGTTTGTCAGCGAGATTATGGTTGTCATCGGCGCGATCAGGGGACACTGGTACGTCAGTGTCGTCCTGTTTGTTTTTGCGCTGATCCTGGCAGTTGCCGGCTGCGGCAGGGTGTTTATGGCCATGTCGTTCGGCGAGGCCACGACAGCTGCCGGGCTCGGCGAGAAACCTCTCCGGTTTATTCCCGCCTACGCCCTGCTGCTCACTTCGCTGGTGCTGTGCTTCTGGATGCCTGAAACCGTATACGTGACAATAATCGACTCGATTAAGATGATTGGTGGTATTCATGGATAATCTTTTGCGAATAAAAAACGGAGTAGCGGTCTTGAGATCTTCCATACCGCGGGTGGATTATGGCGACTTTTTCAGGACACTCTCCGAGTTCGTTAAAAATGACGGCTTTATCGTCCAGTTTTTCGCCTATGAGGAAAACGGGCAGTACCGTCTGGTGGCGGTGGTACGCAACCACGACCTCTATGTCCTGCAGACCGAGGTCGGCACTATCTTTAAATCGTTTACGGGGGCGGTGAGCGAAAAATTTCACATGTTCGAGAGGGAGATTGCAGAACAGTACGGTCTCAAACCCGACGGACACCCGTGGCTGAAAATGGTGCGCTACCACGAGAATTATTCAGGAGAAAAGGACGTCTTTGCCAACGATTACAGTAAGGAAATCCCCGGCAACTATCCCTATTTTGCAATCGGCGGGGAGTCGATTCACGAGGTTGGTGTGGGGCCGGTTCATGCAGGAATCATCGAGCCGGGGCATTTTCGTTTTCAGTGCGCCGGGGAAGAAGTGCTGCACCTGGAAATCCAGCTCGGTTACCAGCACCGGGGCATCGAGAAAATGATGCCGAAGCTGCCGCAAAAGCGGTATCCGATTGTCGCTGAATCGATAGCCGGAGATACGGCAGTCGGACACAACCTGTGCCTGTGCCAGGGTATTGAGGCCCTTGCCGGACTCGGGGTCGATAAAAAGGCAAGCATCGTCCGCTGCATAGCCCTGGAGCTTGAGCGTATCGCCAATCATGTCGGCGACCTCGGTGCCTTAAGCGGAGATGTGGCCTTTAATCCGCCCGCCGCCTATTTGGGAAGAATCAGGGGCGAATTCCTGAACCTGTTGCAGGTGCTCTGCGGCAACCGTTTCGGCAAGGGGCTTCTCAGGCCGGGCGGGGTTGCTCATCTCATGGGTGAGGAGCAGTGTCTGCTCATAAAGGAAAAAATTGCTGAGATCAGACCGGAGATAGAACATGTGTGCGATCTGCTTTTCACCGCCCATACGGTCCTGGCCAGGTTCGAAAATACCGGCACGGTGGCGTATCAAACCGCAAAAGACCTTGGTCTCGTCGGTTATGCGGGCAGGGCCTGCGGGTTGGCCTACGACGTGAGGGTCGCGTTTCCAAGTGAATGTTACCGGGAGCTCGGGACGAACAGAAACCGGGTGATAAACGGTGACGTCAACAGCAGGGCGACGGTGAGAAGAGAAGAGATTATGCATTCGCTGACGCTTATTGACACCCTTGTGAAAATGTATGAACAAGACGGCGACATCCCGACCGCGGTGCGGGCGGGGGAGCACCGGCTTGCCCCGGACGCCTTTGTGGTAACCGTGAACGAGGGATGGAGGGGGGAGGTGTCGCACTGTATTCTCACCGATTCCGCCGGAAAGATTGTGCGCTACAAGATCAAGGATCCGTCTTTTCATAACTGGACCGGTCTGGCGATGTCGCTGAGAAACCAGGAGATCTCGGATTTTCCACTGTGCAACAAGAGTTTCAACCTCTCCTACTGCGGATTTGACCTGTAAATGAGATGTTGTTAAGAGATCGCATCCGTTTTCCGGGTCGGTCTGGAGGTTATTATGCTGAAAATTATAAAAAATAGATTCGAGCAGGGATGCAAGACTTCCGAATACCCCAAAAAGCCGATCTCCCTCTATCGCCGATACCGGGGAATGCCGGTAATAAACGGGCAGTGCAGCGAGGAGATTGTTGACAGGTGTGCGGCACTATGTCCCCAGGATGCCATAAATTCTGAGGAAAAATCCATTGATCTGGGCAGGTGCGTATTCTGCGGCCAGTGTGAAGCCGAGGGGGACGGGGAGTTCGTCCGCTTCAGCACCAACTTTGAGTTGGGCAGCGCTTCTCGAAAAGCACTGGTGACAACGGGTGAGATGCCGGACCTGGCGGATCATTCCAGGCGCCACTTCAAAAAACTGTTCGGCCGGTCTCTTCAGCTTCGCCAGGTCTCGGCGGCGGGATGTAATTCCTGCGAAGCGGATACCAATGTGCTCAACACCCCATTCTTTGACCTTTCCCGTTTCGGCATTGATTTTGTCGCCTCGCCAAGGCATGCCGACGGTATCCATGTCACCGGCCCCGTTTCCCGCAATATGAAACAGGCGCTTTTGGCCACCTATGAGGCGGTACCTTCGCCAAAGGTGGTGATTGCCAGCGGCAGCTGTGCGATCTCCGGCGGACCGTTTTACGGCAGTGATGAAATTGTCGGCGACCTCAACAGTCTTATTCCCGTCGACCTCTATATCCCCGGGTGTCCGCCCCATCCGCTGACAACCCTGCATGCCCTGCTCAAGTTTTTCAAGCAGTAGAGCAAGGGGGCGGATCCGGGTTTACTTCACTGCCCAATGTTCTCTCCCGTTTGCCGGTCAATGGACTTCGCCCGCCAGTTTCAGGGCCGCGCCGGCCAGCATCAGGCCGGTAAAAGTTTCCAGCCGCCGCCGGGCGATGGCCGATATCCCGCTGCCGTGAGCCCTGGAGGCAAGCACCCCGACTGCGCTGTAAACCGTCGCGCAGCCGAGAATGAACAGTATCGACAGGATCAGCGCCTGAACGGCTGCGCTGGCGCCGGGAGATATAAACTGCGGCAAAATGGCCAGGTACATCAGCAGTCCTTTAGGGTTCAGGAAACTGGTGAAAAACCCGCGCCATAAAGAGACGTTGTCCGGTGTCTGCAGCCTGATCCCGCCCTTTTTGCTGAAGGCCGAGTAGAGAATCTGCGCGCTGAGCCAGAACAGGTAGATGACGCCGATCCATTTGAGCACGGAAAAAAGAAAGGGAGAGGCCGATACCAACGCCGCGATGCCGAAAGCCGACAATATACCGTGGGCCGTGTAGCCGAGCAATATCCCCGCAACCGCCTTGAGGGCCGCCGCCCTGCCTCTGGCAAGTCCCTGGGATGCCGTGAAGATAATATCCGGCCCCGGAGTGAGAATCAGCGGGAATACGGTTATAAAAAACAACAGAAGAGTTCCGCCGTCCATTTCATCACCTGGTTGACGTTAATTCAGCTATGATCAGGTCCCATAGACAATCAGATATCTGCGTTTGCCGCAAGTGAAATTCCATGAAAATTGCTGATAAGTCGGTTGGAGGCTCGATGGGCCCAGCATCACGGAAAAAGTTGCCTCGTCGCCGTTCTTCGGCTAGGGTTAGTTGTGTTGTTAATTCCAGCGGTCAACAGTTGTCTTGCAGATTTGCTGCCGAAAGTTCGAGCCTGCAGTTGTCCTGGCTATTGTCGTTGTTGGTCCGATTGTGTGTATCCGGGAGGTTGTCTGTTGCCACCGCGTGGATATCGCATGGCTCACCGCAAATATCTACTTGAGGGGGAAAATATGAAGAAGGTGGTGTTCGTTCTGTTTTTTCTTGCTGCATGCACTCATCTCGCAATCGCCGAGCCTGTAAAGATCGGGATGATTACGACACTGTCGACCAAGGCGGGATATCTTGGCGAAGACACCAGGGACGGTTTTAAACTTGCGATCGCCCAGGAGGGAGGAAAACTTGGCGGGATTCCGGTTGAACTGATGGTCGAGGATGACGGCAGAAAGCCGGACAAGGGCAAGCAGATTGCGGAGAGATATATCAAAAAAGACAAGGTCAGGATTCTCACGGGCATAGTTTTTTCAAACGTCGCCATGGCCGTTGTGCCTAAAGTCGTCCGCCAGGATGTCGTCTATCTGAGCACCAACGCCGCGCCGTCAAAGCTTGCCGGCAAGGGGTGCAGCCCAAATTATTTCAGCGTTTCCTACCAGAACGACAATCTCGACGAGGTGGTGGGTCAGTACGTGTCGGAGACGGGGCATAAATCGGTTTACCTGCTGGCCCCCAATTACCCCGCCGGAAAAGATCATCTCGCCGGATTCAAACGCTATTTCACGGGTGATATCGTAGCGGAAGTCTACACCAAGCTGGGACAGGCCGACTACGCGGCGGAGATAGCTGCTATCCGCGCCGCAAAACCCGAGTCGGTGTTCTTTTTTCTGCCTGGCGGGATGGGGATAAATTTTCTCAAGCAATATTCCCAGGCGGGGCTTGGCCGGGAGATTCCGGTATATGGCCCGGCCTTTTCCTTTGACGAACGGATACTGAATGCGGTGGGACCTGCCGCCGTAGGCGTTAAGAACGGCTCCCAGTGGACCCATGACCTGGATAATGAGGCAAACCGGCAGTTCGTCAAAGCCTATGTCGAAGCATACGGGCGCATGCCGACTCTGTACGCAGGCCAGGGATACGATACCGCCCGGTTGATCGGCAGTGCCCTGAAAGCCGTCAGCGGCAACCTGGACAATCTCGACGCTTTCAAGGCGGCGCTTAAAAAGGCCGACTTTGCGTCGGTACGCGGCAATTTCAGGTTCGGGACCAATCAGCATCCGGTCCAGGATGTCTACATCCGGGAAGTTGTCAAGACGGATACGGGATACACCAACAAGACCGTCAAAAAAGTTTTCGCAGACCATGTCGACGCGTATGCGTCGCAGTGTAAAATGTAGGTTATATTGATTACAGGGAGGCGCTTTACCGCCTCTGGTTATTATGCTCCTGGTAATTGAACAGTTTCTCAACGGTCTGCAGCTGGGAATAACTTTGTTTCTGATGTCGGCGGGTCTGACCCTTGTTTTCGGCATCATGCAGGTGATCAACCTGGCTCACGGCTCTTTTTACATGATCGGAGCCTACGTCGGCGCAACCGTGGCAGCCGCCAGCGGCTCCTTTTTGCTGGGGGTGGCCGCGGCACTTCCGGCTGCGGCGCTCTGCGGGATGGTGGTCGAGTTTGTCGTTCTGCGCAGGCTGTATGAGCGGGAGCATCTCGATCAGGTGCTTGCCACTTTCGGCCTTATCATGTTTTTCAACGAGCTGACCCGTATAATCTGGGGACGTCAGCCGCTGTTCATGGAGGTCCCGCTCTGGCTCGGGGGTTCGGTTGAGTTGCTGCCAGGCCTTGTCTATCCGGTATATCGGCTCGCGGTTATCGGTGTGGGGCTTGCGGTCGCCGTGTCGCTCTGGGCGCTTTTTGCCAAAACAAGGCTGGGGATGCAGATTCGGGCAGGTGGTGTAAACCGGAAAATGGTGGGGGCGCTGGGCGTTAATATCAAGCTGCTCTATACCTTGGTGTTTGGGCTCGGAACGCTCCTTGCCGGGCTTGCCGGAGTTATGGCCGGACCGATCCTGGCGGTGGAGTCGGGCATGGGGGAAAGTATCCTGATTCTCACTTTCGTGGTCATCGTAATAGGGGGGATCGGCTCAATTCGCGGAGCGGTGGCCGGAGCTGTCCTGGTAGGGCTTGTTGACACTCTGGGACGGGCGTTTCTGCCCGCTGTCTTTCGGATGTTGTTTGATTCGTCCACCGCTGATAGTGTCGCTTCCTCCCTTGCGTCCATGGCAATCTATATTCTTATGGCGGCTGTTCTGGTTGTAAAACCCAAAGGTCTTTTTCCCGCACACAGCTGATGACTTCTACACTGCGTAAAAATAGTATCGTCGCGTCAGGTGGGCTGCTGCTCGTGATTCTGCCGATACTCGTTTCCTGGTCTGGGCACGACTATTACATTTCCCTGTTTTCAAGAATACTCATCTACGGCCTTGCGGCGGTGAGCCTGGATCTGCTCCTCGGGTTTTCCGGCATGATAAGCCTGGGACATGCAGCCTATGTTGGCATCGGTGCGTATGTCGTGGCAATATTTTTTCATCACGCCTCCGAGATGGAGCCGCTTTTTACCTGGCCTTTTGTTCTTGAGGGAAGCGAAAACGGCCTGCTGGTACTGCCCCTCGCCGTTCTGATCAGTGCCCTGTTCGCCCTGGTTATCGGTTCGCTCTGTTTACGCACCAGAGGGATGCATTTTATCATGATTACACTGGCTTTTGCCCAGATGCTCTACTATTTCTTTGTCTCTCTTGAGAAATACGGAGGTGATGACGGATTGTCGCTCTATTCCCGCTCAAGTATCCCCGGGATGGATCTTGGCAATGACATCCACTTTTATTACCTGTGCCTCGGGTCGTTGCTGGTTTTCATCTTCGTGGCGCGCCGTCTTGTCTATTCCCGATTTGGGTTGATCGTCCGCGGTTGCAGCAATAACGAGCGACGAATCAGGGCGCTCGGCATAAACTCCTACAGCTACAGGCTGGCCTTGTTTGTTATCGCCGGGGCCGGAGCCGGGCTTGCCGGCGGCCTGCTCGCAAACCAGACCGAGTACGTCAGTCCCGGTCTCATGCACTGGACTCTCTCGGGGGAGCTGATGGTGATGGTGCTGCTCGGCGGGCTCGGAACTCTTTTCGGGCCGGTTCTCGGGGCCGCGGTATTTCTTCTTGTGGAGGAAAATCTTGCCATGTACACCGAACATTGGATGGTATACATGGGGCCTTTTCTGGTGCTGGTGGTTATTTTTGCCAAGCGGGGGCTTTTCGGTCTGGTTGCCGGAGGGGAAAACGGCAATGAATGATAAAATCATGGAGGTGAAAGGGCTGAATAAAGCCTTTGGGGCCGTCACCGCAACCAATGACCTCAGCTTTGGTATTGACCGCGGCCACGTTCACGCCCTTATCGGTCCGAACGGAGCCGGGAAGACCACGCTTGTTAACCAGCTTACAGGCGATATTTTCCCCGACAGCGGTAAAATCATATATAATTCACAGGATATCACCCGCCTCAAAGATTACCGGCGTGCTCATCTGGGGATAGCCAGGTCGTTTCAGATAACCCATATATTTGAAAATCTCACAGTAGGCGAAAATATGGCGCTCTCGATCTGCGCCCACAGCGGCCACAATTTTCATTTCTGGCGTCACAGTCTGCGCAGCGGGATCGTCAAGGAAAAACTGGAAGGTGCTCTTGGCCGGGTCGATCTCGCTCATCGGCGACACCTCAAGGCAAGTCATCTGTCCCACGGTGAAAAGCGTCAGCTCGAAGTTGGCATGGCCCTCACCGGAGATCCGGAGCTTCTCATACTCGATGAGCCCATGGCCGGGATGGGACCGGGGGGCACGATTGAGCTTTCCAAGCTTATCGAAAAATTAAAGGGTACGCTGACTATTTTGCTGGTGGAACACGATATGGATGTGGTGTTTTCCCTGGCCGACATGGTCACTGTGCTGGTATACGGAGAGGCGATACTTACCGCCCCGGTTGATCAGGTCAGAAAAAATCGACGGGTGCAGCAGGCTTACCTTGGTGACGGCTGGTAATGCTGACGATACGGGAAATCGATACATATTACGGCGAGAGCCAGGCTCTGTTCGGGGTGTCTCTTGATGTGGGTGAGGGTGAAGTGGTCACCCTGCTCGGCCGCAATGGCATGGGCAAGTCCACCACCATAAAATCGATCATGAACCTGGCCGCGATACGAAAAGGGACCATAACCTTTTGTGGCAAAGAGATAGGGGCGTCTCCGAGCTACTGCATCGCAAGGCTTGGTATCGGGCTGGTACCGGAAGGCAGGCAGATTTTTCCTAACCTCACGGTCCGGGAAAATATTCTGGTTACTGCCGCCAATCACACCGGATCCGCTCAGCCGTATACCATGGATGATATTCTCACTATTTTCCCACGAATCGGAGACCGTCTGGATAGTTTTGGCAATCAGCTGTCGGGCGGAGAACAGCAGATGCTCGCAATAGGCAGGGCGCTGATGATCAACCCCAAACTGCTTGTCCTCGACGAAGCGACCGAGGGGTTGGCTCCCCTGGTTCGCCAGGAAATCTGGCGTGGGCTCACTATTTTGAAATCAAAAGGGCTCTCTATCCTCGTTGTCGATAAGAACCTGGGCGCTCTGTTTCGAATTGCCGATCGCCACTACATCATGGAAAAAGGAAAAATCGTCTGGACAGGCACCAATGGAGAACTTTGCTTGCAGCCTGAACTGCAGTCGAGATATCTCGGGGTGTGACAGGGGAGTAATTTCAGGCGTTGATGAATCCTGAAGGAGAGAGGATAACTTAATCGTTTATTAATTGAATATTCAACTTGTTGATTTTGTAACGTAGCGATTGTGATGAGAGGTTGAGCAGCCGTCCGGCTTTCGAGATATTGTACCCCGCTCTTGTCAGGGCTTGCTCGATATGTTTTTTTTCGAACATATCGACGGCGGTCTTTAAACATATTTTGTCGTGACCGGACATGTCAGCCTGATCCATATAGCCGGGATGGTGAAATGGATGATGATGGCTTGAAAGTTTTTCCCCCCGCATCCTGTCTTCAATAGTTTTTTCATAATTATCGATGAAATATGAAGAAAGATGATGTTTGTAAATAGTTTTTTCAGTGCCAAGAGAGGTCAGGGTTGACGCCAGGGTATGTTCCAGTTCACGGACATTGCCCGGCCAGTGATATTTATTGAAAATAGCATATACTTCATCGGAAATGGTGATCTGATCGGCAACATGCAGTTTAGACTGGGTCCATTTTTCAAGAAAGTGACTGCACAAAAGCGCAATATCCGATTTGCGTGATTTCAGGGTTGGTATCTCGATCACTACGACCGCCAGCCGGTAAAAGAGATCGAGCCGTATCTTGTTCTCCTCCAGAGCCCGGGACGGTGGAATATTGCAGGTTGAGATGAATTTTACGTCAAACGGTTTTTCCCGATGGGCTCCCACCCGCCTGATTTTTTTTTCCTGCACCACCCTGAGAAGCTTTGCCTGCATATCAAGAGACATTGAGTTAAGCTCATCCAGCAGCAGAGTTCCACCTTCGGCTTTTTCAATAAGGCCCGATTTGTCGATTGCCCCTGTAAATGCACCCTTGGCGGTACCAAACAGGGTGGTTTCAAGTAGATTTTCAGGAATTGCCGCACAGTTTATCGGGATAAAAGGTTTGCCGGCCCTGGTGGATTCGTAATGAATCGCCTGGGCAAACAGTTCTTTCCCGCAACCGGTTTCCGCCCAGATTAAGGCCGGAAAATCGGTACGACTGTTTGCTCTGGCATAATCGATAGCGTCGTTGAGAACGGTATCTTTGCCGATAATTGAATCGAAGGTATATTTTCGCGGGACCGCATAACGGCTGCTTACGAGGGGTACCTTTTTTTTCGGTGCAGGGTAGCTTGCAAATAAGTTCTGGCTGACCTGCAGATTGAGAGAAAAATGAATGACTCCGTCAATTTTTCCTTTTGAAATCAATGGAAAACTTGAGCATAAAGAGTTCACTAATTTTTTCTTTATCGTATAGTAAATTACCGTTTTCTTTAAAATCGGTTTGCCGGTTTTAATTGCCTGGATGGAGAGGTGATCGCTTTCCTGGATAGCATAAAAGCTCGTCATAGGTTTGCCTATGACATCCAGGTCGAGCAGGTCATCTGTTCTGGAAAGTATCTTGTTTACATAAAGAATAAGGCCTTCTTTATCAAGTATCATTACGCCAAGGAGGGAGTTCTCCCAGATCTGCAGGTAGGCTGGTGAAAGTACTGTCTCTAGATCAAGATCTTTATTGCGCATAATTGTCTGCGTTCGGGCCGGGTGTCAAATTTTAAAACGGAATATCCTGATACTGTCATAAGCAAAATCTACGCATTACACGTGAGTTTGAAAAAGAACAGGTGGGTTCACTGTAACGGGATGAAACGCGCAGAGTGTCTATCTGTCGGCAAATATGGGTGCCGTCCTGACAGTATCTTACTATTAAGGCGTTAGCTGTTACAATGATTGCGGCTTAAAATTTGGATTACGTATTGTTTTTTATCTACATATCCGGGCATAACCCGAAATTGTCGCACTCCGACTACGGGAAAAGAGAAAGCGATCGTGTCTTCAGAAGTTTAAAAACAGTTACCCGTTGCACCCGTAAAATCAATCGGGATTAATGGTGTAGCGCATTGCAGGTAAACAGCCTGGATGCAGATGTTTATTTTTATGAAATAAGCCGGGTGCCTACCGGTTCCTTGCGCCTATCCCCAATACGTTTCTCAAGTAGTCGATACTGTCAAGGCAGGCCTGGAGTTCTTTTTTACGGGCGACTTCCATGGAATCTTCGCCCATTTCCCACTCTACCTCAAAAGTAATGCGGTCCAGGGGAGCGTTGTCCCTGAGGGTCTGCAGGACCTTGTTGCAGTCGATATCACCGGTGCCGATGGCGACACCAATGGAATGGGTTCCGTTGGCGTCGACCACCAGCTTATTATCACAGAGGTGACAGCAGAAAGCGTAGGGAGCCAGCTTGTTGACCGCCTGTTCAGGCCCTTCAAGCACAACCAGGGGGTTGATGGTATCCAGGCAGGCGCCGATCATCGGGTGATTGAGTTGCTCGATTATCCATATAATTTCATCGGCGTAGGTGTCGCAATGATTTTCAATGGCAAGCCGCACGCCAAGCTTTTCCATCAGGGCTATATTCGCCTTGAATTCATTGCAGCGATTGCTCAGCTGGCGTATGACGTCCGGATGCATGCAGGTGCCGTACAGTGGTCTCGGACGCTCGATATCAAGACTGTACTTTACCAGGTCGGCGCCGATGGCGTGAGCTGTGCAAAATGCTTGTCGCACCGATGAATTGACCCGCGGATCGCAGGGGGCGTTGAAGGAGACGTTGTATTCCAGGTAAAGATCGTGCCCTTTGGCAGCAGCTTTTACCTCCGCCAGACGTTTCGGGTCACGGCTTTCCAGGTCGACGTTGGTTACATGAAGACCATCGAGCCCCCATTCAGCGGCCAGTTCCATCAGTTCCAGCAGATCGATCGTTTTTTCATAGGCATGTTCACTGTTGAACCCCCAGCTCTCTCCCAGTCCGCTCAGGTGCAGGGTATATGTGTGCATACCCAGCTTGAGCCGCTTCTCTCTACAAGTAGTCATTGCCTTTCTCTTTTCCTGTAATATTTCCCTATTGGCGGAACTGATCACTGCGATCTGATTCAGTCTCCGGGTTTCACTTTATCCTCAAGCACAAACGGTCAACACACCCTGGCAGAAGTGATCAAGCTTTATTCTCCGGAGGTGTGCATGATGAGTTTTCATGCTACCGGTAAGCTCCGGAGAGGCAATGGGTGTTGTTGGGTGGGAATTACTAAACCACAGCCATCCTGACGGGGGGCCTCAAAGCTCATTGCACTGACATCCCCTGCAAACCAAGCACCAGAAATTCTGTTTGTCCTGGGGATAATAACTCAGGTAATTATATTATTATGACATCCCGCGTTGAACGTCCATTCTTGGATAATCAGTTCTATTCCGGATCTGTAAAAAATACATCTATAATGTAAGATATTTTTCAATTTTACAAAAAAACATCATGCATCGGTGCGGTTTTATCAGTGTGGTTGGTGACTGTTTTTGGAGCTCGTCTGCTGTTTTGCCTACGATCTTCAGATATGACATCAAGATCGTTGATTTTTTTTTCGAGGAGCTCATCTTTATCCTTGGCCTGTTTCTCCCTCCCTGACCCGAAAAAACCTTGGCATGTAATTTGCTCCCGTGAAATAACATCACTGCTGACCGTAAAGGTGATGCATGGTGATGGGGCAGCAAGTGTCCAAAAGATGTCTGCGATGTTACGGCCAACCCGTTTTTCAATAGTAAACTTTGCTCGTTGGAGGGAACTTAATGTCTGAGAGAAGCAATTCTACAAAAAGCGGCAATTGTATTGACCTGTCACGGCGTGATTTCATGGTGAAAGCGTCGGCCCTGGGGGCATCGCTAATGATTTCCCCGCATCTGCTGCATTCGAGCGCATTTGGTGGTCCTGTAAAAGGCGGACATCTGCGTGCCGGACTGGCAGGAGCATCGGCTTCCAACTCCCTTGATGCCACAACCTTTGATGACACGTTCATGATCTCGATCGGGTTCTCGATTCGGGACAACCTGGTCGAGCTCGGTCAGGACAACCTGGTAAAGCCTGCGCTTGCTCAAAGCTGGGAGCCTTCTCCCGATGCCAAAACATGGACCTTCAGGCTCAGGAAAGGGGTCACTTTCAGCAACGGTAAATCACTCGGGGCGGAAGACGTGATAACCTCCATCAACATGCATCGGGGGGAAAACTCCAAGTCGGGTGCCAAAGGATTACTGTCCGGAATTGCCGATATAAAAAAGGACGGGAACGACCTGATTGTATTCCAGTTGAAGAGCGGCAATGCCGATTTCCCGTACCTTTTGACCGACTACCACCTGAATATTGCCCCGGCTAAAGACGGAAAGGCCGATTACCTCTCCGGAGTCGGCACCGGCCTGTATACTCTTGAGTCGTTTGAACCGGGGGTGCAGGCAACGCTTAAACGCAATACGACCGGATGGCAGCAAGAATTCGGTTATTTCGACTCGGCGGAATTCGTCGCAATCAATGACGGCAACGCCAGGTTGACTGCACTTGTCTCCGGGGCTGTTGACGTAATTAACAGGGTTGACCTGAAAATGGTCAGCCGTCTCCAGCGGGTACAAAAAGTCCGCATCCTCGATGTGCCGAGCACCAGGCACTACACCCTGCCGATGTTCGCCGACACCGCACCTTTTGACAATCTCGATGCCCGGCTGGCGCTGATGCATGCGATAAACCGGGAGGAATTTCTTGAAAAGGTGTTGCGGGGATATGGGCAAATAGGCAACGACCACCCGATCGGCCCGGCTTTCCGCTTCCACGCCGCCGATATCCCCCAGCGTACCTACGATCCGGACAAGGCGAAGTTTCACCTCAAGAAGGCGGGGCTTGGCAATCTTACGGTCGACTACCACTGTTCCGACGGAGCCTACGTCGGAGCGGTCGACGCAGGCGTACTGTTCAAGGAGAGCGCGACAAAAGCGGGGATTACTATCAATGTCATCCAGGAGCCAAGCGACGGATACTGGTCCAATGTCTGGCTGAAGAAACCTTTTTGCGCAAGCAACTGGGGGTCGAGACCGGTGGAGGACATGATCCTCTCTCTTGCCTACCTCTCCGATGCCAAGTGGAACGAAAGTCACTACAAAAACGAAAAGCTTGATCAGCTTATTCTTTCCGCCAGGGCGGAACTGGATGAATCCAGGCGAATGGAGATCTATCGCGATATCCAGCTGATCATCAAAGACCAGGGGGCCTGCATTGTTCCAGGCTTTGCCAATGTGGTTCAGGGGCTTGCAGAAGATATCGGTACCCAGGACAAGATCGGCGGTGGATGGGATATGGACGGCGGCCATTTCCTGAAAAGATGGTGGCGCAACGGTTGAAACAGGAGTGCGGTTAAAAGCCGCTGAAGAAACCGTCAGACCGATAAAACAGCAGAAAAAGAGCGGGCAAACTCTTAGTCCCTGACAGCCGGGCGCTGCCGAGACTGGCGTACCAATAAACCACCTGGGAAGAACAATGATAATCAAGAACAGTTTCACATCCATCGACACCCATACGGGGGGCGAGCCTACCAGGACCATCACCGGCGGCGTTCCCTACATACCCGGCGACAGCATCGCCGAGAAGATGTTGTACCTGAAAAAGAACATGGACTGGATCCGGACTTCGTTGATGTTCGAGCCGCGGGGCCACAGCGTCATGTCAGGTGTCATCCTCACCGAACCCAAGCATCCCGAAGCCGATGTCGGGGCAATCTTTATCGAGACCGGCGGCTACCTGCCGATGTGCGGCCACGACACCATCGGGGTGGCCACGGCGCTGGTTGAGACCGGGATGGTACCGGTCACCGAGCCGGAGACCTTTATCAATCTCGACACCCCCGCGGGGCTGACCCGGGTGCGGGTACGGGTGGAAAACGGCCGTGCCTGCGAGGTTACTTTTCTGGGCGTACCCAGCTTTGTGTTTGAAAAAGACCTGGAGATCGAGGTGCCGGCGATAGGGCGGCTCACTCTGGATATCGCCTATGGCGG